>CBFIDK010000004.1:0-133869 GCA_965661345.1 Flavobacteriales bacterium | reverse complement strand
AGCTGGACTGGTACTGGTAAAAGGCATAGTCTACACTCCAAAGATTAAGAAAAATTGAATCTTCACTTTGCGAAAAATATTCATCTATTAACAAATTAAACTCTTTTGTTGAACCGTTGAACAGCTTATCGTCAAATAACAGTTTTGAATCAGCATAATACCCTTCAACAATTGAAGGGTCATCGCTTTCAATGTATAAGCTATAGCTTTCACCGTCTGAAGATTTAGAATAATAATCGATACTTATCATGTAAAAATTATCAGTCTGAGCTGGATCGTCAAATGAGAACCGCAAATTTCCATAGCCATTTGATGCTGACTGTATATCGTCCACAGATTTTATTTTTATTTTTTCAAAAGAATATAAACCCGCGCTCACGGTCTCATACATAGGGTGTGAAACCCTTATCTGAAAATCTGCTCCTTGTTGAACTATCACGTCGGATTTGTAGCAGAACTCTGACTCTATGTATTTTAAGGTGTCAACAACATTATCACCGTCCATTATCAAAACAGTCGCATCTGTTAAAAACACAAAGTCTGAATTTGATAATGGCGCTTGCGAAACACTGACGTAAGCTTTCCATTTTTGACCTACTTGATTGATTGAATTAACAACTAGTTTTGGTTCATGCTCTGGCAAATCTACTTCGATAACAGTTTGTAAATTATCACATGAGAAAAGCAAAAAGATAGATAAGAGGATATAAATGATTTTTTTCATCTCAATTAAAATTTAAATTTATACGATATGGAGGGTATTATCGGAAATAATGAAGTCTGCTGCACTACTTTAGTATTAAGCAGAGTATTGTTTTGAACACTTGACTGATCAACGATGGAAATGAAAAATGGATTTTTCCTGTTATACACGTTATAGGCTCCTATTGACACCGTTCGTTCGCCCCATTTTTTCTTCTTATTAAAATTAAACCCAATATCTAGTCTGTGATAGGCGGGTAACCTCAGGTTATTACGTGTCGGATAGTACTCAACTTCTGACACATAACTAGATCCAATACCGTATATGTTTCCGTTGACATCAACTGAAGGATACCTAGAGTCAACAAATGTTGTATTGTTTCCTGTGCCATAAACCCATGTAAAACTAAAATCGAAAGCATCTGAAACTTTATGTGATACGACTATTGAAAAATCGTGTCTTCTATCGTATTTGTAAGGATACCACTTTCCAAAGTTGACGTTTTCAAACTTCCGTTCACTGTATGATAAAGTGTATCCTAACCAACCCGTAGTCTTTCCTTTCTTTTTCTGAATAAATAACTCTGCACCATAGGCTCTTCCAATTCCGTTGGTATCTACTTTATTTTTCCAATCTTCAAAACCGATAATTTCTGCACCTGGCTTTAAGGTAATAAGTTGGTTCATTTCTTTGTAGTACCCTTCAAGAGTAACTTCTAAAACACCGTTTAATAGAATTCTGTTAACAGCCGCAGCCACTTGCTTTGAATACTGTGGCGGAATAGTATCAGTACTTGGCACCCATATATCAGTAGGTAATCCTACTCCACTATTTGTAAGTAAATGGATATTCTGTTGCATTTCAGCGTATGAAGCTTTTACTGACCAGTCTTTGCTAATTAAATAACGTGATGAAAAACGTGGTTGAAAAGATAGGTATGTTTTATTACTGGTATTAAAGTACCCTAAGTGTAAGCCTAAATTAACTTTTAGCTGATCATTGACTTTGAAATCGTCTTCTACATAGAAAAATGCGTCATTACTTTCTAGTGGTTTTGAAAATTCAAAAGTTGTATCGATTTGAACTCTAAAGTCTTCTACACCTAAAGAATCTCTTTCTAAAGTACTTGAATATAAATCCAATGCGCCGGGATAAAAATTATGACGCACATAATTTAAGCCGAACTTAATAAAGTGATTGGGATTAGGCAGATAGTCAAAATCAATTTTTGCCCCATAATCTTTCACCCCAGAAAAATAATTGAATCTAGAAGTATCAGCAGAAAAACTGTATGGCGCCAAATTACTATTGTTAGCGTCAAAAAATGTGTTGAATTGATATTTACTGTAAGTCAGAGTAGTGTTAGCAAATAGCTTATTTGAAAAAAGATGATTCCATCTAAGGCAAGAAGTTATATTTCCCCAATTTAATCCAGCATCGAAAACTGAATTTTCTTCAAAAGATTTACCATCTATTACATAATTATAACTATCACTTTCTGTATAATAAAATTTATCTTTTCCAAGATAAGCACTTAAATACAGACGGTCATTATTGGATATTTTATGATTTAATTTAGCGTTAAAATCATAAAAGTAATACCCAGCAGGATTACCTTCATTGGCATTCCTAATGAAAGGCTGAGCTAATAAATCAATATAAGTTCTTCTTCCAGAAATAATAAAGGAAGTTTTGTCTTTTATGATAGGGCCTTGTAATGTAAGTTTGGACGATATCAACCCAATACTACCTTCGCCTTCAATCTTTTTCATGTTACCTTCTTTCATATCTATTTCTAGTACTGAAGATAAACGTCCACCAAAACGAGCTGGGTAACCTCCTTTTGTCAGACGAACATTTTTAATAGCGTCCGCGTTGAATACTGAAAAGAAACCAAACAGGTGAGATGCATTATATACTGGAACGCCATCTAAAAGAATTAAATTTTGGTCTGGACCTCCTCCTCTCACATAAAAACCACTTGTGCCTTCTCCTCCCGACTGCACACCTGGAAGTAATTGAATGGCTTTTAAAACATCTACTTCACCTAGTAATGCTGGAATATTCTTTATTTGTTCTACTGGAACTTCTACTATGCTTGACTGTGTTCTCTCAACAACAGTTTCTTCTCCTACTATGGTAACCTCTTGGATATTGGTTGACGATGAGCCTAATTCGATATTTAGTTTAATATCCTTATTAAGATTAATGGTTTTTGACTCTATCTGATAACCGATGTATGAGAAATCAAGATTAACTTCTCCTTCTGGAAGTGTTAAACTAAAAAAACCATAGGTGTTCGAAGTGGTTCCTTGCAATTTTTCTTTCCAAATTACATTTACTCCAATCAGGCTTTCTCCGGTTTCTTTATCGACTATGTAACCACTAACAGTATACTTTTCTTGGGAAAACACATTAATACACAAAAACAGTATCAATGCTGATAGAATGAGTTTTTTCATTTTTAAGAAAATTTATTTCAGAAAAGAAAGTAAGTCTTTCATCTCGGTTTGTAAAGCAAACGCTTGCTCTCTTGCTTTTATTGCAAAGTCTTTAGAGTTATCTGCATATATGATTCCTCGAGAAGAATTAACAAGTAACCCACATTCTTTATTCATTCCATATTTAGCAACTTCAGATAAATTACCACCTTGAGCGCCAATCCCAGGAACTAATAAAAAATGATTTGGAACAATCGCTCTGACTTCCTTTAACATCTCTGCTCGAGTAGCTCCTACTACAAACATTATGTTTTCTCCATATTCTTGCGATTTATGTAACACTTTTTGGTAAAGCATTTCGCCGTCTTCATCTTTAAGCATCTGAAAATCTAAACCGCCAGAGTTAGATGTAAGTGCAAGAATGATGGCCCATTTATCTTTAAATTCTAGAAATGGTGAAACTGAATCTTCGCCCATGTATGGCGCCACTGTTACTGAATCAAAATTGTATGTTTCGAAAAATGTTTTAGCATACATTTTTGAAGTATTGCCAATATCTCCTCGCTTTGCATCAGCAATTGTAAAAATTTCTTTAGGAATATAGTCAATGGTTTTCTTGAGGCTTGCCCATCCCATTTCGCCCATGCTTTCATAAAAGGCTATGTTAGGCTTGTAAGCAACACATAAATCATGGGTTGCATCAATTATTTGTTTGTTGAATTCAAAAATAGGATCTTCCAACTCAAGTAAATGAGCAGGTATTTTTTGCAAATCTGTATCTAAGCCAATACATAAGAATGATTCTTTTGATTTTATTTGCTTAAATAAGTCGTTTGCTGTCATTTTAATCAGTTTGGGTTGTACCTTCTTTTAATCGTTCAGCATTTTCTGCTAATTTGAGCTCTTCAATAAACTTTTCAATATCACCATCCATTACGTTAGAAAGATTGTATTGAGTTAATCCTATTCGATGATCGGTTACTCTTCCTTGTGGATAATTATACGTTCTGATTTTTGCAGAACGGTCACCCGTTACAACCATCGATTTTCGCTTTCCAGAAAGCTCTTCTAGTCGTTTTTGGAGTTCAATCTCATATATTCTAGAACGAAGTACTTTTAGTGCCTTGTCATAATTCTTATGTTGAGACTTTTGATCTTGGCATTGAGCAACTACTCCAGTAGGTATGTGTGTTAAGCGTACTGCAGAATAGGTTGTATTTACCGATTGACCTCCAGGTCCTGAAGAACAATAGGTGTCTTTTCTGATATCGCTATCTTTAACTTCAATATCGAATTCTTCGGCTTCTGGCATTACTACTACGGAAGCCGCAGAGGTATGTACTCTTCCTTGAGTTTCTGTTTGAGGCACTCTTTGCACTCGATGAACACCAGACTCAAATTTGAGCATACCGTATACATCTTCGCCGTTAACGTTAAAAATAATTTCTTTATATCCACCTGAGGTTCCTTCGGCAACATCAACAAGTTCAGTTTTCCAACCTTTTGAATCTGCATAATTTGTATACATTCTATAAAGATCTCCAGTGAAAATACTTGCTTCATCCCCTCCAGCACCTGCACGAATTTCAACTACTGCATTTTTAGAATCTGCTGGGTCTTTAGGAATCAGTAAAACTTTTATTTCCTCTTCCATGGTGTCCTTCATGGGCGATAATTCATCCAGTTCCATTCGGGCCATTTCTTTCATCTCATCATCCTTGAGCAGCTCTTTGGCATTTTCTAGATTTGATAAAAGGTTTTTATAGCTTTTGTAGGCTTCAATTATTGGCTCTAAGTCTTTATACTCTTTGTTTAAATGAATGTACTGCTTCATATCAGAAATGATATTGGGGTCGACAATCAATTGTGACACCTCATCAAATCTTACTTTTATTGCTTCTAATTTATCTAACATAATTAATACACAAATTCTCCATATTGACTTTTAATAGTCAATTTCTTTCCTTCATTAGACTCCACTCTACCAACTATTTTAGCGTCAACATTAAATTGATTTGATATTTTAATGATATCATCTGCTATATCATTAGGAACATATAATTCCATTCGGTGTCCCATATTAAATACCTTATACATTTCTTTCCATTCAGTATCAGATTCTTTTTGAATTAACTCAAATAATGGCGGAATATCAAAAAGATTATCTTTTATGACGTGTACATCGTCTACGAAATGTAAGACCTTTGTTTGAGCGCCACCACTACAATGTACCATGCCATGAATGTTAGTTCTATGTTTTTCTAGAATTTCTTTGATGATAGGCGCGTATGTTCTTGTCGGCGACAGCACTAATTTACCTACATCAACCGAAAGGTCTTCAATAGTATCAGTCAGTTTTTTTGTGCCTGAATAAATCAAATCATTTGGAACTGAAGGGTCAAAACTTTCAGGATATTTTTCTGATAAATACTTAGAAAAAACATCGTGTCGAGCAGAAGTTAAACCATTACTTCCCATTCCTCCATTATACTCGGATTCATAACTTGCTTTTCCGGATGAAGAAAGTCCAACGATTACATCCCCATCTTGAATGCGATGATTTGATATCACATCTTCTTTTTTAATTCTTGCTATTACCGTTGAATCAACAATAATTGTTCGCACCAAATCTCCTACATCAGCTGTTTCACCACCAGTTGATTTAATATCAACACCGTGCATTCTTAAATCTGCAAGTAATTCTTCGGTACCATTTATAATAGCTGATATAACTTCACCGGGAATTAGGCTTTTATTTCTTCCTATTGTTGAAGAAAGTAAAATATTGTCTGTAACGCCTACACAGAGTAAGTCATCGATATTCATTACTAAGGCATCTTGCGCTATCCCTTTCCAGACAGAAATATCCCCAGTTTCTTTCCAATACATGTAAGCTAACGAAGATTTTGTTCCAGCACCATCGGCATGCATCACTACACAGTAGTCGTCATTATTTGACAAGTAATCAGGAACTATTTTACAGAATGCTTGAGGAAAAAGACCTTTATCAACGTTTTTTATAGCGCTGTGAACGTCTTCTTTGTCTGCTGAAACTCCTCTAAGATTATATCTATTACTTGACATATTGGTAAAAAAAAGCATCTCGAAAAATCGAGACGCTTTATAATTTATATTGATTATTTACTTCTTCTTCACTAGTATTTCATCCTTTTCAACGTTGTAAAAAGCATTCGTAACTACTTTGAAGTCTGTTCTTCTATTGTACTGATGAGCTTTTTCTTTGTCCTTTTCTCTCTTGAGTTTATCTTCAATAAATTCAGCGGATAAAACTGCTCCTGGTCTCAATTTACCATCTTTAACATCCATCACGTAAGGTTCTGTTTCACCCATACCTTTAGCGACTAATCGTTTTGGTTTTATGCCTTTATCAACCATGTAGTCAACACATATTTGAGCTCTTCTTTGTGATAACTCGAGGTTAAATTCATCACCAGCTCTGCTGTCAGTATGTGAACGTAATTCAATTACTACATTTGGGTTTTTCTTGAGTACTAAGATTAAGGCATCCAGTGCATCTTTTGATTCTTTTCTAAGCTTAGCACTATTGTAGTCGTACTCAATTTTAGGCAATACTATTTCATCTTGTGTGGCTTCAAGAACTATGTCTTGAACGAGGTTTACAGATTCCTTTACACCAATTGTTGTTTCAGAAAAATTATTAGACAAATACCCTTCTTTGCTAACTGTTATGTTGTAAGATACATTTTCTTTAACAAAATCTTTTCCGAAAATATATCTACCTGAATTATCTGTTTGAGTTTGGCTTTTACTTCCATCACTTCCAACGATTTCTACATTTGCTCCTGTAAGAACTTGACTTGTTTTAACATCAGTAATAACCCCTGAAATTGTTAAATTAAGTTTCGGCAGGTGAAACTGATAAATATCGTCTCCTTTACTACCAACTCTATTCGACGATAAGTATCCTTTTTCATCTTCATCTTCGAAAATAATTCCAAAGTCATCATTTGAAGAATTTATAGGACTATTCATATTTACTACTGAACGAAGGTTGTTTTCACTATCAAACTCAGCTTTAAAAATGTCCAAACCTCCCATGCCTACGTGTCCATCGGAAGAAAAGTAAAGTGACCCATCTTTATGATTGAAAGGAAATAATTCATTTCCATTGGTGTTAATTTTGTCGCCCATATTTATAGGCTCACTCCATTCATCTCGCTTAATTTTTTTGATATACCAAATATCCTTACCACCGTATCCACCTTTCATATCTGAAGAAAAGTACAATACTTTTCCATCTCCTGACAGTGAAGGATGTGCAAAACTGCTCACACTGTCATAAGGTAATGGCAACAGTACTGGTGAAATCCAACTATTACCTTTTTTCCTAGAGAAATAAATTTCACAAGTCGGGATTGGCTTTACTTTAGAATTTTCCATGCATCTAGTAAAGTACAATTCATTGCCGCGCTCATTCATGGTTGGTGCTGCCTCATGATCAGAAGTATTCATTGGCTCCTCAAATGGTGTAGGCTTAGACCATCTATTTTTCTTTTTATCAAACTTAGACCAATATATGTCTGTAAACGAATTGCCTGTGAAACCGTCGGTTGATTTACCTAAAGAACCATCTCTTGAAGAAGTAAAAAACAACTCATCATAGTCTCGGCTTGCATAACATGGCGCATACTCTTCTTGATTGGTATTGTGCTGAAATGGTGTTATAACATAACGCGTTGGATTCTGTAGAGCGTCAAGAGCAAACAAACATGATGCAATTCCATTGTCAGCTCTATCATCATTTGATTTTAGTTCTTTGTATTTTTCAAATTGTACTATTGCATCAGAGAAATCTTGTTGTTTTTGTAGAACTTGACCATATCTCAAATAAACCTCTGCGTGAGGGTATTTGGCTTTAATCGCTCTTTTATACATAGCAGATGCCTTTTTCAAATAGATGGGTGTGCCAATATTACGTGCACATTCTGCTTGTAAAAAAATCAATTCGGCTTTCTTCGCTCTGTTTTTTTCTTTGGTATAATCTTCCTTATATAGTTTTTCCGCCTCGTAATAATTCTGCATCATAAAAGCTTTATCTGCCTTTGAGATTTTAACTTTCTTCGAGGAATTTTGAGATACTAAAGTGGTAGACGATAAAAAAATAAATAGCGCCGTAAGTGAAAGTAAATGTTTCATTTTATGTACTTAGAATTTTTGCTAAAATAAGGATTTATTTCTTTTGTAAAAGACACAAGTAAATATCTATTAAAAAGTTGTTAATAATTTTAAAAAATAGCCATTGAAATAAATGTAAAATAAGGTAGTTTTGTGTAGAAAATACACAATATATAAAGTAACAATAAAAAATGAAAAAAAGTAAACTTGAATACATCTGGCTAGATGGTCATGTACCTACTCAAAACATGAGAAGTAAAACTAAAGTTATAAATGACTTTAGCGGTAAATTAGAAGACTGCCCTTTATGGTCTTTTGATGGAAGCTCAACCCAACAAGCCTCTGGTGGCTCATCTGACTGCCTTCTTAAGCCAGTAGCTATTTACCCTGATCCAAGTAGAATTAATGGCTACTTAGTAATGACAGAGGTGCTAAACGCAGACGGTACTCCACACGCATCTAACGGACGATCTACTATTGACGATGACGATAACGATTTTTGGTTTGGATTTGAACAAGAGTACTTTATCATGGATAAAAACACACAACTTCCTTTAGGCTTCCCATTGGGGGGATATCCTGGACCACAAGGTCTTTACTATTGTTCTGTTGGCGGTAGAAATACTCATGGAAGAGAATTTGTAGAAGAGCATGCTGATTTGTGTATTGAAGCTGGACTTAATTTTGAGGGTATTAATCAAGAGGTTGCTAGTGGTCAGTGGGAATTTCAACTTTTTGCTAAAGGCGCCAAGAAAGCCGGTGATGAAATTTGGATCGCTAGGTATCTTTTGGATAGATTAACCGAAAGTTACGGTTACTATATTGAATACCACCCAAAACCAGTAAAAGGTGACTGGAATGGTTCTGGAATGCATGCTAACTTCTCCAACACAACATTAAGAACGTGTGGGTCTCAAGAAATTTACGAGAAAATTTGCGAAGCATTTAGACCTGTAACTGATGAGCATATTAACGTGTATGGCGCCTACAACGATCAACGTTTGACTGGACTTCATGAAACTGCATCGATAAATGATTTTAGCTATGGCGTATCAGATAGAGGAGCTTCGATTAGGATTCCTATTATGACTGTTGAAAACGGATGGAAAGGATGGTTGGAAGATAGACGTCCTGCATCTAATGGTGATCCTTACAAAATTGCAGCTAGAATTGTGAAGACTGTTAAAGGAGTTATTTAATATTTTTACTGAGTAAAACTAAAAACTAGCATCAAATGGTGCTAGTTTTTTTATGTCTATTTTTTTAAATCCTTTTCTACTTTCTGGACCTCTTCTTTCACTGTTGTGGCAGTAGAACGAATTTCTCTTTTTATATCATCTGAAGCATCTTTTAACTCTCTTAAACCTTTGCCTAGTCCACGAGCCAACTCAGGAATCTTCTTTGAGCCAAACAACATTACCACAACAAGCATTATGATAACTATCTCTGGACCTCCTATAAATAAAAGCACATTAAACATCATGTGATTAAAAGTTTGGGTAATTTTCTACAAAGTTAATGCTTCAAAATAAAAAATGCCTCAAAAGAGGCATTTTATTTATTTACTTAATCTAGAAGTTTAATTCTTTTCAGAAGCTGATTTTTTAATTGTATCTAGCATTATTGGTGAGGCTACGAATAGCGAAGAGTAAGTTCCTACTACAACACCAACCATTAATGCAAACATAAATCCTCTAATCACTTCTCCTCCAAACATAAAGATGACCAATAATACAAAGAAGGTCGTTAATGAAGTATTAACGGTTCTACTTAATGTACTGTTAAGTGCATTGTTAACAAGAGAGTTAAACTCTTTCTTCTTATAAATAGACATATGCTCACGAATACGGTCAAAAACAACAACAGTATCGTTTAATGAATAACCAATGATTGTCAAAAGAGCAGCAATGAAAGCCTGATCAATTTCTAGCGAGAATGGTAAAATTCCATAGAATATTGAGAATATTGACAATACAATTAAAACATCGTGGAAAACTGCAGCAACAGCTCCTAAACTAAATTGCCATTTTCTAAATCTTAATAAGATATATAAGAATATTATAAATAAAGAGAAAATAATTGACCATAACGCCGACACCTTAATGTCATCAGCGATTGTTGGTCCAACTTTTTGTGAACTCATCACTTCGAAAGAACCAAACTGAGATAAACCAGCGTCTAATTGAGTAAGTACCAAATCATCTGCTGTCAACTCTTTACTATCAATCAAATATTTTGTAGTGATTTTAACTTGATTATCGTCTCCAAAAGTTTTTACCTCTGGGAACATTTTTAAGCCGTCTTCATCTACAAAATAATCTGCTAAAGAACTTCTTAACTCTTCGTTTTCTATAGCAGCAGAATCGAATCTCACTACAAATGTTCTACCTCCTTTAAAGTCAACACCGTAGTTTAATTTTTTAGTAGCTAAAGAACCTATACCAATAAGAATTAGTACTGATGAAATAACATAAAAGACTTTTCTTTTACCGATAAAGTCAATTGCAGTATTCTTGAATGCACCTCTAGTAATTTTGTTGTCAAATGAAACTGAATCTTTCTTAGAGAGTCTCCAATGGAAAACTAATCTAGTAATAAAGATTGCCGAGAATAACGAAGTAATGATTCCAATTACTAAGGTTGTTGCAAATCCTTTAATAGGTCCAGATCCAAATATATATAATACTATACCAGTTAAGAGAGTTGTAACGTTAGCATCAATAATGGAACTGTAAGCATTTTTATAACCATCAGAAACGGCTAATCTCAAGCCTTTTCCGTTTAATAATTCCTCTCTGATTCTTTCGTAGATAAGAACGTTTGCATCAACAGACATACCAATGGTAAGTACTATACCTGCAATACCTGGCAAGGTCAATACAGCTCCTATTGATGATAAAACACCAAATACAAAAAACAGGTTCGCTAGAAGCGCAATGTTAGATACTAAACCGGCAAAACTGTAGTAAAACATCATGTATATTAATACTAATACCAATGCTATAATGAATGACTTCAATCCAGAGTCAATAGCTTCTTGACCTAATGAAGGTCCCACAATTGCTTCTTCTATGATTCTCGCAGGCGCTGGCAACTTACCTGATTTTAAAATATTAGATAAGTCATTGGCTTCATTAATTGTGAAGTTACCGGTAATCTGAGACCTTCCTCCAGAAATTTCAGCCTGAACAGTTGGAAATGAGTATACAAAATCATCAAGTACAATGGCAACGCTTTTGCCAATGTTATCAGCAGTTAATCGTTTCCACTGTCTAGAACCTTCAGCACTCATTGTCATGGATACTTCTGGAACGCCATTAAACTGTCCAAAGTCTGTTCTGGCATCCGTTACAACGTCACCTTCCATGGCTGCGTTTCCATCTCTTGATGTAACCTTTAGAGCTACTAGCTGTACGAATTTTCCTTCTGGATCATATGGTTTTACAGTCCAAGCGAATTTAATATCTCGAGGTAAAATGTCTTTTACCTCCTCCATTCTAAGGAACTCATTTACCTTAGAAGTATCTTTTATACTAGAAATACCACAAACTGGACCGCCATTTGCTTGATTAGTTTGGCTGATGTTTGGGTATAAAACAGCATATAATGGGTTTTCTCTAGAGAACTGCTCTGCATCAAGTGAAGTGCTATCTGAAGAGGTTTCAGAATCAGAACTTAATTCATCAATCGCTAAATCTGAAATCAAATCGTCAGTATTGTCTGTAGACTCTTCTGCTAATTCTGAAGTTTCGTCTGTAGTCTCTTCAACTTCTTCCTCAATAGTTGATTTCAAATAGGTGTTAATTTGGTCAATAAAACCAATAACTTCTGCATTTTCATACGTTTCCCAAAACTCCAACTGAGCTGTTCCTTGCAATAACTTTCTAACTCTTTCAGGGTCTTTTACACCAGGCAGTTCAACTAAAATTCTACCAGAACCTTCAAGCCTTTGGATATTAGGTTGAGTAACACCGAATCTATCGATTCTTGATCTTAGGATATTAAATGAACGGCTTATAGCGTCTTCAACTTCTAATCGTATTACAGCTAAAACTTCTTCGTTTGATGAGTTTGAATTGATTTTATCTTTTAGCTCAGGTGTGTAAAAAATTGACGCTAATTTTCCTTCAGGATTGACTTCAGAAAACGACTGGCCAAATAGGGTTACAAAATTATCCTGACTGTCTCTTTGCTTTTCTTGAGCAAGTTTAATGGCAGAATTGAACATTTCGTCAGTGTTGTAGTTTGACATTGCTCTGATAACATCAACAACAGAAACTTCTAAAGTAACGTTCATTCCACCTTTAAGGTCAAGTCCAAGATTAATCTCTCTAGACTTACATTCATTGTAAGTGTAATTTTTGATCCCAATATTGTAAACTGGCTCAGTAGCTATTGAGTCTAGGTATCTTTTTTCTTTTATTTCATCTCCATTAGAATATTCAACAGCATCCTCTTCAATTCCTTTTACTACAGATGTAAAGGATAGTTGGTATAAACATACAAGCGCAAATACAATTGCAAACAGAGAAACAAAACTTTTATTTTGCATAATTATGATTAGTTTAGAACGGGCAAATATAGTTTTTCAATTTTGAAATAGCAATTGAAAAAAGAATAAGCCACGACAGTTGAATTGTAATACAAAATACTTCGTATTAAATATTATGTCGTAAGTTTGTGCTTGTATGAAAAAAATACTGCTTTTTTGTTTGGCTCTTTTGAGTTTTTCAACGTTTTCACAACAACTTATTAGGTCAGAATTATCAATCTTAGAAAACGGAGCTATTATAAAAAACCCATTTTCTGGAGGTCTTAGTTCTTCTCAACTTTCAAATATTGATTTTAATAATGATGGCATTAATGACATTTTCGTTTTTGAACGTATCGGAAACAGAACACTTGCTTTTCTTAAAAATACAGCCCAATCAGATTTAGTTTACACCTATTCAAAAAATTACAGCAATCTCTTTCCTGCTCTTGATAAATGGGCTTTGCTTGTTGATTTTAATTGTGATGGCAAAGAAGATATTTTCACATATAACGATAGTTACGTCAGAATTTATAAAAACACTTCTGACGGAAGCAATTTGAGTTTTGAAATTGAAACAGATGCGTTGATTAGTGATTTAGGCCCTATTCAAAGTGCCATAATAATTTCTGAAGTTGATATCCCCTCATTTGTTGATGTGGATTTTGATGGGGACATAGATGTATTAACATTCAAACAGAGCGGAGGGTATGTTGAATACCATCAAAACCTAAGTCAAGAACTTTACGGTAATTGTGACAGTCTAATTTTTGAACTCAACACCGATTGTTGGGGAAAATTTTTTGAAGGCCTAAACGAATACAACTTTAATAGTTGTGAAAGTCAAGACGTTGCTCAAGAACCAATGATTGAAAGTCGTTCATCTGGGTCTCATAGCGGCTCGTCGAGTCTAACTTTAGACATTGATGGTGATAACGATATGGACATCATTCTTGGTGACGTTTCATTTAACAATTTAAACCTACTAATCAATGGCGGCGATGCTGATGAAGCAGTAATGAATTCAGTAAATCAAAACTTCCCTATTGGTAATGGCAGTACTTTAAGTGCTGAAATTGAATCTTTTCCAGCTGGATTTTTTGTAGACGTTAATAATGATGGCAAAAGAGATTTGGTCGTTAGTCCAAACACCAATAATAATGCTGAAGATTTTGAAAGTATCTATTTATTTTTAAATACTGGCCTTGATAATGCTCCTATCTTTGAATTTGAACAACGCAACTTTTTACAAGATTATACTCTAGATTTTGGAACTGCCGCATATCCTAAAATGATTGACTACAACAATGACGGCTTGAAAGATTTAATCATTGGAAACTATGGGTATCATGACGGTAACAATCCATCTTCACAGCTTGCATTATTAAGAAATATTGGAAGTGCAACAGAACCAAATTTCGAGTTAATTGACAGAGATTTCGGTAATTTATCATCGATCAATCTTGACACTGCATTAGTTTCTACATCCTCTGGGCTTGTACCTACATTTGGAGACTTAGACAATGATGGCGACGTTGATTTAATTGTTGGTGATGGTAACGGTAAAATTCATTATTTCAAAAATACGGCTGCAATTGGTGAAGATGCGCAGTTCGAGCTTGAAAACGTGAATTTAAATACCATTGATGTTGGTCAACATTCCGCTCCATTTTTATTTGATATGAACGAAGATGGATTGCTGGACTTAGTCGTTGGCAGAGTTGATGGCAGCATTACTTACGCTCAAAATAATGGTACTGAAACAAATCCTTTATTTGATAACCTTGTGGAAGATTTCGGTAATGTTTCTGTTGGAAATGACGAAAGTTTATACGGCTATAGTGTTCCATTTGTGTTTTCTGAAAATGGCGAAATAGAAATGTTAGTTGGCAGCGAAAGTGGACGTATATATCATTACAATAGTATTTCTGGAAATCTATCTGGTTCTTTTAACCTAGTAAGTGATAATTTTCAAAACACAAAAGAAGGAAAGAATACCGCTTGCTTATATGAAGATTTTACGGGAGATGGTAAACGAGATATGTTTTTGGGAATGCAGTCTGGTGGACTATTTTATTTTGTTCATGATAGTACTGCTACAAATACTCAACACACCTATAAAAATTCTAACTTGGTAGAAGTCTACCCAAACCCAACTAATGATTTTTTAAATATCAGGACAAAAAAAGATGCTTCTCTAAAAATTTACTCCATTCAAGGGCAATTAGTCTTAAAACAAAAAATAGATGTTCAGACAAAAATAGATGTCAGACATTTAAAATCAGCATACTACTTTATACAGATT
This sequence comes from Flavobacteriales bacterium, assembly GCA_965661345.1. Lineage (GTDB taxonomy): Bacteria > Bacteroidota > Bacteroidia > Flavobacteriales > UBA7312. Next base: position 118,732 of record CBFIDK010000004.1, on the reverse strand, counting down.
GAACCACTAGATGGCTCAAAAACTATTTGGAAAAAAATAGTTGTCCAATAAAAAATGGAGAGCGAACTCTCCATTTTAAATTACAATAATTTTCTTTGCTTAGTCAAGTAATGCATTTGTGGCTTTAACACCTTCTGCAGATTCACTTAACTTTTGTTTTTCTGAATCATTGAGCTCAATTTCTACAATTCTTTCTATCCCATTTTTACCTAAAATAACAGGAACTCCAATACACAAGTCATTAAGACCATATTCTCCATCTAACAATGTCGAGCATGGAAACATTTTGTGTTGATCGCAAGCAATTGAATGTACTAATGATGAAACTGCAGCGCCTGGAGCATACCAAGCGGAAGTACCCAACATAGAGGTTAATGTTGCTCCACCAACCTTTGTATCTTCTAATACCTTTTGTAGTCTTTCTTCAGAAATAAATTCAGAAACTCTTACACTATTTCTTGTAGCTAGTCTTGTCAATGGAAGCATTCCTTTATCGCTATGTCCACCAATTACCATACCGTCAATGTCTGATGCTGGACATTCGAGCGCTTCACTAAGTCTGTATTTGAATCTTGCGCTATCTAAAGCACCACCCATACCTATTATTCTATTTTTAGGGAGACCTGTTACTTTATGCGCCAAGTAAGTCATGGTATCCATTGGATTACTAACAATAATTAAAATTACATTAGGCGAATATTTTATTAAATTTTCTGAAACCGTTTTAACTATACCAGCATTTATTCCTATTAGCTCTTCACGAGTCATTCCAGGCTTTCTTGGGATTCCACTCGTAATCACCGCAATGTCGCTATTGGCTGTTTTTGAATAATCATTGGTGCTTCCTACAATCTTGGTATCAAACCCATTTAATGTAGCAGTTTGCATCAAATCCATGGCTTTGCCTTCAGCAAAATTTTCTTTGATATCTACTAACACTACTTCTGAAGCGAAGTTTTTGATGGCAATATATTCTGCACAACTTGCGCCAACTGCCCCAGCGCCTACAACTGTAATTTTCATATGTTTAAATTTTCATGCAAAATTAATAATCTACATCAACAATTCTAATTAATATATCATAAAAATATAAGAAAAAGATATTGATTTTTCTATGCATTGAAAATCTAAAAATATATTCGTAACTTTATAGGCTTTTAAACTTAACCAAACTAACAATTTCTGAATGAGGATAATATATACTTTAATTGCAGTTACATTAGTTTTCATTAATCCTTCACTTGCTCAAATTGATGCAGGTCCAGATGTTACCATTTGTGAAATACAAAGTGTTAACTTATCTGCTGATTACACCCCTAATTCTGTAGGAACTAATGATTATATTCTAGAAAATGTTACATACACTACCGAAAATTATTCAGGTACAGCGGTCAATATGTTTGATGATTCAGAGCAAGGGCCTTTTGATATAGGTTTTGACTTCTGTTTTTTTGGTAATGTTTATAATGAATTTTGTATTGGGTCTAACGGTTGGATCACTTTTGAATGTGGTCAACCTACAACCTTTGTTTCGGGAGCAATTCCAAACCCAGCAGCTCCTGTAAACTCAATCATGGGACCTTGGTCAGACTGGAACCCAAGTGTTGGTGGCGAAATAAGGTATGAAACTATTGGTGTAGCTCCTAACAGAGCGCTGGTAGTCAACTGGATTGATGTTCCTTTGTATGGTGGAGCGTGTAGTAATTTTAAAGGTAAATTTCAAATTGTTCTTAGAGAGTCCTCTAACATAATAGAAAACAATATTGAATACAAAAACAATTGTCCTGATGATGGTGCTGGAGGGTCAGACATTGCAGTGCAAGGAATTCAAAATATTGATGGCACAATAGCTATCGTTGTGCCTGGTAGAAATGCTACTGCATGGGAAGCAGAAAATGAGTCACATCGCTACACTCCTTCAGGATTAGCCATTTCCAATGTACAATGGTATGATGAAAATAATATTCTTGTCGGTAACGGAACGGACATAACTGTTAACCCGTTAGCTACAACTACTTACACTGCAATAGCTTCTGAATGTCCAGATGACTATTCTGATCAAGTAACCGTTTTTGTTTCTACTGAAATATTAGTGACAGAAACAATTGACGATAATATTTGTCCTGGTGAAATTTTTGGAGCTATAGATATCGATATTAATGGCGGATCAGCACCTTACACTTTCTCATGGACTTCAGTGTCCAACACATTTGCATCATCATCTGAAGATATCAACAATTTGAATGCTGACTCCTACAGCCTAACAATCACTGACGATCTAGATTGTGACAGCGATTTTGGTCCATACATTATTTCACCCCCACCTCTAGCTATTCAGATTTTCGAATCCATTGACCCAGTAAGTTGCTTTGGATTTAGTGATGGTGTGATTTCTACAACCGTTAGTGGTGGAACGCCTAACTATACATACAGTTGGAGTGGCGGCAATCCTATTACAGGAAACGGAACAAATACAATTAGTGATCTTGCTACTGGCAACTATCAACTCGTTGTTACTGACAATAACAACTGTAAAGATTCTGCCACTTTCTTTATGGATGAAAACTCGTCTATTTCAGTACTGAGTACTCTGTCGGATTATAATGGTTTTAATGTAAGGTGTTATGGCGGCAATGACGCTTGGATATCCTGTATATCAAACGGCGGCTTATTGCCTTATGATTTTTCTTGGGTTGATCTTGAAACGCTTGACACTATCTCTAGACAATCTGATATTTACAACCTCGAAGCTGGCAACTATGTCTTCACAGTTACGGATGCTGAAGGCTGTCCTAATTCAATAGAATTTAATTTGATTGAGCCTGATTCAATTTCTATAGACATTTCTAACTACACTCATAAAAGCTGTACCTATAACAACGATGGAAGTATTGAGGTAGCCACATGGGGAGGCCCAGACTTTCCTGTTTATTCTGAGGAATATTTACCTTTAAAATTCATCTGGGATGGACCAAATTCATTTTACTCTAATCAAGAAGATATTTCCAACTTATCGGAAGGGATTTATACTATAATGGTAGAAGATGCAAACGGTTGTAAAAATGATTTAAGTTTTGAAATTATTCAACCTCCATTCGTTTTTGCTGGCTATAGGGTTTTAAACGATACGGTTACTGTTAATTATCCTTACGTAAATCTTTTTGATGAATCTGAAGGAAATATTATCGCATGGGACTGGGAATTGAGTAATGGGTTTACTTCAAATTCTCAAAACATTTATAACCTTGATTTATCGACTGATCTTGATAGCGTAGGCATAAAATATTACGATTTAAAACTCGTCGTAACTGACGAATTCATGTGTAAAGACAGTACTTACGGAAGGCTTGCAATTAAAAACGAGCATACACTATTTATACCTACTGGTTTTACACCAGATTTTGATGGCAATAATGATGTCTTTAAAATTTACCACCATGCAATGAGAACAGAAACCTTTTCAATAAGTATTTTTGATAGGTACGGTTCCGTAATTTTCCAAACCAACAATCCTAACGTTGATTGGGACGGAAAAAACATGTTTACTGGTAATGAAGTCAAAACCGGATCATACTCTTATGTGTTAAGCTATCAAGATTTTGAATATAGAATCTACGACCATACGAATTGCGAAAATTGCTCCGGTACAATAACTTTAGTTAGGTAAACACCCTTTACTTCATCTGTAATTTCAAACTTTATTGCATTATTTGTTAAGATTGATGTTTTATTTATAGATTTGTAGTAATTAACAATCTTAAAGCATCTTTCGTGAAATCGCTGTCCGCAATTTTATCTTTACTTTCATTTTATGCTTCTGCTCAAATAGATGCTGGCGATGATGTCTATAAGTGTGATACCTCAACTGTAACTTTAAGTGCTTATATTCCTGATAATCTAATGATTGGCTCTAATTATACTATTGAAGACATTCCTATTGATATGGATGAGGTAAACTCAGGCACAAGTCTTTCTAATTTATCCGATGATTTATATACTCAAATCATTGATATTGGATTTGATTTTATCTTTTATTGCAACAGCTTTGATCAATTGATAATCTCTACTAATAATTATTTATCATTTAATATAGGAGATGCAAATTCATATTCGCCATGGAATACGTTTAGCATTCCGTCTGGAAACCCCAGTTCTTTAATCAATAATTGTATTCTTGGCCCATGGATGGATTTAGACCCCAATAATGGTGGAACAATTAAATATGATATATTTGGTCAAGCACCTTTCAGAAGGTTTGTAGTTTCTTTTGAGGACTTTGGGTATTTTTCGTTCTCTTGCTCCAGCCTCGCATACAATGGTCAAATAAAACTTTATGAATCTACTAATGTAATTGAGATTCACATTCAGAATCAACCTATTTGTAGCTCATGGAATAATGGTGAATCCGTATTGGGGGTTATAAACGAAGACGAAAGTGAGTATTTAATCTACCCTGGCTGGAACAATACACAGATGACCGTAAATAACGAGGCATTTCGTTTTATACCTTCAGGTAGCATTTTACCTACTTGGAGCGATAATACAGGCTCTATAATAGGTACAGGAACTAGTGTTAATGTTAGCCCTACGCAAACAACAAAATATACTGTAACAGTTTCAGATTGTGAAGACGCCTATTTAGATTCGGTTACTGTTTATGTTTCTCCACCAATTGATATTCAAGCCACTATTGACGATAACATTTGCCCGGATGAGATTTTTGGAAGTATTGAGATCATAACATCTGGAGGAACAAATCCTTTAGCTTATGAATGGTCTTGTGGTACTAATAACTTTTCATCCAATGCAAAAAATATTGCTAACCTTGAACCTGGAACTTACCTGCTAGCGATTACCGATAGTTTGGGATGCGAAACTAATTCAGCGCCCTATATAATTTCTACTACTCCAGATCCTTTCCTGATAGTTGACTCTATAACAGATGTGAATTGCCATGGATTCAGTAATGGTATGATTGAGACAAATGTCTCTGGGGCTACACCAAATTATAATTACTCTTGGAGTGGCAATACTCCTTTTAGTGGAGATGGTACAAATACAATATCCAACCTAAACAAAGGGTATTATACTCTGATTCTAACGGACAATAATGGATGTAAAGACACATCAACTTACTTCGTTAACGAAAACTCTCCTATTAACTTAGAAATAAATATATCCAATTATAATGGATTTGAAGTGAGTTGTAGTGGAAGCAATAATGGATGGCTTTCTATAATTCCAAGTGGCGGAGTACCACCTTACACCTACTCTGCACCTTATTTAGAAAATCCTCAAATGAGCTCTACTGATTTTAGCACTAGTAATTTAAATGCTGGAGTATATGAAATTAAAATCAAGGATAGTATCAATTGTGCATTTATAAAAAATATTGAAATAAATGAACCCGAAAAACTAGAAGTGAAAATCACAAATTATAGTGACGAAACTTGTACTTATAATAACGATGGTTTTATAGAAATCGAAGTAACTGGTGGCCCTGACGACCCAGTGTATTCGCAAAATTATCTGTCATACGACTACCTCTGGGTAAGGCAAAATGAATCGTATTCAGCTCAAAAAAATATTTATGGCTTAGAGTCTGACGACTATTCTGTTGTTGTAACAGATGAAAATGGGTGTACTGCATCAATTACTCAAAAGATAAATCAACCTTATTTTACAATTGCTGATTATAGAGTATTGAATGATACTGTAACAGTTAACCACCCTATTATGAATATTTTCGATAACTCAGAAGGAAATATAATGGAATGGTACTGGGAATTAGACAATGGCTTTATCTCTTACGATCAAGATATTCTAAATCTGGATTTATCAACTGAATTAGACAGTAATGGTGTTAAATATTTCAACTTGAAATTAGTAGTAGTAGATTATAATTCCTGCACAGATAGTACATTTGGTACTCTCGCAATTAAGGACGAACATACGCTCTATGTCCCAAATGGATTTACTCCTGACGGCGATGACATAAACGATGAATTCAGGATTTTTCATCATGGAATAAAAGACGGAACATTTGGTGTGAAAATTTACGATAGATGGGGATCAATTATTTATGAATCTGATAATCCAAACTTTGGATGGGATGGCACTAATATGTTCACAAAAAAGAATCTCACATCTGGAGCTTACACATACCTTCTTAAATATAAAGATTTTGAGTCTAAAATTTACGACCAAACCAATTGTGAAAACTGTAAAGGAACAATTACTCTTATACGCTAGTAATAGTCAAAAAAAAAGCCTTCTTTCGAAGGCTTTTTTACCAATTACCACAATTTATTAAATATCAATCTTTGCATACTTAGCATTCTGCTCAATAAAGGCTCGCCTTGGCGGTACTTCATCTCCCATTAACATAGAGAAAATTCTATCCGCTTCAGCAGCACTATCAATGGTTACTCGTCTTAATGTTCTTACTTCAGGATTCATTGTTGTATCCCACAACTGTTCAGCATTCATCTCCCCAAGACCTTTGTAACGCTGAATACTTGCTCCATTAAGCTCCTTTACCATTCTATCCCTTTCATCATCAGACCAACAATAGTGTTGATCTTTTCCTTTTTTCACTAAGTATAAAGGAGGAGTAGCTATGTATAGGTAGCCACTCTCCACTAATTCCTTCATATATCTAAAGAAGAAAGTTAAAATTAGTGTGGCAATATGCGAACCATCAACATCGGCATCCGTCATAATGACTATTTTGTGATACCTCAGTTTTTCAAGATTTAACGCTTTAGAATCTTCCTCTGTTCCAATAGTTACACCCAAAGCAGTGTACATATTTTTAATCTCTTCGTTTTCAAAGACTTTGTGTTGCATTGCCTTTTCAACGTTCAATATTTTACCTCGAAGTGGTAGAATAGCCTGGAAGAATCTGTCTCTTCCTTGCTTGGCAGTTCCACCTGCAGAATCACCCTCTACAAGAAATATTTCACATTTCTCTGGGTCTTTATCAGAGCAGTCTGCCAATTTACCTGGAAGTCCAGAGCCTGACAGTACATTTTTTCTCTGTACCATCTCACGGGCTTTTCTTGCCGCATTTCTAGCTTGTGCAGCAAGAAGAACTTTCTGAACAATTTGCTTAGCCATGTTTGGATTTTCCTCAAGGTAATTGGAGAGCATTTCTCCAACTGCTTGATCAACAGCGCCAGTAACTTCTTTATTACCAAGTTTTGTCTTCGTTTGACCTTCAAACTGAGGTTCCATAACTTTTACTGAAATAACTGCTGTTAGACCTTCTCTAAAGTCGTCTCCGGCTATTTCAAACTTAACCTTATCAAGCATTCCTGACTCGTCAGCATATTTCTTCAACGTTCTTGTAAGCGCACGTCTGAATCCCGCTAAGTGAGTTCCTCCCTCATGTGTATTTATATTGTTTACATAAGAGTGTATGTTTTCTGAATACGAAGTATTGTAATGCATCGCTACTTCTACAGGCACTCCATTTTTCTCAGTATCCATGTGGATGACACTGTCTAGTAATTTTTCTCTGTTCTCATCAATTAAGTCTACAAAGTCAATTAATCCATTTTCTGAAACAAAATTGTCTTTGATATCGTTTCCTTCCTCATCTTGTCTTCTTTTATCAGTGAGCGAAAGTTTAATGCCTTTATTAAGGAATGATAATTCTCTTAAACGGCTTTGTAAAATATCGTAATGATAAACGGTTTCATGAAAAATCTCTGTGTCTGGAAGGAAAGTAACAATAGTACCTGTAATATCCGTAGTACCTACTTCTTTTACATCATATTTTGGTACACCTCTTTCGTATTCTTGCTTAAAGATTTTTCCATTTCGGTGAACCTCAACTTCTAAATGGATAGAAAGAGCGTTTACGCACGAAACACCTACCCCGTGCAAACCACCAGAAACTTTATAGGAATCTTTATCAAATTTACCTCCAGCGTGAAGTACAGTCATTACTACTTCTAATGCTGATTTTTTTTCTTTAGGGTGAATATCAGTAGGAATTCCTCTTCCGTTATCTTTTACTGTTATTGAGTTATTTTCATTAATGGTAACATCAATATCAGAACAATGCCCTGCAAGTGCTTCGTCAATTGAATTATCAACTACTTCATACACAAGATGATGTAGACCTTTTTGACCTATATCACCAATATACATGGCAGGTCGCTTACGTACGGCTTCAAGACCTTCTAAAACTTGAATATTACTTGCGCCGTAATCAGCTTTGTTTTCTAAATTTTCACTCATTGATTAAATATGTTTATTAACTTGGCTATTTACTAGTGTTAACAAAGGTAAAAAAAGGAAGATATGTTGCTAATAAAAATGTCAATAATACAAGGGTATTTATTAACAATTAGTGAATAAGTTATAGCTTAAAAGATAGCCCAAAAAATACTTGAGGACCCAACACTGGATAATTTTGCCAAATGTGGTAATTACCAATCAAATTTTGGCCTTTAAAATAGGCCGAGAAAATAGAATTATAACGGTATTCAAGGGAAACATTAAAGTCAATAATATCATCTAAGGCTACCACACTTGAAGATACACCACTAGCAACTGATCGATTAAAAGCCGTAAAGACTTCTAATTCAGGAATGATTTTATCCCCAATGTTATAGTCAACTTTTAACTTACTCAAGAAGGAAGGCTTATAAGAGTAGCTATTCATTGAATCAAGTTCATATTTATTATACTCTAACTCTATATCAGCATTGGCTTTTTGAGAAATCTTCCAGCTTAATTTTCCAAAGTATTTCAAATGGTTAACATCATCGTAAACTACCTTAAACTTATTCTGATAGATAGAGTTCATATCAAGTTCAAAAAACGACATGTCAAGAATTCTTGAATACGACAATTCAGAATACCACATTATATCCTTAGAAAGGATTGTTTCCATTCCTATAAAAACATCATAAATGGCTTTTGAATTGATTAATTCTAAAGAACCACCATCATTAGTTAATGCGTTTAGTATATAGGGATTTTTTTTGCTTAAGGTAAAGTAGTTGTTTTTTTGAAGCCCACCTCTAACACCAGCAAATGCTTTTTGATATGGTTTAGAAAAATGATAATCATACTTAATTAGGGGGTAAACAGAAATTGTTACATCAGTACTGTCTCTTCCGTCATAGGACTGAAGTTCAAAGCCAGCATTTAAATACCCTCCATAAAGTTCTTTAGAGAAGGTTGGACTGAATGTCAAAATCAATTCTTTGGCTAAACTGTCATTAAAAACATATTGTTCTGAATAGTTGTTTAAATCATAATCTACTCCTAGTCTAAGCGAATAATCGTTTAAGCCTATTGACTGTTTGAGGTCTAATAACCATGAGAAGGAATTTTCTGTGCCCTCATTCAAATCATAGGCATAAAGTCTAGTAAAATAAGACGGTTTGCCGTTTTCTGAAGGCTTACTTTTTAAAGAAACACTAAAAGTAGTATACCCCCAATATTGTTGATTTGTCAAAAGGCTCTCTTCTAAATTGAAAATGGTAGGATTATATCCATAAAGTTGATGAATTCTTCCTTCTCTGTTTAGGTAGGCATTTAAAATTCCAACGTCTAAATCTGTTTTAGCAAATAACTCGAAATCAGTTTCCCTAAAAGCTGCTGAAACTTTTTGGTTTTCATCAAATGGACTTTTTATATCAGCATAAGACTGAACATAACCTAAAGAAAGTGCATATGTTGTTTTTTTATCCCTATCAGAACTATAATAAAGTCTTGATGTAGGGATACTCATATTTCCAACACCTCCATATATATAGGTGCTGTAAAGCTTAGAAATCGGTTCGCCTTTAATTTTTGCAGCCTTGATAGGGTTTAGCTGTAAGTTTGTATTAAACCGCTTGTCAATTGGGAAGTAACTGACTCGCTTGCTTGTTTTTATTGTATCGGAAAGTGTAGGGCTATTATTTAGTTTTGTTGCTGATGGAATTTCAGGAATAAAACTCTTAGTAATTTGAACTTCTTGGACGCCTAAATCCTCATCAGTATTTGTTTGAGAATACAACGACACATTGCAAAGCACAATCAGAACACTAAATAAAATTATTCTATTCTTCATATTCTTCGGTATTTTCTTCTTCAAACAATTCGTTCAATTCTATGGAATCTAACAAATCAATAATTAAATCCTCTTTGTCGATTGCTTTTTGCTCTTGACTTTCAAGAGCTTCTATCTCGGATATTTTTTGCTTACAAATATTAAGCAACTCCTCTCCTTGATAGTTATCAACTATACTTTGTAAGGTAGCTTTAGATTGAAAATAATTGCCTTTGACAAAATAAATATCGGATAAGAGTATGAATGACTTAGCAATGAAGTAATCACTGAAATAGTTTTCTGAAAGTTCATAAATTTTTGATTCGCAGGAATCAAAATCTTCTGCCAAAAAATCAAGGTATGCTAACTGATATTTTGCCTCTGCACCTAATGACGAAGTGTTGTTTTTAGAAACAAAAATGTAATCCTTTCTAGCAGTAGAAAACTCGGACTGCTCATAGTAATGATTAGCTATTACTAGTCTTGCTTTATTTTGAGTTTCAATATCTAATTTTTCAATTTCTAACAACTTTTCGGCAAATTCAAACTGTAAGGGCTTAATTTCTAGCTCTGTGTAGCATTTAAAAAGTCTTAAAACTGACTCTCTGATTAAATTATTATCCTGGGCAACCGAAAGCAACCTATTGTAATGAAGCGCTGCCGTTCCGTATTCTTCTCTTTCAAATTGAATTCGCGATAATCGAATTAATGATCTTTCTGTAAATTCATTTTGAGGAAACTCCAATACTATCAAATAGTCCTCAATGGCATTTTCTGGCGAAGTAATAAACAAGCATTCTGCTTTATAATAATGCGCATTGAGTTTGAAAATTGGCGCATCATAATTGGTTAAATAGTTAGAAAATGCTTGTGCGGCTTTATCGTACTTTTGATTGAGGTATAAATTTTCTGATGCTTCATAACTCAAAGAGTCTTTGGAGGCAATATCTACACTAACATTGGAAAGACCATCTATATAACTGAAATACGAACTCACATCACCTTGTTCAACAGATAGGTTTTTAAATGCAATCAAAGCTTCTTTAGCTTGCATTGAGTTAGGGTAATCTTGAATTACCTTTTTAAAGTTTGTTACTGCTAAATCATTTTTCCCATCGTTGTAATAGCTCAACCCTAAATTTAATAATGCGACTTTAACCAATGGGCTATTGGGGTGCTCATCAACTAGATTTTTCAATAACTCAACTGACTGTTCAACTTTACCCTCATTTAAATAAATAGAACTTAAATCTAATGTTGCATCGTCATGATAAATAGACTGCGGAAATTCAGTAATTAACTTAACTAAAGCATCTCGCTTGTCTGTAAGTTTATTCGTCAATCCAAAACACACAGATTGCTGATAGATTGAGAAATCTACATCAAAAGCTCCTTCATTTTCTGCTAGAGCATAATATTCTTTTGCCCGGGTGTACTTCCTAGTCATAAAATAAGAATCTCCAATTCTTAGGTAGGCGTCCGTCAGTTTGTTCTTGTCCGTTGATTTTTTGATGTATTTTCTAAACCATTTAATGGCATTGTTGTAATTTTTTACTTGAAAATATGAAAAAGCAAGCGAGTAGTACGATTCTGAATATTCGTCTATAGAAAAAGCCCCATCCTCAAACTGAAAAGCATTAAACTCTTCAATGGCCTTATTGTAGTCCTCAAGTTGGTAATACGCCTCTCCCATCCAATAATAGCTTCTGGCTACGAATACAGAATTTATGGGGTATTTTAAAGACTTCTTAAACCATTCGATAGACTCTTCATAATTGCTCGAAAGGTAATTTTCTACTGCTAAGAAGTAACTTAACTTTTGATAGACTTGCTTTTGCTCAAATGTTAAATCATTTAATACCGATAACTTATCTATTGCCGACTGGTAGTTTTTTGTTGACGTATATGCTTTTATCAATAAATTCTGAACGTATGACAAATGAATTGATGACGGATAATCAATGATAAATTGTTCAATAATATCTACGGCATCTTCAAAGGTGTTTTTCTGATCAAAAATTAACTTGACGCGATTAAAAGCAGCATCTTCCATCAAATCAAAATCATATTGAATTTGTGACGCAAAATTAAAGGCATTTATTGCTTTTGATTTCTCATTTTGTTTTAAATAGGCTTTCCCTAATTGATGTGCAGCAAACTGAGAAAGGCTGTCTTTCTCAAGTAAAACGTCTTCAAATTGATGAATCGATTTATCAAACTGAGCAAGTTCAAAATAAGAAGTAGCTAGTTGATATTTTTCAAATCTATTTAAGGCATTATTTTGAAGGTATTTCTCAAAATAAGTTACTGATGACGTATAATCTTCTAAAGCATAGTAGGCGTTTGCAATAAGTCTTACAAGCTCAGAATCTCTCGCAGGATTGTAACTAGCATCTAACAACGGCTTTGCAAATTCAATTAATTCTTCAAAGCGGCTTTGGTAGTAATAGATGTGGGTAATATAGTATTTACTGATAACCCCAAGCTTTGGCGTTTCTATGAGTTTATTGAATTCGTTAAGTGCAGTAGCATAATTCCCTTCATCGTATGCCATGTGCCCCAAACAGTAGGTGGTTAAATCTGAATATGTAAATTTAATTTTATTAATGTCAAAAAAAGATACTTTGGCCTCTTCGTATTTTCCTGTTATAAAGTATGAATAACCCAATCGGAAGTAATACATGGCCTCTTCTTCAAAATCAAGGTCAAAAACATCAATCAAATTTAGTTTTGCAATTGCTTTGTCGTAATCCTTATTTCTAAAATGAATCTTAGAAAGTGCTAAATAAGATTTATTACGGTATTTCCCGTGAGGATAATCGTTCAAATAGTCTTCAAATCGAATTTCAGCCTCATCGTTGAAAAGCTCTAAGGCACACAAAGATTGATGATACTGAATCCATTCAAAGTTTTGTTCAGAAGCAGACTCACAATCGCCATAGGCTTCACACAGTGAATACACCAATGCGTATTGCTTTTTTTCAAGTAAGTCGTCAATTTGCTCAACATCACAAATTTGAGCATATGCTAGCTGACTAAGTACTATAAATAAAATATTTAGGATTAATTTCATTTATAAAATTTGAAGCTAATTTATCAAAGTTAGCCCCTTCTACTATTGATGAACGAATAAGTTATTAACAGAATACGTGTGCATAAAGAAGTATTGGCTATAGTTTTAAAAAAAGTAACTTTGTGACACGCATTAAGTAAACACAATATGCCATTAGCCGAATTAAAACATGCTGATATTTACCAGCAAGACAAACTCATCTTAAGCGATGTGTCTTTCAAAATTGAACCTACTGAATTTGTATATCTCATAGGCTCCACAGGAAGTGGTAAAAGCTCGTTATTAAAAACATTATATGCCGATTTGCCTCTCAAAAAAGGACTTGCAGAAGTGGTTGACTACCAATTGTTTGATATTAAAAAATCTATCATTCCATTTCTAAGACGCAAAATAGGTGTCGTTTTTCAAGACTTTCAACTTCTTACTGACAGGACAGTATTCGATAATCTTGAATTTGTACTAAAAGCTACGGGCTGGAAAGACAAAAAAGAGGTCAAGCAGCGTATTGAAGAAATGCTTACAAAAGTCGGAATGCAAGACCACATTAATAAAATGCCCTATGAATTGTCTGGTGGAGAGCAACAACGTATTTGTATTGCCAGAGCATTGTTAAACAAACCTAATTTAATTCTTGCCGATGAACCTACTGGAAACCTCGACCCAGAAACAACCGACAGTATCCTAAATCTTATCCACGATTTATGCTCAAGTGGTTGTGCGGTATTAATGGCTACTCACGAACATAATTTATTAAATCGCTTCCCTTCAAAAGTATTGAAGTGTGAAGATGGAAAGGTAACTTTTACAGAATAAATGCTTTCCATATTAATTCCCATATACAATTTCGATGTTACTGAGTTGATCGGCGAATTATCCCATCAGGCTGAAAAATTAAATATTCCTCACGAAATCATCTGCATCGATGATAAATCAGAATCGTCTTTTGTAAAAAAAAATAAGTTAATAGATGAGATAAAATCGGTTATATATTCTAAACTATCGAAAAATATAGGAAGATCTAAAATTAGAAATCTTCTTGCGACAAAAGCTCAATTTGAAAATTTACTCTTCTTAGACTGCGATACAAAAATTAACACTAAAAATTTTCTAAAAAACTATATTGAAATCATCAATGATAACGACGTCATTGTTGGCGGAATAGAATACGAACCACTTCAAGAAAACAACAGAGACTTACTTTTAAGATGGCTCTATGGAAAAAATAGAGAAGAGAAAAAAGCAATAGTAAGAACAAAAAATCCTTACGTTTCTTTTAGCGCTTGCAACATGTTAATAAAGAAAAGTATTTGTAATAAGATTTTTTTTTCAGAAACTATTTCACAATATGGGCATGAAGACACTCTTTATGGAATAGAATTAAAATCCCTGGACATTAAGGTAAAGCACATAGACAATCCCATTGTCCATTTAGGGCTAGATGAAACATCGGTTTTTATTAGAAAAACAGAGCTAGGATTAGAAAATTTCAAATCCATTTCGACAAGTAATCCTGAGATAATTCACCTTACTAAAATTGGGCGATTTGCAAACGCTATTAGCTATACATTATTCCTCACTAAACCCATTTTTAAGGGTATTCGATTCCTTTCAAAATCACTCCTCTTAAAAGGCTCAAAAAATCTTATTCTTTTTGATTTATTTAAACTTAGCTTTTTACTCAGTTTAGAAAAAAACTAAACACAGACTTCAACACTTTTTCCTCATTGCCCCAATTTAATTCTGCTTTTGCTTTTGCGAATTGATAGCTTGTTTTTTTTGACTCCATGTTTTTGATTTGCTGGGCAATTTTCTCAGGATTTCTATCTACAATAAGTTCTCCAACAGTATATTGATTTACTATTTTTTCCACCTCAACTAAAGGATTGGCTAACACTGGAATTTCGGCATGTATATAGTCAAAAAGTTTATTAGGTAAACTATACTCAAAACTTAAACCTAAAGGCTCTTCGAACAAAATGCCAATTGAGGCAGTGTTGGTGTGATTCTTTAAATCCTCAAAAGGAATTCGACCTAGAAAATTAACTTGATTTGAGACGCCTTCGGATTCAGCCAATGCTTTCAACTCATTTAATCCGGTGCCATTTCCAATAATCTTGAGTTGATGTTTGGGTAGATGTTTCATTGTTCGTATGGCCAACTCTAAGCCACGACCAGGGTTTATATTTCCTTGGTAAAGAATTATGTTTGACTCAATATTTTTTGGACTCTGCTCTACAAGCTGTGGAACATTACGCACTACTTTCATATCAATTCCATACATGCTTTTGTAATGCCATTTTATGGAATCACAAACGGTATAAGAGTATTTTAATTTAGGTAAAAGAAAAGATTCCAAACGCTCCCAAATTCTTTTTTTTAGTCGTCTATCTAATAGCTCAGGAGCTTCAGGAAACAATTCATGACTGTCATACACCAAAGGAATTCTTTTAAGTTTTGAAGCTAAAAAGTTAGCTAACAAGGTATCTAAGTCGTTGCTCAGTAAAAGTGCAGAAGGCTTAAAAAGCAAATAAAAAAACAAACGAAGATTGAATTCAATGTAAAAAAGCGGTCCAGTATTGAACCACATTTTCATTCGTTTGCAAGTATATTCTCTGCTCAAATCTACACTCCACGGACGACATACTCCTACAAGCTCCACTTCAAATCCCATGGACAATAGAGTATTACAAACCTTAAATACTCTTTGGTCAGTACTTAAATCATTGGTAACAGAGACTATTACTTTTTTTATCATCTTTGCGAAAATACATAAAATAGAAGGAGTAAATCAGAAGTATTTTTACCTTTGAAAAAGTATGAGCGTTCAACAAAAATTTTCTTTACAAGCATTTAACACTTTCGGAATTGATGCAAATTGCCAATATTTTTCGGCTTTTAGTTCTATTCATGAATTAGACAAGCTCATTCAAAACTCATCAAAACCTCTAACAATTTTAGGAGGAGGTAGCAATATTCTGTTGACAAAAAATTTAGAGGGAACGGTTCTTAAAAATGAAATCATTGGTATTGAAATTACTCATGAAGACGATGAATTTGTACATGTCAATGTTGGTGGTGGTGTTGTTTGGCATGACTTTGTAGAATGGAGTATTGATAAGCAATTAGGCGGTATTGAAAACTTATCGCTAATTCCTGGCAGTGTGGGTGCCGCCCCAATGCAAAATATTGGAGCCTATGGTGTAGAATTGAAATCGGTTTTTACCAAACTAGAAGCCTACCATATAGAAAGTGGTAAAACGAAACAGTTTAGTCACTCCGATTGCCAGTTTGGGTACAGATATTCTATTTTTAAAGGCGAACTAAAAGGGCAATACATCATTTGCAATGTTTCATTTAAACTTAGCAAACAACATAGCTTTAACACATCCTACGGCGCCATTGAAGACGAACTTAATCAATTAGGTCTTGAAAAAAATCTTGAAAGCATAAGCAAAGCTGTCATTAACATTCGTCAAAGAAAATTACCAAACCCTAAAGAGATTGGTAATAGCGGTAGCTTTTTCAAAAACCCTACTGTTTCCAACGAACAATTTGAAAAACTTAAAACAAAATTCCCAAATATAGTTGGATACCCAAACGGCCAAAAATCGACCAAATTAGCGGCTGGATGGCTGATAGAACAAGCTGGATGGAAAGGCTACAGAAAAGGCGATGCTGGTGTACACAAAAATCAAGCTTTGGTATTGGTAAACTATGGCCTTGCAAAGGGGCAAGAGATTTTGACCCTTTCAAAAGAAATTCAACATTCCATAAAGAACACTTTTGGAATTGATCTAGAAGCAGAAGTAAATATTTTATAATACTGATTAACCTTAAAAAAAGCCATTTAAAACTCTTAAAACCAATTGAAAAAGCCAGAAAAATATTGCACCCACTGTGGTGAGCGTGTTAATTCTAACACTATTGCATTAAAGGAAAAACTATTTTGCTGTGAAGGATGTAAAACTGTCTTTGAAATTCTAAACGATAATAATTTATCTACATACTACCGCTTAAGCACGTATGTCATACCGTCAATTGTAAAAAGACCTCTTCCATTATCATGAGCTTCAAATTGAGCAGCGTTTTCAGCCACGCTCAAAAAATAAGTGCTTTTCTGTTCATATAACAATACGAAAACTTGACTAACTAGCTTCTGATTATCAGAAAACATATATATGCTATCAGAATCTACTATCAGAGTAGTTGGTTTAGGGAATTCATCTGAAAATGCAGTGAAAATAAAACCAGCCAATCCCATGGTATCCACTTCTTCTAACTGAACATCTACAATTTGCCACTTACCAATAAAATCTTTTTCTTTATGACAACTCATAAAAAGAAGAAAAGAAATCAAACTTATTAAATATTTCATAATACTTTTTTTCATCACTTAAATTTTTATCTTTTTTTTAAAAATGACATATGCTAACAGTAGAGTATTGATTATGGAAATAGATAACAAACCTAAATCAATCCCACTCTCAGTAACATATTTTGTGTTTAAGGAGTCTGACAAAAAAACATACTCTAAAGTAATAATACAAATTGTTATAAGTATAAAAATTAATTTTGCTTTCATTTTCTTATTTATGATGAAGCCGCTTCTAGTCCAGAAGCTAAGGCAGCATTTACAGCAACTAGCTCCGAAGCAAAATGCCACTAAAAAAAGCTATAAGCTGAAGTAAATATTATTTAGAGTTTATTTTCCACCTATCACTACTTTTATGGAACATCCTGAACCAGTTGAAAACTCTATATCGGTAACTGCACTTGGACAGTCGCATCTAAAATGATCGACAGATGGCTGCGACCATTGGCAACAGGATTCATTACAAATGTAAACCGGTTTACCGTTGATTTCGTATGATGAAATACCATCAACTCTATCAATATTACCACTTATTTCAGAAGATGCTTTAACAAAGCGTAGCGATTGATTGTCCAATAAAGTCACATAATTATCATTTAGATACAATACCACTAAAGCTGAGGCTTTTGAACTTTCAGATTCAAAATTTAACATCAGCAAATGATAATAGTCGGTTTCAAATTCCTTTTCACTAACAAATTGCATATCTCTAAAAGCATCAAGATTATTAATTGATTTTATAGCACTTTGCTTATCAGAAGTAGTAACTTCTAACTTCTTGGTGGTATTAGTTTTGTCGTCGCTATTCTTACACCCCACAAAAACCATTCCTACTAAGGCGAGGAATAGGGTACCGTAAAGTAAATTTTTCATTTTTTTAAAAATTTTACAAATTATTCCAACTCATAACTTATTACCTAACAATGTTCAAGTAAAATGTTTTGTTGATAGGAACATACACTATCTCTTGTTTGCAAATTTCTACACAGCCACCCGCATCCAAACATTCAACGGCTAATTTTCCACACGATATTTTACCATCACACGTTTTAGACCAAGAGCTTTGACCATTATCACAATCAATTGTATAGGCATCTCCATTCTTTTTACTAGTATAGGTAGCCTCTGATTCTAAAATCAAAAAGTCTAGTTCTTTTGTTTCAATACTTAATACATTCACATTTTCGTTTTCACCATCGTACTCGAAAGAAATATAAACGGCTTCATCTTCGCTTGATTGTTCAGAATATTGCTCCGATACTTTGGCAAACAAATCATCAAAAGTAGTAACCTAAAAATTTCTATCATTTTTCTCACAGCCTACAAAAGTTATTCCTACTAAGGCGAGGAATAGGGTACCGTAAAGTAATTTTTTCATTTTTATAAGTTTTAAGTTATGCTAAGACTGGTGGCTTTGGCTTTGTACAATGTTAGCCAAAAATATTAGTACCTAGCTATTATTTATGTCTATTTTAGACATTGAAAGAGGTGTTTTTTGAAATATTATTAATTTTGAGTTTATGAAAAAGCTTGGTGAAAACATTCGCGTCGTTAGGGAAATGCGCAACATCACTCAGGAGGCATTAGCATCTGCTATCGGTTATTCTCAAAAACACGTTTCACGAATTGAAAAAGGGGAAGTACAATTAGGTGATGAATGTATCAAACGCATCTCTAAAGCCTTAAAAGTATCGCCACAAAAGTTAATTCACTTGGATTACAACTCCTTTTTAAAAGAATAAAAAAAGCAACTCGTCTGAGTTGCTTTTTCGTGCGGATGAAGGGAGTCGAACCCCCACGCCTCGCGGCACTAGATCCTAAGTCTAGCGTGTCTACCAGTTCCACCACATCCGCAGTAAAATGGATTGCAAATATATAGTTTTTCATTAATTCACCTCAAAAATAATTATCTATTAATTCAAATGAAAATTGCTCCAAAATGCTATTTTTGTTTTAAATCATTTTTAACATTTATGTTACACATTCAACCTAAAGATATTCCTGTTGGTGAGTTACACCAGTATTTATTAGGTGCTGTTGGTCCACGGCCTATTGCCTTGGCTAGTACACTAGATCAATACGGAAACCCCAACCTTAGTCCATTTAGCTTTTTTAATATTTTTAGTGCCAACCCTCCTATTGCTATTTTTTCACCAGCAAGACGAGTGCGCAACAACACTACTAAGCATACACTTGAAAATGTTTTGGACAATAAAGAAGTAGTCATCAATGTAGTTTCCTATGACATTGTTCAGCAAACCTCTCTTTCAAGTACGGAATACGAAGCAGGCGTAAATGAATTTGTCAAAGCTGGTCTAACGCCAATAGCATCTGAATTAATTAAGCCATTTCGAGTAAAAGAATCCCCAGTGCAAATGGAGTGCGTAGTCAACGATGTGATTGAACTTGGAGATGAAGGAGGAGCTGGCAATTTGGTGATATGTGAAATAAAAATGATTCATATTAATGAATCTATACTAAACGATAAGGGAGCAATAGATCCCGACAAGATAGACTTAGTAGGCCGTATGGGTGGTAACTGGTATTGCCGCTCCTCACAAGATGCAATTTTTGAGGTTGAGAAACCCATACGCAACTTAGGAATTGGGGTAGACAAAATCCCATCGCGTATTCGCAACAGTTATATTCTTTCTGGAAATGACTTAGGGATGCTAGGCAATATTGAAGCCATCCCAACTTTTGAAGAAGTAGAACAATACGGAAAGGATAATTACTCCATAAAAGAAATATTAAACTTTAGCGCAGAAGATGAGGAAACTCGAGAAGCTCTTCATTTGAGAGCTAAAGAATTACTATCAAAAGGCCGAATTAGTGAGGCCTGGAAAACATTATTGATCGATAAATTAAATAGAACATGAGTTTAGCAATTACAGGAAAATTAGTCAAAGCATTAGACGTAGAAAGTGGAACAAGTAAAGCCGGAAAAGAATGGAAAAAACAATCCTTCGTAATAGATACTGGCGCACAGTACAACCC
This sequence comes from Flavobacteriales bacterium, assembly GCA_965661345.1. Lineage (GTDB taxonomy): Bacteria > Bacteroidota > Bacteroidia > Flavobacteriales > UBA7312. The sequence continues at coordinate 98,236 of CBFIDK010000004.1, read as the reverse complement.
TGAAGTATGTTTCAGCTTATTTGGTGATGATAAGATTGCCATGTTAGAAGGCGTTCAACCAGGTTCAGAAATTGAAGTTTCTTTTAACCTTTCTTCTAGAGAATACAACGGTAAATATTACCACAATATTGATGCGTGGCGTATAAACCGCGCTGCAGCAGCAGTGGTTGAAGAAATGCCTCAAGCACCACTAGATTCTCTTGAAGCTGAAGAGGATGACGACTTGCCATTCTAAAAAATGTCAGCCAAACTGATACGTATTTTCAAAGCCCTATTACCCGCACCCTTTACCATTGCGGTAATACTTTCTGTAATTACGTTTTTGCTGGCCTATTTCCTAAGCCCAAAAGATGTTTCTGGACTTCAGCTGCTAACTTTTTGGGAAGAAGGATTGTGGAATGCTCCCCTTTTGGTTTTTGCTGTACAAATGATGCTAATGCTTGTGTTGGGTCATGTGTTGGCATTGAGTAATACCATCAGTAAATATATAGACAAAGCCAGTCGTTTATGCACGAATACATCAACGGCAGCTGCTTGGGTTACATTACTAACCTTGCTAGTCTCTTTTTTCAATTGGGGATTGGGCTTAGTATTTGGGGCAATTTTTGCGCGTAAAGTAGGCGAATATGCCTCTAAAAATAACATCGCATTAAACTATCCGTTAATTGGTGCCGCTGGCTACTCAGGCTTAATGGTATGGCATGGTGGTATTTCTGGCTCAGCTCCAATAAAAATTACTGAAAAAGGACATTTTCTGGAATCTAAAATGGGCGTCATCTCACAATCTGAGACAATATTTTCTTCAATGAATATTACTGCTAGCCTTGCATTGTTAATCGTATTGCCATTAGTAATGTTTCTATTAGGTAAAAAAAGTGACGGTAAAAAAAATATACTTTCAAGTCCACAAATTGATAAAGAGGAAACTAAGATTGAAGGTGCTGAACGCCTAGATCATTCAAAGTTTTTAGCCTATGGTTTTGGAGGTGTTATTTTATTCTACTGTTTTTATAAAGCCATAATCTTACCAAATGAGCTGTCACTGAGCTTCATTACTCCAAATTTCATAAATCTATTTCTATTGGGTTTAGGAATTAGCTTACACGCAAGTTTCAATAGTTTCCTAAAGGGAATTAACCAAGCCATTGGAGGCGCAAGTGGAATTCTTATACAGTTTCCTCTTTATTTTGGAATTATGGGACTTATGAATAGCTCTGGTCTAGTGGGTGTGTTTTCTGATTTTTTCGTTAGCATTTCAAACTCAACCACTTTTCCTATTTTCACTTTTTTCAGTGCCGGTATAGTAAATGTATTTGTACCAAGTGGCGGCGGACAATGGGGAGTTCAAGGACCTATTATTATTGAAGCCGCAAGTCAGCTTAATGTTCCTTATTGGAAGTCAGTAATGGCTTTAGCCTATGGCGACCAAATTACAAATATGCTTCAACCGTTCTGGGCATTGCCCCTTTTAGGAATTACTGGACTAAAAGCCAAAGAAATCCTTCCATACAGTTTGCTATTAATGTTGGCTGGAATTGTAATTTTTATAGCTGCTTTATTGGTATTCTAAGAGCGTACATCTAAAGCGTCTCGCAAAGCATTTCCTAGTAATACAAAAGATAAGACCAATAGCATAATTGCTAGTCCGGGAAAAACTGCCAAATAAGATTTGCCCATTACAATAAACGCATAGTGGTCTTTTATCATGGTTCCCCACGATGGCATCGGTGGCTGCGCACCTATACCCAAAAAGCTTAAACCCGCTTCGATAAGAATTGCCGAGGCAAAATTAGCCGCAGAAATAACTATGACTGCTCCCATCACATTAGGCAAAATATGTTTAAAAAGAATTCTAAAGTGACCAAAACCTAAGGTTTTTGCTGCCTCAACATATTCATTCTCTCTTACGCTTAACACCTCACCCCTCACTATACGTGCTACCTCGACCCACATCGTTAGTCCAACTGCCACAAAAACTTGCCAAAAGCCTTTTCCAAGCGCTAAAGAGATTGCTATAACCATTAATAATGTAGGGATAGACCAAACTACATTCACAAGCCACATTATGGCCGCATCCACCTTTCCCCTAAAATAACCAGCAACAGCACCCAAGGTTATTCCAATTAGTAGAGAAATGAAAACCGAAATAAAACCAACTGATAACGATACACGCGTACCACATAAAATGCGACTTAATAAGTCCCTTCCAAAAGAATCTGTTCCTAAAAAATAAGTGCGCTTAGAAATAAGATAATCGTTATGTGGAAACTCTTGTTCAAACGAACTATCAAACGGCATATACCTTAAAGTTTCACCGACTACTCTATATGATGAAATCGGAATTTCATCAAATTGAGCATCTTGTCCAAAAATCATTTTTTCAAAAAAATTTACTGTAGGCACTTCCTCTTTTTCAACTAAGATAAAATCTGTACTAAAGCCCGGAGCTTTTTTGGATAACTCCAAATGCATTTGATTAGAGTATGGCGTTGAATCTGGAAAAATAACATAGCCTAAAAGGCTAATAACAAATGCAATACTTATTGTTATTAAACCAAAAACTCCAAGACCATTTTTCTTGAACTTTCGCCAGGCTATGTGTGATAAACTATTCATTTTTTGTAGGCCCTTCCTTTCCAGTTATAATGCCCTATTTGAGACGTAATGCCTACCCAAACAATATAAAACGGATAAATCAATTGCAAAATAAAAAACACATAAAAAGAAATGTCGTACTTAAAAAATCGACAAAGCTTTCTTAGGAATAGAAAATCAACAGTAGATTTTAACACATAGAAAACTGCTAATCCAAAAAAATACCCTTTTGCAACTAATACCAAGAACGATAAGTTTGTTGCAAATACTAATAATGAAATCCACTGAGCGGAAGAGTCTTTATAGGCAGAGGTTTTTGAGGCCCATCTCCTTCTCTGGTTTAAAAATTCAGTGAGCGAATCCTTTGGTGCTGTTGATACTATAGCGTTTTGCTCTTTTACAAACGCTATCTTTCCATTATTCTTCTTTATATGATGCAACAAAAACACATCATCACCAGATGCAATTTCCTTTTCTGTATTTGAAAACATTGACTTTCTAAAAGCCATGTTTGCTCCATTGCACATAAATGACTTCTTATTACCAATAGCGCCCGCTCCAGAACCAATGAGACTCATAAACTCAAGTGCTTGAATTTCTTTGAATGTGCTATTTAACTGATGATAAGCAACTGGTCCAGAAACCAGTTGAATATCTTCCTCAGTAAAGGGTGCAACCATCGTACTAATCCAATCCTCAGAAAGTCGACAATCGGCATCTGAAGTTAGTATAATATCATGTTTAGCATTGCTAACACCACATTCAATAGCCTCTTTTTTACCCGCTCCTTGAGAACGTAATAACTCAATCTGTAAAGGAGATGATGTTACAATTTCAAAAGAATTATCCTCTGATGAATCATCTACAAAAATAAACTGGACCTTATTTAAAGGGAATTTTTGATTTTCCAAATCTGACAATAGTAAGGGCAAATGCTGTGCTTCATTTCTAAAAGCTATTAACACAGTCAATTCAATATCTTGTGTGGGCGAAAAAGAGGGCAATTTAGACCACCCCTTTGAAAACGAGTTTACCTGAAACAGGTAAACCAAAAGTATGATGGAAAGTACAGCAATCATTTTCTAAAGAATTTGAGCTGGTAAACAAAGAAAGTTCCAATAATTGCTGGAATAACTAAATTGATTATCCATAAAGTGAAGGCCGCGGTAATAATACCAATCACATTTTCTGAAAGAAATCCAAAGAAATATATAGCCACAGAACCTCTCACGCCAATTTCAGTTAAGGCTATTGTGGGTATTACAGACATACTCAAAAAAGTTAATGCACTCATGGTCAAAGACTGTAAGAATGTAACGTCTATGTTCACAAATTTAATCAGCAAATAAAATTGAAAGGAGTAAACCAAATAGCGAGACATACTCGCCAACAATACAATTAGTATTTCCGATTTTGAATATTCAGAAAAGACCGACCAATAATCCTCATATTTTTTAAAAAACTTCCATTTAGAAAGTATCACCGACAGTTTGGAAATATTTAATAACACGTAAAACAATAAACAAATAATAAGCACTGACAGTCCGAAAATTAGAATTGAATTTTCAAAAACTTCTGTAAACACTGGCAAGGTGTAAGATTGTGTAAAATACGTTAGGGCTAATAATCCAAAAATTATTGTTGCTACAAGTTGAGTAAGATTTCCAAAGATGGTAACTAAAATAGCCTTGATTCTATTAGCGTAACTTAAGCACAAAACTCTGCCTCCAAACTCTCCTATTCTGTTTGGCGTAAACATGGAAACCGTAATTCCTAAAAAAACAGCTTTTAAGGATAACCAAAAACTAACTTTTTCTAATTTAACAATAAGAAACTGCCACTTTAATGCATCTATGGACCAATTAAAGAGCATTAAAAGGACGACTACAATTAAATTAAAGTAACTGTCTTTATTCAAAATATATAAAAACTGCTCTTTTATATCTAAGTAACTCTCATTAGCGAAAACCTTTTGATATAAAAACCAAAAGGCTAAACCAACTACTAAAAGTTTAATCAACACACTAATTTTTTTGCTACTTTGCATATTCAACAATATTACAAAATTGAAAAGTAAAACTGACCGAATTATTTTAGGTATTGACCCTGGTACTACAATTATGGGGTATGGACTTATTCATATTAAAGGCAATCAAATGGAAATGCTGACAATGGGAGTAATACACTTATCAAAATTAGGCAGTCATGCTGATAAGTTAAAGCGAATATTTGAGCGAACTTTAGTGTTAATAGATGAGTACAATGCGGATGAGATGGCTTTGGAAGCACCTTTCTTTGGCAAAAATGTACAATCAATGTTAAAATTAGGACGTGCACAGGGTGTAGCTATGGCAGCAGGATTGTATAGAAATATTCCTATCTACGAGTACGCACCTAAAAAAATTAAGATGTCAATAACTGGGCAAGGAACAGCCTCAAAAGAGCAAGTAGCCGCCATGCTAAAGAGTTTACTAAAGATTAAAGAAATGCCTAAGCACTTGGATGCTTCCGATGGCTTAGCGGCTGCCGTCTGTCATTATTTTCAAAACGATAAAATCAGTCAGGGGAAATCTTATACTAATTGGTCTTCATTCCTAAAGGACAATCCAGGACGGTTAAAGTAGAACTTTTTCAGAAATAGATTTTGCTACTTCTTCAAACTCACTTTTCGTGAAGGTCATTTTTTCTCTTGAAAAATTAATATCCTCAACTCCATTAATTGGAATTAAGTGAATATGAGCATGAGCTACTTCTAAACCAATTACTGCAACTCCGATTCGCTCGCAATCAACAACTTTTTTTTGTGCCTTTGCTATCTTTTGAGCAAACTTCCAAAGGTTAGCGTATTGCTCACTTTCAATATCAAAAATATAGTCCGTTTCGACTTTCGGAATAACAAGAGTATGCCCTTTTGATAATGGAAATATATCCAAAAAAGCAAGAAAATGTTCATCCTCTGCAACTTTGTACGAGGGTATCTCTCCACTAATTATTTTAGAAAATATAGTAGACACTATCTAGATATTTCTATTATTTCAAATTTCATTAATCCGTTTGGAACTTGAATTTCCGCAATATCACCTACTTCTTTGCCTAATAAGCCTTTAGCAATAGGTGAACTGATGGATATTTTCTTTGCTTTTAAATCTGCTTCACTTTCAGGAACAATAACATAAGTCATCGTCATGGAGTTTAAAACATTTTTGATGGTTACCTTTGACATGATAAGCACCTTAGAGGTGTCAATTTGGGATTCATCTAAAATTCTAGCCTTAGAAAAATCCGATTCCATCTTTGCAATTTTTGCTTCCAGAAGGCCTTGAGCCTCTTTAGCAGCATCATATTCGGCATTTTCAGATAAATCTCCTTTATCTCTTGCTTCTGATATTTGTCGAGCAATATTACTTCGTTCGGTTGTCTTAAGATAATCTAATTCTTTTCTTAGTTTCTCCAACCCTTCTTCTGTATAATATACAATATCTGACATAATTATATGTAATTAAAAAAGTCAAAAGAGAAGACTTTAAAAGCCTTCTCTTCTTACTAAATTATAAAATTTATTTTCTTTATAGGTCTATACGAACGCCTATGGTATTTAATAAACCAAAGTGTTCAGATGGTCTCATTGAATAATCGATACCAAAAGTTGTTTCGCCAGATAAAGGCAATTCAACTGTAAAACCTGCTGTTAGACCGGTTAAGTCAACACTACCATCAGCGATTTCATTTTCATATACATAGCCACCTCTTATCATTACTAATTCTTTGAATGAATACTCAAGTCCTAATCTATATTGATCGTTCTTGAATGAATTAGAGGTAAATGTACCTGCTGTAGTTAATCTGTGATTTTCAGGCAATAACTGCAAATCATAAGATAGTCCAATATTTAATAATGATGGTAATTCAAATGCATCTGTACGCTGTTCAAGCGTCATAGAATACTCACTGTCTGGCGCATTTCCTCTGAATGAAATTCCATCGCCATCAAACACCATTGTTGGTCCAACATTTTTCAAAGCAATACCAAATTTGATATGCTCATTATTTCCTGTAACGTATTGGATACCTGCATCTAGAGCAATACCGCCTGCCGTAACTTCTGAAGTACCTTCAACTATAGATTTGAAAACAAAACCTCCGAAAATACTGTTAGAGAATGCTTTTGAATACGCAAGATTAATATTTGTATTTGAAATGGAATATGTTCCCAAACCACCGTCAGGTAGTAATTCCGTAGTTCTATCAATATCTGCAATGGAAATAGAAGTAATTGCTAAAGCCAAGACTGAAGTTTCATTCAAACGTTGTGAAAAACCAAATGAGTTAATAGGAATATCAGCTATCCAAGAAGTTCTGGAAAAAATCAACTCAGTCTTTTCAGTAAAGGCTAAACCAGCTACGTTACCATAGATTGATTCTAATCCATTTACTGAAGCGATATTAGCACCTCCCCAACCAGAAGACCTTGCCCAAGGATTAATTAACAACTGACTTGCACCTGCAGAGCCCACACGGTCAGGGTTACCCGCGGATAAGTTTGTCGTTAAAAAACATGCAAATAGTATAATCCCAAAATGTTTAAGCGATTGTATCATTTTCATACAGTATAAATATTAAAAGGTGTCTAGGTCAACTGGACGTAATACACCAAACCATTTTAAATTCTTTTCTTTACCTAAGCTAGGAACACTTACATTAATGATGTATGCTCCACTCGAAATAGGAATACCTTTTTGATTCTTCAAGTCCCAATCAATAATTGCTGAGCCTTCACTATCTTTATTTAGCTTTTTTACCAAGGAACCATCTAAACTGTAGATAGATATTACACATTGTCCAGGTAAATTAGTTAATCGAACTCTTGAATCAAGTTGAGTTCCCTCATAAGTAGAGTAAGCATAATATGGATTAGGTACTACATTTATTAAATCCATTACTGAGTCTACTTGACTTTCATCCGTCAAAATCGTTGGTGCTATACCAGTAGTTGAGAAACGATAATTTGGATAGTTTACTTTCTTGTAACTCACATTCAAAGTAACAGGAGTGGACTGAGTACCACCACTTACTTTATCGACATAATAAATGTCACCAAGAGCGTTAGATTGCCTCCATTCGTCATTTACTTTTACTGAATCAGAAGCAGAAATTGACGTGATTTCGTAAGCATACAATTGATCATAATTACTTAAATACTCTTTTAATGAAGTAGCAGTTGTAGAAATTGAAAAATTGTCTGTATAAACTGTTTCGTCTACATCATTCAATTCTCTGTATTCTCTTGAAACATCAATGTTAACAGATACATCAGATGATAATAAATCGTATCCTTCGCTCAATAAAGGAACAGTAACCCACATCATATTTTGGAAGAATTGTCGCTTGGTGTTAACGTTTGAAGTTAAAGCAATTGCGGCTTCTTCGCACTCGTCATATACTGAAGAATGTACGTAAACGAAATGCTTACCTCCTAAGAAATAACTTCCATTTGCCCAAGTTGGCACTTGAGTTTGAACTCTAGAAGTTGGATTCCAAATCATGTCGTTACCATTGTCAGATGACAACCACGAATCCTCAGCAAACATAATATTCAAACGTTCACCAGTTTCTTTATTAATGGCATAACCAGGGAACCATCCCATACCAGTTCCTGTACCATCAGAAATACCTTCTTTGTTAACAGATTCTCCTGCTCTTAAATCCAACTTGGCAACTCCTCCTTCTGAAAACAAAGGATCATCTTGCGATTCTAAAACCACACATCTAGACCATTTAGATTTATCGCTAGTAAAGACTACCTTAACACTTTGTAAAGCACGTAATCTATTACCAGTTTGTGATTGAGGATGAGAGTCATCAAAATCAGAAGTATTATCATAGCCAGGACCATCTTTGTAGTAAGACACTAATCGGTACGGCGCCCAAGTACCATTAACAACATCTTCAAAAACTCCATCAGGATCACCTTCAATATCATTAAATACATTGGTTCCTGCTGTTGCAAATGATCCAGCATGAATCCAGTTTCTACCCCATAAATACGTATTGGTTAGTGATGTTTCTCCATCTTCTTCATCGACATCACGAACACCCGTTAGCCATGGGTTATACTCATCTGCAAATTCAATTGAAGACGAGATAAAACCATTATTTTCTTCGTAATCAGCAGTATTACTTTCATAGTCCCAAGCTGAAGGATTTTTTTGCTCTACCTCAACAGAAAATCCAAAGTTTGAGAATAATTGCTGATTACCATAACTAATGTTGGCATCTGAAACAACACTTTCTGAAGTCGTTAAATTCACCAATTCCCATTTAGATCTAGCCTCGTTTAAAACGATATGTCTTGGATCTGAAATAGAGGCATTGTACACCTCTCCATACATTTTTAACGCAAAATCAGATTGAGTTAAGTATCGAGGGTCAATGACTTTTAAATCAACTGGACCTAAATTAGCCTCATACATCGGCTCTTCAGAAATATGATTTGATGAGCTTAAAATCTCGTTTTCTGTTTCTTCAGTTAATTGAAGTTCAAAACCTCCGTTACCAGCACCATAGATCTTAGTAACTTCGATTCCATCGCCAACCTCTGCATTCAATACAGTAGTAAAAGGTTTGTGAGGAATAGCAGAATATACCTTAATGTTTTTACGACCAGCCTTGTAAGGTTTTTGCTGTCCGTCTAAGTTATTTATACTTGTTGGATCATAATCCTTGTAATTATTATAGCCGTAAGCAACACCCATAAAATAATAAGTCTGGTTGTTTACAAGGTCTTTATTACCAGTAGCAAATTGGTCTTCAGTAATTTGAATTGAATTTGTAATACCAAGATTCGATCCAGATACTTCTAGGCTAGGCACGTTGGCACCAATAGAAACATCAAAGTTGTAGTTAACAAGATTTTCTACTGAATCTTTAATATCAGATTGGAATACTAATCGCGCTAAATCAGGATTATCTAGGTCAGTAACACTAACTGAAGCTGAACTTAACTGATACAATTGGTATCCTTGGAACCTGTAGAATGGATCCCATGTTTCACCTTCTGGAGATATAATTAATGGGTCAAACTCAATATAACTTTCTAAGAAATTATTTGAAGTAGGTCCATTAGATAAATTAAGTACTAACTCTCTGTCTAGCTCAACAATCTCAATGTCTGGTGCATCTGGGCCATTCAATACTTTGAAGCAGTTATCAAACAATGCTTGTGCCTTATCATCTGCAAGTCTAATTAAATCAACCGATGCTAAGTTATCTCCAGAGGTAGCTCTAGCCCAAACTACACCAGTTGTAATTCTATTTACAGCACCCGGTTCAAGCGTAAATGGTCCAGCAGACTGAACAAATCGTCTATCTGCAGGAGTATTACCTTCAGTTTTTTCAGTCCAACCATCAGGAGAATCCCATGAATCTGAAGTGATTATACCGTCAGTACCCCATCCGTATGGATCAGTATCACCAGGGAACATGAATTTTGCTGGAGTAGATCCGTTAACACCATCTCCTCCGTATGTAATTTCAAGACCATTTTTCCACTTACCGATTAGATAATTGTAGATATGCTGTCCGTTTTCAGGGTTACCTTGGTTTGTAAAGTCATTGTTATAGTACACAAAACGCGACATGATGGCTTGCTCACCTGGTTCGTCAATAATACTGTCACGGTCATTATCAATGCCATCATTCAAGTCCGCTAGTGGCCCTTGAAAAAAGTCAACACCAATAGCAGGAGGAGTTGCCCCATAACCTGTAGCACCCTCATCAACATCATCACCATTGTAGCAGTATCCGAACCCTCGAGCTACATCACAACCAACGTAGTCGTCATCGTATTTACCTAAATCTGGGTCTACCCATTGTCCGAAATAGGCGTCTTTCAACTGAATGGTTGCTCTGTTAATAATTTTATAATTGTAGAAAGTCATGTTATTGATTTCATCATTAGTAGCAAAAGCAAAAGCTTGCGCTCTAATTTCTAAACCAATAGGGTCAGCACCCGTTTCAGAGTGAATGTTTCCTTTGTCGTTAAAAACCCAATATAAGGTTTGGTCACCGTAAATTAAGTCATCAGTATTACAGTCTAAATTTCCTTCAATATCGTATTTGGGATAATCACCGTCGTTAGCATTGTATTCACCATCGTCATTAGCGTCATAGTACGGTGCTAAAAATTGGTAATCTCCGTCAACCCCATTACCTGGCCAGTTAAGAATAGATAATGGAATAGAATAGTCAGGATAAGCATCGTTATCGTTGAACCATGCAATGAATTCATCAACTTCTTGTCTTGTTACTGCAAAGTGCTTGTCGTATTCGTCACAAGTCTGTGCGTCAATTTCTCCAGAAGGATCAAGAGGTCCCGTCCAGAAGTCATTACCCGTCTGGCGGTAAGTCATGGCAGCAGCCTTTAATTGCTCACCCGCATCAATACCTGCAATCCACAATGCACCGGCAAACATTGAATGCTTATTACTGTTTTTAGGGATTTCATACCTAGCATCACTTAAGTTCCACCACATATCGGCAGCTCCCATTATAGTCGTACGAACATTGTTGATGTTCAAATCCGTCTTGGCTTGGGATGGCGTACAATCTGAAGCAACTCTAGCTAAACTAGACTGTGAGTTTGAAGTAGAAGTGTTTCCTACGTTTTCTTTTGCAAGTAAAGTTAATGAAGAAATACCTGCTAAAACTATTAATACTATTTTATTCATGTCTATAATTTTTTAGACTAAAAGTTAATTTCTATTCCTAATCTTGCTAATCTTGGTAAGCTATAATTAGAAGGGTTGTTAATTTTAATTTCATACATATCTCTAAACGATTGAGGATCATTTTGAGCTTCAATATCTGTTTGAGCAGCAGCGTCTGACAGATAGCCATCATCATTTGGGTTACCAGTTGCACGGTATACTGATCTTATATTTTTAGTGTTGAGTAAGTTTTGAACTTGCAAGTAAACGTTAAATCCTAATTTTCGTTTATTGTCAAGCTGACCAACGTCTAATGTAAATCGTTTATTGATTTTAGTGTTAATTCTAACTGTCCATGGTAATCTAGATCCATTTATACTACCTTCTAGAGTAGAACGGTCGTTAATACCAAATGCACCTTCCTGGGTAATGTTTGACTGTTTTGAGTATGGAGTTCCAGAACCTGCAATAACTACAAAGTTAGCACCTGCATTTGCAAACACTTGTTTCTTGAATAAAACAGGACCTGTGTAATCTTTACCACTAGCATATCTGTAATCCATACTTAAATTGAAAGCATGTCTTTGGTCATAGCTTAAAGGAATAGTTGTTCTCAAGTTAGGTTGGCCGGTGTTTACCAAACTAAATCCTGAAGTAGACGAAGAACCAGTACCATCAGCAAATTGTAAGGTGTAGTTCGCTGACAAGGTTACGTTACCACTTCTTCTCATATCATAAGAGGCAGACATACCTTTAACTGTTCCAAAGTCAATGTTTCCGTAGGTAAGGTAAGAAACCGGATAAGAATAATTTGTTCTAACAATCTGAATCATATCTCTAAGTTCTCTGTAAAACGCAGATAATGTTAAAGAGGATTTAAGATTTAATGTTTGAGCAAATCCTAATTCGAAATCCACTGTTTTTTCAGCTTTCAGATTCGGATTATTAATTAATGCCCCAACTCTATCCTGTATATAAAGGTAATCGATTGGCTCTATTCGGTTTCCACTTGGAGGTCTTTGCGTCACAACATCGTAGTGAGCAAAGAATTGAGCCTCATCAGAAATCGGGAATGAAAACGAAATACGAGGTGAAAATACTGTCTCTGGATCGTAATCAGAAAACACTGGAATACTATCTTCTGGATTCACTAAATACGGAGTAATCTGTCCAGTTGTAGTAGCTTGTGCAATTGATTTTGGATCAATAATTAGCTCTCCGTTCTGGTCATACCAGTCTTCTCCATTTCTATAACCAACCACTTGAGTAGGGTTGTCTAAATCGTTAACATAAACTACATAATCGTCTCCAACGCTTGATGGCTTAACATAATCTCCTGAGGTTAATAATGAGGCATTAGAACCCGCTGTGTACGACTGGTACAAGCAATAGGGATCTGATAAAACAGACTGATTTGCATCAAAACGATCAACACGAACACCAATGTTAAAGATTAAATCATCAAAAGCAAATTTATCTTGAATATAACCTGCTGTATAAATAGGTTCAAACGCACCAATATTCCTAGCAAAGTCATCTTCAACACCATCTCCATCTCGATCAACTCTTACTTTGAAAAAGTCGTCAATTGAGGCTGCAGAACTTAAAATATCTCCTTTGTAATCGTAACCATAATAGGATACTAAGCCATTTTCGTTTAACTCATCAGCACTAAACATATCAATGGATAAATCATCTGGATCAAAAGAATCTAAATCGATATACTCTATTTCACCGATATTGAATTTCTCTCTTAAACTCCAGTCAAATCGACTTTGTGCATCTTTGTTATTTAATCTATCGTAATAAATGGTGTCAAATGTTCCGTTTTCTATGATATATGGATTCGCTAAATCCAATTCTTGAATGTGGAAGTTTGCCAACTGACGTCCTAGGCCCCACAAGGCATTTGGAGCAGCAAACCAGCTTCTATCCGTTCTTTTTTCATATTCAAAACCAAACTGAATAGCGTGGTCTTTTATATCTGCAGAACCCGTAGCTTTCATAGAAAACTGCTCTAGTTGCTGCTTTCCATATGAGCCAAATTGATCACCATAATTGTAAAACAATGAATATACACTTCTTGGTCCGTCTCCATTTAAAAGTCCTAGTTCACCAAGGTCATTGAACGTTCTAATAACCCCTCTTTGTCCACTACCTCCAAAAGATAAACTTTGTAATTCGTTTTCGCTAAAGAGGTCGTAGTATTGCTGAGTGTAAGCTGCTAAATCAGGGTTATAGGAATTTGAACCATCGAAAGTTAGTAATGTATCAATGAATGCGCCGTGAATAAAACCTGATCTTCCCGAAGCTGTATCTTCTCCAAAAAAGTAAAACTTGTCTTTATAGGTGTTGAATTTTCCAACATGTCCATATCTGAATAAGTTGTCACCATGGTTTCTGTTTCTACGCTCAAAATCATTTTTGGTATAATCTGCAGAAATGGTGTAGAAAGCATTTTTTATAGTTGATGCCGACTCTTCATCACCTTCCTGAGAACCAAATCGTTGAGTAAATCTTGAATATACTCGCCATGTATTTGACTCTTCTTCTGAGTGATTTTCCCAGTTTAACAGTGAATATGTGTATACAAATGGATTGTTTACAGTATGGTTCACTGCTCCACCTACTGTTAAATTAGTTTTTAAGGTTGGTTTAAAATCAATTTTACCTGAAAGGCTAAAACCACTACTGTTAGTGTTTTGTTTTGCTTGTACATTTTCGAAATCATCAGCTCTCAAAAATGTAGCGTTACTTAATAAACCTACAGATGAACTCTGCTGATTTGGAACTGCTACAAAAAGATTTTCTTTTAGAGCGGCAAAGCTTTCGTCTTTGATTTTCCAAATACCGACAGCCGATGGATTATTATCGTCTATATTTCGGCCTTCACCAGCTAAGAAATAACCTAATATCGCTCTTCCTTTTGAACCGTCTTCTTTAATCTCCTTGTATATAGGGCCTGAAAGACTAAATCCTACAAGTCCGTAATTATAGTCGTCAAACAAGTGAGAACTTACTAGTTCAGCACCACCAAACAATTGATTAGATGGGCCTTTTGATGTTACACTAATAATACCACCTGTTGCATCACCATACATGGCAGAAAGTCCACTTGACATAACTGTAATTTGTTCAATAGCACTTTGTGGTAAGGCTAGACTTCCTCTTACTTTAATTCCGTCAACATAATAATCGGTCGCTTCTGATCGAGACCCTCTTACGTTAAGGCTCGAACCCTCATCACTCTGGTACACTCCAGCAGCTGTTGCAGCAACGGAGGCCACACTTCGTGTAGGCATGGCTTTAATTTCTTCGCTTGTAACGGTTTTACCACCAAGGTTATCTGCGTCTAAGAGTGGTTTTTCATCCTTAATGACAACCTCTTCGATATCGATACCTTCAGAGATTTTAACATCTCTAAATGTTATTTTATTTGAGGACACTACAATACCTTCAAGAGTAACTTGACCATAACCAACAAATGACACGGAGATGTCATATGTACCTGGGTCCAATGGCTTAATGGTATAATTTCCATCAAAATCAGAAGTAACACCTGCAACTTGGTTACCATTTCTTTTGGCAACTACATTGGCAAAAGGAACTGGCTCTCCTGTATTTTTATCTGTGATTTTTCCCTCTAAGGAACCCGACTGGGCTAAAACTGTGGTAGCTGTAAAAATAAAGCCCACTACAAGCAAGTAAAAATTTTTGAACATAGTTTTATAAAATTCTATTCATATTCTGCTTTATGATAAAGTCTGTAAATATATACATTTAATAAAAATTAACTAATAGATTAATTGAAAAAATTGTAATCTTACACTATCTAATTTCACCCTATCATGAATAATTTATTATATATCCTAACTTTTAGTTTAATAATGACATCTTGCACCAAGGATGAAAACACTATTCCAGATGTTTATGTGAACTTCAGAATTCAAGCCTCGGAAATTGGAGGGGTAGGCAGTGCCATTTACACAAGCGACAATTACGGCCTAAGAGGATTAGTAATTTACCATAAAAACAGCAATGAATACGTTGCCTATGAACGTACTTGTAGTTACCGCCCTTCTAATAGCTGCGAAGTGGTAGAGTTCAACGATGTGTTAAATCCAGTTTTCTTAGTCGATAGCTGCTGCACTTCACAATTTTTGCTTGATGATGGAACACCTTTTAGCGGCCCAGCCCTACTGCCTCTGAAACAATACTTCACTTCTTTTGACGGCAACTACATCACCGTCTCAAACTAAAGTAGGCTTTACTTAATTAAAAGCAAAGCCTACACTATTCATCAAAGCTAGTTACAACTTAGTTAGTACCTGTAGTAGTCAGGCTTGTACGGCCCATCTTTAGGAACACCAATGTAATCGGCTTGTTCGTTATTTAATTCATCAAGCTCAACACCTATTTTTGACAAATGTAAACGGGCAACTTTTTCATCAAGGTGCTTTGGTAGAGTATAAACTTTCTTCTCGTAGTTTTCGATATTATTCCATAACTCCATTTGGGCAATAACTTGATTGGTAAAGGATGCTGACATGACGAAAGATGGGTGTCCTGTGGCACATCCAAGATTGATTAGTCTTCCTTCTGCAAGCAAGATTATATCATGATTACCAATTGTATACTTATCTACTTGAGGCTTTATAGTATCTTTAGTATCGCCCCAATTATCATTTAACCAAGCTACGTCTATTTCATTGTCAAAATGACCAATGTTACAAACTATGGCTTTGTCTTTCATTATTTCGAAATGCTCACCATGGATGATGTCTTTGTTTCCTGTAGCAGTAACGATAATGTCAGCTTCTGGAATTGCATCTTTCATCTTCTTAACTTCAAAGCCTTCCATAGCAGCTTGTAGTGCACATATAGGGTCAATTTCTGTAACAATAACTCTTGCCCCTGCTCCTCTTAACGATTCTGCCGAACCTTTTCCTACATCACCAAAACCTGCAACTACTGCCACTTTTCCAGCAATCATTACGTCAGTTGCACGTCGTATTCCGTCAACTAAAGATTCTCTACAACCGTATTTGTTGTCAAATTTTGACTTGGTTACAGAATCGTTGATGTTGATAGCCGGCATATATAATGTACCGCTGCGTTCTCTATCAAATAACCTCAGAACTCCAGTTGTGGTTTCTTCCGACAGACCATTAATACCTTTTGCTAACTCAGGATAATTGTCAAACACCATGTTGGTTAAATCACCACCATCGTCTAAAATCATATTTAATGGCTTACCGTCTTCAAAAGCAAATAACGTTTGCTCAATGCACCAATCGAACTCTTCCTCATTCATGCCTTTCCAAGCATAAACAGGAACGCCTGTTGCTGCAATTGCCGCTGCGGCATGGTCTTGTGTAGAGAATATGTTACAAGACGACCAACTCACCTCAGCACCCAAAGCTGTTAGGGTTTCAATTAAAACTGCTGTTTGTATTGTCATGTGTAAACAACCCGCAATTCTAGCGCCTTTCAATGGTTTTTCACTTCCAAATTCTTCGCGCAAGGACATGAGACCTGGCATTTCTGCTTCGGCTAATAAAATTTCTTTTCTTCCCCATTCTGCTAGAGAAATATCTTTGACTTTAAACGGTAATTTTTCCACTTTAGAATTCATTTGATTTAATTTAGGGGGCAAAAATACGAAATAAACTGCGCATTTTGGACTAACTTGCCACCCAATGATAGATTTTTTGGTAAATAGAAAAAACGAGCGTTTTCACCTTCTAATTGCATCCATTGACAAACTGTGTCCCGAAGGTATTTCCAAACGACAAAAAGAGGCCTTATCTTCTACTAAAATTATCAATACTATTTTTCCTAATGATGACTTAAACCACGATGAATTTGGCGCTCCAACACTATCAAACGGCAAAGCCATTTCAATTTCTCATACCAATGATTATATTTCAATATTAATAAGTAATAAGTTGGCATCTATTGATATTGAACCCATAGGTCATAAAGCTTTAAAAACAGCTACTAAATTTCTGAACAAAAAAGAATTAGAGCTGGCAACAAGCATTGAAAAAGCCACTTTATTTTGGTCTGCTAAAGAATGTCTGTATAAAATTCACAAGAAAGGAGGATTAACTTTTACGACTGATTTAAGAATAAACAGTATAGAAGAAAATCAAATGGAATGTTTTATATTTGACAAGAGTTTCATGTTAAATTATGAAAAATACAATGACCATTGGTTAGTGTATTATTTTGATTAGTTACCTTTGCGCAAATGAATATTTACAATTACATAACTTCAAACAAAGAAAAAGGCAATAAGCTTTTTGCGGTTTTAATTGATCCTGACAAGCAAAATCATCACGAATTACTAGATTTAATTGAAAAGTCTGTAGAAGCTAAAGTTGATCTTATTTTTGTAGGCGGGAGTCTTCTCACCAATGGTAGTTTTGATATTTGTATTCAAACAATTAAATCGAATTGCTCTGTTCCAGTGGTTATATTTCCTGGCAATTCCATGCAAGTCAACAAAGACGCTGACGGCATTTTGTTCTTATCATTAATTTCTGGAAGAAACCCTGATATGCTTATTGGCAATCAAGTTATTTCAGCGCCAATACTCAAACATTCTAAGCTAGAAGTATTACCAACTGGCTACATACTTATTGATAGCGGAAAACCCACTACCGTTTCCTACATGAGCAACACAACGCCCATACCATACGATAAAAACGATGTGGCATTGTGTACCGCAATGGCTGGCGAAATGCTAGGACTAAAACTCATATTTATGGACGGTGGAAGTGGCGCTACAAACCCTATTTCTGAATCTATGATCAGTATGGTCAGTCAATCTTTAGAAGTACCATTAATTATTGGCGGCGGCATTTGCAGCGCCGAAAAAGCAGTGGCCAATTGCAAGGCTGGAGCAGACGTAATTGTTGTTGGCAACAGTATTGAAAAGAATCCAAACCTTATTCAAGAAATCGCTCAATCTATTCACCAATTTAACGCCAACAAATCCAATGGAGTGCTCAGTAGAAATTAGCATGTACCCCCTAGATAAAGCTTACGAAGCTTCAATTATCCATTTCATAAAAAAATTACGTACTTATCCTTTTATTAAAGTGGAAACGAACGGAATGAGCACTCAAGTTTTTGGCGAATACGATAATGTAATGAATGCCATAAACAGTGAAATGAAAAACAGCTTTATTACTAACGATAAAGTAGTGTTTACCCTCAAGGTAGTCAATGCCATCCTTCAAGAAAAACCATCCTTCTAAGGATGAAAAAAATTGTCATCATCGGACCTGAATCTACAGGTAAAAGTACCCTAACAAAAGCACTAGCCAATCATTTTAATTGCCCTTATGTGGAAGAATACGCTCGTGAATACATTGACCTATTAAACGGTAAGTATGACAAAGAAGACATCCTCAATATTGCAAAAAAACAAATTGAATTAGAAGACGGCATTACGTCCAAAAAACCATACTTATTTTTAGACACAGACCTCATCGTTTGTAAAGTATGGAGTGAATTTAAATACGGCCATTGCGACCCTTGGATTTTGGAGCACATAGAAAAACGCTATTACGACCACTACTTGCTGTGCGATATTGATATTCCATGGGCAAATGACGGACTTAGAGAACACCCCAAGCATAGACAAGAATTATTTAATATCTACGCAAATGAGCTCACGGCTCTAAATAAAACCTACAGTATTGTTAGCGGAGAAAATCGTTTGCAATCTTCATTAGATTTTTTGCAATCCTTATAAAAAGAATACTAACTTTGCCCCGTCTTTACGGGGTGCCTGAACAGGGCTGAGATTATACCCATTGAACCTGCCAAGGTAATTCTTGGAAGGGAAGGGAGTTTAACATAATTATCCATTGGCAGCTCCGTGTCGGTGGTAGTGTTTAACGAAAAATATCAAAAAAATGACAATCAAATCAACTTTTAGCCTATGCTTTTTAGCGTCGTGCTTGTATCTCTCTGCCCAGCAGTCCGATACACTCATTATTTACCCTGACTTGCAAGAAGTCAACATCAATGCATTACGGGCAACTGAAAAAACGCCCATGTCCTATTCCAACATCACACAAGATGCCTTGGATGAACAAAATTTAGGACAAGACATTCCTTACATGCTATCGCTAACACCTTCAGTCGTAACAACTTCAGATGCTGGTGCCGGCATAGGATACACTGGTTTTAGGGTGCGTGGTAGCGACCCAACACGAATAAACGTAACCATTGACGGTATTCCTCTTAACGATGCCGAATCTCAAGGAGTTTGGTGGGTAAATATGCCTGACTTCACCTCATCCGTGGAAGATATTCAAATCCAGAGAGGTGTTGGAAGCTCTACCAACGGTGCCGGTGCTTTTGGGGCTACAGTAAATCTCCGAACGCAAAAACTAAGACCCAATGCTTATGCAACGACTAATAACAGCATTGGCTCTTACAACACCTTAAAAAATAATGTGGAATTTGGAACGGGCTTATTAGCCAATAAATTTACACTAGACGGACGTCTTTCAAGACTATCGTCAGACGGCTACATAGACAGAGCCACATCAGATTTGAAATCGATGTACCTTTCTGCTGCCTACTACGGAATTGATGAGGTGCTAAAATTTACCCTCATTTCTGGAAAGGAAAAAACCTACCAAGCCTGGAATGGCGTACCTCTATCCTACATCAATGACGATAGCTTAAGGACATTCAATAGCTACACCTATGAAAATGAAACAGACAACTATTGGCAAGACCATTACATGATGCATTACAACAAGCAATTGAGTGCAACGGCTTCCTTTAATTTGGGTTTACATTACACACAAGGCAGAGGTTATTACGAACAGTTTAAGCAAGGCGAAGACTTTGCCGATTACGGCTTAAACAACCTAGTGGTTGGAAACGATACAGTAACAAGCACTGATTTAATACGAAGAAAATGGCTCGACAACGACTTCTACGGAACAATTTTTTCTTACCAAAACAGCACAAATAATTTTGAATACACCCTTGGTGGCGGATGGAACACTTATGAAGGAAAACACTATGGAGTAGTCCGTTGGGCAGAATACGCTAGTAATGGTGTAATCGACCATGTCTACTACGACAACGATGCCGTTAAGACAGACTTCAATGTGTATGCCAAAGGGCTTTACAAATACAGCGATGAACTCACTTTGTATGGCGATTTGCAGAAACGTTACGTAGACTACTCCTTTATCGGAAAGGATGATAACGGAACGTCATTGCAAGACACTGTAAATTTTGATTTCTTTAACCCAAAATTTGGTGCATTTTACCAAATAAACAGCACCACAAGCGCATTCGCTTCTTTTGCCGTTGCCAATCGCGAACCGAATAGAAGTGACTTTGTAGATTCTTCGCCAAATTCAAGACCCTTGCACGAAACCCTTTACGATACGGAATTGGGCTATAAAATGGCAAATAAAAACTTCATTTTTTCAGCCAATGCCTACTATATGATTTATGAAAATCAACTCATTTTGACAGGCAAGATTAACGATGTTGGTGAATACACGCGAGAAAATGTGGGTTATTCAGAACGCAAAGGAATTGAAATTGAAGCTGGCTATAAATTCAACCAAAAAATTGACTGGTCTGGAAACATTTCATTTAGTGAAAACACCATTGCACACTACACAGAATACGTTGACAATTGGGACACTTGGGGACAAGAAGCTGTTCAGTATCAAAACACAACTATTGCTTTTTCTCCTGAACTTATTTGGGCGAGTAAATTCAATTATAAGCTAAACGATAAGATGCAACTTCAACTGATTTCCAAATATGTTGACGAGCAATACATTGACAACACCTCAAGCGAAGACAGAAAATTAGACGCTTATTTAGTACACCACGGACGGTTTATTTGGGACATTAAAAGCAGTCTTTTCAAGCACGCTCGACTGAGTCTTCAAATCAATAATTTGTTGGATGAAAATTACGTCAATAACGCATGGATTTACCGCTTTAAATCGGACGGCTACGACCCTAGACCAGACGATGCCTACGTAACGGCAAACAGCGATGGGGGCTATGATATGGCTGGGTATTTCCCGCAAGCAAAACGAAATTTCTTGTTTGGATTAACCTTAGGTTTCTAAACTAAAAGCCCTCGAAAATTCGAGGGCTTTTTTTAGGCTAATTCTTTAATCGCCATTTCTTTATCAATTGCCAATTGGGTTTTCAACTCCTCTAGATTTTCAAAGGTCATTTCTTCACGAAGCCGTTCAACAAATTTCACCTTTAACTGAGCGCCATACAAGTCTGTATCAAAATTGAAAATATGCACTTCTAAAGACCGCTCGTTAATTCCCAAGGTGGGGTTTTTGCCGATGTTCATCATGCCGTTTAACGTTTGGTTGTTGTAAAATACGTTAACCGCATAAACACCGTCTTTAGGAATGAGCTTTGTTGAATCATTCGCTTTTAAATTTGCCGTCGGAAAGCCGATAGTTCTTCCAATTTCCTTTCCTTGAATAACAGTACCCTCAAACTGATAATGATAGCCTAAATAATGCTGTGCTTTTGAAACTTCACCGGCCAGCAGTGCCTTTCTAATTTTGGTAGAACTAACACTGACCTCATCTAAAAGCTGAGCAGGTATTTCTTCTACTTGAAAACCGTACAAAGGAGAAAATTCTTTTAAGTGCTCAAAAGAACCTTCCCTATTTCTTCCAAAATGGTGGTTGTAACCTATAACGAGCTTATGCGTATTGATTTGATTGACAATAATATCTCTCACAAAATTCATCGAGGTTGTACGAGAAAAGGCTTTAGTAAAAGGATGGATTATTAAATGGTCGATGCCAGCCGATTTCAGCAGCTCTATTTTTTCTTCTAAAGTGTTTATTAATTGCAATTTGTGGTCGTCTGGAAACAACACCATCCTTGGGTGCGGAAAAAAGGTCAGTAAAACCGTTTCGCCACCTTCTTCCTGAGCTATTTCTTTAAGCCTATTTATTATTGTTTTGTGACCAAAATGCACCCCGTCAAAAGTCCCTGTTGTAAGAATAGGACGACGCACATTTTTGAATTCAGAAATAGAGTGATAAATCTTCAAATTATTGCGATTGTAATAAATGTTAAAACCTTGTTCAAAAGTAGCAATTAATTTATTGATTAATTCTTTGTGTGGTACTAAATAATTCGTGTAAATTTGCCCGAAATAAATCGGAATAAAAACCTAATTTTAAGTTTACAATAAAATGTCACACAGCAAAGGTAAAATTTCTCAAATCATTGGCCCAGTAGTCGATGTTACTTTTGAAAACAACGAATCAGGATTACCTGATATATACGATTCACTAGAAATCACAAAAGAAAACGGCACTAAATTAGTTTTAGAATGCCAACAGCACATTGGAGAAGACACGGTTCGTGCCATCTCTATGGACTCTACAGACGGATTAAAGAGAGGTATTGAGGTAGTTGCTACTGGCGCACCAATCAAAATGCCAGCTGGTGAACACATTAAAGGTAGAGTATTCAATGTGATTGGAGAAGCTATCGACGGAATGGATAATCTAGACAGAGAAAACGGATTACCTATTCACCGCGATGCTCCAAAATTTGAAGACCTTTCAACCTCTACTGAAGTACTTTACACAGGTATTAAAGTTATTGACTTAATTGAGCCTTATGCTAAAGGTGGTAAAATTGGTCTTTTCGGTGGTGCTGGTGTAGGTAAAACAGTACTAATTCAGGAGTTAATTAATAACATTGCAAAAGGTCACGGTGGATTATCGGTATTTGCGGGTGTTGGTGAAAGAACTCGTGAAGGAAACGATTTATTAAGAGAGATGTTAGAATCTGGAATAATTGATTATGGTCCTGATTTCTTACACTCAATGGAAGAAGGTGGATGGGACTTATCTAAAGTTGACGCTACAAAAATGGGCGATTCTAAAGCTTCTTTCGTATTTGGTCAGATGAATGAACCTCCTGGGGCACGTGCACGTGTGGCTCTTTCTGGTTTAACACTTGCAGAATATTTCCGTGACGGTGACGGTCAAGGAAAAGGACGTGACGTTTTATTCTTCGTTGATAACATCTTCCGATTTACACAAGCCGGTTCAGAGGTATCTGCACTTTTAGGACGTATGCCTTCAGCGGTAGGTTACCAACCAACCCTAGCTACTGAAATGGGTACCATGCAAGAGCGTATTACCTCTACGAAAAACGGTTCAATTACTTCTGTACAAGCAGTTTATGTACCTGCAGATGACTTGACCGACCCTGCCCCAGCAACAACCTTTGCTCACTTAGATGCTACCACAGTATTATCTCGTAAGATTGCTGAACTTGGTATATACCCAGCTGTTGATCCATTGGATTCAACATCTAGAATTTTATCGCCTGATGTTGTAGGTGACGAGCATTACGACTGTGCGCAAAAAGTAAAGCAATTGCTACAACGCTACAAAGAACTTCAAGATATTATTGCTATCCTTGGTATGGAGGAACTTTCCGATGATGATAAGTTAGCCGTTTCTAGAGCACGTCGTGTTCAACGATTCTTATCTCAGCCATTCCACGTTGCAGAACAATTTACAGGTCTTAAAGGAGTTTTAGTTGACATTCAAGACACTATCAAAGGATTTAACATGATTATGGATGGTGAAATGGATCAATACCCAGAAGCTGCCTTCAACCTCGTAGGAACCATAGAAGAAGCGAAAGAGAAGGGAGAAAAAATGTTAGCCGAAGCTAAATAATTTTTGACTATGCATTTAGAAATCATCACTCCAGAAAAAAAAGTGTTTGAAGGCGAAGTGACTTCAATTCAACTTCCAGGCGTTACTGGTAAGTTTGAAATCTTGAATAACCACGCGCCCATCATTTCCTCATTAACAAAGGGTAAGGTAAGGGTTATTGATACCAATAATACTACCGAACATTATGAAATTAATGGCGGCGTGATTGAAATGCAGAATAACAAAGTTATTGTTTTAGCAGACTAAAAGGTCAGTATTAAGCAAGTCCATTTTTCAGTTAAGCAAGTTATAAAGACAAACATTTTTTGTAAGTTTGTTGGACTTAATGTCAAACGCTACTGAAATGAAAAACTACTTTCTTGGTTTAGCCATATGCTTTACTTTTTCAAATGTTTACTCCCAAAATGCAAATACTTTAATTCGGCCACATTCTTTTAATAGTGCCGCAACCCTAAACGGTGTTAGCTCAGCGCAACCGGGCTCTATTGCTTACCGCTCTGATTTAGGTCAAATGTTTTACCGTAATAATTCATCTTGGGTTCAATTTGGCAGTGGTGCATCCTCTTCAAGCGGTTGGGGTTTATCTGGAAATGCCCTTAATGGCGACATAAACAAATTTCTTGGAACGACCGACAATTCCGAGTTTCGATTTAGATCCAATAATACTGACAGGTTAATAATTATGCCTAGCCCATCTAACCGCCATAGAGTTCTTTTTCCAAAAGTTGTATACTTTCCCAATTCTAATCTAAATAACTCTGCAGTCCTTGGCATTAATGGCAACCAAGGAAGATTAAGAATCACCGCCGGAAACGACGACACCTTTAACAATACTCAAGGCGCCTGTATAGATTTGCACGCCAACAATGCAGAACAGCCATACTCAGGTCGCTTAGACTTGGTGGCTGGCAGTAATGCATCTGGTTCAGCCATTACGTTTTGGTCTGGCTCGGGTTTAGCAGCTACAATTACGTCTGATGGAATCTTTGCAATTAACACATCAACGCCTCCTTCAGGCATGAGGCTAGTTGTCAATGGTTATGCCGCTAAATCAGGAGGCGGAGCCTGGACAAACTTATCCGATAGACGAGTAAAAAAGAACGTTGTTCCATATACTAAAGGAATAGATAAAATTCTGAAAATTAGACCGGTGAATTATCAGTACGCCGAAAAATCTGGAGTGTCTGATTTAGAGGAGTCATTTGTTGGCGTTATTGCTCAAGAAATGGAAGAAGTGCTACCTTCAACCGTACGTATTGTTAATGACAGTTTAAATAGTGGTTATGATGATTTGAGAATGTTCAACGCATCCGAAATACTGTTCACATTAATTAATGCCGTAAAAGAATTGGATCAAAAAAACAAAGCATTACGGGAAGAAAATGCCGAAAACAGACGGCTGATTAAATCCCTTACGAAATCCATAAAAAATAACTAATGAACGTAGTATTGACAAACATATGGCGATGCGTCATTCTTTCGAGCTTCATAGCTATTAGTGCCTTTGGGCAAGATATTCAAGACGCTAACGCTTTGATGCGCTTTCACTCCTATGGCAGTGCCGCATCATTAAACGGTATTACTAGTCCTGCACCACAAGCAGGCTCTATTGCTTACAGATCTGACCTAGGAAAAATCATGTTTTATAATGGCAGCAGTTGGACTGAGCTTGGTGGTAGCACAACCACTTCAAGCGGTTGGGGTTTAAGTGGAAATGCTTTAAATAGTGATATTAACAAATTTATTGGAACAACTGACAATTCGGTGTTTCTGCTTAAGTCTAATAACCTTGACAGGCTGTTAATAATGCCTAGCCCATCGAACCGCCACAGAGTTCTTTTTTCAGAAGTGGTATTCCAGCCTAACAATAATCTAAATAACTCTGCAGTACTTGGTATTAATGGTAATCAAGGGAGGTTAAGAATCACTTCTGGTGACGACGATACCTTTGATAACACTCAAGGTGCCTGCATAGATTTACACGGTAACAATGCCGAAGCGCCATTTTCAGGCCGCTTAGACTTAGTAGCAGGAAGCTCTAGTCTATTTTCACCAGAACCAGATATTGTGTTTTGGATTGTCAATGGACCTTGGTTGGTATTCCCTATGGTTAGTGTAAGCCAACCCAATAACATCTCCATTAACCACCCATTTATCTCCAATTATGAGCTGTCTGTAAATGGTGATGCAACCTGCACAGGTGGAGGCCTTTGGACAGTATTTTCAGACAGAAGAATAAAAAAGAACGTTACACCCTATAAAAAAGGGCTAGAACATATTTTGAAAATTAATCCTGTAAGTTATCAGTACACCGAAAAATCCAATTTAACAGATTTAGACCGTACCTATGTAGGCGTTATTGCTCAAGAAATAGAAGAGGTATTGCCTGCAACGGTTACGACAACAAATGACAGTTTAGCTACTGGTATTGAGGATTTAAAATCATTCAATTCTTCCGAAATACTATTTACGCTAATAAATGCCGTAAAAGAATTGCATGAAGAAAGTATAGCGCTAGAAAACGAAAACATTGCCGACAGGAAAACAATAGAAAAGCTAAAAAAATCCATAAAAAACAAACACTGAATTAGTGTTCTGTTTTTAAATTGCAGATAGCCAATAAGACAAAAATTTATGAATAAAGCTTACAAGGGTAAGCTTTTTTTTATACTATATTTGAACTATTATGCTAGAAGATAAGCTACACGAAAATTTAGCAGATAGACAGAATAAAAACGCCTTACGAGAATTAAGCATTTCTTCATCTACCATAGATTTCTGTTCCAATGATTACTTGGGTTTTTCCTCAAAAAAATGGAGCAGTTCAGCATCTGTTGGCTCAACAGGAAGCCGTTTAATTAGTGGCAACAGCCCCATTCACGAAAGCGCCGAAAAGAAAATAGCCAACTTCCACCAAACGGAATCAGCACTATTGTTTAATTCAGGATATTCGGCAAACTTAGGTTTACTTTCAGCAGTCCCTCAAAAAGACGATACCGTAATTTACGATCAGTTATGCCACGCTTCAATTCGAGATGGCATCAAATTAGGCGTTGCTCGAAATTTTTCCTTTAAGCATAATGACACCTCACAGCTCGAAGAAAAGCTAAAACGTGCAAGCGGCACCACCTATGTCGTTGTAGAAAGCGTTTATTCCATGGACGGAGACTTTGCACCTCTTGAGGAAATCATGAACGTGTGCCAAAACTATAATGCAAAACTTATTATTGATGAAGCCCATGCGGTGGGTGTATTTGGCAATTATGGACAAGGACTCGCGCATTATATTACTTGCTTTGCCAAAATATATACATACGGAAAGGCCATGGGAAGCCATGGGGCAGCCATTGTAGGAAGCAAAACTTTAATCGATTACTTGATAAATTTTTCGAGGCCATTTATTTATACTACTGCTCTTTCAGCCCATTCTGTAGAACGGATAATTTGGGCCTATGATGAAGTGAAAATAACTGAGGAAAGAGCGAAATTGCTTGACAATATATCTCTGTTTAAACAACTGTGCAAACACCCACATTTACTTCCAAGCGATTCGGCAATACAATGTATCGTGATAGGTGGAAATGTACAAACGAAACAATTTGCACATCATTTACAAGCTAATGATTTTGACGTGAGGCCAATCCTTCACCCTACCGTTGCGGAAGGCTCAGAAAGAATACGAATTTGTCTACATTCTTTTAATACTAAAGATGAAATATCATCCCTTTGTGACCTTATCAATTTGACAATATGACGTACTTTATCACAGGAATAGGAACAGAAATTGGCAAGACTGTAAGTTCTGCAATTGTAGTTGAAGCACTTGAAGCAGATTATTGGAAACCCATTCAAGCAGGTGAATTGGAGTATTCGGACAGCCAAAAAGTTAAGGACTTAATTTCTAATACAAAAAGCCAATTTCATCCAGAGAGTTACCGTTTAAAATTGCCCATGTCTCCTCACGCAGCAGCCCAAAAGGAAAGCATAACCATTGAGCTATCTAAGTGCCAACTTCCAAAAACAAAAAATGCATTGGTCGTGGAAGGCGCTGGCGGTCTTCTCGTACCTCTAAACGATAAAGATTGCATCATAGACCTAATAAAAGAATTAAATATCAAAGTCATTTTGATAAGCCAACATTATCTGGGAAGTATTAACCATACCTTGTTGAGTATAGAAGCACTAAAAAATAGAAAGATTCCCATTAAAGGAATTTTGTTTAATGGAGAAGAAAATAAAGATACTGAACACATCATACTATCAAAAAGTGGTTTAGTCAGTTTAGGCAGAATTCCACAGATGAAAACGGTGAACAAAGCCGCAATAAAAGAAGTTGCTGAACAATTAAAAGGGGCATTCTAATGACAATATCCAAAAGCGATAAAAAATACATTTGGCATCCATTTACTCAAATGAAGACTGCTCCAACACCCATTCCAATTGTTAAGGGAAAAGGCACTTTGTTAGTCGATGAAAGCGGAAAAGAATATATTGACGCTATTTCATCGTGGTGGGTAAATATTCATGGCCATGCTCACCCCTATATAGCCCAAAAAATTAGCCAACAGCTTTTAGAACTCGAGCACGTTTTATTCGCTGGCTTTACACACAAGCCCGCCACTGAACTGTGTGAAAAATTAAGCGCTCATTTGCCTAAAAATCAACATAAATTTTTCTTTTCAGGGGACGGCTCATCAGCCGTTGAGATAGCGCTAAAAATGAGTATTCAATATTGGAGAAATAAAGGCCAAAAAAAGCACCGTATTCTCGCTCTTGAAGGCGGTTACCACGGCGAAACCTTTGGCGCAATGTCAGCAGGAGCAAAAAGTATATTCTCTGAACCATTTGAAGAGTATTTATTTTCGGTAAACCACTTGCCCTTTCCTGGAAATGAAAAAGAAGCCATATCGGCTTTAAAAAACGAATTGGAAAAGGGAGAAATAGCTTGTTTTATTTTTGAACCCATTGTTCAGGGCGCTTCTGGAATGAGAATGTATTCTGCCTCAACGCTAGATAAAATGATTAGGCTTTGCAAAGAAAACGATGTCCTTTGTATTGCCGATGAAGTCATGACTGGTTTCGGAAGAACTGGTACATTTTTCGCCTGTAACCAATTGACAGAGCAAGTCGATTTTATGTGTTTATCCAAAAGTTTAACGGGAGGCACATTGCCATTATCCATTACGACATGCTCAAACGAAATTTACGACTCATTTTTAGGCAATACGCTTAGTCAAGCGTTTTTACACGGCCATTCTTTTACGGCAAATCCAATTGGCTGTACCGCCGCTATTGCCAGCCTAGAACTGCTCGAAAAAGAAGAGTGTCAACAGAATATTAAGCAAATCGCTGAGCAACACAGAGACTTTGCTTCAAGTATACAAAATCATCCTAAACTTAAAAACGTCAGACAAGAAGGCACCATCTTAGCAATGGATATTCAGACGTCCGAAACTGGTTATTCGAGTCAAATAAAAGACATGCTTTATACCCATTTTATTGAGCAAGGAGTCATACTTCGACCATTGGGAAATGTGATATATATTATACCACCCTATTGCATAAAAGAAAGTGAACTAAAAACGGTATATAAAAGCATACTTTCAGCTCTAGAAAAAATTGAATAGTCGTATCTTTGCCCCATGCAATCAATACTCATTACATCAAAATCTAGCTTATCCGCACTTGGGCATAATAGCGATGAAATATGGGCAAACTACCTTAGTCAAAAAACGAATTTGTCCATTTGTTGCTTCAACGATATGGATACCCCAACTGGCAGGCTGCAAGCGGAAACTCTAGCACTCATTGATGATTTGAGAAAAGAAAACCCACTGTATAGACGGTTAGATAAAAGTGTACTGATGGGTATTATTGCCGGAAGAAACACTTTATCTAAGGCTAATTGGACAAACCTTTCAACGGTTGGAATAAATATGGGATCTTCAAGAGGAGCTACACAACTTTTCGAAAAATACCACGCCCATTTTATTAACTCCCCTAATCAGAGAATTTCACCCTTAACCTCGCCAACTACAACCCTAGGAAACATTGCCTCTTGGATGGCTTTCGATTTTGGAACAGAAGGCGCAACGCTTACCCACTCTATAACGTGCAGCACAGCCCTTCATTCAATTTTGAACGCTTGCGTTTGGATAAAAAGTGGCATGACCGATAAATTTATTGCCGGAGGTACAGAAGCACCACTCACTGACTTTACCATTTCCCAAATGCGATCATTAGGGGTGTACAGTAAAAACACATCAGGCTGGTATTGCAGTCCTATGAAAAAAGGGAATACAAAAAATAATATGGTTCTTGGAGAAGGTGCTGCCGTTTTTTGCCTAGAATCCGACCAAGGACAAGAACACTTAGCCAAGATAATTGGATTAGGATACGCCACCGAAAAAATTGAACACCCCGCCTCATTGTCCGCAGATGCCAGTTGTTTAAAAAAGAGTATGCAAATGGCACTTGATGACAGTAAGCTAAAAACCGTGGATGCAATAGTAATGCACGCACCAGGGACTATCTTAGGTGATCAATCCGAACATACGGCTATTACTTCTGTTTTTGGCGAACAGACACCCCATTTAATAAGCACAAAACACCAAAGCGGTCATACTTTTGGCGCATCTGGAGGTATAAGTTTAGACTTAGCTGTTGAAATGCTTAACAGAAAACATTTGATACAGTTTCCATACGACACCGAAATTACTCAAAAACAAAGTGCTCCTAAAAGCATACTAATTAATGCTGTCGGATTTGGTGGAAATGCAGTAAGTATCATAGTTCAAAAAACAGATTAAAAACTATATTTGTTACATAAATTAAGATTATGAATAATAGCTGGACAATCGATAAAATTTTAGACATCTATAATAAACCGCTAATGGAATTAATTTTTGAAGCGGCTCAAACTCACCGAAAACACCACAACCCACTAGAGGTACAAATTAGTACTCTTTTGTCCATAAAAACTGGTGGATGCTCAGAAGATTGCGGCTATTGCCCGCAAGCGGCTAGGTACCATACAGATATAGAAACTAACGACTTAATGAGTGTTTCACAAGTCAAAGCACAAGCACTACGTGCCAAAGCCAATGGCTCATCGCGTTTATGCATGGGTGCAGCATGGCGAAATATTCAAAATAACGAAGAGTTCGACCAAGTTCTCGAAATGGTGAAAACAGTCAATGGGCTTGATATGGAAGTGTGTTGTACCTTAGGAATGATGACGGAAGAACAAGCCAATCGACTAGCCGATGCCGGGTTGTATGCCTATAACCATAACCTTGACACCTCTGCAGAACATTATAAAGAAATTATTTCTACAAGAGAGTATGACGATAGAATAAAAACCATAGAAAACGCTTCCAAAGCTGGTATTAGCGTTTGTTCTGGCGGTATAATCGGAATGGGTGAATCAGCAGCGGATAGATGCGGAATGCTCGTAACCCTTGCAAATATGAACCCTCAACCTAAATCGGTACCAATTAATGCCTTAGTTGCTGTTGAAGGCACACCATTAGAAGATCAGGAAACCGTTTCGATTTGGGAAATGGTACGCATGGTAGCAACTACACGAATTGTAATGCCTGAATCTGTGGTGCGGTTATCAGCAGGAAGAACTGAAATGTCAGATGAAGGACAAGCGCTCTGTTTCTTGTCAGGAGCTTCTTCTATTTTTGCTGGAGACAAATTACTGACTACTCCTAACCCAGATATTAATCAAGACATGAAACTGTTTGATATTCTAGGAATTACTCCAAAAGCACCATTTGTTGATGGCGATCAGCCAGTAAGTAATGACAACTACAAAAAGTGCCTTTCTACAAAAGGAAATGTAAAATGGAGCAGACCAACACATACCATAGAACGAAACGAGAAAGCTAAAGAAAAAGCTAAGGCTCTAAAAAATTAGTTGATTTAAAATAAAGTTTCTGGCTCGACCAAAATACTTCTATCTCTTAAAAACTTTTTCAATTTTTCGTTGTCTGATTTTTCTATAAAATTAATTCCCACAAAAAAACGGTGAGATTTTAATTTGAAAACATAGTTTTCATCGTTTAAGATAACTTCTTTCAAGTCCTTTTCATTCAGTGAAATGAATAGATAGCGTGTTGTCCATATCTTGCCATCTCTAATCTTCAGATATGGCCTGTAGGTTGACCATACTATAAGACTAAAGTATATGCCTGAAATAATATGAAATAAAAAAATACACTTCAATATCAACAAAAAAGAAAAATAGAATATAACTCAATGCCATTGAAGTCAAAATAATTGACCACCAAAAACGGTACACTTTTGAATAATAAATTACGATTTCATTCATTTTATTTCAATTTTTTTAAGCGGAAGAATTTCACTAAGTTTTGTCTAGCCTTTTTTTCGAATAAGAAATTATATACAACCATTTTTTTCTCAAAGGTTTTGAAAGTAATTGTTTTTTCATCAACAGAAACTTCTTCAAGTTTATTAATGAACATAGAAGTAGAGTTAAATGAATGTTGATGTATTTGACCATCACTAATGGATATAGCTGGGGGATGTATATACATTACATAGATGTATAACATATTCAAAAATATCAACAGAAAAATTAAGCATTCTACTGATAAAAGAAACAATACTAAAAAAATCAATGTAATTAAGAGAAAAAGAGTCCGAAAACGAAGAGAATAATTAAATGAGATAGCGTTTTTCATAGATTAAGGTTTGTACAGTTAAACTTCACATATTGCAAAAAATAAGAAAGCACTGAAACTAGATAAAAGGCTATGATAAAAACCGTTAGAATTTATAAGTTTCTATGCTTTTCTTCAAGTATTACATTCCAAATATAACGAATTTATTTTAGTTTACTGTTTTGAGCGTGTCTATCGTAATCTCGTTTTGATTTTACTTCCAGCTTTTTTTCAAATTCTTTTTGTAAATCTGTATCGGTTTGGTTGGCTAAACAAAGTATCACAAAAAGAACATCCGCAAGCTCTTCACCTAACTTACCGTTATCAGATGGCTTTGAGGATTGCTCTCCATATTGTCGAGCAATAATTCTGGCAACCTCTCCCACTTCCTCACTTAGAATAGCCATGTTGGTTAATTCGTTAAAATAGCGTACTCCGTATTGCTTAATCCAATTGTCAACTGTTTTTTGTAATTCTGTAATCGGCATTATTCTTTATTTTTTGTGTCAATTAGTATTGTTACTGGGCCATCATTACACAACTGTATTTGCATGTCGGCACCGAATTCGCCTGTTTGAATTTTAGTATTTGTATCATACGCAATTTGACGGATAAAATCTTGATACAAGGGTATGGCCACTTCTGGCTTAGCGGCTTTAATAAATGAAGGTCTATTTCCTTTTTGAGTTTTGGCGAACAGCGTAAATTGACTAATCAGCAATACCTTGCCTCCAACTTGCGTGATAGACTTGTTCATTAGTCCATTTTCATCCGAAAAGATTCGCAATTGACTAATCTTTTTGCTCAGCCACTTTACATCTTCATGTGAATCTTCAGATTCTATTCCGAGGAATAGCACAAGCCCATTTCCAATTTCTCCACAGCGATTACCGCTAATGCTTACACTGGCTGAAGATACACGTTGAATAACTGCTCTCATTCGTATTTGTTGACTCTAAAATTTTCATCATCTTGATCTAACATGCTAAGGTAATTTTTATACCTAGAAGAAGATATTTCTCCTTTCTCCAAAGCATCTTTTACAGCACATTTTGGCTCGTTAACATGTATGCAATTATTGAATTTACAATTCGGTTTCAACTGGAAGAATTCTGGGAAATAATCGCCTAATTCGTATTTGTCCATCTCCACTAAACCAAAGCCGCGTACTCCAGGAGTATCAATAACAGAAGCCCCAAAATTTAGGTCGTGCATTTCTGAAAAGGTGGTGGTGTGTTGTCCCTGTTGGTGTTGCTCAGAAACTTCTTGTGTATTGATGTCAAGCTCTGGTTGCAAAACATTTAAAAGGGTTGATTTTCCCACGCCTGAATGCCCACAAATGACATTTACCTTATTTTTCATCATATCCTTTACCGCAGATAAATCGTCAGTCTGAACACTCATGGACAAGCATTGATAGCCAATGCTTTCGTATAAGGCATAAATACTATTGTGTTTGTTTTTACTCTCATCATCCAATAAATCTATCTTATTGAAAAGAATTACCACATTTATCCCATAGGCTTTAGCAGAAATTAAAAATCTATCAATAAAACCTGTAGTGGTAACTGGACTTTTAATGGTAACCATTAAAATGGCTTGGTCAATATTAGACGCTAAAATGTGGGTTTGTTTAGAGAGGTTAACCGATTTCCTAACAATGAAATTTTTTCTATCAAACAATTCGTCTATCACAAAAGAATCTTCTTCTTGAGTAAGATTGACTCTGTCCCCAACAACTATCGGATTTGTACTTTTTATATCTTGAATACGAAACTTACCTCGAATTCTACAATCTAAAATTTTGCCGTCATCCGTCTTTACTATGTACCAACTACCTGTAGATTTTATGACAATACCTTGCATTAGCACAAATATACGATGATTTGAAAGAGTAAGTAGAATCCCTATTTCTTTATTATCTTCGCGTCATGTCAATTAAAGTAGAAAACGTTAGCAAACTGTATGGCGAGCAACTGGCCTTAAATGGTATTTCATTTGAAGTAAACAAAGGAGAAATATTAGGTTTTTTAGGCCCTAATGGCGCTGGTAAATCTACCCTAATGAAAATCATCACTTCCTTTATCGGTGCTGATAAAGGCAGCGTTTTTGTTTGTGAGCAAAAAGTCGAACAAGATAATATTGAACTTCGAAAAAAAATCGGCTATCTGCCTGAACATAATCCACTTTATGATGAAATGTTCATCAAGGAATACTTAACGTTTATAGCAGATATTTACGGTTGCTCCAAAAATCGAGTACACGAAGTGATTGAATTAACTGGATTGACAGCAGAAAATCACAAAAAAATAAGTCAGCTTTCAAAAGGATACAGGCAAAGGGTAGGACTAGCCGCTGCACTTATTCACGAGCCAGAAGTGTTAATTTTAGATGAGCCAACAACGGGTTTGGACCCTAACCAAATGGTAGAAATTCGTAATCTAATACGAGAAAGCGGTAAGGACAAAACCGTTATGCTTTCAACTCATATCATGCAGGAAGTTGAAAAAATGTGCGATAGAGTAATCATTATTAACAAAGGTGAAATAGTAGCTAACGAACTATTGTCCAATCTCAAGAAAAAGAAAGTCGACTTAGAGTCTTATTTTCAAAAACTGACGAATTTAAAATAGCGATTGGGTAATTTAGAAACTGTTTTCTTCTTACCTCTCTCCCGTTTTCATAATCTTTAGAAATTATCTTTAATGATTCTTATAAATGAATTTTTATTTTAATTTTGCACCCTATTTAACAAGTGGATAAATTTGGCTGATTGCGACCACTCCAAAAATGCTAAAAAAGGATACCCGCAGCAGCTGTCTTTTCTACTACAAAAACACTAAAGATGGCATATTTTTTCACCTCAGAATCAGTTTCAGAAGGACATCCAGATAAAGTAGCTGACCAAATTTCTGATGCACTATTAGATAACTTTCTTGCGCAAGACAAAGAAGCAAAAGTAGCGTGTGAAACATTGGTAACAACAGGACTTACTGTACTGAGTGGAGAAGTAAAAACGAAAGCATATGTTGATGTGCAAAACATTGCTAGAGACGTCATTCGAAAGATAGGTTACAACAAGTCCGAATATCAATTTGATGCTGATAGTTGCGGCGTTATTTCAGCCATACATGAGCAGTCAGCAGATATAAATCAAGGCGTTGAAGAAAACAAAGGGTTACATGCCGAACAAGGCGCTGGTGACCAAGGCATGATGTTTGGCTATGCTACAGACGAAACGGATAACTACATGCCCTTGGCTTTGGACTTATCTCATCGTATTCTTATTGAATTGGCAAATATTAGAAGGGAGAGGAAGGAAATGACCTATTTGCGCCCAGACTCAAAATCTCAAGTTACTATTGAATACAGCGACGACAATATTCCTCAACGCATTGAAGCAATTGTTGTTTCAACCCAACATGATGAGTTTATATTGCCTCAAGACGACACAGCTGCTTCTAAAGCCGCTGCTGAAAAATCCATGCAAACACAGATAGAAAATGATGTGAAAACCATTCTTATCCCTAGAGTGTTAGCCCAATTAGAAAAAAGACAACAAGTGCTTTTCGGAACGGAGAAATACCACGTAAATCCTACTGGTAAATTCGTAATTGGTGGACCCCATGGCGATACGGGTTTAACGGGTCGAAAAATTATTGTGGATACTTATGGTGGTAAAGGTGCCCACGGCGGAGGCGCTTTTTCTGGAAAAGACCCTTCAAAAGTAGACCGTTCTGCAGCTTACGCCACCAGGCATATTGCAAAAAACTTAGTAGCAGCAGGATTGTGCAAACAAGTGTTGGTACAAGTGTCTTACGCTATTGGAGTAGCCAAGCCAATGGGAATTTTTGTAGATACCTATGGAACCAATAAAACCAGCTTGTCCGATGGCGAAATCGCCGAAAAAGTATCTACTATTTTTGATATGCGACCTGCAGCTATTATTGAGCGTCTAAAACTAAAGACACCTATTTATCAAGAGACGGCTGCCTATGGACACATGGGAAGAACACCCGAAACCAAAACATTCGTATTCAATGTTAATGGACAACATCAAGAAATGACCCTTGAAACCTTTACTTGGGAAAAATTAGACTATTTAGATAAAGTTAAAGAAGCGTTTAATCTTTAGACTACTTCTTTCTAAAGAATATTTGAATAGGAACACCCGTAAAATCGAAACTCTCTCTAAGTTTGTTCTCTATGTACCTTTTGTAAGGGTCTTTAATGTATTGAGGTAGATTGGCAAAAAAGGCAAAGGTTGGTGTTTTTGTAGGCAACTGAGTACAAAACTTTATTCGTATGTATTTTCCTTTTGTTGCTGGCGGCGGATTTTGCTCTATAAATGGCAACATAACGTCATTCAGTTTAGAGGTGCTAATTCTAACTTTTCTGTCTTGAGATACTTTTATAGCAATTTCCAATGCTTTCAATAAACGCTGTTTTGTCAATGCAGAAATAAAGAGAATAGGCACATCCGTAAAAGGCGCTATTTTCTGTCGAATAGCTGCTTCATATTCTTTGGTGGTATGGGTATCTTTTTCAACCAAATCCCATTTGTTTACCAATATGACAATGCCTTTGTTGTTTTTATCCGCTAAGTGAAAAATATTTTGATCTTGAGATTCAAAGCCTAAAGTAGCATCTATAATCAACAAGCATACATCTGAATATTCAATAGAACGAATCGAACGCATTACGGAGTAAAACTCCAAATCTTCACTGACATTCTTCTTTTTTCTAACTCCTGCCGTATCCACCAACACAAAATCGTGACCAAATTTTGTATAGTGCGTATCCAATGAATCTCGAGTAGTTCCTGCAATGTCGGTAACTATGTTTCTTTCCTCTCCTACTAATGCGTTTACAAAAGACGATTTGCCAACATTTGGTCGGCCTACTATAGCAAAACGAGGTAAATCACTTTCTTCTACTTTTTCAGTGTCTGGCAATTTACTTACCAATTCATCCAACAATTCTCCTGTTCCGCTACCATTTATGGAAGAAATACAGAAGTAATCTCCCATTCCAAGAGAATATAATTCTACCGCCTCTTGCAAAATTTTTCCATTATCCACTTTATTGGCAACGAGAAACACAGGCTTATCGGACTTCCTTAAATGCTTGGCAACGGTCAGATCCATTTCGGTTACACCCTCCTGAGCATCTACTAAAAATAAAATGGCGTTTGCTTCGTCAATGGCTAAATCGACTTGCTTGCGAATCTCTTCTTCAAATATATCATCAGACCCTACAATATATCCTCCCGTATCAATAACGGAAAAGTCTTTTCCATTCCAATCCGTTATGCCGTAATGCCTGTCTCTAGTTACACCACTAACAGAGTCAACAATAGCTTGTCGCTTCTGAATTAGTCTATTGAAAAACGTTGATTTACCAACGTTTGGCCGACCTACTATTGCTACTATATTTCCCATCTATTGATTAGTTGTTATAACCGAAACGTTTAAGTTGTTTATCATCGTTACGCCAGTCTTTATTGACTTTGACATACAAATCTAAAAATATCTTTTTCTGGAAAAACGATTCCATATCTCTTCGGGCTAAAGTACCCACTTTTTTCAAAGCTATTCCTTTGTGCCCAATGATTATGCCCTTTTGAGACTCTCTAGCTACAAAAATTATGGCGCGTATTTTTATTATTTCTTTCTCATCAAAAAACTCTTCGACTTCAATTTCAACCGAATAGGGTATTTCCTTTTTGTAATACTTTAAAATTTTCTCTCTGATGGTTTCACCAACAAAAAAGCGTTCAGACTTATCGGTCAAAGTATCCTTGTCAAAATAGGGAGGTGAAACAGGAAGTGATTTCTTGATTCTTTCCATCACTAAATCAATATTAAATTTATTTAATGCCGAAATAGGATGAATTTCAGCCTTTGGCAAGCGTTCTTTCCAAAGGTTAATTTGTTCTTTTACATATTCTTGCTCTACTTTATCAATCTTATTGAGCAAAAGAAGTAATGGAATTTCTGTGTTTTTAAGTCGTTCAAATAGCGTTTCACTTTTGAGCTCTCTTTCTCCAATTTCCACCATGTATATTAAGATGTCAGCATCTTGAAAAGCACCGTGAACAAAATCCATCATGTTTTCTTGCAACTTATAAGCTGGATCAATCACACCTGGCGTATCTGAAAAAATTATTTGATGTTCTTCATCGTTGACAATTCCTAAAATTCTGTGACGAGTAGTTTGAGCTTTTGAGGTAATTATTGACAAGCGTTCGCCTACAAGCGCATTCATCAAGGTTGACTTTCCAACATTTGGATTGCCGATGATATTTACATAACCTGCTTTATGTTCCATTATAGTACTGAACGTTTTTGTTTTAGCTCTTCTAAAAGTTCTGTTGACTCTTCCCAAGTCATCATTTTTTGACTTAGTTCGTTTTGCTTGTCTTGATAGGATTCAAAAAAACCTTTTCGCGAAGATAACTCTTTGTAGCGTTCGGGCTTTGCTAATTCTTGATCTAATTCTTTCAACTCTTTTTCTAGACGCTCTACGGCTTTTTCAAGTTGCCCGACTTTATTAGTTACTTTTCGAATATCTTTATCAAGCTGTTTATGCTCGTTAAAGGTTTGCTTACTGTCTGAATCATCAGACTTCTTGACTTTACTCTTTTGTTTATTTTCTAATTCAAATTGGGTAAAATCTTGAACTTTCTTCTCTCCTAAAAAGTTATTAATGTCACCTATGTATTCTTTAATGTTTTTGTCCTTGAATTCGTATACTTTTTCCGTTAAATCTTCTAAGAAATCTCTGTCGTGAGATACAATAATTAATGTCCCGTCATAGTTTTTCAAAGCTCTTTTCAGAATATCTTTTGAGACCATATCCAAGTGGTTAGTGGGCTCATCCATAATAAGTAAGTTGACCGGTTCTAACAATAACTTACACAAGGCTACTCTTGCTCTTTCTCCTCCTGAAAGGACTTTCACTTTTTTCTGGACAGTATCGCCACTAAATAAAAATGAGCCTAGCATATCTCTAACTCTAGGTCGACTGTGTTCGTCGGCAGCATCTTCAACTACTTCAAAAATGCTTTTATTTTCGTCTAGTAATTCTGATTGATTTTGAGCATAATACCCCACTTTGACTTGATAACCATATTCTATTTCACCGTCATAATCGATAACATTCACAATCATTTTTGACAGGGTGGTTTTCCCTTCTCCATTTTTCCCAACAAAAGCAATTTTATCACCTCGCTCAAGCATTAAAGAAACGTCTTTCAGCACCTGTAAATCATCGTAATTTTTAGATGCCTTGGAGACCTTTAAAGTTACTTTTCCAGAATGTGGAGCTGGCGGAAACTTAAAATACATTGAAGCAGTATCGTCTTGCTCTACTTCTATGAGGTCCATTTTATCGAGTTTTTTTATCAAACTCTGCGCAAAAGAGGCTTTGCTCTTCTTTGCTCTAAACTTTTCGATAAGCATTTTGGTTTGCTTTATCTCTTTGTCTTGATTCTTCTTAGACTGGATTTGTTTTTCTTGTCTGTCTTTTCTGAGTTCTACGTACTTGGAATAACTGGCCTTGTAATCGTTAGCTTTTCCTAAAATTAAGTCAATGGTTCTATTGGTTACTGCATCTAAAAATGCTCTGTCGTGTGAGACTAAAATAACTGCACCTGAATAATTCTTTAACCATCCTTCGAGCCACATTATGGATTCAATATCTAAGTGGTTTGTTGGCTCATCAAGCAACAAAACGTCTGGCTTACTTAATAGTATTTTGGCTAACTCAAGTCGCATTCTCCAGCCTCCACTAAACTCATTGGTTTGCCTTTCAAAATCATCTAGCTGAAAACCCAAACCTATTAAAACTTGACTCATTTCAGACTGAATGGTGTACCCTCCTAACATTCCGAAGCGTTCATTTAAATCGTTCAAATCGGTTATAAGCTGCATATATCCGTCACTCTCGTAATCGGTTCGTTCACTCATTTCAAGGTTAATGGCATTGATGGCCTGCTCCAGTTTTTTTATTTCCTGAAAGGCTTGTTCGGCTTCCTCTTGTACTGTTCTGCCTTCTTCAAATTCCAAATCCTGTCTTAAATAACCTATGGTAGAGTCGTTAGGCGTAGAAATTGAGCCTTCATTTGGTTTTTGTTCACCTGATAAAATTCTTAATAAAGTTGATTTTCCAGCGCCGTTCTTTCCAACCAATCCAATACGGTCTCCTTTGTTGACCATAAATGAGACATCGTCGAATAGTTCTTGTCCACCGAAATAAACCGATATGTTGCTTGCTGAAATCATAAGCGTGCAAAAGTACATTATTTTAATAGGCTCTTAAAAAGAGGAAGTGAAAATGAATCAATAAAATAATTTTAGTGTATATTTGCCGCACATCGCGAGGTGGAGCAGTTGGTAGCTCGTCGGGCTCATAACCCGAAGGTCGTAGGTTCGAGTCCTGCCCTCGCTACTAAAACAATAGAACGGTTATACTATAATAGTGTAACCGTTTTTGATTTATATCTTTCAATGATTGCAAGGCGTAATTCGTTTTTATCCTTAAAATTTGCTAAGTCTTGATTATCGACAGGTTTAATATTGTGATGGCTCCACAAGGCTAACTCAATTATAACAGGAGTTAACGAAAGTCCTTTTTCGGTCAGAAAATAGTGATTTGTTTTATGATTGTCAGGTAATTTTTGCTTGACAATAAACTCCATCTTCTCGAGTGATTTTAGCCTATTAGACAAAATACTTGGTGCAATTGATTCATCGCTTTCAGAAAACTCTTTAAACGTTTTTTTATGTTCTAATAGCATCAATTTTAAAACAACAAGCGTCCATTTGTCTCCAACAATATCTATTGCTGAAGTAACAGGACAATCACACCTAAAAAACTTATCTATAAATGACATAATTATAAAAATATAATTATTACTATCAAAACAATAGTAATTTTATTATTTTTACTTCCAAATCTAAAGTAATAATAAATAAACTATCCAATGAATAAAAAAGTTTTATTAACAGGAATTTCAGGCTACATAGGAAATCATTGTGCCGTCGAATTATTGAAAAATGGATATTCAGTCCGTGGATCCGTTAGAAGTTTATCAAAATCTGAAAAGGTTATTGACGCAATTAAAAAAGAAGTTGATCCAAAAGATAATTTAGAATTTTGTGAGCTGGACTTGCTAAATGATGATGGTTGGGATGATGCAATGAAGGGATGTGAGTTTGTAATGCACGTAGCCTCTCCATTTATCAATATCGAGCCGAAAGATGAAAATGAATATATAAGACCTGCAGTCGACGGCACAATGAGAGCACTAAATGCTGCTAAAAAGGCCGGCATT
This sequence comes from Flavobacteriales bacterium, assembly GCA_965661345.1. Classification (GTDB taxonomy): domain Bacteria; phylum Bacteroidota; class Bacteroidia; order Flavobacteriales; family UBA7312. Next base: position 56,163 of record CBFIDK010000004.1, on the reverse strand, counting down.
AAAAGGGTTGTTTTAACTTCATCAATGGTTTCTATGTTAGAAAATGCTGATAAATCTATCAAAGTCGATTCGAAATCATGGACAAACGTAAAAGCAAAAAATGTTTCTACGTATGCAAAAAGCAAAACCTTGGCAGAGCGGGCTGCTTGGGACTTTATTAATGCTCAAACCGATGCAACACCAATGGAACTTACTGTTGTGAATCCAGGTCCTGTTTTTGGCCCAACGCTTTCGGGTGATTTATCAGGAGCTTCAATGGGTATGTTTAAGCAAATGATGTCAGGAAAAATGCCAATGGTTCCTCAAGCTGCAATTAATATGTCCGACGTAAGAGATATTGCTAAAATACATGTGCTAGCGCTTGAAAATGAAAAAGCAGCCGGAAAAAGATTTATTGTTACAACTGAAGAACCTTTCGCTTTTCAGGAATTAGCCAAAATACTTAAATCCAATGGTTATGATAACGTAAGTACAAGGTTGGCTCCAAACTTTTTACTAAATTTTATTGGTAATTTTGATAGAGAAGCAAAAAGTATGAGATCTTTTATTGGCAAAACATATAATGGTGATGTATCCTTAACAATGAAAACATTTGATTGGAATCCCATACCCTTTAAAAAGACTGTTTTGGATACTGCAAAATCAATTGAATCCTATCTTAACAAGGTTGATTAATAAAAAAGTTTAAATCATGATCAACAATCATCTTCCAAAATAAGATTAATCACTTTTAATGTGATTAAAAAATCTGTTCGAGTAAAACGGATGTTCGATATTTCGATAGATTTATCTACTAAAAACAAACCCCTTATCTCTAGTAGATTGAGGGGTTTATTTTGAATCAAATCAATCTATTGTAGAGTATAATACTCAAATAGATTTATCAAACTGTTCTAGAGGTATTTATAACCTAACAATTAAAACCTCTGGTGGAATTAGTAATCATAAACTGATACTTCAATAAATTCCAAACCCTCACTTTTAAGTGGGGGTTTTTATTACGCCCCACTCTATCTTATCACTACCAATAAACTTAGTGACGTAATAGTTAGCTCCTAAGGTCTTTTGTAAGTAATTTATTGTACTTCCCCATTCAATTTTAATTATTAGATTTGAAGCAACTTAACTATTCAATTATGAAAACACCATATACAATACAAACAACTTTTTTATTAGTTGTTTTTACCTTAATTTGTAATAGCTCTATTGCACAAAAAAATAGTTCACTGGAATTGGGTGCAATTATTCCTATGTCTGAAGAATTAATGATTAACGTGACTGATGAAAAAATGTCATTAAATAGCAATTTTAATGAAAACGGATTATTAGTTGTTTTTAGCTGTAACACCTGCCCTTTTGTTGTAATGTGGGAAGATCGCTATAGACAACTAGAAAAAATGTGTCAAATTAATAATGTTGGAATGGTATACATTAATTCCAATGAAGCTAAACGCGATGGCGACGATTCAGCAGAAGCAATGAAAAATCATGCAAAAAGCATGGGTTATACTTTCCCTTACTTAATTGATCAAAATAGTGCAGTAGCTAATGCTTTTGGAGCTAAAACTACTCCACATATCTATTTGTTCGATAAAAATAAAACGCTAGTTTATAAAGGCGCTATAGATGATAATTTCCGAGATATTTCACAGGTAAAAGAAACATATTTATTAGATGCCATTGAACAGATGGTTGAAGGAGTAGATATTAAGCTAAAAGAAACAAATGCTAAAGGTTGCAGTATTAAACGAGAAATAAATTAATAGTAAACTGATACTTCAATAAATTCTAAACCCTCACTTTTTAGTGGGGGTTTTTTTATCACATCCCAAACTATTTTATCCCTCACAATAAACTTAGGGAGGTATTTGTTAGTCACAAAAGGTTATATCATTGTTTAAAAAGCAGTATATTGTACACTCTAATCTCTAACAATAACTAAAGTGAATAAATTATCAGATTTTATAAAAGTTTATTATCCTATTATCTTAGCATTTTTCGCCATGTTATATTCAATTTTTCTAGGTCTAAGTGGGGATTTAGAGTCTGCACAGTATTCAGCCCATTGGCCAGCAACTATTTTATTATTTGCTGTTGCTTTGAGACAAAGAAGAAATGATTTTTTTAACAATAAAGAATAGTTATGTTGTCAAAATCAATGTTCATCGTCGGCTTTATAATTTTCTCAATTTATTTAATTGGTCTGTTTTATATGATTAATTGGGGCCATAAATCACAAGAGGAAGCCGAAGCTAATGATAAAGAAATTAAATAATTCTCGGGTATGCAAGATACCATAGAATAATACTCCGCTTTATATTATCATTTCCAATAAACTTGGTGACGTAATAGTTAGCTCCGAAAAGGCTATTGAATATATTAATGAGCCTTTTTTTATACCAATGGAAAATGAAATCTGCACAATATCAAGTCTTTACACCGTATGTGGTGGCGCTATTAAGGTAATTGGAAAAAACAATGGCATCAGTGACATCGGAACCAATGTTCGTGTGGCAGAAAATAATAACCACTTTTTCTATGCATCAGTGATTGAAGTATCAATAACTAATAAAACCATCGAAATTACTCTTGATAACTTTGGTAAAAATGTACTAAAGAAAGGAATGAAAATCTACCTAAACAATCTTTAATAAGGCTACGGCATGTGCTGCTATGCCCTTTTCTGTTCCAACAAAACCCATCTTTTCTGACGTTGTAGCTTTTATGGAGATTTGATTAGGCTCAACTGACATGCAATTGGCAAGGACTTCTTGCATCTTTGGAATATGGGGGTTAACCTTTGGTTTTTCAAGGCAAACAGTCGAATCAATATTTATAAGTTCAAACCCTTTTCCCCTTACTAACTTCATCACCTCTGATAGTAATATCTTACTATCAATGCCTTTGTAGTCTTCAGAGGTGTCTGGAAAGTGAAAGCCTATATCTCGCATATTGGCTGCGCCCAAAATAGCATCACAAAAAGTATGAATTAAAACGTCTGCATCCGAATGGCCTACAGCTCCTTTTGAATGTGGTACTGTAACTCCTCCTAGCACAAATTCTTCACCGTCTCTTAACTGGTGAACATCATATCCATATCCTATGCGTATATTCAAATCTTCTAGTTGTCTACTTCAGTATCAAGCGCACTGAAATCAAATGTTAAGGCAAATCGTAATGTATTAGATAATGGGTTAACCGCATTTACCTCATCACGACTTTGTAAAGGTATTAAATATGAGAAATCTAGTCCAAACACATTATATCGAACTCCTGCACCTAGAGTAAAAAATTGACGATCTCCTTTTGAAGGATGTTCGTAAAAGAAACCAGAACGTATAGCAAATTGCTTGTCATACCAATATTCTGCTCCCATTGAGTAGATAAGTTCTCTAACTTCACGGTCTCCAGCTGGAGCATCATAAAAAGATTGAATAATACCACTTATAACTGATACATCAGAGTCTAAACCACTAATGATTTCGCTATCGTCATTGTAAATGGGCGGTGTTGGCACTAGTAACTTATTTATATCAAATTCAAATGAAATTTCATTGTATTCATCAATTGAAGTGCTTAAAGAAGAACCTATTCTTAAGTTCGCTGGGATAAAATCTTTATCGATTGTTTCAGTATATGAAACTTTGCCCCCAATATTTGAGATGTTAATCCCCGTTGACCATATCATATCTTGACTAGCTAAACGAATTTCTTTGGTATAAAAACTTGAAAAGTCTCCGGCAACAGTGTGCGCTGCTTTAGTAGCTAAAGTTCCTACTTGCTGACCACCTGTTAGGTTTGAGTAAACATATCGAAGTGCTACACCGGTTGAAAAATTTGGTGATAATTTTAAGGCGTAAGCACCGTCTAATGAAAACTCATTTGGATTAAAGGATCCTAATGGATTATTGTTATTATCTGTAAAGTTTATCTCTCCTAAGCTAAAATACCTCATTGAAAAGCCAAGCACCTCGTTTTCGTTCAATCTTTTGTAGGCCGTCAAATAAGATAAATTGATATCTGGTACCAAAGCTTTTAACCAAGGGGTATAGCATACTGAAAAACCAATATCGTCTTTTACAAAGGCATATTTTGCTGGATTCCAGTGCATTGACATTGCGTCTGGAGCTGATGCTACACCAACATCTCCCATTCCTCCAGCTTTGGCGTCTGGACTTATTATTAAGAAAGGTACTGCAGTGGTTATAGTGTTAAGTCTGAACTTATTATCAATATTAATATTCTGCTGAGCTAGAGAATACTTGCTGCATAACACAAAAGGAAGTATGGCTAAAATAATTTTAAGTTGTTTCATTGAATATGAAAAAAAGTTGGTTACAAATATAAAATATAAACTTTAATAACGGAGATATTAGTCTATTAGTATTAGTCGTCCTGACTTTGTTGAAACTTCGCCATCACTAGCCTTTGCGACAATATTATAAATATATATTCCACTATCTAACTTATTACCTTCTGTTGATTTTCCATCCCATTCAAGTGGTCCGTATCTAAACCCTACTGGCTTCAAATTATCTTCGATAACTTTCACAACCTTACCAGTTAGATCCATTATTACCAAATTGACTTTCATGTCTAAATCAGACTGATTGTGTTCAAAATAAAAGGATGTAAAATCAACTACTGGGTTTGGATAATTAATTAAGTTTTGAATGGTCAAATTCTGGGCCGATATCACTTTAAATTCTGTTGTACTTTCGGATGAATTATTGAAGACATCCCAAACTTTAACCGTCAGTGTGTGTGTTCCTTCTTCTAAATTTGAAAAAGGATATTCTATAACTCCACTTTGATAACTATCAATATCGTATTCGTAAAAATCGTTAAGTACTATTGGATTAGAAGATTCTTGGTTTAATACGGCAGTCATATCGTGTCCTATTCCGTTTCCAACTGTATTAATGCCGTTTTCATCATAAAGTAAGGCGAATAAATTTGGGTTATTATTGGTTATTCCGCCTCTCACAAAATTTGTATCGTTAATGAATAACTGTATTTCAGGCCCTAAATTATCAACTGAATAATCATCAGCAGTTCCCCCAATTATTATTTCATTACTAAATCCAGAAGCGTCAATTTTCTCTCCATTTACAACTCCTTTGGCGTACAAACTAATTTTACCCTTACCAAAGTCGTAATTTATGTCCTTAGGAACAATGAATGTAAAAGAGAACTCTCCATTTGCAACGGTAGATTTACCATTAAACAATTTATTTTTTTGTAGGTCAAAAACTAGCACCGGAGATTCGTCCTGACCAAGGGTTTGAAAATCTGTTCGTTTATCAAAAACTGTTGGAAAAACAAAACCTTCAAATTCTTCCACCTTTTCACCATTTCGCTGCACTTCTCCAGACACCGTTACTTGGCCTAATGCTTTTGCACTATCTAAAACTTCCGTCAATACCACGTCATAAACTGGATAGGCAAGCGTTAAGGCAGGGTCTCCTAATAGAGTGAAATTTCTATGGTTTGAATCTTCGATATCATTGACATTGTTTTTTGTTCTCATCAAAACGTCGCCTAGCCTAGGCATATCTTCACCATTTTGAGGAAATAAACTCTCAAGAAATGATTCATTGAGGTCTAAGTTATAGTTAGTGAACACTACTCTTGAGGTCGTTAACAAAGCAATAGCACCACCTTTCTCTTTTAAGAAAGCATGCTCAGCAGCAGAAATGCGTTCGGGATCATCGTATCTACCAAACTCACAAGTGGCCGTCATGAACAATGGTAGGTTATTTTCATTATTCCAAGAATATATATCTTCAATACCTAATATTCGCTCATGCGCCCAACCTAATTCTCCGCCGTGTCCAGTATAATTTATCAAAAACATACCCTGATTTACTGCATTTGAAATGGCTGTGTTAGCAGTCGGACACCTTTGCCCTCCAGTTGAAGTTTCTTGCTCGTAAGCGTCTAAGTAAATTTTATCGACATTCATATTTGGATGCTCGAGCGCGATGTAATCTGCTAATTGTTCGGCTTGTCCAGTGTGTACTGTCTCAATTTCATCGTTATCATCGCCAACAAAACACAACCTCAATCGCCAGTCTCCAAAAGATTGTTCGGTATTGTAATTGATTACTTTGTTTACAGAATTTTGGGCTTGTTCTATGGTCTGAACAGGAAATCTTCCAACACCGATATCTAGAAAAGGTAGTTGAGGGTTATCGTCATCTATACTCTCTCCCTCATCTAAAATTGCAAAAAAGTCATCGCTCACATAAGAATATAGAGAATTGGTAGAGTTAGAAGATTGATACGATACTATAAAATTGGTATTTTGAATTTCTCTATTTTTAGGATCAAATGAAGCATCTCCAAATAGCAGCATATACTTGAGAGGGTTTTCATTGTTGTAAAGCATTTTTGCAAAATCTCTTATTGCAGATACATCTTGACTTCCTGCAGAAAATTCATTGTAAATTTGTTGAGGAGTAACGACTTCTACTGCCAACCCTTTAGATTTATGAAAGTTAGCTAATCGATTAGCTTCCGATAAAAAAATTGGGTGGCTAACAATTAGGTAATCTATATCTTGTAAAGCATGTAAATTTTGATTGGCGACCTCCCCTATTAGCTTAACATTTTTGTACCCTCCGTTGAATGCTATAAATTCTTTTAGGGTGTCCGTTTTCAATGAAAAGGTTGCTTTCGTTCCTTGAATATTACGGTTTTGGCTTTTTGGATTTAAAGGATACGTAACGTCCCAAACCACTAAATCTGAATTAGCATTGCTTATTTCAAATTGGCTAATATATTCCGGATGAACAGAAGACAATGATCGGAAAAGCATTTGATTTCCGTTCATTTTTAACTCTCTTTCGGCATTAACTTCTATATAATCAATCCATCCTTTACCAGTACTTGAGGTAGATGAAAAGTCTAGCTGAACTTGAATATTATCAGTATTTGGATTAAGTTCTTTTTCTATCGTTTTAGTGTTAGCATAATTATAGCTCCCATAAACTCCTGAAACAGAGGATATTTCTTCATTCATTCCTGAAGAATTAACCGTAAACGTTGAACTATACGGCGACTTGGCTCGGGCTGCTAATACTAATTTTAGATTTGAAGTTCCTATTCTATTAGGGAAATTGAAATTATAGGTTCTAGAATTTACAATATCAAATACATCGCCATACCAGTTTTTACCAGATTTCACAAAGTTTACTTCATCATTTTCGTGGATTTTATAATCGTTAAATGAAATAATCGTAACATCTGAAGTTGATTCAGAGTTTTGTGGTGCTATACGTTTTCCGATACCAAAGTCAGTTGTGAGAAAATAATACGTTTCTTCTTCAAACAAGTGCATTTGACGACTAAATTTTCCAGAACTTTCTTGCCATTTGTGAGGAGATTGGCCATAAAATATGATGAAATCATTTTCATCAAATGAACCATCAGTTTGACCAAATACTTGAATAGACAATTCCTCTAAGTCATCTATTCGTGGCTCGGAGTTAGATGTAGGCAGCATACCTCCTGGCCTTCCATATAATCTAATATCGGCTGGGTTGATTCCCGCAACATTTATGCCTAAATCGACAAGGTTTTGATAACTCAATCTGTATATTCCACTCTCAGCAACTGATATTTTATACCAATTTCCAGAGGATAAAACCGAATTTTCAGCAGATGCTAGTGAACTTCTAGCTTGTGGAGTACTGTTGTCAAAGGTTGTAGAAAGCTCACAAAAAACCATTTTCTTATACGTTCCGTCCTCCAAAATAAAAGGGAAAATCGAACCTTTAATTCTTAATTTTTTCCGTTCAATGCCAAAATTGTGAGTTAATTTAACAGTAGAAGTTACATCGAGATTTTTTAAAAAATTTGTTTCCAACTCATTGCAGTCAACAAATAATGGCTCTTTTACCTCTAAAATAAAGTGCTTTGAATGGTCATCAAAGGTTTGGTCAAAGTCTAAAAAATAAGAGCTAGAATTGTTTACAACAGGCACACTATCCGCATAGCTCCAATCTAGAAAAAAGTATTTTGAATCCTGACTAAAAAGAGAAATTGAACTAAAAAATAAAACGAAAAAATATAGTGGTCTCATACTGCCTATTGAAGTTCAAATTTACTACTAAATTTATTATGTCACTCACGACTTGATATGCATTAAAACGTAATTTTGTTAAATATTATTATTTAATATTCTGTTGGATGAAAGTTCATAAGAATATTTTTATATTTTTGTTAGCTAGTAACTATTTATATAGTCGAATGAAGAAAATAATATTTTTGTTGAGCTTCTCTCTTTTAGCAGGTATCTACAACGATGCAAAAGCGCAAGACCCTGCTTTTAGTCAATTCTTTGCAAACCCACTATACCTTAATCCTGCAATGGCAGGAACTAATATTTGTCCAAGAGTAATTTTTAACCATAGAAATCAGTGGCCAGGTATTGGAAAAACATATGTTACTTACAGTGCTTCATATGACCAATATATAGATAAGCTAGGAGGTGGTTTAGGATTCGCAGTAGCTAAAGATTACGCAGGTGCAGGCAACCTTAATACTACACACATCAGTGCGAGTTACGCTTACAGACTTCAGGTAAATAAAAAATTAAATATTAACGCTGGTTTTGAAGCGGCCTACAGACAATTAGGAATTGACTGGGGTAGCTTAACATTTGGCGATATGATTGACCCAGTTCAAGGTTTCATCTATCCTACCAACGAGGACATCGTTAATTATGCTGACAACAACGGCTTTACAGATTTTGCCGCTGGATTCATGGGTTTTGGTAATGCCAACAATCAGTTCGACTATTATTTTGGATTTGCTGCCCATCACATCACACGTCCAGATCAAGGGTTTATTGGTGAAAGCCGTTTACCTATGAAAATAACTGGTAATATAGGAGCAACGTTTCCACTCAATAGATTTGGAACTTATAGAACTAACTCTGGTACAAGACCAAAAAATGCTGCTCTTCTATCTCCAAACATATTATTCCAGAAACAACAAGACTTTATGCAGTTAAACTATGGTATGTACGTTATCAAAGGTCCTATAGTTGGAGGACTTTGGTTGAGACAAAGTGCTGAAAATTTTGATGCATTCATCATACTACTAGGAATAGAACAAAGCTCTTGGAAATTTGGATACAGCTATGACGTTACAATTTCAGACCTTAACAACAGTAATACTCAAGGAGCGCACGAAATATCAATTGCTTACAAACTGCCTTGTCGATTTAAAGGCAAAGCGTTTGAAACAATAAATTGCCCTAATTTCTAGTTATTAAAGATTCAGAAAACCATTTAAATTATGAAAAATCAATTATTACTTATTCTTTCTCTGGCAGTCTTTTTCGGATGCAGCAAAGAAAAGTCGAAAACAACTGGATGGAATTATAATGATCCAAAACATGGTGGATTTGAAGTATCATCTAATTACACAGAGCAAATTACTCCTTCTGGAATGGTATTTGTTGAAGGTGGATCTTTCACAATGGGTCGCGTTGAACAAGATGTTCAATACGATTGGAACAATGTCCCTAAAACAGTTACTGTTTCTTCATTTTACATGGATGAAACTGAGGTAAGAAATATTGACTATTTAGAATATTTGTTCTGGATTGAAAGAGTTTACGGTTCAAATTATGATAATGGTTCTTATCCTGAGGTATACTGGAAAGCATTGCCTGATACTAATGTATGGAGAGATAAACTATCTTATAACGAACCATACGTTCGTAGCTATTTAAGACACCCTGCATTCAACGACTATCCTGTGGTTGGTGTAAATTGGGAACAAGCTATGGACTATTGTGCTTGGAGAACTGACAGAGTAAACGAAAGAATTCTTATCGATAACGGTTACCTATGGGAAGATCCGGAACAAGTAGATGAAAACGTATTCAATACTGACGCATACAAGATGGGGCAGTATGAAGGACGAATTAGAAGACAATTGCCTAACTTAAAACTTGGTATTCACGCCTATGACAAAAAGGCTGGTAGAGATAAAAATGCAGTTAGAGGAGTACAAGAAACTGACGGTGTCTTATTGCCAAGCTTTAGACTACCAACAGAAGCTGAGTGGGAATTTGCAGCTCTAGCTTTAGTCGGAAACACTGAAAAAGAAAATGTTGGAGAAAGAAAAATCTATCCTTGGAATGGTGATGGCGTAAGAAACCCATCGAAAAGAAACAAAGGTGAAATTGTTGCTAACTTCAAAAGAGGACGTGGTGATAACATGGGTACTGCAGGAAAACTTAACGACAACGCAGATAAAACTGCTCCTGTAATAAGCTATTGGCCAAACGAATACGGTCTATATAATATGGCTGGAAACGTATCAGAATGGGTTATGGACATCTACCGTCCATTAGTAGATCCTAATACTACTGATATGAATCCATTCAGAGGTAATGTCTTTGAAACATGGGAAAGAGACGAAGACCGATTCATCGTTGAAAAAGATAGTCTTGGTAATATTATTAAAAGAGCAGAGACTGTTGAGGAAAATATCAATAGAAGAAACTATAGTAAATCAGACAACATCAACTATTTAGATGGTGACTATGATTCTAAAGTTAATTCTCCTGCACAAGATTGGTTAGAAGACTCTGAAGACAACACAACTAATCAAGTTTACGAACTCAACCAAACGTCTCTAATATCTGACCAAACTAGAGTTTATAAGGGAGGTTCATTTAAGGACAGAGCATACTGGATGATTCCTGGTACTAGAAGATTTTTAGATCAAAAGCAATCCACCAATTACATTGGGTTCAGATGTGCTATGGATAGATTAGGCCCACCTACAAGTAATCTAAAAGAAAACCAACGTAGACCCGTAGACTGGAACAAAGCTAACGGTTATTACGACAGACAATAATATTTTTTAAATCAATTAAACCCCAATTTTTTATTGGGGTTTTTTTATGAAATGGAATTAAATAAACTTCATCAGCTATTTTTAAACTCTTCAGGAATATCAACTGATACTAGAAATATATCTGCTGATTCTATTTTTTTCGCATTAAAAGGTGCTAATTTTAATGGTAATGAATTTGCCAAAGACGCTATTTCTAAAGGCGCAAAGTTAGCGGTGATAGACGAAGAACAATATGCTATTAACTCTGACTATATTCTTGTTGAAAACGTATTACATTGCCTTCACCAGTTAGCAAGCTTTCACCGTAGCCATTTAAACTGTCCTGTTTTAGGAATAACAGGAACAAATGGAAAAACCACTACAAAGGAACTCATAAATGCAGTGCTAGCGCAAAAATACGATGTAGTGTGTACACAAGGAAACCTAAACAACCATATAGGAGTACCATTAACAGTACTGAGTGCCGATTTAAAGACAGAATTTTTGATCGTTGAAATGGGTGCAAATCATCAAAACGAAATAAAACTGCTTTCAGAAATCGCTGATGTTAACTACGGTATTATTACCAATATAGGAAAGGCACATCTTGAAGGTTTTGGAAGCGTTGAAGGTGTTACCAAAACAAAGAAAGAACTGTATGACTACATAAAAAAACACTCAGGAACACTATTTATAAATAAAGAAGATAAGCTGCTTCAGAGTATCTCAACTACTATTAATAAAGTTGAATATTTGACGGATGAACATAACGATGGCAGTCCATTTGCATCTGTAAAATGCTTTGATATAATTATAACCTCAAAATTAATAGGTAGCTATAATTGCACAAATATACAAGCGGCAATTTCCATAGGTCTGTATTTTGATGTTTCTTTTGAAGATATAAAATCTGCAATCGAAAACTATACCCCACAAAACAATCGTTCACAGCTTGAAAGTACAATTAAAGGCAATTCATTAATCATCGACTATTATAATGCCAACCCCACAAGTATGATCAAGGCAATCGAATCTTTCTACTCTATAAAAAGTGCTAAAAAACTCTTTATTTTAGGCGATATGCTTGAACTTGGTGAGGTTTCGATACATGAGCATCAAAAAATTATTGATGAGTTGAGTGAAACGCAATCAGAGGCTATACTTATTGGAACAGAATTCGGAAAATGTTCTCACTCATTCCCTCATTTTACAGATGTTTATGAAGCTCAAAAGTGGATTAAAGAAAAATCCTTCAAGGACTATTTTATTTTACTAAAAGGGTCAAGGGGAATAAAATTAGAGGAACTCAAAGATTTACTTTAGTTCATCTGTTATTACTTGTCTGAAAATCAAGAAAAAACATACAATAAATACACCTAAAATAGAAAAAAGAATAAACGCTTTTACTGTAGAAATTTTATTTCCAATAAGCGGTAATCTTGGCGTATCTATAATATTTAGAAGTGGTTTATTATTTATCAATGTAAACTTAGAAAGTTCTAAATTTTTTACAATCTCTCCATACATAATGTTCAAAATCTGAACATCACGTTTAAGCCTTATTTCATCTAGCAAACCCTTTGCACGTTGCACACCAAAATTAGAATCTTTATGTGAAGCGTATCTATACTCTGCAGTTTTTAGCTCGTTTAATACTGAATCTGCTCTAAACGACAACAGTGATAAAGTACTTTCTGATTTAGCGGTTTGAAATTTGGTATAATACTCTTCGAGCTTTTGTGCTAAAGACTCAGTTAATAACTTGGCAAATTTCTCGTCGGATGAAGTGCAACTGATTTTAAAAATATTACTCTCATCTTCAAGAATTGTGGAAATGCTATTGTTTACCAAATCAGTATAAACAATATTAATTATACTATCATGCTGGAACGTAAAGTCTGAAATTTTTGGCGGGAAACTAAAGTCTTCCATTTCGTCTTGCCATGACAGCCTGTAATCATTGATATCCAGAAAATGATTGATAAGTAAATCGTCTTTGTCGTTGATAGTTCCATTTTGTAGAATTGCTTGATGCACTACTCTTTTAGAGATTAACAATTCTTGAATATTAGCCTGACTAAACGTACCATTAGAAGAACCACCTAGATTTAACCCAAACTGACTCGCTATTCCTGAGACAGCACCTAAACTTGATGATGACTCTTGACTTTCATCCACTACAAAGGTTAATTCTGCGGTATATGACTGGGTTTTAAGGATTGAGTAAATTACTCCTAGAAAACCAAAGAGAAATGTAAAGCCAATGATGAAAATAAATTTGCTCTTTAATAAATTCTTAAAATAAACCATCTTAAGAATCACATCTTTTAATCGAATTTCGTCAATATTTTCTTCCATTAATTTATTGTTGTCTAGATAAATAAAGAATATACAAAGAGGTTATAGCAGATATCTTGGTGATTGTACCTTCTAAAATTCGTGTCCAATCAACTGGTTCGGGTTTTTGCCTTTTAATCTTAACATCTTCAGTAACTTTAATGGTTGAACCTTTTTCAACTCTTGGGTATAGAATAAACAAGCCGAAATCTTTAGCTTTAGATACAGATCCAGATGGAGAAATAACCAATGTATTAGATTTTACATTATGTTTCGAAAAGCCTCCAGCAAAATTATTAATGTAATAGTTAGCTCTTCTTTCCATAAACGGAACGGAAATGGATGTTTCTTCAAAATTTGAAAGTGCGCCAGTAATTGCAACTAAATCCTGAGTTTGTGGAATATTAATACTATCTAAATCGTGCAAAACAATATTATATCTTGATTTTCTATACTTTAATGCCTTATCAAGATTTAAATGAACAGGCATATATTTTTTTATGTATGTTTTTTCAATATTGTTAACTGGCGCTGACTTTTCTTCATTAAAGGGAATAATCTGAACAAACTCTCCATCCGAAAAGAAACCATTTACAATTTCTTCATCGTCATTATAAAAGTCTATTTCATCATTAGGCTTCTCCTCAATCTCCATCATTCTATACATGTTGATTGCATTATCATCGCCTGTACTTTTGATTCCTCCAGCTCTTAAAATTAAATCAACAATTGTTTCATCTTTTGATTTTAAAGAGTAAACTCCAGGATACTCAACTTCACCCGTAATAACAACGGTTCTTACTTCTTCATAATCAGGGTTAATTCTCACAGCTACCTGATCATAGGGTTCAAGCATAAAATTAGCGGCTTCATCATCTAATTCACCATTATCAGATATTTTAAAAGAACGAACAACCGTTCTTTTAGCTTTCAAAATATTAGTTTCAGCATCATAATCCGCTATTCTTGATATATCAATTTTAGCCCCTGCCGACTCTTGCACTAAACCCCCAGACATAATAATCAGGTCTGACAAATTTAACCCCTCGCCAAAAGAGAAGGTGTTTGGTATTCTTACACCTCCTGTAATTGAAACCTCAAATTCATCCATATAATCTCTTTTAGAAAGAAAGAAAATCTCATCGTATTCTTCAATCAAAATATTGGATGCTGAATTGGGATTATCGACTATTGATGCAATGTCGAGTATTAAATATTCCTTAGAATAATCGTCGGCTGATGTTCTTACTAAATATGCCGACTCTAAAAACAAATCTTCTGACAAAGAGTTAGATTTCAGTAACATATCGTAGACTCTTTCACCACTAGACAATTGGTATTCACCACTAACACCAGTCGACGTATGAATGTATACTAAATCTGATGGTATTCCTTGAATACTATTGACCATAATTTCATCGCCATTTTTTAATGATAAATTCTTAGACCCGACTTCATCAACAGTAATGGTCTTAATTGAATTCCCGTCAATTCTACTTACTGCAATACCGTTCTTGTAAGCCAACTTGGTAAAACCACCTGCATATTTGATAAGGTCAATTAATTTATCGCCTTGCTTAACCTCATAAGAATAGGGTTTATTTACCTCACCTTTCAACTCAACTACATTTTCAGCTGAAGGCACATATAGGTAATCGTTGTTCTGCATAAATAGATCTTGAGATTTATCGGCATCGAACAAAAATTTATATACGTCTAATGAATCAACTGTTTCGCCATCTCTAATGAGGTAAATATTTCTAACCGAACCAATTTGGTTTGGACCACCAGCAGCAATTAAAGCATTGAATGCGGTATTTAATGCAGGAATAGAATACGAACCTGGATTAAAGACTTCTCCAACAATATTTACACTTATAACTCTAGAGTAATTCAACGTTAAATCAAACTGAGATTTCCTTAAATCGAAAAATGAACTCATCCTGTCTTTTACAAGCGATTTGACAGACTCAAGGGTTTTAGATGCTACATATATTCGACCGGCATGTTTGGTAGAGATATAGCCTTTATCATTAACCACGACTACTTCGCTGTGTTCAGAAATACCCCAGATAGAAATTGTTAGCTCATCCCCTTCAGCAAGTAGATAATTTTTTGGCGCTTGATTATCATAAGACCTAGTAAAAAAGTTTATACTGTTATTTCTAAAGAAATTCTGACCATATATTTTTGCTGCTGGATATTGAATGGAATCATTGAACGAAAATAAGGTGTCGATTAATGACTCATTAAAATTTCGAGATTGAATTTGACTAATTTCAGCAGATGAAGAATCAATAAAGTTAGGATTGTATTTACCCCTTTGTAATTTGTAATCCATAGCTTCAGAGATTTCGCTTTCACTCAAGCCCATTTGCCTCAATACATCTTCACTAGGAATATCAGAAGGGTTTATGTCTGAAGCGCTCATATTAGATGGTGCAAACTTCATGTATTTTTGCATTTGCTCTACTGACTGACCGTAGCTAATATGTCCAATAAAGCATAATACGATTACAATAATTTTCTTCATAATGAAACTTAATTTTTTCTAAATATATAACAATTCATTTATTTAAGAATTGACCTCGAAATAACGACCCGTTGAATTTCTGAAGTTCCTTCATAAATTTGAGTGATTTTTGCATCCCTCATTAATCTTTCCACATGGTATTCTTTTACGAAGCCATAGCCACCATGAATTTGAACAGCTTCAGTGGTTGTTTTCATTGCCACCTCTGAGGCAAACACCTTTGCCATAGCACTTTCTTTATCAAAATTCATGCCGTTATCTTTTAGCCAAGCAGATTTTAAACAAAGTAATCGAGCGGCTTCAATTTCTGTAGCCATATCCGCTAATTTAAACGCTACCGCTTGGTGTTCATGAATTGCCTTTCCAAATGCTTTTCGTTGCTTAGAATATTCTAAAGATAACTCATAAGCACCTGATGCAATACCTAAAGCTTGAGAGGCAATACCTATACGTCCGCCTGAAAGAGTAGACATAGCGAATTTAAAGCCAAACCCGTCTTCTCCTATCCTATTTTCTTTTGGAACTTTAACGTCAGTAAATAGCAATGAATGAGTATCTGACCCTCTTATTCCTAGTTTATTTTCTTTTAACCCAACTTCAAAACCAGGCATACCTTTTTCTACAATCAGAGCATTGATTCCTCTGTGGCCTTTTTCGGGATCTGTCTGTGCAATAACTAAATATACTGAAGCTGTATTTCCATTTGTAATCCAGTTTTTTGTACCGTTCAACAGGTAATGGTCACCCATATCAACAGCAGTAGTTTTTTGGGATGTAGCATCGCTACCTGCTTCAGGCTCTGACAAACAAAAAGCACCAATAATTTCTCCTTTAGCTAAAGGCACTAGGTATTTTTGCTTTTGCTCTTCTGAACCATATTTCTCTAAACCCCAACACACTAATGAATTGTTAACCGAAACCACCACAGAAGCAGAAGCATCAACCTTTGAAAGTTCTTCCATTGCTAATACGTAAGACACGGTATCCATTCCACCTCCACCATATTTGGGGTCGACCATCATTCCCATGAACCCCAATTCTCCTAGTTTTTGTATCTGTTCTTTAGGAAAAGTCTGATGTTCATCTCTATCAATTACTCCAGGTAAAAGCTCTGTTTGCGCAAAGTCCCTTGCTGCATCACGAATCATTTTGTGTTCTTCAGTAAGTGAAAAATTCATAGTATGTGAGTTAGTTAGTTTAAATTTGACTTCAAAAATAGTCTTTTTAACTAAAATGAAATACAGAGTAATAGGATTAATGTCGGGCACTTCATTAGATGGGGTTGACTTAGCTTACATCACTTTTACCCATAATGGAAAATGGCAATATAATTTAGGCCCTTGCCATACGTATTCTTATGACGATGAGTGGCTTAAAGAATTGGGCAACTTACATTTAAAAAATAAAGACTACATCGACAACATTGATGTAAAGTACGCTGGGTTTTTATCCAATTTGATTGAACATTTCATCAGCACACATAAACTTGAGGTAGATTTGATATGTTCTCATGGGCATACGATACTTCACCAGCCTGAAAAAGGCATTACGCATCAAATAGGCAATGGCGCAATAATTCATAAATCATTAAAAATTCCTGTGGTGAGTGATTTTAGAAGTCTGGACGTTGAACTTGGCGGGCAAGGCGCTCCACTTGTTCCAGTCGGAGATGATATTCTTTTCAACGAATACGATTACTGCCTCAACTTGGGCGGATTTAGTAACTTTTCATATTCCGAAAATGGCGTTCGAAAAGCCTTTGACATTTGCCCCGTCAATATTGCTTTGAATTACTATTCTAAAAAATTAGGATACCAGTTTGATAAAAACGGCGACATCGCTAAAAGTGGCACGATTAACACTCGTCTTTTAAATGAATTGAACAACTTAGACTACTACCACCAAACTCCACCAAAATCGCTTGGCAAAGAATGGCTTGAAGAAAACTTCATTGCAGTAATTGAAAAGCATGAAGAAACTGTAAAAAATAAACTATCTACACTAGTTGAGCATGCCGCTATTCAGATTAGCCAATGCATTACGAAAGGGGGATGTTTAGTCACTGGCGGAGGAGCCTACAACTCCTTTTTGATGGATAGAATGCAATCACATTCAAAATCAAATTTTGTGTTGGGCGATAAAAATCTCATTGAGTATAAAGAAGCTATGATTTTTGGTCTTTTGGGCGTGTTAAATAGGCGAAATGAAATCAATTGTTTAGCGTCTGTTACAGGTGCAAAAAGAGATTCGATAGCAGGAAAAAACTATGCTTAAAAAATAGCTAATTATCTTCTGAAAAATAATTGGGCAAAAAATCCGAAATCTCTACGTCCAAAACAACAGCAATTTTCAGTAAGGTTAATACAGAAGTGTTTAGAACTCCACGTTCTATGCGACTTATTTGTGACACTTCCATATTGGCATCAATAGCCAACTGAGCTTGAGTAAAAGACTTAGAAAGACGAATTTCACGAAGTTTTGCACCCAAATGGTTTAGGTATTTCTTTTCGTTTGGGAATGATAAGCTTTTCATGAAATCAAAAATGCAAATAGCACCAAATAATTGCGCAGGCATATTTGCCTAGAAATTAATTCATATAAAATACTAACTTGCATTATGATCTTTTAACCAAAGACTGAAAAAGCTAAAAGTCATGTGTGGTAGCACCTAACTACCCAATCAAAACCCCTTTCTATTAAGGGGAAACATTAACTTAAACCCAAATTAAAATGAAAAACTTTTTTAAAATAGGTGTGTTTCTTTTAGTAGGAAGTGCCCTAATTGTATCTTGTTCAAAAACAACAGATGAATACATTAATAATGATGATAGTCATTCGGTTGTTCAAAGGTCAGCTATCGCTGGGAATTATCATTTACACTTAGACGGGGATGAAACAAATTGTAGCTCACCTGGAAATACTTGTTTATGGTCAGATGATGATGTTATCATAACTCCCGACTACAATGTATTCATAGATCTTTTCTCCGAAATAGGTAAAGGCGATTCTGATGTAATTGCCCAAAAATTTAATGCCAATTTCGATGTGCTGATCCGTTATATTAACCCCTACTATGTGAATGGCGTAAAA
This sequence comes from Flavobacteriales bacterium, assembly GCA_965661345.1. Taxonomy (GTDB): domain Bacteria; phylum Bacteroidota; class Bacteroidia; order Flavobacteriales; family UBA7312. The sequence continues at coordinate 37,343 of CBFIDK010000004.1, read as the reverse complement.
AGCGGTAGAATGTCCGTAACTGCTCGAGAAAATCAAAAGGATAATTTAAAATTCTTATTATTTGAAGACAGATCGAACGGCGAGAAAATGGCATATCAACTCAAATTTGTAAGATGAGAATAACAAATCTATTAAAGCAGCGGATAATATTATCCGCTGCTTTAATTTTGATGACAATTGGTTTAGGGTGCAAAAAAAAGAAAGGTCTACAACTTATAAAAACAGGCGAACAAGTCTTTGAAACAGATTTTGCAGTCAGCTCTAAGCATTCAGGATACTTTGTAGATTCAAAAACTGAGGTTGAATACATCTATTTAAGTAATGGTAGCACAGAAAGGAAAGTCAGTTTTTTCACATTGGATGGTAAGCTACATAAAACCATTGACTACAAAAAAGCAACACAAGGACATCGGATAGAAGATATTAGCATTTGGTCTTTAGACACCATTCTGGCACTAAGTTATCGTACAGGTATAGTTTTCGCCATCAATGACAGTGGAAAATGCATTAAACAAGTGAATCTTAACTCATTTTTATCTGATACGCTTTTTCCAGCAACTTTAATTTCAACTTCTGGGGGTAATGATTTTCTGTTTAACAAAACATTATACCTTTACAGAGGATTTGATTTGCCAGTTGATACCGCAAAACCATTCTTAGACTATTTAATCAAGGCATACAACATAAAAAGAGAGACTCCTTATTTAATTGAAGTAAAAAATATTTTTAGCGAGTCACCTGATTTGAGTTTTTTAGTAGATTCTTTTTTTCGATTTGTTCCTAAAAATCATATGGCAGCTGATATCCCGGATTACAGTTTTTATAATGATTTGATTCATATAATATCATTTGGAATAGATTGTTTGTTTGTTTACGATTTAAATGGAGAACATCATAAGACCATTTACTTGGACTATAAAAATAAGGTTGATCAATCGTTAAAGTTCTATGAGTTCAAAGAAGACTATGAAAATACCATGCCAAAATTTGGCGCTTGGAGCACTATTAATGCTAACTATTTATCTAATTTATTTTATGATGAGATTCATCAAAGATATTACATTTCGGCATACCACCCTTACAATGGTCCAAGTGAAGACTCTTGGTATAAACGTAATTGGTCTATGTTGATTTACGATAAGGATTTTATATTTCTAGATGAAATCATCGTTGAAAACCCTGAAATAAGATTATTTTTCTCTTTTCTTACAACTAAAGGCTGGTATACTAGAAAAAACAAATATTACAATGAAAACTACGACCCACTTAAAACCCATTTTGACATTTATACTATTGATTAGTGTTTTTTTGTCTTGTAAACAGAAAAATAAATTTCATGAGTATTTAGAAGGTCATCAACTGGGAAAGACTTATCACTCCATTATTGTTTTAACCGAAAAAGGTTGTCCTCCCTGTAATAGCGGTTTAGCAAATACTGTCACACAGCATAAATTCGACAGTACACTTATTGTAGTTAATGCTTTAGGCACATTAATTGATCTTACAGAAATCAAAAAAAATGTACTAGAAAACACTCTTGTCTTTGATTATAAAGAAGAATATTATGAGCTAGGAATAAAAAATTCTGGAGTTATTTTATTAAACAAAAACTTAGAAATAGACAGTATTTTCAAAATAGATGCTATGCAATTAACTCAACAGTTAGAATTTGTAAAATCTCTAAGTACAATTGATAAAATTAAAATTCAGTAAAGAAGATTATTTTTATTAACTTTAGCTCTAATCTTAAATTGATAAAAACACTTACAATTATTTCTAGCCTTTTTATATCTTCTCTTTATGCTCAAAACATAACTGTTAAATTAGATACTGTTTTATTTAATCATTATAATTTATCCACAATGGAGTTTTTAAATAACTTGCATTTTGATACTTACAAAGCAGATGCAATAAATTAAATCAAATTTTTTTTTATGAAATTTTGGTTCAGATACATTAGATTAATCCATACTTAGTTATGAATAAACATTTTTTAGAAAGTATATTGTTTTACATTCCGCTTGCAATTGTTTTATATTTTATTACTGACAGCATTATTGCTGGCTTAATGGGAGCTTTATCCGTGTTTTTTGTACCCTTTTTCTTCAAAAAGAAAACAAAGAAATAAAAACAGTGCGAGGGTGTCAAAGACATTATTTTATGTTTAGAAAGTACGACTAAGCCAAACTATTTGTATTGAGGCTATTCAGAGAGGAGTCTACAACTTCTTTTTGATGGATAGAATACAATCACATTCAAAATCAAATTTTGTGTTGGGCGATAAAAATCTCATTGAGTATAAAGAAGCTATGATTTTTGGTCTTTTGGGCGTGTTGAATAGGCGAAATGAAATCAATTGTATAGCGTCTGTTACAGGTGCAAAAAGGAATTCAACTACTGGTAAATATTTTAGCTAATAATAATTACTTTTGCTGAAATTTACTTTCGATGAAAAATTTATTAAACCAATACGAAAACAAAAAGCCTGAAATTGTATTTGAATGGAGCGATAGCCAAACAGAAGCTCAAGGATGGGTAGTTATTAATTCATTAAGAGGTGGCGCAGCAGGTGGTGGCACTCGAATGAGAATAGGCCTGAACAAGCATGAAGTTGTATCGTTAGCAAAAACCATGGAGGTGAAATTTACTGTAGCTGGCCCATCCATAGGCGGCGCTAAATCTGGTATAAATTTTGACCCCAAAGACCCTAGAAAAGAAGGCGTTTTAAAACGTTGGTATGCGGCGATTAGTCCCCTTCTTAAAAATTATTATGGAACTGGTGGCGATTTAAACGTCGATGAAATTCATGAAGTCATTCCTATTACAAAAGAACTAGGAGTTGAACACCCGCAAGAGGGTGTTTTTAATGGCCATTTTAATCCAAGTCCCGAAGAAAAAAATAAAATTATTTCTCAACTTCAAAGAGGCGTTTTGTTAGCTATTGAAGATGAATCACTGACGCCAAATGTTGACAAAAAATATACAGTAGCTGATATGATTACTGGATATGGAGTTTCTGAGGCTATTGAGCATTTTTACAAACTTCACAATGAAAGTGTAAAAGATAAAAGAATAATAATTCAAGGCTGGGGAAATGTTGGTTCAGCTGCCGCTTTCTATCAAGCACAATCTGGCGGAAAGGTAGTTGGAATTATTGACCAAGAAGGCGGATTAATTAATGAGGAAGGCTTTTCTTTCGAGGAAATTCGACAACTATTCCTAAATAAAAATGGTAATAAATTATCTTCAGACAAAATGCTATCCTTCGATGAAGTCAATTCGAAAATTTGGAACATAGGTGCCGAAATATTTGTGCCCGCTGCCGCTTCGAGGCTAGTTACTCAAAACCACATAGAGAGAATGATTAACGGAGGACTAGAGGTCATATCATGTGGTGCTAATGTACCTTTCGCTGATAAGGAAATCTTTTTTGGAGACATTAGTGAATTTACTGATGAACGCCTTAGTGTTATACCAGATTTTATTGCAAATTGCGGGATGGCAAGAGTTTTTGCCTATTTGATGAATGCCGATATCGAAATGACCGATACTGCTATTTTTGAAGACACTTCAAAAACTATAATGAACGCACTAAAAAAATCTCATAAGATAAACCCAACAAGAAAAAATATTTCCAAAACATCTTTTGAAATTGCACTTAACCAACTTGTTTAATTATGGACACAAAAGAACTTTTACAACATACTTTTTTAAGTAACTCAATAGAAAACTATTGCTGGCTAATAGGCTTTATTCTATTTGGATTGATGTTTAAAAAACTCATTTCAAAATACCTCAGCAATTTCCTTTTTAAATTACTTAACAGAGACGCCTCAATAAACCAAGAAAAGTTTAATGAACTTCTTATAAAGCCAATATCATTTGCTCTATTTCTTTTGTTCATTTATTTGGGTGCTTTGAATATCAGTTTTCCCGTAGAACTGACTTTTGATAACGCAAACTTTGACTTAGAAAAACTAATTGTAAAAGTATTCTCCCTTGTTGTACTATTTTCAATATTGAGAATTGCACTAAGATTGGTTGATTATTTCGGTATTGTGTTTAAAAATAAAGCCGCTGCTACTGAGAATAGAATGGATGACCAACTGGTGCCTTTCGTAATTGAAGCTGGAAAAATTACCGTTTATATTATCTTATTCTTTGTATTACTCAGTCAAATTTTTGATGTAGACGTCACTGCTCTTGCGGCCGGTTTAGGAATTGGTGGTATCGCAATTGCCATGGCATCAAAAGAAAGTTTAGAAAATCTTTTAGGTTCGTTCACTATATTTTTTGATAAACCATTTGTTGTTGGCGACTTAGTCTCAACAGGAAATATTACTGGAACGGTTGATAAAGTTGGTTTTAGATCCACGCGTATTATAACATTTGATAAAAGTGTAGTTACAGTACCCAATAAAAACATGATTTCCGCAGAGCTTGATAACCTCGGCAAAAGAAAAGTTAGACGCGCACGATTTTATATCGGTTTAACGTATGATACTTCTATCGACCAATTGAAACAAGTGGTAAAAGAAATTGAAACATTAATAAACGAACACCCTAGAACTGACCAAGAAGGGCGAGTTAAGTTTCAGGAGTTTGGCGCTAGTTCTTTAGACATTATGGTTTTATACTATGTAGACTCAACACAGTGGGACGACTTCATCGATGTAAAAGAAGAGATTAACTTTAAAATTATGGAAATAGTAAAGAATAACAAATGTGATTTTGCTTTTCCATCTACAACAGTATATTTGCAAAAAAATCAAATAATCCGTAATTAAACATAAATCATGATTTACCTTTTAATGTTAATAGTTTTTGTTGTTGGGTATCTATTCATCGCTCTAGAACACCCATTAAAAATTGACAAAGCAGCAAGTGCTCTGATAGCAGGCTCTTTATGTTGGACGTTGTATGCCTTTAGTGGTGTTGACGCTCACCATGTCAGTGAACATCTTTCGCATCATTTAGTAGATATCGCTGAAATTTTATTCTTTTTACTTGGTGCAATGACTATTGTAGAGTTAGTTGATGCTCATCAAGGGTTTTCTGTTATTACAGATAGAATAAAAACTACTAACAAAGTAAAATTAATTTGGATTTTATCTACACTTGCCTTTTTCTTTTCGGCAGCATTGGATAATCTTACGACTGCCATAGTTATGTCAGCCCTACTTACCAAGCTCATTAAAGACAAAGAAGATTTATGGATGTTTGCCGGAATGATTATTCTATCTGCAAACGCTGGAGGGGCATGGTCACCGATTGGTGATGTAACCACCATTATGCTTTGGATAGGTGGTCAAGTAACCGCAGCTAACATTATTACAATGCTTTTCATTCCATCTTTAGTATGTATGGTTGTGCCACTTATATATTTAACATTTAAGCTAAAAGGTAATGTTAACCGCCCTGAAGAATCAGAGGAAGTTGAACATATTACAAATCCGACTACTCCTTTTGAAAGAAAGTTTATTTTCTTCTTAGGGCTGTCAGGTTTACTTTTTGTTCCTGTATTTAAAACCATAACTCACTTACCTCCATATGTAGGAATATTATTTAGTTTAGGGGTAATGTGGCTAACTACTGAGCTACTTCATAGAAGTAAAAATCATGAAAACAAATCCAACCTTACCATTATTGGAGTATTAAAAAAAGTTGATGTCCCTACTATTTTCTTTTTCTTAGGAATTCTATTGGCCGTGGCATCTCTACAAAGCATGGGTCATTTGGACGATATGGCAATGATTTTAGACAATACCTTTGACGGAAACATTTATGCCATTAATATAATCATAGGTTTATTATCTGCTATCGTTGATAACGTTCCATTAGTAGCTGGAGCAATGGGGATGTACGACATTGGAACTGGAGTATTTGCAGTCGATGGCACATTTTGGGAGTTCTTGGCTTATTGTGCAGGTACTGGAGGTAGTGTATTAATCATTGGCTCTGCTGCCGGTGTTGCCGCAATGGGAATTCTAAAAATTGATTTTATTTGGTACATGAAAAAAATCAGTCTATTAGCATTTTTAGGGTACATTGCTGGTGCTATTACTTTTATCTTAATGCAATAAGTACTTTTAAAAACTCGTTTTTATAAAAATAGATTACTATGAAATCATTGTTATTACAAATCAACACACTTGGCGACACACTTTCACAGGCGTCCATTGAGGGGGAAATGGTAGAAGAAAAAACACTTTCTATACTAGAACTTATCACAAGTGGTGGCACAGGTGGTAACATTATTATGATAACTCTTGGTGTTTTGTCCGTGATTTCAGTTTACCTATTTATTGAACGATACACCACACTCAATAAAGCCAGAAAAATAGACTCAAGCTTTTTGAATAGCATCAAAAATTATGTTCAAGACAAGGATATTAAAGCGGCAAAAACCTTGTGTAAAAATACAGATAGTTCTATCTCAAGAATGTTAGAAAAAGGCATTAACAGAATAGACAAACCAATGACTGATATTTCATCAGCTATTGAAAATCAAGGTAAGTTAGAAGTCTATGTTTTGGAAAATAATTTAGCTAACCTAGCAACAATAGCAGGAGCAGCACCAATGATTGGCTTCCTAGGTACTGTTATTGGTATGATTGTAGCCTTTCATGAGATGGCAAGTGCTGGCGGAAACATAGATATTGAAATGCTTTCAAAAGGGATATACACAGCGATGGTAACAACTGTTGCAGGTTTGGTAGTAGGTATCATTGCATATATTGCTTACAACCTATTAGTGACTAAAGTAGAAAAGGTTGTCTTTTTATTGGAAACTACAACAACCGACTTTATGGACTTATTACATAACAACAAATGAGTTTAAGAAGTAAAAATAAAGTCAGTGCTAATTTTAGTATGTCTTCAATGACAGACATAGTATTTCTATTGCTTATATTTTTTATGCTCACCTCTACCCTAGTAAGTCCAAATGCTTTAAAGTTACTGTTACCAAACAGTAAAGCAAGAACTCTAGAAAAACAAACCGTTTCCGTATCCATCACGCCTGAAATAGAATATTTTATTGAAGATAAAAAAGTGCCTTTTGAAGACTTAGAGAATCAACTAATTCAAATACTCTCTAATGAAGTTGAACCTGCAATAGTTTTACACGCAGATAAAACGGTTGATATAGAGTTTGCTGTCAAAGTAATGGACATCGCTTACCGAAATAAATACAAAGTCGTTCTAGCTACAAACCCAAAATAAAATGTAAATGTCTAATCCAAAAAGCAACAAACGAAAAGCAATAGTTGGAACATTAGTGTTTCACTTATTTCTTTTGATTTGCTTTATCTTTCTAGGATTGACATACCGAATTCCTCCGCCACCAGAAGAAGGAATAACTATCAATTTTGGTTATGAAGATTTTGGAAGTGGCAATGAGCAACCTGAACAAATTGTTGAAGAAGAGAAAATTGCCCCTGAAGAAATAATTGAAAACAACCCAACTGTTGAAGAAATAAGTACACAAGAAATTGAGGAAACACCAGTTGTAAAACAAAAGGTAGAGGAACAGAAAAAAACAGAAGAGGCAGAAAAAGTAGAAGAAAAAAAACCTGAACCAGTAGTAAACACCAAAGCCCTTTACCCAGGTAAAAAACAAAATAATAGTTCAAGCCAAGGCATTAGTGAAGGCAGCGGCGACCAAGGCAGTGAAGAAGGCGATCCAAAATCTAATGCTTATGTTGGTGGCGGTGTTGGCACAAACGGAGTGGCTTATAAACTGGGTGGACGAACAATAGAAAATATTATCAAACCCATTAATGAATCACAGCAACAAGGTAAAGTAGTTGTTACAATAAGAGTCAATAGAAATGGAAAGGTAATTAATGCAAGCCCTGGAGCTAAAGGCTCAACAACAACCAACACTTACCTTTATGCAAAAGCGAAAGAAGCTGCGCTTAAAACAACTTTTGAAGCTAACAGTTCTGCACCCGAAATTCAAATTGGGACTATCATCTACAACTTTACGTTGAACTAATGACTTATCAAGAATGTATTGATTGGCTGTTTCTTCAATTGCCAATGTACCAAAGAAGTGGAGAATTAGCCTACAAAGCCGATATCGGTAATATTGTTTTAGCATGCGGAAAGCTTGGAAACCCTCACAAAACATTTAAATCCGTACATATTGCCGGCACAAATGGGAAGGGCTCGACAAGCCATATGATTGCCTCTGTTTTTCAAGAAGCCGGCTACAAGACTGGACTTTACACATCGCCTCACCTAAAAGATTTCAGAGAAAGAATCAGAATAAACGGAGAAATGATTAGTCGCAATAGCGTTATTGACTTTGTAGAATCTAATAAAGAATGGTTTACTGAAATAGGCATGTCATTTTTTGAAATGACTGTGGCAATGGCCTTTCACCATTTCTCAAAGGAAAAGGTTGATATAGCAATAATTGAAACAGGATTAGGCGGACGGTTGGATAGCACTAATATTATTACACCCGAGCTTTCTATAATTACGAATGTCGGGCTAGATCATACTAATTTACTAGGTGATACCATTGAAAAAATAGCGATTGAAAAGGCAGGCATTATTAAACCTAATATTGCCGTTGTTATTGGACGATATCAAGAAAGCACACTACCAATTTACAAAGAAATAGCCGACACAAAAAATTCTACATTAATTGTCTCGAAGCCAACAACTCTATCAACAGATTTACTAGGCTCTTACCAAAGAGAAAATATATCAACGGCAAATACAAGCATTGAATTACTAATTGAATTAGGCTGGAAAATCTCAGAAAAAAACATTGTCGATGGTTTCAAAAATGTTCAAAAAAACACTTCGTTACAAGGCCGTTGGACAGTTTTAAATACTAGCCCTCTCACTATCTGTGACACAGGACATAATGTTGACGGTATACTTATGCTTGTCGAGCAAATAAAAAAAATCCCTTACGAAAACTTACATTTTGTATTGGGTATGGTCGGAGATAAATCCATTAATGACATATTGAACTTATTACCAAAAGATGCTATATATTATTTTTGCAAGGCCGATATTCCACGAGCATTAAACGAAGTTGAACTGGAGAAATCAGCTGCAAAATACGCTCTATATGGAAAGTCATTTTCATCTGTAAAAGATGCCTTTGAGTCTGCAAAATCAAAAGCCAGTAAAAACGATTTAATATTTGTAGGTGGTAGTACATTTACAGTAGCAGAAATTTTATAAAAATACTTTTGAAATGAAAATTTGTGATTGATATAAAATCAGTTATATTTGCCAACCATTTTGGGCGATTAACTCAGTTGGTTCAGAGTGCCTCCCTTACAAGGAGGAAGTCGGGGGTTCGAGTCCCTCATTGCCCACCAAAGCGGAATCCATCTCATTTTGAGACAGTGTTCCGCTTTTTTTATTCTCACAAAGTCCTGTGGTTCTTTTAGTTAGCTCAAATAATAAATGTGTTTCAGGAGTTCGAACTCGGTTATTTTCCTTGTTATAAGTTGCCCCTTTGGGAAACACAAATTGTTGAAGTTCATATTTTTGATCATATGACATATCTAACCATGTAGAGGATAGATTTTTCGATACTTTTATGGCTTCATTGGTGACCTTTTCAAGGTTCGAACTGCCGTTTTGCCCAAAGTCTATTTTTTGCTCAATTTCAGTCTGCTCATCACCAAATTTTTGAGTGTATTTTTGGTATAAATCTTGACCTATTTCACCAATTGCAAATCGCTCTTCTAATTTCTCAAGCTGATCTTCTACCTTTTTCTTTTGAGCTGACAATTGCTTCAAATCAAAGTGTTTATTAGAATGGTATTTACTAAAAGCATATGTCACTAATTGTTTAAATGGTTTTTCTAATCCATCTCTTAGTTCGTAGTTTTTTAAATGCTCGGCAAATGTGTTATTCAGCTTATTAGCGTTGACATTTAACTTTGTTCCTTTACTTCTTGACTTATAATACCATATTCCCTTTTTCTTGACAAGATAGCCTGTTAGTGGATCACCTGTCTTTTCACATTTCATAAATACTTTTAGTGGTATATGCTCAAGATTAGTATTCTTTGTTTGTAAGCGATGATTATTGGTCACTACATTATTTACTTTCAGCCAATCTTTTTCACTTACAAGCTTTGGGTGTTTACCCTCAATCACTTCACCTGGAATGAGTTTATTGATGATTTTACCGCAGTAAAAAGGATTAGTGAAAATATTATTCAATCTCTTGTGCTTTATTTCCATACCTGCTCTTTGTAGCTTAGTTGCAATATCAATGTTTCTCTTTCCTTGTAATTTCCACATAAAGGCTCTTTTGATCAGTCTTCCTTCATTATTGATATATAAGTGTTGAATATTACTTTTCTTACCCTTATTATCATTGCTATAGCCTCGTGGTAGTTTTGATAGCCAATAACCTTCTCTAAGTCTTTCTTTCATCCCCGTTACTGATTTGTCTTTTCTTAGTTCATTATCAAACTGAGAGAACATATAGTAAAGGTTTTGTTGAAAGCTACCCGAGGGAGAAAGGGGATCTACCTCTTGTGTTGCTGATAGAGTCTTCACTCCATTTTTAAGTAACTGCTGACTAATGTAGGCTCCATTGGGTCCTGTTCTTGAAAAACGGTCATAGGAGTATACTATTATGGTATCTACCTCCTTATTGCGTTTAACATAAGATAGCATGCGCTGAAACTCTTTTCGCTCATCACTCTTGGCAGACTCAAAGGTGCCGCCAAAATAGTCCAGAACAATAAGCCCTTTCTTTTTAGCAAAGTCTTGACAGTATTTCTTTTGGGTTTGTAGTGAAGCGTTATTCTCGGCTTGTTCTTTTGTTGATACTCTTGTATAGATAACCGCTTTATTAGAAGTGGTGTGATTATCATTTGAGTAGCTATTTGCTAACTTTTGGAAATAAGGATCAATTTTCTTCATCTTGTTCACTGTTTAGATTAATACTTTCATGGGTGATGATATACTCTACAATGAGATTTGAGAAAATAGCTAGCTCATCAATAATAAGCTGACACTGCTCTTTAGTTAACTGCTCACCCTTTTCATTTTTTTGTTTGCTTAGTGATAGCACTAAGTCTTTCTTTATTTGATTTAAACTCACAACTTACATGTTGTGCATCACCTTTGATGTGTTCAATAGGCTTACTATGTAACCTTTAATCCGATGTGTTCGGTATTATAGTTTTACTTTCTTGACCTTTTCATAATGGCTTATTCTACCATCAACTGTTTTGATTTCAATATCAGCGTATTCTCCTTTATTAATAAGCTCAAGTAGTCGTGATTCGACCTTTACTTTTTTCATACTCTTAATTTCCATTAAACAGGGCTCGGCTTTACCATCAAAGCGAACCGTAATGGATTTAAGCTCATGGAAATTGTGTCTAATAGCTTTTAGTATTTCATGTTCTTTTTCACTAATGAGATTACTGACATTAGACTCAAATGACTCCTCACCATCGACTAAGAACTTCGATATAATATTAGATAGTGAAATATTAACATGACTACTTTGAGCAAGCTGACTAATTAATTCACTAGCACCCATCTCATTAAAATCCCTTATTATATTAACGCTCATCACACTAACTCTTACAGGGTCCGATTTGAAAAATTGGAATATGGTACTCTCACCAAATTGCAATACATTCAATATCATTGCCTCTATAAAGAACAGCTCACCACTAACCTTATCAATAGCATCTTTATCAAAATATTCTAAGCCCTCTAACTTGCCTTTGCTTTTTGCATTGATATAGTCCTTGTTTTCTATAATTAAGGATAAATCATCACGATTTAATAGATTCCTAAAAAGTTCCGTTTGACATTTTTTGATTTGATCGTAAGTAAATCCAAATGATCTTAACTCTTTAATAATACTAAGCCAGACATAGTCTACATAGCTTAGTTTTTTATGTCCGCCTTTACCCACATTGTGTTTAATATCAATCAGTCCATAACGCTCCCAATTAGTAAAATCAGAATACACAACATCAACCTGAGTCTTAGAAAACACCCTCTCGCGGATAACCTCTAATTTATTATTCTTTGGATTAAAATTGTCCTTAAAATCTTTGATATTGAGTTTCTTCATACAACAAAAGTAATCAATTAGTTTGTAATATTACAATGTTTTAGTAATTTTGTAGTAATATTAGTGTTGAAATTTTATATAACACTATATAAACAAGCTTGATTTTATATAAAAAGAGCATAAAAATGAGCTTGCTAAAAATAAAGACAAGTCGGTCTACCTAAGTATACTTGAAGTCTACCTAAGTATACCAAGGTAAACAAGGCATAAATTAAATTATATGAGAAATAATCAACACAGAAATATCACTTTAAGCACTAAGGTAAGTGCCTTACAAAAAGCCGAGCTAGTGAAAATAGCACAGTCTCACGACATCACACTTTCGGAATTTATATTGAGCATTATAGACACTTACAAGCATAAATATGGCAAAGAAAATGAGCCTAGTAAAAATGAATTGAAACTTAAAGAGGAAAATGACTCGCTCAAAAAAAAGAACATTAGATTATTAAAAGATAGAGAATCAGCAGACTACAGAGTTGGTTTAGAGATGAAGCGAGCTGATAAGGCAGTTGATGAAAGAGATGAATATCGATATAGATTAAAAGAAAAGATGGTTGAGAATCATTCACTAAATCAAGAGTTACTAAAATATAAGCCTAAGATCGACAAGTCGAAAAATGACAAACAATCTACGGGGATATTATTAGCATTGTTAGGCGCGATCCTATTTGGAGGTAGAGTTATCAAAAGTTAATTCGAAAAAACTTATTGACCACCAAAGCGGAATCCATCTCATTTTGAGACAGTGTTCCGCTTTTTTTATTCTCACAAAGATTTGAGGTTCTTTAACAACAAAAAATTAACTTAGAAGAGTTTTTTAGTATAGTTTTATGAGAGACCCGGCTTATATAGTTAGATAAATTTTATTTAAGTTATCTGCTTAAAAAAATCAAAATCTTATAATAAGATGTTCGGTTAATAGCGAATATTATTTATAATGATTTTGTGAAAATCTAGTTTATAGAATAACACCCCGCTCTTTCTTATCACTACCAATAAACTTAGTGACGTAATAGTTTATTATCTTTTTTATATTTGAAACAAATAATTTGAAATAAATAAAGTAAAACTAACCGCTAATTCTTGGAAAAAAGTGGAGCAGGAACATTGCTAAACATAGGGTCTAAAAGTATTTTCTTTTGCCCCATTTTAAGAAAAAAGGTAGAATGTCCAAAACAGACAAAAGAAAAGTCGTCATAAGAATCAGCTAATAAGGTTGAGTCAACTTTTTTAAATGGAGGTTCACGATCGGGAGTTTTCTCTCCTTTTTTCGAAAGAAACTCTTTCATAATAGAGGCCATGTCTTTCATACTCATGTCCATTTTAGTGGTAGTCTTATTCTGAAACACACCATCTTTAATATTCCCAGAGCGCTCATACCGCTTAAGATCCTCTTTCGAATGTTTACCGCCAAATTCTGGACTAAAGCCTAAGAAAAGACAACTCCCAACAATGGCTAAGCCAACTACGCTCCATGCAATTGTTCCAATCATTTTTTTTTGATTCATTTATAATACAGCATATCTATTGATATCCACATTTTCTAAGTGCTTAAGATCAGTGGGTTTTAAGACCGTATTGATCATGGCTACCCCAAGCTTGGAAGTAGTGGTAATGTTTTTATTTTTTTTCATTAGTGGAAAAAAAGGCCTTGCCAACACATACAAAACATTGTACCAAACGGTATTGGATTTGATTCCTTTTTCAGGAACAATGGCGCCAGGGCGAAACATGTAAGCATCCTTAAAGCCCTTATTAAGAATGTAATTTTCTGTTTTCCCCTTCACTCTTGCCCACATACTGTTGCCTTTCTCACTACTGTCCGTATTAGTACCTGAAACATAATTGAACACCATTTTTTTATTTAGCTTAAATAGGGTGTCTGCAAAAGCCTTTGTAATACCATAGGTAACACCCGTATAGGTAGATTCGTTTAATCCAATTGATGATATACCCATACAAAAGAAACAAGCGTCATAATCCCTTAAGCTGTCTTGATACTGAGTTATATTATTAAAATCATAAACAACTAACTCTACTACTTTTGGGTGTTTCATTTTTAAAGGTTTCCGGTTAACAACTAGAATTTTTTCAACCTTTTTGTGATCTAAACATTCCAGCAATACGCTTTTACCTACCATCCCAGTGGCTCCTGTAATGATAACTTTCATTTTACTTCTTTTTGATTATGGCGTTTATTTGGCTCATTACAGCCATTTCAAAAGCTCTTTCTCCAAACCATTTTCTAATGAATAGCATTGGTTTGGCATACTTGCCACCTACATAGCGTGTTTTTGGTTTGGCACTGTTAATAGCCTTAATAATAAGGTCTGTTATAACCGATGGAGGCGATCCAGTTCCCTTTTCATACACTTCTAAGGACGCTTTGTGCATAGCGCTAACTTTTTGTTCATAAGGACTTCCTTTGGCTCTTTCAAGCATATCACTCATCATAACATCTCCAAACTCAGTGTTTATTGCTCCTGGCTCTATTAAGATGACATTGATGCCGAACTCTTTGAGCTCTATACGCAAACAATCTGACCAGCCCTCTAAGGCATGTTTGGTTGCGTGATACCAAGCGCCAAATGGAGAGTATATGCGACCTCCCATAGAGGATAAATTGATGATTTTACCACTTTGCTGAGCGCGCATTATGGGAATGATCTTTTTGGTGAGGCTTGCCAGCCCAAAGATGTTCACATCAAACTGTCTCCTAGCATCCTTCATAGAAACAGTTTCAACGGCTCCCCAAACAGCATAGCCCGCATTGTTGATCAGTATGTCAATTCTTCCTTGCTCGTCCATAATTCGATGAACAGCTTCATCGATAGCCGCTTCATCAAGGATGTCCAGCTGTATAGCGTGTCCGCCTCTCGCTACTATGTCATCCATATGAGATAGTCTACGCGCAGCGCCATACACAATGTACCCTTCTTTAATTAAGTGTAAGGCAGCATCTTTTCCCATTCCGGTAGAAGCGCCTGTTATTAAAACTACTTTTTTCATTTTGCTTTATTTTTCCTTAATTAATAATAACTGCTTATGGTAGGCCTCAATCCTAGACCCGGCATTGCCGTCTATCAATAAAATGACAGACATCATCGCAATGGTTGTTATCAAGCTTGCTCTCCAAACTGCTGAGTCGAAAAAGATCATTAACAAGGCACAGATAGCGATGATTAACGGGATGATAACAAATACATTTTTATAACCTTTTAAAGTCTTTTCAGTGCGGTCAATTTCTGATTCTACAAAGCTCACAGCATCCTGTCTATAATCGTTTGGAAAGCTATTTACTCTGGATAGGTTGCTATAAATTAATCCGCTTCCTATGATTAATAGCAAAACAGCAGCTACTAAGCTTGGTATTATATAGGCTTTTGCTAAATCAGTTTTACCAAATTGCCAAAACCCTAGGCTTGCCAATAAAAAGAGGATGCCAAAAACAACAAAGAAAGTTGATGAAAAGATTTCTGTTTTTGCCCAGTCGATTGCGAGTTTTAATAGTTCCATTTTTTGCTTTTATTAGTGATTACTTACTTACTTTAAGTTTAAATTTTTTACAAGTCATATTTATTAATAAGGAAGGATATAACTTCCTTTTGATCAAGACGCATGCTTTTTCTTAATATAGAGGTAGAGATTCCTTCCACAAAAAACAAAAGGAAGTGAGCCTCCATCTCTGGCGATTTGTACCCCAGCTTTTGGAGTGCAATAGTCAGCGCATCTGTAATAGGCTTCATTTTATCTTTACTATGGGTGTTTAGCTCCCACTTTAATTTAAACTGAAGTCTCCAAAACTCTTTATCTTCCTCTTTAATTTCGAAAGGCATTTCAAGGAAGAGGCGGATTTGTTTTTTAGGGTCACTTTCTGTGATGACACTATAAAAAACACCACCCATTTTTTCTTCTGCCATTTTAGCAATGGCAGTTAATAAGCCGTTTTTATTCTCAAAATGACGAAAGATAAGTCCTTCAGACACCCCGGCATGCTTTGCTACTTTGCTGGTTGAGGTAGCATGAAAACCATTCTTTGAAAATAATTCCAGAGCCGCTTCAATGATCTTTTCTTGTTTTTCAGTCATAGTGAGTAATCACTTGCAAAATTACAGTTTATTTTAATAACAGCAAGTAAAATGTAAAAAGTTAGTCGACCTTGATTAAATAAATCGAACTTCTTGTCCTTATTTAATCTTGAAATATTAAAAATCGAGTAGTCAAGAATGTGTTTCTAACAGGTTCCTTTAAAATCAAAGTCATAAGGGTCTGAACAATGATTTCCGATATCTACATTTGATGTTTCATGATTTTCATCAAGTGTAAATTTTCTTTAAATAACTAATTGAGAAACCTGTTAAAGAACTAGCCTCTTCAATAGATTTAGAGTTTAACTTAGCCTCTTTAAGTTTTTCCAAACGTTTAGTTCGGATATAATGGCCTGGCTTCTCATTCCTCATAGCTTTGTATAACTCAGCATTGGATATGTTAAATACATCTAATAATTTGACAATGGTAACATTAGGTAGGTTTTGATCAATGTATAATTTTATTTCATTTTCCATTTTATAATCATTCTTAACTAAGTTTAATGGCTTAGTTTTTAATATCAAATAAAGAATAACTAATATTAGTGTGGCTATCTTCTCATCGTCAGTTGAATACACTCTAGGTGGAGCAAGATTAGAATCTGATATTGTTTCTGATTTAAACATTTATCCTAATCCAACAAGAGATATTTTTAACATATCATTCAGTTCAAAAGAAATACAATCTATAATTATTAAAGTAGTCAATGTCATAGGAGAGGAGATTTTTAATGAAGAATTGTTTGACTTTAACGGATCATACAGCTACGAGTTAAAAATGACTGATAAACCTAAAGGTGTTTACTTTTTAGAGATAAGTTCAGACAAAGGAAATGTCAACAGTAAAATGGTGCTTCAATAAAAGAATCGAAATATTTTAAATTTAAAAGCCCCAAGCTAAATGCTTGGGGCTTTATAATAGAAGTTCGAAATAAAGACGCTTAGGTCCACCAAAGCGGAATCCATCTCATTCTGAGATAGTTTTCCGCTTTTTTTCTCACAATGTCTTATAATTCTTTTATTGAGATTAAATAACAAATGGTTATGTCAATAATTATGTTAAATCATCTAGTGTTTATTCATTGATCCACCATTTTTTTGGTTCATATTTATTATTCTTATAAATTATCTCACCAACTTTGGGAACCATAAAACTTAAATTTAGCTCATCAGCTTTCTTTGTAAATCGTTCAACAGGCTCGTTCCATTCATGAAAAGCAAGAGCAAAAGAACCCCAATGTATGGGTAAAGTTGTTTTAGCTTGAATGTCAATGCTAGCTTGAGCAGTTTCTTCGGGCATCATATGAATATTACACCATAATTTATTGTATTGCCCGCACTCCATTAACGCATAATCAAACGGGCCATATTTATCTCCAATAGTTTTAAAATGACTATCGTATCCACTATCACCACTAAAAAACAACTTAGTATTCAAACCATTTATTACCCACGAGCCCCATAAACTAGAAAAACGATTATTAATATTTCTTCCAGAGTAGTGTCGAGCAGGAGTGAATATAATATTTAGGTTGTTTAATTCTTTTGAATCCCACCAATCGAATTCTATAATTCTATCAATATCAACACCCCATTCTACAAGATGATTACTCACACCTAATGGAACATAAAACTGTTTAACTTTTTTCGATAGTTTTAGAATTGATTTATAATCTAAATGATCATAATGATCGTGTGAAATAAAAACGAAATCTATTTCTGGTAAATCATCAATATTAAGAGGTAATTTAGATTGAAACCTTTTATTTCCTAAAAAAGGAAGTGGTGCTGGAACTTCACTAAACATTGGGTCTAGTAAAATATGATAACCTTCTAATTTAACATAGAAAGTAGAATGTCCAAACCAAATCATTGCAAAATCATCTTTTATATTATTAATTTTAAAAGAATCAATTGAGTTTATTGGAGGCTCTTTTTTGGGAAACCGGTTATTCTTATCAAATAAAAATTTAAACCCTAAAGACATCATGTCCCTTAAACTCATATTCATGTTTGTCACAGATAAATTATTAAAAACACCATTGTAGAAATTTTCTGAATTACTGAATCGTTTTATATCGGCACGAGAATTTTTTCCTCCTAACGATGGATAAGTATTAATAAAAATTACAACAAAGGATGTTACTATTAATAGAGAAATTCCAATAAAAACACCAAAAACTTTCATGAGTTTAATTTAATTTTCTAAAATTTACAGGTGTTAAACCTGTTTTTGATTTGAACAGCTTGCTAAAATGTTGAGGGTAATTATATCCCAATTGAAAGGCAATTTCACTTACAGAATCATTTGAGTTTAAAAGCAAGTATTTTGCTTTATAAACAATATAATTATGAATGTGTTCTTGAGCGCTAATACCTGTTTCTTTTTTCAACAAGTCACTCAAATAACCAGCAGACATATTTAATGCTATACCGCAATCTGAAACGGAAGGTAAGCCCAATTTAAGTTGTTGACCTTTATTAAAATACTGTTGTATAAAATTTTCAAAATCAATTACCTTGTTATTATTCACATTAGTGCGTGTATAAAACTGACGATCATAAAAACGAGAACAATAATTTAACAATAATTCAATATTGGACAATATCAATGTTTGACTATGCCTGTCTATATTTTGACAATATTCTCTTTCAATTTTTTTTACTAACTCATTAATAATGATTTTCTCTTCATCAGAAACATGAAGTGCTTCATTAACATCGTAAGAAAAAAAAGTATAGTTTTTCATCTTATCACTAAGCTCTGATTTAAGTAATAAATCTGGATGAATCAATAGCATCCAACCACCACTATTTGTAACAAGATTATTTTTTTCAATTTTTATTGACTGATTAGGTTTAAGAAAAGCCATAGTACCTTCTTCAAAATCATAAGTATTTCTTCCGTATACAAATTTTCCTTTAACCCCTTCTTTTAAACTAATCTGAAAAAAGTCAAACACATAAGTATATTCGCCATACTCAGCATTTAAAACTCCTTCATCAAAATATATTATAGAAACAAGCGGATGTTTGGGTTTAGGTAAATTATAGAACTTGTGAACCTCACTTATTGATTTTAATCTTATAATTTTTTTCATTTATTATTTTCTAAGTGTTCAGACTGTTTTTTAATGTCTAAAATCAACCTGTCATATGCTTTTTGAACCTTGTTTGGACTCCAAAATAAGACCATTAATCCACTATAATCTTCTTTTATAATCAGTTTTGTTTGTTTGTTTTTTTCTGAAAGTAAATAAAAATGATCATAGGTTATTATTCCTTTAGCTCCACCCCATTGATTTAAGATACTATCTTGATAGATTTTTTTAACAACGACGGAAACATCGTATTGTTTACCTTCTTCTTGTGTAAAGTTATATTTTACTTTTTGTCTTTCACCTATATTACCATCAACTAACGTTAATACACTATTCCATTTTTCATAATCATTTGTATTAGTTATAACATTCCATACTGTATGCTTATTAGCCTTAATATAAATTTCACTTTTAACTGTTTTTTTTAAAGTAAATGACAGAATAAATAGTAAAGTAACAACTAAAAAAATTATCCATTTTGATGTTAAAAAAGCCATATCTAAACACAAAATTTATTAAACCAACTTACAATTTTTTCAGGATTTTTTCCAATCCAGTCGTATGCTGCGCCTCTTTTCTTTTCTAAATCAAGTAATATAAGTTCTTTATCGTTTATTAAATCTTCAAAAATAGAATGCACCATATCCATATCAGTCATTGGATCATTTTGATTTTGAATAATCATTGTTGGGATTGATATGTCTTTAACGTATGGAAGAAAAGAATCTCCAGTTAAATCAGTATTTCTATTATTTTTACTGTATTTACTTCCGGAATTTAAAATAAATTTTGGAAGCCCTAAGTTCTCTAAAAAATAATCATAGGTTAATGGTTGAACTGCAATCATTGATTTTAAGTTCTTGAAATTTTTCATTTCTTTTTCCATTCCAAATGCAAAAGTAGAAGAAGCAGCTCCCATACAAATGCTTAGTAGGCCTATTTTTGTATTCTTATATTCTTTATGATTAGAAATAAAATCTATTGCAGCTAATACATCCAATCTTTCATCTAATCCCCAAGTAATCCATTTATTAGTTCCCTCTTGACTTTGACCATGATTTCTTAAGTCATACATTAAGACAGAATAACCTGCTTCTGCTAAATAGCTTGCTTGATTTAAAAAATGTATGTCTTTTGACCAAAGCATACGCTCCATTAATCCTTTTCCCTCAATTGTAAAACCACATCTTGAACACTGAACACCAAAATGAGATTGAATGATAAGTTTTTCATTTCTACCTTTTATTAACCATCCAGATAATATGACGTTATCTTTTGTTTTAAACGTTACATTTTCATAATCTAAATTATATTTGTCTGGCGTTTCAAAAACAGGGGCTTTTCCTGGCTTGATCATCATATCCGATATTTGTTTTCCTAACATAGTTTTTTAATTAAAATTATTTTTATGCAAAATTTCAAATATCATCTTTAACCAACATAAATAAATCACTGAATAGCTAATATATATAGCAGATTTTCAAAAAAAGTTCGAAAAAAGGACACTTAGGTCCACAAAAAAGATCCCCACTAAATTGAGTAGATTTTTGTATTATTGTTAAAAATAAAAAATTTATGAAAACAAAAATTACTTTATCAATTGTTGGAGGGTTTAATATCATAATGTCACTTGTTATGGCATTCACAATTACAAAAATGGCTCCAACTATGCTTAACACTCAAGCTCAGGAAGCAATTAGAATGGTTGAAATAATGCACTATGGATTATTTCCTGCTATTTTAATAATCGGTTTAATATGTATTTTATGTAGAAATTCTTCTTTAGAAACAGCAAAAAAAATATTACTGTCTTACATTATTGGCACATCAATTTTAATGTTAATGTTTTTCACTGTATTTTCTAATGAGCCATTAATGAATTTTAGTTTTGGAATGGTAATTCCGGACATTATTGTCTATATAATTTCAATCATAGGGTTTATAAAAGCTAAATAAAAAAGTTCGAAATAAGGACGCTTAGGTCCACCAAAGCGTAATCCATCTCATTTTGAGACAGTGTTCCGCTTTTTTATTCTCAAGATAAATTAAAAAAATGCAAACTAAACAATGAATATTTACCCATTGTCAATTCTTTCAATCATATTTTGAGCTTCTTTGCTTGGAGGGTATAATTTAGAAACAACAAAACCAACAATAATAGACACTAAGAATGCTGGGAATAATACATCTAAAGCGACAAAATACGCCCCTATAGTTTCCATTTCTTTAAAAATAAAATTGAATAACATAACCGCTATAAATCCAGAAGCCATAGAAGCAATAGCTCCTTTTTCAGAATAACCTTTCCAGAAAAGAGTTAGTATAATTACCGGACAAAATGTGGCTGCAATTCCAGACCAACCAAATATAATCACCCAGAATATTTGTCGATCCGGAGAAACATAGTTCATAATTAATGCAATAATTAAAGCTGAAAATGCTATAATTACAGTAGATCTCCTAGAAAATTTCGTGAGATTTTCATTTTTGATATCGGGTCTAAATATTTTCTGATAAAAATCTCGAGTAATGGCACTTGAGGCCAATATTAATAAAGAATCTATCGTAGACATAATTGCAGATAAAACAATAGCCACAAAAATGGCAGCCAAAATTGTTGGCAAAAACGATTCTGTAATCATACCTAAAACACCTTCTCCATTATTTCCTAAAACAACTTCAGGATCTTGTCCCTCTGAAGTAAAATAGATACGTGCTAAAATTCCAATAGTTACTGCGGCAGCATCTGTTAACAAGGTAAATATACAGGCAATCCATTTTCCTTTGTCAATTTCTTTTTTGTCTTTAATCGACATAAATCTTACATATACTTGAGGTGATCCCAAAAAACCAAGACCTATCATTGAAAATCCAAGAATAGTAAAAAGGTTCATCCAACCATCAGAACTTCTACCCATAATATTGGTCAGCGTAGGATCTATAGCGTTAAGTTCAGCACTAATTCCGGCGCCATGATCCATAGAAAACCAAACAACAATAGGTAATAAAACTAAACCAAAGAACATTAGCAATCCCTGAAAAAAATCAGACCAAACCGCAGCTACAAATCCACCAAGGAAGATATATGCAAGCACAATGAAAAACCCAATCAAAGCACCTAATTTGTAATTTATTCCAAGCATAGATTCGAAGGCTACACCCGTAACATCTATCTGAGAAGCTACATAAATAACTATAAAAACAACCAGCATAAAAGAAGCTATTATTCTCAACGTATGAGTCGATGTTTTAAAATGAGATTGTAAGTAATCTGGAATTGTAATTGCGCCAAAAGCATCTGATCTTTTTTTGAAAAGTTTTGCCATAAATTGCCAAGAAATAAAAACACCTAACAATTCTCCTATAACAACCCAATAAGCAGAATAACCCGCAATAGCTCCCATTCCTGTTAGTCCAATCAATAACCAACCAGATTCACCTGTGGCTCTTGCAGAAAAAGCAACCGCCCAAAACCCCATTTTTTTGCCGCCAACATAGTAATCACTCATCCCTTTTATTTTGCTAGAAGCTAAAAGCCCAATAAGAAAAAGAATTCCAACATAAACAGCTAGCACAGCTAATTTGATTACTAAATTTTGATCTATCACTATAACTTAAAATTATATTTATGTAAACAGCTTATACATTTAATACTGATGTGACTCTTAATTGAGGTGTTTTGGCAACAAAATCTTCTAGAATTTTGAAAAAATTCAAGATGTTATTTTTACTGTTATTTGCATTAATGGTTACAAACCTTACGAAGGTATCTTCCTGAAAGGAACCAAAACCAACAACAGTTTCTTGATTTTCATATAAAGCAGCACATAATTTTACAGGGTCAACGTCTTTATAATTAAAGCAAACAGAAATAGAGTCATCAAAACTATATAAGGTATAATTAGGATTATTCTTAATGTAATCAATGGCAAATTTAGCCAATTCGAATTGTTGATTTATAATTTTTTCTAATCCATTAATTCCCACAGATTTCCAAAGTGTCCAGAACTTTAAAGCGTCATTTCTTCTTCCACATTGAAAGGAGGTTTTACCCAAATTAAAATCATCGCCATCTGTTTGGTACAAATAACTGGCATCATTACTAAAGGAATTGTGTAAATGTTTTTTATCATTTACTAAAAGAATAGAACAAGTTAAGGGAGTTCCCAGCATTTTATGGGCATTGTAACTAAATGAATCAGATCTTTCTACTCCTTTCAGAAGGTGTTTATATTTTTTGCTAAACATCACGCTACCACAATATGCCCCATCTACATGTAACCAAATATTGTATTTTTCAGTAATATCTGCAATTTTGTCAAGTGGATCAAAAGCTCCTAAAACTGTAGTGCCTGCTGTTGCATTTACATAGGTTGGAATGCAGCCATTTTTAATATCTTCTTTAATTTGTTCTTCTAACTTTTCAACTATCATTTTGCCCTCGCTATCAACTTCTATATATCGAATATTATTTCTACCAATACCTGCGAAACTTACATTTTTAGCGTTCGAATAATGTGATTCAATAGAAGTATAAATAATTAAGGGTTTTGTCATTCCATCAAAACGACATTTAGGGTCTTTTACATCTCGCCCTAAAATTAAAGCCATGTAATTGCTCATAGACCCTCCTGTTGGAAATGTTCCATTACTATTTGGACCATAACCAACTAATTGGCAAGATTTTCTAATAATTTCTTGCTCTATACCCACCTGAGGACCTGCTACTTTGTAGGTGTACATACTATTATTTAGTAATACAGCCAATAAATCACCCAATATTGCTTTGGGTTGCCTGCCTCCAAAAAGTTGATTAAAAAATAAACTTGTTGCTGTTTTTGGGGTTGCTATTAAAACATCTCTTAACAACGATTTTAAATTTTCATCAATAATACCATTTTCGCCTAAAGATAAATCCAGAGTATCATATAATTGATTTACTTCTATTCTTTCAGCAACAGGGTTTTGACTTTCTTCGCTAATTAAAACTTCTGCAAGCTGATTGAATAATTTTAAATCGTTTTTTATTGTAGTCATAGTTTAATTTTTAATTTGGTATTGTATGATAAACCATTTCTTTATTTATGAAAGTTTTTGAATCTTCATCAAAAACATTGCATTTTCTAATGGGTTTTGCATACAAATGAAGCGTCATACATCTTTTATCTGAAGTGTTTTCTAAACTATGAAACCCCATAAAATCTTTCATATAAGTAACTTGATTTTTTTTTGAGACTAATGTTCTTAAAACAGTTAATTCGTCATTTTCATTCTTTCCATAAATGACTTCTTCAAGCTGACCGCTAATTACCTTAACCCAACATTCTTCACCTCCATGATCGTGAATAGGTGTTTTATGGCTCCTACACCAGCATATGAGTATTAATTCAAACTTATCGCAATTTAGAATACAGTTTCTTGTATAATAATCCTCAGACCATGAAGAATATTTTGAAAGTTCTTTAGGGCTAAAATTAATTGCACGTAATATATCACAATAGCTAGCCTTATCTGCCTCAGATAGCGCAGTAGTCAACTTATCTAATGATGGAATGTTTTGAATTTTTTTTAAGATTATCAAATATAACTAAATTTATTACAAACAGTTAAATATGAAAATAAATCAAGGATTTAAAAAACTACTTAATTGAGTGGTTTTGTTCAAAAAAATTAATTATTTATTATTTAATGGTAATATCAATTAGTTGTCTTGCCTTTGTTTTCTCCATCTAGCCATTTATTATCTCTGACCTGACCAAGATACTTAAAATCACGATTTCTAAATTTTTCCTCAACTAATTTCATTTCTTCAAAGGTATCTCTCATTATTCTTACAGGTTTTGATGAAATAGAATTACAAATTGACATATAGTATCCATTTTTTAATTTCTTTTTTTTTCTTGATGGCCTGCCTTTTTTCTTCATAATTAAAAAACGTAAAAAATAGATTAAAGTATGTTTAGCAACAAGGGATATAATTTCAGCAAGATATACAAAGCTAATATAGAATAAAACTATTTAAAATATAGTAGAGCAACTATAAAGCGCACATATTGAGTTAACCAAAGGTTAAAGCTATGCATTCATTAGGTTTTCGTTAATTTCAAGCTCATGATTTAAGAAATTGTTAAGAATTAAAGTTATGTGAAAAAGTTCGAAATAAGGACACTTAGGTCCACCAAAGCGGAATCCATCTCAATTTGAGATTGTTTTCCGCTTTTTTATATTTTTTACTTTACATTTTTTTAAAAAACATTTAACTGTAGTTTAATTAAGCTAATGTTTTTGAGGTATACTTTTGAAATAAAAAATGAAAATTTTAATTGTTGATGACGAACATGATACGCTAGAGTTTTTGTCATACAACCTTAGACAAGCTAATTTCACTGTTATAAAGTCTGGTGACGGAATTGATGCTTTAAATAAAATAAAATCAGAAAATCCAGATATTGCAATTTTGGACATAATGATGCCTGAGATAGATGGTATTGAAGTTTGTCAAGAAGTCAGGGATTCAGGAAATAACAACATCATTATTGTAATTTTATCCGCAAGAAATGAAAACTATACTAAAATAGCTGCATATAAGGCAGGATGTAATGATTTTATTACAAAACCAATAAATCCTAAACTTTTGATTAACAAAATAAATGGATTGTTGAAAATAAAATTCTCAAGTAATGACTTTAAGGGCTTTAAGAAAGTAAATGACTTTATTATAGACTTTCCATCACATACAATAAAATACATGAATAAGGATATTTTATTGCCAAAAAAACAATTCAAGATCTTTTGTTTACTTTCTTCAAGGCCAGGAAAGGTATTCACAAGGGATGAAATATATTCCAATGTTTGGGGGCTAAAAGTATTTGTGGGTAGTAGAACTATTGATGTTCACATAAGAAGTATTAGAGAGGCTTTAGGACCAAATTCAATAATTACTGTAAAAGGAGTAGGCTACAAGATATTACCTTGAATTCATTAATGACTTTACAATTACTTTACAATTTTTGCAGTAAAAATTTCTTTTTTGATAATTATTACATCACTTAAAGTATACAGTTAGTCTGTTTGTTTGCAGAAACAAATTTAAAACTAATTAAAAATGAAAAAATCAATTTTAAAACTAACATTAATAATTACATCTTTCGCTATTATATCTTGTGGTGGTGATAGTGAACCCGCTCCTATTCCAACACCCAATATAACAACTGAATATTCAGGTGTTATCTCAGAAAATGTAACCTGGACAAAAGATAATGTATACGAACTTTCAGGGCGTGTTGTTGTTCCTTCAGGTGTAACTTTAACAATAGAAGCTGGTACGGTTGTTAAAGCCTACCCAGGACAAGAGGCTAACGCTTGCGCTTTAATCATTGCGAGAGGGGGTAAACTGATGGCTGAAGGCACTGCTTCTGAGCCAATTATTTTTACAACAACAGCTGATCAAATTACTAATACTCACTCAAATTATCCTGGTTTTGCAAACCTTGATGAATCATACAAAGGCTATTGGGGAGGGGTAATTATTCTTGGTAATGCAGAAATATCAGCTGATGCTGCCGAAAAACAAATTGAAGGCATTCCAGCATCTGATTCAAATGGATTATATGGTGGCTCAGACAATAATGATAATTCAGGAATTATTAGATATATCCAAATCCGTCACGGAGGAACTTTACTCGGAGACGATAATGAAATTAATGGTCTTACACTTGGTGGAGTAGGCTCTGGAACAACAGTTGAATACGTAGAGGTCATTGGGAATGTTGATGATGGAATAGAGTGCTTCGGAGGCTCCGTTAATATCAATCACGCTTTAGTGTGGGCACAAGGTGACGACGCCTTTGATATTGATCAATCATACTCTGGAACAATTAGTAACTTTATGGGAATAGCTGATGCTGAGTCTGATCATGCTTTAGAAATTGATGGCCCAGAAGGTTCTATGGTAGGGCAGTTTACAATGTCAAATGGCACTTTAAAAGGGTTTTACCCAGGAGGTGGCGAATATGCTGACTTTAGAAAAGAAGCAACAGGAAACCTTACAAACTTATATTTCTATAACTTTTCTTGCGAATCTGACTTTGAGATTGATGGGTCAACAAATACAAATGGAGCTTCTGCTTTAACATTCTCAAATTTACAATTTAACACGTCTCACTTAGCTGACTCTTGTAAAAACATGGTGTCAGAAATTTGTGATGATCAAACTGGCAGCAATGCAAATTTCAATGCTACAGATGTTACAACACCAACTGTAGGTGCTGATGAATCGAAATTTGTTTCATGGACATGTTATTTTAGTGAAAACTAAAAACTAATAAATTCCCTAAAAAACTCCACCAAAATATGGTGGAGTTTTTAGGAAATGCTGTGTAAAATTATTGAAAATATATCGCAAAGAAAATGAAAAGTAAGGCAGGTTTTTTTATTTTACTACTATTAATTATTAATCACTTTGTTTTAGCAAATGAGACGATAATAAGAGGTACAATAATTGATGATGAAAATGCAGAGCCATTGTTTGCAGCAAATGCAGGAATCGTAGGATCTAGTATTGGTGCGTCTGCTGATTTTGATGGAAATTTCGATTTAAAAGTTGAACCAGGTATTTATACTTTATCATTTTCTTTTATTGGATATCAAACATTACAAATTTCTGAGGTAAAAGTAGAGGCTGGCGAAGTAACAAATCTAGGTACAATACGCTTGAAATCTTCAGCTATTGCTGTTGATGTGGTAACTATTACAGCTGAGGCTATCAAAAATACTGAAACAGCATTACTTACAATTAAAAAAAAGTCGGTCAATGTTATTGATGGGATATCTTCTCAAAATTTCAAAAAAATGGGAGACGGTAATGCCGCGGCAGCTGTTGTTCGTATTCCAGGCGTATCTTTACAAGGTGGCAAATACGTTTATGTAAGAGGCTTGGGTGACAGATATACTAAAACAACATTTAATGGGCTAGATATTCCTGGTTTAGATCCAGACAGAAACTCTTTACAAATGGATATTTTTCCTACTAATATTGTGGATAATATTATTGTATCTAAGTCTTTTACAGCTGATTTACCTGCAGATTTCACTGGTGGTGTAATTGATATTAATATTAAATCATTTCCAGAAATTATGACTTTAAAAGGCTCGTCTTCGATAAGTTATAATAATAAAGTAGATTTAAATGGTGATTTTTTAACTTACTATGGTGGAGAAACAGATTACTTAGCTCATGATGATGGTAATAGAGATTTTCCACTTGCCAATAAGATACTAGATGTACAGACTGTACAAGATCCGAGAATAAATCCAGAAACTATGCCAAATACTCTGTTGTTCAATCCACAGATGGCAACAGAAAGAGGCAAAGACTATTTTTCTAACAATAAGTTTTTTAAACTTTACAATAGTATTACTAATAATTCTACAATGAATTTTAATGGTGGGAGCTTGAGTTTATCAGGAGGAAATCAAATTACTATTCAAGATAAGACTATTGGTTACAGTGGAGCATTTTCCTACAAAAATAAATTTTCATTTTACAAAGATCAGATTCAAAACTCATTTGAAAAATCTTCAGATCCTTTAGATTATGATTTATTTGTTTCAAAAAAACAACAAGGAGATGTCGGGAAAAGTAGCGCCTTATTAAGTGCAATGGCCGGAGGTGCAATTAAGATCAATAATGCAAAGTATAAACTTAATGTTCTGCATTTACAAAATGCTGAAAAAAAAGCAGGTTTATTTTTTCTAAATAATTACGAAAGTAATTTCAATACGGTTAAGAAGGAAAACTTAGATTTTAGCGAACGTTCAATCAGTAATTTATTATTATCAGGAACCCATAATTTAGATGAAGGTAAAACAAAAGTAGAATGGAAAATTTCCCCAACTTATTCTAAAATTAGAGACAAAGATGTACGTGAGTCAGCATATGAAGTTGAAATCATCGATAACGACACAGTGTATTATTTTTCTCCAAGTGGCGCTGGTTACCCTTCAAGAATGTGGAGAAATCTCAATGAATACAATTTAGCTTCTCGTATTGATGTCACCAAAGAGCATGAGCTTTATGGAAGAAAAGCAAAAATCAAATATGGTGCAGGATATACATATAAACTAAGGAATTATGACATTTTAAGATATATCGTTTATCCTATCAATTACGGATCAAATGTATATAGTGGAAATCCGAATGAGTTATTAAGCGATTATTTATACGACATTAATACAAATACAGGATTTTATATTGGAGGAGAGTATCAGGCTAGTAATAAATATGAAGGAATTCAATCTAATTTTTCGGCCTATATCTCTGAAGAAGTTGATCTTAACGATCAGTTAAAAGGAATTTTTGGACTTAGATTAGAGAATTATAAGCAATATTATACTGGTGTTAATCAAGACGGTTCACGACTTTATGATAATGAACTGGTATTATCTGATAATACAATTATTTCTGAATCGGATACAATATCTGTTGGTCTTTACCCATCAGCCAGTATTATTTTCAACATAGATAAAAAATCAAACCTGCGAGGATCTGTGTTTAGAACTACTGCCAGGCCTTCATTTAAAGAAAAATCCAATGCTCAAATCTTGGATGTACTTTCAGGTGTCACCTTTAATGGAAACATTGACTTGATCTCAACTATTATTTATAATTATGATATTCGTTACGAAACTTATTATGATGATGGTCAAACTATTGCAATAAGTGGTTTTTTGAAAGATTTATATAATCCTATTGAAATTGTAGCCTACTCAGCAGATGAAGACAATATACAACCTATAAATTCTGGAAATGCTAAATTGATGGGTGTTGAGTTTGAAGCTAGAAAAAAGTTAGATGAATTTATTAGTGGCTTATCTGCCAATTTAAATGCATCTTATATTCATTCAGAAGTTACAATCGTAGGAGATGAATACGAGTCAAGACAAAATAACCTAAGACAAGGAGAAAACTTTAGTGATAAAAGAGAAATGCAGGGACAAGCTCCATATTTAGTGAATCTTGGCCTTTCCTATAAGAGTAATGCAAGAAATTTAGATATAGGTTTATTCTATAATGTGCAAGGCCCTACACTATCTATTGTTGGAATCAATAATAGACCAAATATATATACTGCTCCTTTTAATAGTCTAAACCTTAATGTTTTGTATGATATTAATAAAAAATCTAAATTGACATTTAGTATAAAAAATATACTAGATGAGGATCGACAAATGCTGACTCAATCCTTTGGCTCTGAGGAGCAAATATATAGTGCATATTCTCCTGGAAAATCATTTAGCTTTAAGTGGTCTTATAATATTTTTTAAAAAGCTCAAAACAAGAACACTCAGGTCCACCAAAAACAAACCTTCAAACTCTAGTAGTTTGAGGGTTTTTACTTTTAGATTCCCAACATTTACTTTAGTTCGTTATCAGTCAAGATGAATATCAGATGTAAATTTTATTTCTTCCAAAACAATTTGACTTTCAATGTCGTTGATGTTTGGTAAAGTTGACAATTCATTCACTAAGAAATTTTTATACTCTTCAATAGAGGATATTCTAATTTTAAGCATGAAATCATAAGCACCCGAAGTATGATAAATTTCAGAAATTAGATTTAGAGTATTTAGCCTTTCAACAAATTCATTTCTTTTGACCTGAGTATGTTCCTTAATGGTGATGTTAATTAAAACTATAATTTTCTTACCCAATTTCTCATAGTTCAATACTGCACAATACTTAGAAATTATCCCATCCATTTCCATTTTCTTGATTCTTTCGTAAACAGGCGTTACACTTAAGCCAACTTTATTAGCAATTTCTTTAATTTTTAAGTTAGAATTTCTTTGTAATTCAATTAAAATTTTTCTGTTAATCGCATCCATAATATATTTTTTTTCTAATTGATTATTAGATCGATTAAATATAAAATAAATTATTCTTGTTTTACACTTTAATTCAATAATATTTTCTAAACTTAAAGATGTTGGTGGTTTTTATTGTTTGTATTAAAAAATTCTGCAGTATTTTTAAATTATTAAAAATTGAATTTCACAGAATGAAATATTTGTTTTTTAAAGACGATCCAATATTTGAAAATTGTTTTTTTATAGGCGCCCAAAAGGACGTTATTAATGTAAAGTATTCAGATTTATTTTCTGAAAGTCTTAATTATGACATCTACAGCGACATCACTAAATTTATAGATATTCATAAAATAGATTCCACATTTATTTTTAGAAAATACATTAATGGATACGACACTTTAGAAGCTCTAAAATTAAATCTAGATTTTTTAGGCGTTAATATTTTCGAGTATTATATAAACAAAATGAGCAAAGATAGTTTGGCAAAAATTGTTCAAGATGATATTGATTTTTCTGACGCCAACAATATTCTCGTTATATCTGATATGCTAGTTGGAAATAATCTACAATTTGCTAGCGATATTTTAGATAAAACTTACAAAACGTATAAAACATTTTTTGATAATGAATAGAAAAATACACCACTACAGTGCTTTAGATTCTAAGCTAAGAAGTAAAGTCATTAATCTCTTAAAACGGGGTAATGAAACTATTACCATAGACTATAAAAACGAAAAACATAAAGCAATTTTATTTTCAGATGATGAAAGTGAATTTCAACATTTAATTATTCTTGAGAGAATAGGAGGAAATAAAGAAATGATTGATGATGATTTATTAGAATTAGAAGATTTGATTGATGATGAAGACAGTTGACAGAAAAGTTAAAGTTTTAAAGGATTATTATCATAATTATCACCCGATTAAAATCCATGAAAACAAAGTGTTTTATAATGGGATTTCTTTAGAAAATCTCTGCGAAAAATACGGAACCCCACTACGCATAACCTACTTACCAAGTATTGAAGAGCAAATACTAAAAGCTAAATATTTATTTAGTTCAGCTTTTGACCTACAAGATTATAAAGGCAATTATTTTTATGGATATTGCACAAAAAGCTCGCATTTTTCTTTTATTCTAGATGAAGTAATTAAACAAGATTGTTTTATTGAAACTTCCTCAGCCTTTGACATTAGCATTTTAGAAAAGCTGTATCAAAGCGAAAAAATAAATAAAAATCACAGAATTATATGCAATGGTTTTAAATCCACTCAGTACTTAGACGGTATAGCCAAACTATCAAATTTTGGCTTTCAAAATATTGTCCTTGTTGTTGATGATTTTTTTGAACTAGAATACATTGAACCTTTGTTAAACTCTAAACTTTCAATTGGCATTCGTATTGCATCGGACGAATATCAAAACAAGCATTTTCAAAGGTCAAGACTTGGCGTTCCAATCGAAGAAGTGAAAAAATTATACGAATCAAGCATTCGCCATTCCGAAAAATTTGAACTGAAAATGTTGCATTTTTTTGTCCAATCAGGAATGAAGAAAAACAGCCATTATTTTAATCAATTAAGTAAGTTGTTGGATTGCTACACCTATTTAAAAGGCGATAGCCCATCACTAGACAGTCTGAATATTGGCGGCGGCCTGCCAATTGAGGATAATTTATTCAAGCAGATTAGCAACTATGAAATCATAGAAGAAATAATCAAAGTAATTAAATATAGATGTGATGTAAAATCAATTGACCATCCTGATATTTATACAGAGTTTGGAACTTTTACGGTTGCAAAATCTGGGATGCTGTTATTAAAAGTATTATCTCAAAAAAAACAATTGAGAAATGAGAAATGGAACATCATCAACTCATCATTTATTACAAGTCTTCCAGACTCATGGGCAATCAAAAAACGATTTTTGGTCTTAGCATTAAATAATTTAGATGACGAATTTGAAAGCGTTTTACTAGGTGGCACTTCATGCGATGGTGATGATTACTACTGCGATGAACAAAACATCAAGCCAGTAAAAATGCCTTTTTTTAGAGAGAATAGAACTCAATTTATTGGGTTTTTCAATATGGGCGCATATCAAGAATCATTGTCAGGCTTTGGAGGCATTAAGCATTGTCTTATTCCTTCAGCAAAGCATATTATTATTAATAAAGATAATTCTATTGAAATTTTCAAAGAAGAACAAAAGGCAGAAGGCATGTTAAACATTTTAGGATATTAATCATGAGAACATTTGCAGGAATACCAAAAGAATTTAGTGATTTTAAAAAATCAAAAGCCATCATCGTCCCAGTACCATATGACGGAACAAGTACTTGGAAAAAGGGCGCAGACAAAGGCCCTAATGCAATTTTAGATGCTGCTGAAAACATGGAACTGTTCGATATAGAAACAGGCTTCGAAACGTATAAACATGGAATTCATTTACATGATTCAATTCCCATTTCAACTAGCCCGAAATTAACCAACAATAATATTTACAGAATTACACAACGGCTGTTGACAGAAAATAAATTATTGACTTTTTTAGGAGGAGAACATTCCATTTCAATTGGAATTATTCAAGCTTTCAAAAAAAAGTATCCTGAACTTAGTGTTGTTCAATTTGATGCTCATTTGGATTTAAGAGATTCTTATGAAGGAACAGAATATAATCATGCCTGCGCATTGCATTGGGCAAATCTAAACACCGATTTACATCAAATAGGAATAAGAAGCATGGATGTAGATGAGAGGAAAAACATGAACGCCGAAAAAGTTGTCCTTTCAAGTGCTATTTCTGACAGTTATGATTGGACCGAGTTGAGCAATAAGCTTAATGAATTTGTTTATCTAACAATCGATTTAGATGTTTTAGACCCAAGTATAATGCCTTCAACTGGAACCCCAGAGCCTGGTGGTCTAAACTGGAATCAACTAGTTAGTGCAATTAGAACAATTAGCAAAAAAAATACAATTGTAGGCTTTGACATTGTAGAATTATGCCCAAATAAACATAACTACCATTCAGATTTTACAGCAGCTAAACTTTTATACAAAACAATAAGTTTCATTTTAAATAAATAAGATGTCCATAAAAAACTTTATGATAAGAAATTATAAGCATTTCAATGCAGCTAGTATTGTGGATGCTTCCAAGGGTTATGAGCAAGCTCTAAAAAATAATAACAAAATGATAATTACGCTTGCTGGAGCAATGAGCACAGCTGAGTTAGGAATATCATTAGCAGAAATGATACGTAAAGACAAAGTGCATATTATTTCATGTACGGGTGCCAATTTAGAAGAAGACGTAATGAATCTTGTAGCGCACGATTTTTATAAACGAATTCCTAATTACAGAGATTTAAGTCCAGAAGAAGAAAAAACACTTTTGGATGAAGGCTTTAATAGAGTAACTGACACATGTATTCCAGAAGAAGAAGCGTTTAGACGCATCCAAAAACATATTTATACCGTTTGGAAAACAGCACAAAATGATGGCGTTAGAAAATTTCCTCATGAATATTTGTATGATTTACTTTTAACAGGATGCATGGAAGAATACTATCAAATTAATCCAGAAGATAGTTGGGTTCTTGCCGCAGCCGAAAAAGGCATTCCTATTATTGTGCCAGGTTGGGAAGACAGCACGTTAGCAAACATATTTACTTCCTACTGTATGAAAGGAGATTTAAACCCTAGCATTATAAAATCTGGGATTGAATACATGCAATGGTTTGCAGATTGGTACATCCAAAATTCCAAAATAGGTGTAGGGTTTTTACAAATAGGCGGTGGTATCGCAGGAGATTTTCCTATTTGTGTCGTCCCAATGCTGGAGCAAGATATGGAGATAGAAAATATTAATAGATGGACGTATTTCTGTCAAATTTCAGATTCAACGACAAGCTATGGCTCATATTCTGGCGCAGTACCTAATGAAAAAATTACTTGGGGAAAATTAGAAGTGAATACACCTAAATATATTATTGAATCAGACGCAACTATAGTTGCACCATTAATCTTTGGATGGATTCTTGAGTAAAAATTAATACCCTCAATTAAAAAACCTTGTTTTGAAACAAGGTTTTTTTTGCTTTTATTCCTTTTTTTCAGAAAATCGCCAACAAAATTGAGATACTTAAAAAGTGCTAGAAATGTACTATGCATTTATCTTAATTTTATATATTGCAGGGTGTAATTAATAATTTTTAGGGCATCTGTAAATTTGATTTATCTATTTTATTTTTAACCTAAAAATTATCAATTACTAAATTATAAGTTCATTTTTAAGTAACCAAAAAATTTATTTTACATCGTTACGTAAAAATATTTACTTTTGATTGACACATAACCCACTTAATACACTTAACCTTGACACTAAATAGATATTTATTACTGTTTTTGTTTGCCCCTTTTTTTACATTCGGACAAACTATTTCTACTGTTGTAATTACAGACTCAATCCTATGTTCTGGAGATCCTGAGTGTGTTGACATAACGTTCACTGGACTTGACAATACATCAAGCTACACTATTAAATTCTTTGATAGCGGTTCTGCATCTGCTGGTGAAGTAGAAGATTTCACTAATTCACCGATCTACACCGCTTTTAACAATTTTTCGGGAACTTTTAATCATTGTTTTGAGCTAGATGGAACTTATCAATTGGTACTATATGAAGATGGTATTGAAGTTGATT
Source organism: Flavobacteriales bacterium (assembly GCA_965661345.1). Lineage (GTDB taxonomy): Bacteria > Bacteroidota > Bacteroidia > Flavobacteriales > UBA7312. Next base: position 1,487 of record CBFIDK010000004.1, on the reverse strand, counting down.
CTGACAGCTGGATTACCCAAGAATCCCCCTTCCCCCTAAATGTAACTCAATCCATCATGTCCTCTTTTACAACTTTGTTATGTCATGGTGACACAACAGGTATTATCAAGGCAAACATTACAGGCGGAAAGCCGCCTTACACTTTTGAATGGAATGGACCTAACGGATACAGTTTTTCAGAACAATCAGGGCTTTCTTCTTCTCTGATACAAAATTTAGAAGCTGGTAGTTATGTGCTAAATGTTACCGATAATAACGATTGTCCAAGTAGCCCACTAGTCACTAATATTATTGAGCCAATAATAATTTCCAACAACTTTACTATTGTTGATGAATTATGTTTTAACTCTAATGACGCTCAGGTCACTTCAAATCCTTTAGGGGGTAATGGTGCACCCTATACTTTCGCTTGGAGCAATGGAGATACAACACAAACAATTATTACAGGAGCTGGGTCTTACGATTTAGTAATCCAAGATGCACAAAATTGCCTAAGCGATACATTCTCTACTACTTTAGACCCTATTGATTTACTAACCTTTACAACTCCAGTAGTTACCGATGCTCTATGTTTTGGCGAAGATGGTACAGTAACAATTAACGCTTCAGGTGGTACAGGTTTAATTCAATTTGCTTGGCCTTCTGGCTTAAGTCCTAATGCTACTGAAAATTTACCTGCTGGTGATTACAGTATTACAATAACTGATGCAAACCTTTGCGATACTTTTGCGCTATTTTCTATTGGTCAACCTGACGAGGTAGTCACGTCAATAACCTCCATAGAGGATGTAATTTGTTTTGGAGAATCAACCGGTAGATTTGATTTTGAAATTGTAGGAGGCGCTCCAAGCTATACCGTTAGTATTGTTGGGCTTGATAATGGATTTAGCACGTTAGATAATAATATCAATGCCTCAACGGCTTATTTTACAAATAATTTAGCTCAAGGGAATTACGAAATAACTGTTACTGACACTGATAATTGTAGCGATATTGATACCGTAACAATTAATGAATCTCCTGAAATAGTAAGTATAAACCCTGCTATTACAAATGTTAGTTGTTTTGGAGAATCTACTGGTAAAATTATAGCAACTATTCAAGGTGGTAGTGGCGTATACGATTATACATGGACTAATTCAATCGGCGATACCATTGGTGCTAATTTCCATACAACACCAAACATCCCGGCTGGAGTTTATGATTTAAATGTAAATGACGGAAACTGTGAGGCAAACTTCCAATACACAATAACTGAACCAGCGCCAGTTCAATACCTTACTTCGTCATCAACAGATATCAGCTGCTTTGGAGCAAATGATGGATTTATTTCCAATACTGATGTATTTGGGGGCACACCACCTTACACCTATGTTTGGAGAGATTTAAATGCCCAAACATTTCAAGTTCAAAACCCGTCAAATCTAGCGCCATCCGACTATAGTTTATCGATTATTGATGCTCTTAATTGTACTTACGAGAATTTA
>CBFIDK010000003.1:0-170423 GCA_965661345.1 Flavobacteriales bacterium | reverse complement strand
CAATAACAATAGGAACAAAAATACTACTGACTTTATCGCCTAATCTTTGAATATTAGGTTTGTCATTTTGTGCTTGTTTTACTAATTTTATTATCTGAGATAGTACAGTGTCTTCGCCGACTTTTTGCGCTTTCATTCTGACGTTTCCATCTATTAGTATTGTACCGCCAATGACATTTAAATTTTCAACTTTGGAAATACTTTCACTTTCTCCTGTAATCATGGATTCGTCAAAAAAGCCATTTCCTGAAATTATAATTCCATCAGTCGGAACTTTATCTCCAGAGTTTACAAGTAAAATATCGTTGGGTTGAATGTCGTTAAAAGATACATTTTGAATTGAGCCGTCTTTCTCCTCTCTTTTAGCAGTGAGCTTTTGTATTGAACTTAGTTCCTTGATTGCGGTTGTGGTTTGTTTAACCGAACGGTGTTCTAAAACATTCCCCAATAAAACAAGCGTTATAATAGTCGCTGTTGTTTCAAAAAATAGATAGTTGTGAGCCTCGGCAGTTCCATGAAACATAAGCGACCCTACAATACTGTAAAAAAAAGCGGCAGTTGTACCCATCATTATAAGCACATCCATGTTGGGAACGCCAGTTTTTAGAGAACCCCACGCACTTCTACCAAAATAATAACACCCAATGAAATAAACGGGTAAGGCTAAAATGAATTGAATGACAGGATTTTGAAGGACGTGTCCCTCATTTAGAAACATATGACTAAATAAAGGGATTGTTAGAATTAAACTTATTGCAAAGAGTTTTTCTACTTCATTGTTTTCTTCAAGTTCTCTTTCAGATGCTTTGTAGCCAAGAGATTCGATTTCTTTTATTATTTCATGAGTGTTGTCAATATCACTTTGAATAAATCTAGCTTCTGAATTTGGAAAATCAATAATAACATCTTGAATGCCTTTGCTATTAAGATGTTTTTCTATGCCCTTGGCACAGTTGGCACAAGTCATACCAGAAATATGTATGTTTTTAGAATTACTCATGGTTCATCAAAGATAGTTTTTTAAGTTAAAAAATTGATGCTTTAAAATTCTAAATTTATATATATTTGCCGTCCTAAATGGTGGTTGTAGCTCAGTTGGTTAGAGCACCGGATTGTGGTTCCGGGGGCCGTGGGTTCGAATCCCATCTTCCACCCAAAAAAAAGGTCTTGTTTTTACAAGACCTTTTTTTGTGTTTTTAAATCATCTTACTTTTTAATGTAATTCATCAAGAGTCTTTTGAACTGTGCAGGCTTTTGTAGCCCTGGGAAGCTTCTTACTTTTTCTAGTTTCGAATCTAAAACTACTGTAGTTGGCCAGTAATAACCTCCATTATAGGGTTCAACTAATTCCGCAAATAAATTGTGTCTCCAAGTTGATTTAGGATCTTCCTCGATTGAGGCATCATTTACATAAGTTACGCCTTTAAAAGTGATGGGATCTTTAGTCTTTCCATCTAGCATTACGGCGTAGTAATTGTCATTAATTAATTTAATAACTTCTACATCTTGAAGAGTAGTTTCCTTCATTTCTTGACAGTATGGACATCCTTTTTTGGTGAATAAGAAGATAACTTTACGAGGATCCGTTTGTACTTTCTTTTCAAGTTCTTCAAGTGAAATCCAGTTGACTGAAGAATAAGAGTTATTAGATTTAATGACTTGTTGAAGGTTGGTCTTTTTCTTTTTGGGTTTGCTCTCTTTTTCGTTACATGAAATTACTGCAAATGGCAAAATGATGACCATTAAAGTGGTAATTATTTGTTTCATTTTTTAGTGTTTAACATATTGTTTGCATTGGCTATCCAAGGTGTTGGACCTCCAGCTATATAACCTGTTTTTCCTAAAGAAGTAATTTGGGTTTTTCCATCAGCTACACCAACAGAAAACATATGTAATGTTGGGTATCCTCTTACTTTGAAGAACTGTTGTAGTTCTCTGTTTTGCTTTTTAATTTCTTCTGATTGCTCGACTCGTCTAGGGTAATCAAGCTCTAACAAAACAACATTTTCCTTTGCCCATTTTTTAAATGATGGCGTGCTAAATACTTCTTTATGAAGCTTTATACACCAACCACACCAATCACTACCGGTAAAATTAGCCAAAATAGGTTTGTTAGTTTTCATAGATATTTCAGCTGCTTCATCGAAGCTTATAAACCATCCGTCGTTTTTTTCTTGAGCTGAAAGAGATAATGTGCAGATTAAAAAGCTGTAAATAATAAATATATTTTTCATTTTTTTTGTTTTAGTGAACGCCGTGCATCCATTTTTTTAGTACTGGTGATATTATAAACGATAAAATTGCTATTCCTATTGCCACAATACCTACTTGTGTGAAAACAGAAGTATAGCTTAGTAGCGATTGAACGCCTTCTATACTAGAGTCAGTATACGCATTTGTAAAGCCTGTAATTTTTTCAATCATACTTGTCATAAAACCTGCTTCTGGGGCAGATCCAGCTTCTGTGGAAGTTGTTAGATTAGCAATAGCTCCAGAAATGTAGTGTGCATATGATGATGATAAAAAGTAAACTCCCATCATAAAAGCAGTCATGCTTTTTGGTGATAGTTCAGTTACTTTAGAAAGACCAATTGGAGAGATGAACAGTTCTCCCGTGGTTAGTAGTAAGTAGCCTATCATCAAGAACATGAAAGGCGTACGTCCATCTGCATCCATAAATTGAGCACTCATGGCGAAAACTAAAAATCCTAAACCCAGTTGTAAAATACCTAAAGCAAACTTTATAGGTGTTATGGGGTTTCTTTGTGTTTTGGATAAATACACCCACATCATTGAAAAAGGTATGGCAAGAAAAATTATATAACCTGGATTAATAGCATTTGTTTGAGAAGCGTTTAGTAGAGTCAAGTTCACGTTTCTTTCAGCAAATAGTGTAATTGCAGTCCCTGCTAATTCAAAGAAAGACCAAAAAACAGTAATTAGTAAAGTAAGTACAAGAACACTAACAAGTCTAAAAACTTCCATTCTAGATAATTCCAACATCTTTTTAATGATGATTCCTAATATTACAACTCCTAGTACTGTTAATAGTGAAGAATGTAATTTTAATCCTTCAAGAACTTCAAGCGCATTGTTTTTTACTAAATAGGCCGAAATAGGCACCATAGCTAAAGCCACAACATAGAAAAAGTAATCGGTTCTTAATCCATACATTTTTCTGTCTTTGTATTCTGTTGGTTGGTCACCATTGTCGCCAAATACACCAGCTCTTGTGCCGCTCATAAACACGGCTAGTCCTGCTAACATCCCTATACCGGCAGCGCCAAAACCAACGTGCCAGCCATACTCATAGCCTAACCATCCGCAAACAAGTGGTGCCAAGAATGCACCTGCATTAATTCCCATGTAGAAAATGGTAAAGCCAGAATCTCTTCTTGAATCTCCTTCAGGGTATAAACGACCAACCATTGTAGAAATATTAGGTTTGAAAAAGCCATTACCTACAATCAATAAAGCTAAAGCGGCATAAAAGAAGAAGTTGTTTACAAGCGTTACGTCCATTCCCAAAACATCGGACTCGAAGTAAAATGCCATAAAAAAATGCCCGAGCGCCATTAAAATACCCCCAAGCATTATCGATTTTTTAAAGCCAATGTATTTATCGGCAATCATTCCACCAAGAACGGGTGTAGCATAAACCAATGAGCCATAGGCTGCAAAAATTCCAAATGAAACTTGTTCTCTGTATGCTTCATCTGAGATGTATAGGAAAAATTCATTAACCATGTAAAGGGTTAATAGTGCACGCATTCCGTAATATGAGAAACGTTCCCATAATTCAGCAAAAAAGAGGTAGAAAAGCCCCTTAGGATGTCCTAGAATTTCTTGATTTTGTTGACTCATTTTAACTTTTTTTTTAGATTAAAAAATTGACTTCGAATATAGCAATTATATTATGTTTATAAATTATCCTCAATGAAATTCGTCATTTTTTTATAGAGATGAAGTCTAGTGTTACCGCCATAAATACCATGATTTTTGTCAGGATAAATAAATAAATCAAATTGTTTGTTGGCTTTTACTAGAGCAGTAACCATCTCATAAGTATTCTGGACGTGTACATTGTCATCGGCAGACCCGTGTATTAAAAGGTAATTTCCTTTCAATTTATCAACGTGATTGATGGGTGAATTATCATCGTACCCATCAGGATTTTCCTGAGGTGTTCGCATATACCTTTCGGTATAAATATTGTCATAGTATCTCCAGTTTGTAACAGGGGCAACCGCTATTGCCATTTTAAAGACATCAGCTCCTTTGGTAATGGCTAATGATGAAAGGTAACCGCCGTAACTCCATCCTTGAATTCCTATTCTATTACCATCTACGAAATCTAAACTTCTTAGGTATTTGTTTGCTTCGATTTGATCAATAGTTTCATATTTTCCCAATTGCTGATAAGTAAGTTTTTTAAACTCTGCACCTCTTCCTCCAGTTCCTCTATTATCAATACATGCTACTATGTATCCTTTTTGTACTAAATGCTGATACCAGAAATAATTGAACCAGCCCCAAGAATTTAATACTTGCTGAGAGCCCGGACCTCCATATAGAAACATAAAGACTGGGTATTTTTTTGAAGAATCGAAATCTAATGGTTTTATCATCCAACCATTAAGATTAACATCTTCTGAAGTGTTAAAGCTAAAAAATTCTTTGTTTGATAATTCATATTCATCCATTTTGACTTGAAGGTCAGCATTATCTTCTAAGACTCTAATTTCTTTTCCTGTACTATTGTGTAAGCTTATGTAGGGTGGCGTGTCGGCAGTGGAGTAGGTGTTGGAATAATATTTCATTCCATTACTAAAGGTACTGCTATGAGTGCCTGTTTTTGATGATAATTTGATTTTACCACTTCCGTCAGTATTAATGCTGTATAGTCCTCTATTTATAGTTCCATCTTCATTGGATGTGTAAAAAATACGATTACTTTCAGCATTCATTCCATGGTATTTTGTGACTTCCCAACTTCCATTTGTAATTTGTTGCCAATTACCACTTTCTAACTCAATAATGTAGATGTGGTTAAAACCGCTTTTTTCAGAAGTCCATATTAGGTGATTTTTATCCTCGGTAAATGTGGTATTATCGTGAATATCAACATAATACTTATCAGTTTCAGTAAATAAAACTCTATTACTGTTGTTGGCTGTATTAACTAAAATAAAATCAAGTTCATTTTGATGTCTATTCATTGCTGAAACGAACAATATACGTTCATCTTTTGTCCAGCCTATCCTTGGTAAATACTCGTATTCTTTATCAAAAGACACTTTGCTTGTCTCTTGATTGTCAAAATTATAAATGTGAATACTAACCTTTGAATTTTCTTCACCTGCTTTGGGGTATTTGAATTCATTTTGACTAGGGTAGAGTTTACTGTTAAACATACCCATAGAGAACTCTTTAACATTGCTTTCGTCAAATTTATAAAAGGCTAATTGTGTGCCGTCTGGTGACCATTCAAAGGCCTGTACTAAGGCGAACTCTTCTTCGTAAACCCAGTCAGATGCACCGTTAATTATTTTATTGATTTCACCATCGAATGTTAATGGTAAAATGGTTTTGGATACTAGGTCTTTTACATAAAGATTATTCTCTAAGACGAAAGCAATTTTATCTCCTTTAGGTGAAAATGTGGCATACATTACTTTTTCTGTATGTAATGTATCTATTTTCTTTGTCAGTAAATCATAAATAAAGTACTTAGATCTTGAACTGTAACGGTAAATTCCTTCAGTTTCTGTAGCAAAAATTATTTTGTTTTCGTCATCAGAAAAAGTATAGTTATTAATACTAAACTCAATGCCTTTTGAGTCAATAATTTTACGGACTTTTTTACCTGTTTTAAAACTGTATTTATTAATTTCTGTTAAATCTTCTTTAGTATCAATTTTACTGTAATAGTTGCCATTATTCATTGACTTAAAACCCTTTACTGATTTTGGGTAGAAGTCATAATTTTTCCAGATGTTTTCAAGAGTTATTTCTTTCTTTTGAGCAAATAAGAAAAAAGGTAAAACGATAAGACTTAATAAATATATTTTTCTCATGAATAGCTATTTTTATAGATTAGCGAATTTACTTATTTTTACCAAAACAATTTTGATGGATTTCAATAAGATTACCCAAACCCACTTAGACTACTTCAAAAGCATTCTGGATGAAAAGTCAGTTCATTTCGATAAAGATACTTTGGGGATTTATTCTCATGACGAGACAGAGGATTTGGTTTATTTGCCAGAAGTGGTAATCAAACCTTCAACTACTGATGAAGTTTCATTGGTTTTATCCTATTGCAATTCACACAATATTTCTGTTACTCCTTGTGGAGCAAGAACAGGTCTTAGTGGGGGTTCATTGCCAGTTTGTGGAGGTGTAGCTTTGAGTATGGAAAAGTTTAATAATATCATTGAAATTGATGAAAGAAATCTTCAAGCTACCGTTGAACCAGGGGTTATCAATCAAGTTTTCAAAGATGCTGTTAAAGAAAAAGGACTTTTCTATCCTCCCGATCCTGCTAGCAAGGGTAGTAGTTTTTTAGGAGGTAATCTTGCTGAAAACTCTGGTGGTCCAAAAGCCTTAAAATATGGAGTTACAAAAGACTATGTCTTAAATTTAGAAGTCGTTTTACCATCTGGAGAAATTATTTGGACCGGTGCAAATGTTTTAAAAAACTCCACAGGATATAACCTTACTCAGTTAATGATAGGTAGTGAAGGCACTTTGGGCGTAATTACAAAGATTGTCTTTAAACTTATTCCTCACCCAACACAAGACCTTACGCTTTTAGTTCCTTTTCGTTCTGCTGAAAAGGCTTGTGAAGCAGTTTCGGCGGTGTTTAGAGCAGGTATTACACCATCCGCTTTGGAATTTATGGAAAGAGAGGCTTTGGATTGGACAATAAAATTTACGGATAGTACTATTTCAATAGATGATGATATTGAGGCTCACCTTCTAGTTGAGGTAGATGGTAATGACATGGATATATTGTTTAAAGATTGTGAGCGAATTACAGAAGTAATGGAGCAATTCGATTGTGGAGAAATATTATTCGCTGATTCATCTCTTCAGAAAGAGCAACTTTGGAAAATGAGAAGGGCAGTAGGCGAGGCAGTTAAAAGTAATAGTGTTTACAAAGAAGAAGACACTGTTGTTCCTAGAGCAGAATTGCCAAAACTTCTAAAAGGAGTTAAAGAAATTGGGCGAAAGCATGGCTTCGATTCCGTATGTTATGGGCATGCAGGCGATGGTAACTTACACATAAATATCATTAAGGGTAATATGAGTGATGAAGCCTGGAATAACGATTTGCACAAAGGGATTAGAGAAGTGTTTGAGTTAACTGTAAAATTAGGCGGAACCATCAGTGGAGAGCATGGTATAGGTCTTGTCCAAAAAAGTTATATGGATATAGCCTTTACAAAAGAGAACCTTAACCTACAAAAAGGAATTAAGAATTTATTTGATCCTAAGGGTATTCTTAACCCTAAAAAAATGTTTGTTTAAACTTATTCTATTACGACTTTTTTAACACTTCTTCCATATGAAGATGTTAGTTCAATAAGGTAGAGTCCTTTACTTAAGTTGGATAAATCAAAGTGTTCTACTAAAATCCCATTATCATAGTTAACGGCTCGTTGTTCAATTAAACGGCTTTGAAAATCAATAATTCTAATCATGTTAATTTCCTCCTTAGTGGATTGATGTTGAAGAGTAAATTTACCATCATTTGGATTAGGATACAGTTGAGTGTTGGTAAAGAATTCATCAATGGAATTTTCACAATCTATGACGGTTAATAACAGCGTGTCAACAGTGATGCACCCATTTTCATCAATACCAGCAACGGTTACTTCTTGTAATCCGTTTAGAATAAATGTTTGGGAATATTCATTGCCTAAGTTGATATTATCCCAGACCACATTCATGAAGTAAAAATCTGAAGAAACGTTAAAACCTATATCACTTCCTCTACATATTACCAGTGAATCCAAATCATATTCAATATTAATTTGGTTTGGAACAGTTGATTCAATCGTGATTTCGTTAAATAACACACAACCGTTTTCATCTTCGGCAGTTACAGAATAGGTTCCGGCTGAATTTACTGAAATTACACTTTGGGTTTCACCAGTATTCCAGAGGTACGATTCTAATCCAATTATAGATTGTAAATAAATACTTGACCCATCACATAAAACTTCGTTAGAAGTGATTTCAAATGAGTTAATGGAAGGAATTGTAATGCTTGAGGAAGACACACAGCCAGCAGAGTCGTAGGCTGTTACAGAATATGTGCCTGGTTCAAATACAGTTAATGATTGATTAGTAGATAAATTATTCCATTCAAATAAATCAAAGTTTCCACTGGCATTTAACACTAGGCTATCATAAGGGCAATTGTTTGTAATGTCTAAGGATAATATTTCCTCACTACCGATGTGAACTTCAACTGCAGTTCTGGCACTTGAACAGAATGTTTTGACCTTCCAGTTGTAAAAATAATAATAGTAATCGGTCATAAAACTTCCTCCGTTTCCATACCAGTAAGACCCATTAATTGACACAATATTATTGAAGTTGTAAGGGAAATTTAATTCGTCAGAACTTGTTCTTTTTAGTTGAGGGTTTTCGCCTCCGAAATTAGCAATGCTTAAGTCATTATCAGTAGTTAATCGATAGCCGTTGCCCGCATTAATCTGAAAGTTTAGCACAATGGTGTGGGCTATATTATCACTTACTGGTACGTATTCAGTATGTTCATCTACAACATTACCTTCATTATCAAAAAGTACAATTTTTCGCTCTCCAGCTAAATTTGTAAATACATCTATAGACTCAAGAATAAAGCCTTGATTAGCATCAAACTCCAATGCGCCAACGCTAGAAGAAGAACCGCTATAGTCAGAGTTTCCTGAGTGAAAAGTTTCTCCAACTTGACCTGAATCAGATACGGAAGCAGATTCAATGTAAAAAGTTGTAGTAGAATTTAGTACGTCTGTGGTATAGCTGTTGCCAACATGCAGAAGATTGCCATTTTGAGGCGCATCGTACCAATTTATATTAGTTTGTAAATCATTGTTAGTGGCAACTAGAGTAACACTTGTAGGGTTGCAGTTTACAGTTGACGGTGCTGTTGGAGGTTCAATAAGATCAACGATAATCTCTTGGGAAATAGTGTCACTTCCTAAGTTATTAGAAACAATTAATTCCACAGTATAGCTTCCACTTGTTGAATATTGATGCGTTGCAAAATTTTCAGTTGAAAAATTCCCATCACCAAAATTCCATTCTAAGTCAACAGTATTTGATGAGTTGTTATTAAATGATACTATACCCGCGCATTCGTTTATTGAATTATAGTTAAATGAAGCAATAGGCGCTGAGGTAGGAGGCAAAGAAGTAACCCAAACGCCTCTTCCATATGTTCCTGCAAACAGTTTATTCGAACTCGTATGGTATTCTAATTCACTGACAATAACATTTGGTAGCCCTTGATTGAAGGTTTCCCAGTTAGTCATTGATGAATCTTTATAAAATACTCCAATGTCTGTTCCTAAAAATAGGGTTTCGTTTGGAGCGTAAAACAAAATTGTATTTGCTGGTAAGTTTGGTAAATCTTCAGAAATATTTAACCAATCGTTCCCTCCATTTGTAGAATAATAGACTTTTTCACCTTCTGAATAACCAGAGAATGTGGCCCATATTTTATCTGAATCTTCTGGATGAACAGCGATATAAGTAACTGTTTTACTTGGAAGCCCTGAACTAATATTATACCAGTTTTCACCTCCATCAATTGTTTTAAATACATCTTCGCCTTCACCTATGTATATCACATCATCATTTGAAGGTGATAAACAAATAACATCAATATTTTCTGAACCATTAAAGGTGTTAGAAATAGAATCCCATGTTTGACCATAATCTAAACTTTCATACACTACATTGTAGCCTGCCACTATTCTATTTGGGTTATTCTGATCAATTTGGTATGGTGTTACCCAAGCACCATCAGAATCCGGAGCTATATCATCCCAATTTTGACCTCCATTTGTAGAAATAGAAATTGCACCATAATATACTGACGAATACATTCTTGTAGGATCGTTGGGATCAATGGCACATTCCATACCGTCACCACCTCTAACTGCATCCCAATCGTTTTGAGAATTACACCTAAGGGTGCCATTATCTTGTGTGCCACCTAACAAAAGGCCATAGTCGGTTTGTGATATTCCAATTTTGTAAAACTGTGTGATTTGTAGGTCGTCACTTATATCAGTCCAGTTTTCACCATTATTTTCTGATTTGTAAAGTCCTCCATCATTACCCGCATAAAGTACTCCAGTAGCTTTATTATATTTTAAAATATGTTGATCGGCATGAGCGTATTCTACTCCGTCACCCCCAAACCAATGAGAGCTAATTTCCCAATATTGTCCTCCGTCAAACGCTTTCCATATATTAACACCCCCAGCAAATACCAAGTCTTCATTAGTAGGTGAAACGGCTAGTGCTAGGTCATACCAGCCTTGACCACCTTCGCCACTACCATCGGTTTCCCAACTTAATATATTTGGTGTTTCAGATTGTAATGTAAAATTAAAACCTCCATCTTCGGATTTGTAAAGTCCACCAAAACCGTCGTCATTTGAGCTGTAAAGAACATAAACTACATTTGGGTTAGCTTCAGTAACACCAATTATCCCTCTGTTATTTCCTGAGTTTGGTAAGCCGACATCATTAGTAACATTATCCCAGTTTAATCCATTATCATTTGATTTGTAGAATTTACTAGTACCAGTAGTAACGGCATAAACTATGTTTGGGTTTGAGACATTGAACTCCATTGAAATAAAGTTTGGTCCTTGTAAAACCATATCCCAGTTTTCTCCAGCATCTATAGAACGATATATTTCTCCATAGCCAGACTTTCGTGTAGAAACTAGTAGAATGTTTGTGTTGTTGGGGTTGATAAGGATTCTATTTCCTCTGTAAGCGTTATTCAAATTAAAAGAAAGTCCAGTGGTATTCCAACTTTGTCCTCCATCGGTTGATTTCAAAAGTCCATAGGCATAGGTGTCGTCTGCATCTCTGTCACCTGTTAAGATATACATGATGCTCGGATTTGTAGGATCTATTGCAATATCAGAAACCCCTAAGTTAGGTAACAAATCATTATTACTGGTCCAACTTTCACCGCCATCAGAAGATTGCCAAAGTCCTCCACTTGGGGAACCAACCCATATTAAGTTAGGATCATTAGGGTTAAACTCAACAATGTTAATTCTACCTACACCTCTTTTGGTGCCATTGTTTTGATAAGGAACACTAGTAGGTCCATACGCTTGCCAATCGGCTTCTATATTTTCCTGATTTAAACTTTTAGGTTGGTTTTTAAGTTTGTTGTACTCTTCATACAGTTTGCTGTAAGGAAAGATTCCGTCAGGATATACCCTTGGCTCCATAAAAGCTTCTCTGCGTTTGAAAGGCTTCCAACCCTTACCTTTTCCAATGGTTTTATTTTCCCAATAGCTTTCAAAACTTTCTTGAACTTCATACAATGTTTTATCCTCATTATGGATGTCGTTTACCCAGCTCTTTTGTCCAAAAGAATAGGAATTAAAGAGGAAAAATGATAGAAATAAGTATAAAAATTTGGGCATTTTTTTTCAATAATGATTGGTAGGTACAAATTTCGTGAATTATTTCTTGAAAATTAAGTTCAAACAAAAAAACCTTACATGTTCAGTAAGGTTTTTTTAATTAAAGTCATTTAATCTCTAGTCTCTATTACCCATGTATAACATAATGTAATATGCTAATTGAGTTAAAGAAGCTAAGGCCGCTACAACATATGTTCCTGCTGCCCATTTCAGAGCATCCATAGCTAATGGGTGATTTTGTTGAGTGGTAATGTTTTTTTGTTTAAGCCAGATAAGCGCTCTGTTACTAGCGTCAAATTCTACTGGAAGAGTGACTAGCGTAAAAAGAGTAATAGCAGATTGAAAAACTATTACTGTCAGAAGAGCAGTATCAATACCAAACCATCCAAGAACTCCAGCGCCCAAAAACATCATTATGAAAATGAAGTTCAACATTTTAGTACTAAATGAAACGGCTGGTACTAAAGCAGAACGTAATTGTAGCCATGAGTATGCCTGGGCGTGTTGAACAGCGTGTCCGCATTCGTGTGCTGCAACGGCAGCAGAGGCAACGCTACATCTAGAGTATACATCAGGACTAAGATTCACCGTTTTATCGGAGGGATTGTAATGGTCGGTCAATCTACCAGGGACTGATACAACTTTTACATCACGAATACCATGGTCGAGTAGCATTTTTTCGGCAATTTCCTTTCCAGTCATACCGTTTGCTAGAGATACTTGAGAGTATTTTTTAAACTTATTCTTTAAGCGACTGCTGACAATTCCGCCAACAATCATGAAAAATATAATAATTAACCAAATCATAAAAAGCTGTTTGTTTTTAAGTTGAGTACAAAATTAACTAATAATCTAATAATAAGACAAAAAAAAAGCGCATCAATTTTGATGCGCTTTTTGATGTTTTGTCTAAAATTTAGAATCTGTAAGCAAGACCTAATTTTAATTTACCGTTTCTTTCACCAGCTGCATCTTCTTGTAGTAAGAAAGTGTAGTTTGGCTCAATGTAGAAACTTCCGTAAGCAGCAAAACTATAACCAGCTCCTAAACGTAAGTTGTCAGAGAAATCTTCAGTTGTAGTGTTTGCAGTTAAGTAAATTGACTCATTCCAGTAGTAACGAGCAAATACTCTGAAATCTTCATTGTCACCAGCAGGGATAGTAGCACCTACAGTCCAAGTGTCATTGATCATGTAACCAAATCCGAAATCAGTTGTTTCAGTAATACTGTCAGTACTAAAATCTTCTAGATCTAAGTCAGCAGTAATCATAAATTGTGCAGAAGCGATTAAACTAGTAAAAGCGATTGCAGCTGTTAAAAGCATTTTTTTCATAATTCTTTGTTTGAATAAATAGATTAATTAATTTTTTGCAAATATCTGAAAAAGATATAACCTCACAATACTTTTTTAGTGAATTTTGAAATAATTATAGTCTTTTTCAAAGATTACTAGATTATTTTTTCTGATATTTGCTCGTAAATAACGAAGAAAAAATGGCTAAATCACCAACAATTCCTAAAGGTACGCGGGATTTTTCTCCTTCTGAAATGAGAAAAAGGAACTATGTTTTTCAAATTATTAACCAATCCTTTGAAAAATATGGCTTTGAGCAGATTGAAACTCCAGCTATGGAAAACCTTGATACTTTGACTGGAAAGTATGGTGATGAAGGCGATAAGCTTATCTTTAAGATTCTTAACTCTGGTGACTTTTTGTCAAAAACAACCTTTAATGCCAACACAACTTCTAAAGCGTTAATTTCTGATATTTCAAAGAAAGCTTTGAGATACGACCTAACAGTCCCTTTTGCTCGTTATGTTGTTCAAAATAGAAACGATATAACTTTTCCGTTTAGAAGGAATTGATACAATTGTATGATGAAGTTTTTGATGCTCTTAAATTAGATGACTTTTCAATTAAAATAAATAATAGAAAAATACTTAGTGGCATAGCTGAGAGTATAGGAGAGGCAAGTAGACTGACAGACATTACTGTTGCGCTCGATAAGCTTGATAAAATAGGTATAGAGAAAGTAAAGCAAGAATTATCACTCAAAGGGCTTTCAGACAGCGCTATTGCTAAGCTGGATGTGCTGTTTGAACTCGATGGATCGACTGATGATAAGCTTAAAGCGCTAAAGGAATTTCTTTCTAATTCTGAAGTCGGCTTGAAAGGAGTAGAGGAGTTGTCTTTTATTTTTAACTCCTTTAAAAGTATTGATTTAAAATCTGCAAAATTGGAAGTTGATGTAACCCTAGCAAGAGGACTCGACTATTATACTGGAGCTATTATAGAAGTTGTTGCCAACAATGTTAATATTGGTAGTATAGGAGGGGGAGGTAGATATGATAACTTGACTGGAGTGTTTGGGCTTGATAACATGCCAGGCGTTGGAATATCGTTTGGGTTTGATAGAATTTGTTTGGTATTGGACACCTTAAACTTATTTCCAGAATTAAAAAACTCAAATACTCAAGTACTCTTTGCAAATTTTGGAGAATCTGAAGCCTTTTATGCATATAATTTATTAAATGTTTTACGAACTAAAGGAATCAAATCTGAGCTTTATCCTTCAGATGAAAAAATGAAAAAACAAATGCAATATGCCGATAAAAAAGGCGTTGAATTTGTGGTCATGATAGGCGAGGACGAGATTAAACAAAACATAATAACTGTTAAAAATATGTTTGATGGCTCACAAAAAAACATGACCTTTGAAGAATTCATACTAACCCTTAAATAATTAAACTATGAAAAATGCAATCAAAATTTTTGTTATCGCTTTATTATTCGGTGCTTGTGGATCCGAAAATGAAGCACCTACTATTACCTCTTTCACTTTAGAAAGTTCAACAATTACCAAGCAAGAAGGAGCTACTCTTAACTTTAGTTATACATTTTCTGATGATCAAGGATTAGATAAATTTAGAGTATCAGTAATTGATGATTTTGAAGATGCTCGTCTTTCATCGGCGCCTTGGCAAATTGATAACGATTACGATTTATCTGGAACATCTTCTTCAGACTCACTATCAATAGCTTTGCCATTCCAAGATGTAGAGCCAGGAAGATACAGGTTAACTCTAACTGTATTGGATATTGATGGTGCTGAAGTTTCAGAAAGTAAAACATTCTTTATTGTTGAGCCTGAAGTATTATAACAATAGATGAAGGCAGATATAATTACCATTGGAGATGAAATTTTAATTGGACAGACGTTAGATACTAACTCAGCATGGATAGGTAATGAATTAGAGAGTAATGGAATTCATGTCAATCAGATTACGAGTATTTCTGATTCCAGTGATCACATTATATCTTGCCTTTCAAATTCTTTAGAAAACGTAGATTTTGTTTTTATCACGGGTGGTTTGGGTCCTACAAAAGATGATATTACAAAAAAAACACTTTGTGATTTTTTCGAAGATGAATTGGTTTTAAATAAAGAGGTTTTAGCTAAAATTACTCATTATTTTGCAGAAAGAGGCAGGACAGTGAATGATTACACTAAACTTCAGGCATTAGTCCCGTCGCGGTGTCAAGTTATTACAAATCATAAAGGAACAGCCCCAGGTATGTGGTTTGATTACAATGGTAAAGTCATTGTATCAATGCCAGGAGTCCCGCATGAAATGAAAAACATGATGCTTTTTGTAATAAATGAACTAAAGAGAAAGTATAATCTACTAGAAATTGTTCACAAAACAGTATACACTAGAGGAGTTATAGAATCTGTTTTAGCAGAAACCATAGCAGAATGGGAAGAAGCTTTGCCAAAAGAAATTAAACTTGCCTATTTACCTTCAATTTCTTGTCTAATGTTGCGTCTTTCGGTAAGAGGAACGGACAAGCTATTCCTTGAAAATATAATTGATAAAAATATTCAAAGTTTAAAACCTTTGTTAGGAAAATACTATTCGCCTGTTCAGAAAAGACTAAGTGAAGAAGTTGTTGCCGAACTTTTGTTTCAGAAAAAAGCAACAATTTCAACTGCTGAAAGCTGCACAGGTGGCAATATTGCTAAAATGTTAACTTCCATAAGTGGTAGTTCTTCATACTTTTTGGGCTCTTTGGTGGCTTATTCTACGCAAGTTAAAGAGGAAATGCTAAATATAAGCCCTGAATTAATATCAACCTTTGGAGTGGTAAGTGAAGAAGTTGTGTGTGAAATGGCCTTATCCTCAAAAAAGATTTTTAATAGTGACTATGCCGTAGCAACCTCAGGATTAGCGTCTAATGAAGATTTAGATGGTGTAAAAGGAGGAACCATTTGCTTTGCAGTGGCTACCCCAAATGAAGTTTTTAGTCAAACCGTAGTTTTTAACACATCAAGACAAGAAAATATACAGAGAGCTTCTAACAAAGTTCTTAATTATCTTATTAGTTTATTCTAAAATTATACATTAGTTTTTTCAATAAATAAATTTATATTTGCATCCCTAAATTGTTATAAATAAAAGTAAGATGGCAAGAATTTGCGATATCACAGGAAAAAAAGTAATGGCTGGAAACAATGTTTCTCACTCTAACAAAAAGACTAAAAGAAAGTTTTATCCAAACTTACAAACTAAAAAGTTCTTTATCCCTGAATCAGGTGAGTGGATTACTTTAAAAGTATCTACAAATGCTCTAAGAACTATTGACAAAAAAGGCATCACTGCCGTATTAAAAGAAGCTTTAGCAAATGACAATGTTTTGATTTAAAATCTTGTCAATACTATATATAGATTTAAAAAAGTTGTTACATTTGGTAACAACTTTTTTTTTAACCACATCACAAGAATTCAACATGAAACTCAATCTTAAAAAATATGTATTACTATTTGCTGCAATAGGCTTATTAGCAACCGCTTGTAAAAAGCAAGAAGAAGAAAGTAATACTGATAATTCTGGACAAAACGGTGGCGATAATGTTGCCTTAGTTTTTGGTTGTATGGTGGATACTGCCTGTAATTTCAATCCGTTAGCCAATCAAGATAATGAGTCATGTAATTACGATTGTTACGGATGTACCGATGAAACAGCATTTAATTATGATCCGGATGTAACAATAGATGATGGCAGTTGTGTATATTCTAGTCAGATTATGGTTAATACTTGGAATGTTGATTCCGAATGTGACGGCTTTATTTTAGGGGCTATAGTTCCTAGTGAAGTGACATTAGAAAATGGTGATAATGAAGGTGATTTAGTAATTGATTTTGGTATATTTGTTTTAAACGCCACAGTTAGTAGTGATGGACTCATATTTATTCCATCACAAGATGTTTCATTTATGGAGTTTTCGTTGGTTACAATAAGCGGAAGTGGTGTATTGCAAAATGAAGAAACTGCTATAGTAACCATTACAGCCTCAGCATTGTTGGTGAATGAAACTTGTACATTGACATTAACTCTGTAACCACACACTAAATTAAGCACATGAAAAAAACCATTTTAATCATACTACTATTTCAATCCTTATTCAGTATTGCCCAAGAATTTGGTAGAGCCGATAGTTTACGTGGCTATTTATCTGAATTTAGAAATTGTTACGATGTAAGTTACTACCATCTAAATATTTCTGTGGAGCCTGAAGATAAATTCATAAAAGGGTATTCAGAGATTCACTTTGATGTGCTTTCAAACTTTAAAACCTTTCAGATAGATTTATTTGAAAACATGAGTATCAGAGAAATTCAATTTGAAGGCAAGCAACAATCATTTAAAAGAGAATACAATGCTGTTTTCATCACCTTAGACAGAGAGGTTCAAGAAGGTGAGAATGTGTTCGTTAGAGTCTACTATAGTGGTAATCCTAAAGAAGCCGTCTATCCGCCTTGGGATGGTGGTTTTTCATGGGAGAAAGATAAAAATGGATTGGATTGGATAGGGGTTTCGTGCCAGGGATTAGGGGCAAGTTCTTGGTGGCCAAACAAAGACCATCAATCAGATGAGCCAGACAGTATGCTTATTAGTTGTCAAGTCCCTGGAGATTTACAATGCATTTCAAACGGAAACCTGATTTTTCACGATTTACGAAAATCAACAAAATTGTTTAACACTTTTCATTGGTTTGTATCGTACCCCATTAACAATTACGATGTTTCTTTGAACATTGGTAAATACACGCATTTCTCTGATAAATATGTTAGCGGAAAAGACACATTAGATTTAGACTATTATGTATTGTCCTATAATGAAGAGAAAGCCAAAAAGCATTTTGAGCAAGTAAAACCAACCATTGAATGTTTTGAACGCTATTTTGGGCCATATCCATTTTGGAATGACGGATACGCATTAGTAGAAACACCCTATTTAGGAATGGAACACCAAAGTGCCATTGCCTATGGTAATAAATTCAGAGAAGGGTATTTAGGCAGTTTAAATTATACGGCGGGGTTAAAATTTGATTATATCATTGTTCATGAAACTGGGCACGAATGGTGGGGGAATAGCATTACAGCCAATGATATTGCTGATATGTGGATACAAGAAACCTTTTGTACCTATTCTGAGCTGTTGTTTGTTGAATGTATGTATGGCTACGACACCATGATTAAATATGTAGAAAATCAGATGTCAAAAACCCAAAACAGGCGGCCAATTGTTGGAATTCCAGATGTGCATCACAAGGGGAGTAGCGACATGTATGTTAAAGGCAGCGCAATGCTTCATACCCTTAGAAGCCTTATTGAAAATGACACGCTTTGGTTTGACATCATTAAATCGATGACACAAGAATTTAAATACCAGACGATAGACGGAAGAGATATTTTTGATTTTATAAATGAAAAAAGCGGAAAGAATTTCGATAATTTCTTTGAGCAATACTTATACAATTCAAAACTCCCTCAATTTGAATATGAACTCATAGGTTGGGGGAAACAAAAAACACTAAAATACAGATGGAATGCTATCGATGGTTTCGATATGCCAATTAAAATTACAAATGCCAAAAACAGCTACAACTGGATATATCCGACTAGCGAATGGAAAGAACTTGACATAAGTATATGGACTAAGGATTTTAAAATAGCAAGGCATTTATTTTTAGTTGATGTGAAAAACCTTAAATAGTATTTGTAGATAAGATAACTTTGGTTAAATTTGCAACCCAATAATTTTAAGCGAACATGGCTAAGAAAGGAAATAGAGTTCAAGTAATATTAGAATGTACAGAGCACAAAACATCTGGTGTTCCAGGTACTTCTCGTTATGTAACGACTAAGAACAAAAAAAATACACCGGACAGAATGGAGTTAAAAAAATTCAACCCTATTCTTAAGAAAATGACGGTTCACAAAGAAATTAAGTAAGAAATAAAAGCTAATACATCATGGCAAAGAAGGCAGTAGCATCTTTACAAAAAAGAGGAGCAAAAGATTTTACAAAAGTAATTAAGATGACCAAGTCTGATAAGACTGGTGCTTATTCGTTCAAATCTGAGATTGTACCAAAAGATAAAGTAGACGATTATTTAGCAAAAAAATAATTCTGATAGTAGAATTCATAGTTTAAAGCTTCTTGAAAAAGAGGCTTTTTCTGTTTAAATATATTAATCATGGGGATATTCGGTTTTTTTTCAAAAGATAAAAAAGAGAAGTTAGATAAAGGCTTAGAGAAAACAAAAGAAAGTGTTTTTGAAAAACTTTCTAGAGCTGTTGGCGGTAAGTCAAAAATTGACGAATCTTCTTTAGATGATATTGAAGAAGCATTAATTAGTTCAGATATTGGTGTAGAAACGTCCTTAAAAATAATAGAACGATTAGAAGAAAGAGTTGCAAAAGATAAATACGTTGATGCAAATGAGTTAAACGCTATTCTTAAAAATGAAATTAGTACACTACTAGAAGAAAGTCATAACACCAATGAAAATGAGTTTATTATTCCAGAAAAAGAAACTCCTCACGTCATTATGGTGGTTGGAGTAAACGGTGTTGGGAAAACAACCACCATTGGAAAATTAGCGTATCAATTAAAGAAAGCAGGCAAATCAGTAGTATTAGGTGCTGCAGATACATTCAGAGCTGCTGCTGTTGACCAATTGGTTATTTGGGCAGATAGAGTAGGTGTAGAAATTGTAAAGCAAGATATGGGCTCTGACCCAGCTTCAGTGGCATTTGATACCTTACAGTCGGCAAAAGCTAAAAATACAGATGTGGTAATTATAGATACCGCTGGTCGCTTACACAATAAGGTTAATCTCATGAATGAGTTAACGAAAATTAGAAATGTAATGGCTAAGGTTATTCCAGATGCACCACATGATGTTATGCTTGTATTAGATGCTTCAACAGGTCAAAATGCTATTGAACAAGCAAAACAATTTACCCTTGCTACCAAAGTAAATTCGTTAGCACTTTCCAAGCTAGACGGGACGGCAAAAGGCGGTGTTGTTATTGGCATATCTGACCAATTTAAAATACCAGTGAGGTATATTGGAGTTGGTGAAGGAATGGAAGATTTACAAGTGTTTAATACCAAAGAGTTTGTGGACTCATTATTTAACTAATTATGAGGACAAAATCGGTTAAAAACAATAAAATAAACGTAATCACACTAGGGTGTTCCAAGAACGTTTACGACTCCGAAGTGTTAATGGGGCAGTTGAAAGCTAACGACATGGATGTTGAGCATGAATCCACCAGCGATGAAGCTAATATTGTCGTAATAAATACATGTGGATTTATTGATAATGCCAAGGAAGAATCAGTAAATACTATCCTAGAACAGGCTAACCGAAAAGCAAATGGACAAATAGAAAAACTATTCGTAACCGGATGTTTGTCGGAAAGGTATAAGCCTGATTTAGAAAAAGAAATAACAGACGTTGACCAATTCTTTGGCACAACTGATTTGCCAAAACTACTACAAGCTCTTGGAGCGGATTATAAACATGAACTCATAGGAGAACGTTTAACGACTACTCCTAAACATTATGCCTTTCTTAAAATAGCAGAAGGTTGTGATAGACCATGTTCTTTCTGTGCCATTCCACTAATGCGAGGAAAACATAAATCAAAGCCTATTGAAGATTTAGTCTTAGAAGCTAAAAACTTGGCTAAAAATGGTGTTAAAGAACTTATTCTTATTGCACAAGATTTAACCTATTACGGCTTAGATTTGTACAAATCTAGAAGATTAGCCGATTTATTGACTGCTTTGTCTGAAGTCGAAGGAATTGAATGGATTCGTTTGCACTATGCTTTCCCAACAGGCTTCCCAGAAGATGTTTTGAAAGTAATAAGAGAAAATAAAAAAGTTTGTAATTACATAGACATCCCATTACAACACATTAGCGATTCTGTTTTAAAGTCAATGCGTAGAGGAACTACTCATGAGAAAACGGATAATCTTCTGGCTAAATTTAGAAAAGAAGTACCAGGGATAACAATAAGAACGTCATTGATTGTTGGATATCCTGGAGAAACGGAAAACGATTTTCAAGAACTTAAAGATTGGGTAAGTCAAACCAGATTTGATAGATTAGGAGTGTTTACCTATTCGCATGAAGAAAATACACATGCTTTTTTGCTTGAAGATGATGTGCCTGAAGACGTTAAGCACCAAAGGGCTGAAGAAATCATGGAAATTCAAAGTGACATCTCTTATCAGCTAAATCAAGAAAAGATTGGAAATACTTTAAAAGTACTATTTGATAGAAAAGAAGGCGAGTACTTTATTGGAAGAAGTGAATTTGATTCGCCAGATGTTGACAATGAGGTGCTAGTAAAAGCCAAGGATACATACATAAGAATGGGTGATTTTGCTAATGTTAAAATTACCCATGCTGATCATTACGACTTATACGGAGAGTTGGTTTAATTCTCTTCCATTCTATACGTTTTTGGAGTAGGACTTACTTCATCGATTACCCTAATTTCTAAGTCGCTAATTTTTGCATAGTAAATCAGATTTATCGAATTGTCATTGCTGGTGAACTCTAGATTGTAATAGCTGTTATATTTCACATAATCAGATAATTCCAAGTCGTTAACTTTACAAGAGTCGATTACACTCGTGCTGATTTTACCGGTGTTTTTAAAATATTCGATGACAATATCATCTTCTAATACAATCATTTTTTCAATTACACCCGTAGAATCTGAATGAAGCCAATTACCCATCAACCACTCTGGTGGTGACATCCTTGGTTCGGGTTCGATAATTACAGGATCTTTACAGGAAAAAAGAAAAAGAAATATTAGAGTTATTGGGAGAAATAGTTTCATGGTTTTTAATTTTAATGTGTACAAATCTATTAAATTATTTTAATTTTAACATAAGCTTTAGTATGCCATTGCCTTTGATGATGCCTTTCTCGAAAGGGTTATATTCAAGAATGGATAATTCTGTTGAAAAACGTCCACTTCCTCTCCCAAGTCGTAAACCAACCTTAGCGCATGGAGATATATAGGTATTTCTAGTCGATTCGAATATTTTGTTGTCGGGTTCATGATATAAATAACTTGTTTCGTAGCTGTGAATAGTAGTATAACTTCCACTTACTTCAGCGAATACATTAATAATTCTATTTCTTGAAAACATAAACCTAGTATTTAAATCAATATTGATAATGCTTGATTTTTTGTAGTTCATAACTACATTGTCTGAGGATAGTGTAAAATGACCATTGTTAATATTGAGTGCTAAATCAAACTTTTTGTTTAGATTTCTTTCAATCCCAAGCCCAACTTTGTTACCATAACCCCACACATCATCTGCAGGAAATAGTAGAGGTTTCCAGAAAATATATGTTGACATGCTTTTGTCTTGAGCAAAAAGTAAGGTGCTCGTAAAGAGTAATACTAAAAGTAGTTTTTTCATGTGTTATTTGATTTTTATTCAATTTTTACAAGATATATTTTTCCTTGTTTATCAAACTGAAAAAGACCTTTACAATACATTTTTTGTTTCATTTTTCTATTAAACTCAGCCCTCAACTTGGGCGGAACAAAGAAAGTCATAGAATCATGGTAGTTGTAATGGCCATTTTTTAATTTAATGATGCTTTCATCACTAGGATTTGAAAGGTATTTTTCGTTGATAAGGGTTAATGTAAAGGGTTCTTCATAGGCTTTGATTTGGTAATTTACTTTTACCAATTCAAACGTTCTGTCAGAAGCATCTTGAGGTGGATTGGCAAAAATAGTTTCTTGAACTACTAACTGATAGCGATACCCCCACTCAAAGTCAAAACCTTCAATATAATCGACGTATGGGTTGTCAGAAACAAGGGTCAAATCCATGAAAAAAGCACCATTTGATAATTGTTTGTAAGGTTCAATAATTACGGTCCGCTCACTAACTATATCTTTTTCATAGGAAAACGACTTTAAATTTTGACTGAAAGCGAATAGGCTTGAGGATGCTAATAAAAGGAAAATACTTTTTTTCATGATAGTAAAACGTTTAAAAGAGTAATCTTATTTTGAAGTTTATTTTAACTCATTTTATGTACTTTTGCTTGAAGTGATTTCGGATAAAATACCATACTCTAAAATTAGCTTCTTTAGTGCTATTGTGCAAGACTATTTAGTACAAAATACCAAGCTAGTGCCTTTCTACAATAGACATAATAGCATTGCTAATTATTTGCCTCAAATACTAGAGAAGGAAAAGCAAAATATCAATAGAGATTTATTATTCGAAGTTTTAAAAAATCAAAATAATCAAGTCCAACTTTCTTCGAGGACAGAAAACAATATAGCATCTCTAGTCAATAAAAATACCTTTACGGTAACAACAGGGCATCAGTTGTGTTTGTTCTCAGGGCCTTTATATTGCATTTACAAGATAATATCCGCTATAAATTTATCTCAATCTTTGAATGAAAAGTACCCTTCCTATCATTTTGTGCCATTATTCTGGATGGCCTCTGAAGATCATGATTTTGAAGAGGTAAACCATATAAATTTGTATGGCAAGAAAATAGAGTGGAATAATTCACAGTCGGGCGCTGTAGGACGAATGAATTTATCTGGAATTGATGGCGTTCTCGAGGAACTTTTTCAACTAATGGGAGAGGGTGAAAACGCTGAGGCTATGAAGCAAATGGTGTTAAATGCATACGCTTCTGAAAATAGTTTAGCTCAAGCAACTAGAATTTTTCTAAATGAACTGTTTAAAGAGGATGGGCTTGTTATCATTGATGGCGATGACGCTCGATTGAAGCAGCAAATTTTACCTTTGATAAAAAATGATGTTTCTAACAAAAGGTATTACCCCATTTTACAAGAAAAATCCAATGAATTAGCAATAGACTATAGCGCTCAAGCGTACGTCAGGGAAATCAACTTTTTTAGCTTAGAGAAAAATCAAAGAACAAGGATAGAACAGCCTGTTAACTCTTCAGATATTGAACAATCTCCTGAGAGATTTAGTCCAAATGTATTAATGAGACCGCTTTATCAAGAGAGTGTTTTGCCTAATGTTGCTTATGTTGGTGGCGGAGCAGAAATAGCCTATTGGATGCAGTTAAAAGGTGTTTTTGAACTAGAGAATATTCCTTTTCCAATATTGGTTTTGCGAAATTCTGCTTTAGTTATATCTAAAAAACACAATGAGAGGTTAAAATCTCTTGGATTTACTTCTCTAGACTTGTTTAAGTCGGAAATAGAATTACACAATCAATACATCAGTGGGCAAAATGATGAGAAACCCTCTGAAAGAGAGTTCAATATTTTTGGCAAAATTTATGAGGAACTAAAAAAAACATACTCAAACCCTGTACAGCAACAAATAATTGATGCAGAACAACAACGCCACAAAAAATCTCTAGAAAACATGCTTAAAAAACTCACTAAGGTTGATAAGCAAAAGCATAAGAATGCATTAGATCAAATTTCAAAGATTAAAAAACATTATTTCCCTAATAATGCTCTTCAAGAAAGGCATGAAAACCTAATTGTTTTTTATTTAAATCATGGTGATAACTTTATCAAAAAAATGAAGGAAGAGCTCAATCCTCTAGATTCAAATTTTGTAGTTTTATCGCTTTAATAAACACTATAGATGTCTCAAGAAAAGATACTTATTTTAGATTTTGGTTCTCAATACACTCAACTCATAGCACGAAGAGTGAGAGAGTTGAATATTTACTCGGAAATTCACCCCTACAATAATCCACCCGAAATTACTGAAGATTTTAAAGGTGTAATTCTCTCTGGAAGTCCATTTTCCGTCCGTGACGAAAATGCACCAATACCAAATCTTGATGGAATAAAAGGTGTATTGCCATTGTTGGGCGTTTGCTATGGAGCTCAGCATTTAGCCAAAGCAAATGGGGGTGAAGTATTGCCCTCAAAAATAAGAGAATATGGTAGAGCTAATCTATCATTTGTAAATCATTCAAACCCATTATTTGCCGGTATTTCGGAGGGGTCTCAAGTCTGGATGAGCCATGGAGATACCATAACTTCATTGCCGGACTCTTGTGAAATAATAGCTTCAACTAAAGACGTTCAAGTAGCTGGTTATCAGTTTATTAATGAGGATACTTTTTCTATTCAATTTCACCCTGAAGTATACCATTCAACGGATGGAAAAACATTACTTTCGAACTTCTTGGTTAATATTTGTAAATGCTCACAAGACTGGACTCCTGACTCTTTTGTTCAGCGAACAGTTGATGAACTAAAAGCTAAGTTAAGCAACGACAAAGTGGTACTAGGATTGTCAGGCGGAGTGGACTCGACAGTGGCAGCGGTATTGCTTAATAGAGCGATTGGTAAAAACTTGTATTGCATTTTTGTTGACAATGGATTATTGAGAAAAGGTGAGTTTGAAAGCGTATTGGAACAGTACAAAGGAATGGGCTTGAATGTGAAGGGTGTTGATGCTAAAAGCCGATTCTATGAAGTTTTAGATGGAATTAGCGACCCTGAAGCAAAGCGTAAAGCCATCGGTAATAAATTTATTGATGTTTTTGATGATGAAGCTCACTTGATAGAAGACGTTAAATGGTTGGCGCAAGGAACAATTTATCCAGATGTGATTGAATCCGTTTCTGCTACTGGAGGGCCTTCGGCTACGATTAAGTCACATCACAACGTTGGAGGCTTACCTGATTTCATGAAATTAAAAGTTGTTGAGCCACTTAATACTTTATTCAAAGATGAAGTTAGGAGAATAGGGCGTTCTTTAGGTATAGATGCTGAACTTTTAGGAAGACACCCATTTCCAGGTCCTGGTCTAGCTATCAGAATTTTAGGAGATATTACACCTGAAAAAGTAAGAATTTTACAAGAAGTAGATAATATATTTATTTCTAACCTTATTTCAGAAGGATTGTATGACGATGTATGGCAGGCAGGAGCAATATTTTTACCCGTTCAGTCTGTTGGCGTTATGGGAGATGAGCGAACCTATGAAAATGCTGTTGCCTTGAGAGCAGTAGCTTCAACAGATGGTATGACCGCAGATTGGGTACACTTGCCTTATGAATTCTTAGCAAAAGTTTCTAACGAAATAATCAATAAGGTAAAAGGTATCAACAGAGTGGTTTATGATATTAGTTCAAAACCTCCTGCTACCATCGAATGGGAATAATATTTAATTTGTATGTTAGTTATTAATTTATGACATTTTTTAGGCTAATATTGATTTTGTCTTTTCTCAGTTTAGGTATTTTTTCAAATGCTCAAACAAAAGATACCATTATTGATGGTAAGCCTTTTGTAATTCACACTGTAGAGCCCAGAGAAACATTATACGGAATTTCAAGATTATACAATGCCGAATTAAACGATTTAGTCGTATCTAATCCAATTGTTATACAAGGACTTCAAATTGGATACAAACTACTCGTTCCAATCAGAAAAACGATTTCAGAAAAAAAGGATTTGTCGATACTAACACCAGTGAACGAAGATACCTTTCGAATCAATAGATATTCTAAAGAGAAAGCTCATGAAAGTTTAATTTCAAACGATAGCAACAGTGTGTACATTAGTCCATACATAGATACTTCAGTTGTTAAAGTAGCCTTGATTTTACCATTCTATTTGGATTTAAACGATTCTTTAAAATCGAATAGTGGAAAGGATTTAGTTTATCCCAAATCTCAAACTGCACTAGATTTTTATTTTGGATTTAAATTGGCAATGGATACTCTAAAGAAAATGGGTTATAATATTGACTTAAAAATGTATGATGCTCCCAACGATTCTGTATTTCAATCTATGATGGAGCAAAATTTACTCTATGACAGAGAATATATTTTTGGTCCCATTTACATTCGTCAATTTGAAGAGTTAGCAAAATTTTATGGCTACGACAAGAATAAAAAGTTAATCTCTCCACTTTCTTACAAAAGTGTACAAGGAAATTATCTTAATGTTTTTCAGACTGTACCAATATCAGAAATTCAACTGGATACTTTGATAGAAAATCTATTACTGAAGTATAGAAATGATCAAATTATTATTCTTGGACACAATGATGAAGAAAATCTATTTAATTATTCTAAAGAGAGATTGAGTAAATACATAATGCAAAAGAGGTGTGATACTATTTTGCTAAGCATCGATCAATTAGAAGACCGTGACTATTTAAAGGCTAAACTAAATGTAGATCGAAATGTCATTTTAGTGCCATCGAATAACCGCTCATATGTGAGTAGATTACTTCCTATGTTAGCGAGTATGCAGGACACAACCTTCACGGTATATGGCTTAGAAACATGGAATAGATTTAACAACTTAGATTTTGATGATTTAGAAAAATTGAACGTACATCTCCCTAGGAATTTTTCAAATCAAGACAGTGACTTATATCTTGAATTCATTAAAGGATTCTACCGTAATTATTATTCTTTTCCTAGGAAATATGCTTTTTCAGCCTATCAACAAGCCTTATATTTCCTTTCTAATGATTTTCAAAAACTGATGTTTTTTAGTTCATTTAACAAGTCTAATTTGAGATACAACTTTAGATTTGATCTTACTCAGTTTGAAAATTACGAGCAAATTATAGCTAATTAGCAACCCATCAATAGCGGCTTTCAAAAGAAAGGCTTTAAATGATTATATTTGTACCTGATATAATTAACCTTAACAATTGTTCAAATTTAGATACATATTTGTAGCACTTATGTTTTTTGTTTTTTCTGAAGCAAAATCACAGGTATTTACTGGCGGTGGTGGAGCAATCCCTACAAACTCATATGTGTACATTCCCATAAATGTTTCTGGTGTTGGATTAATAGATTGCAATTTTGAAGTTTGTATAGACATTACACATTCCTTTGTTGGTGATTTAAATATATCATTAATAGCTCCTGATGGTACTACATTTGTTACACTGTCAGGGCAAAATGGTGGTGCAGGAAATAACTATACAAACACCTGTTTTTCAATGGGCGCTAGCACAAATATTATGTCAGGTACAGCTCCCTTCAGTGGCGATTTTATTCCTGAGGAAAGTCTGAACGTTTTCACGGGTACAAATGCAAATGGAGTATGGCAATTGGCTGTGATAGACCTTGTGCCTTTTGATAATGGTACGGTAGATAGCTGGTCAATAGACTTTAGCTGCGTAAACTCTAATTGTGATAACGGTGAAGTGGAATATGTCCTCAACTTATTTGATTCATTTGGTGACGGTTGGGATCATGGATCAGGTCATTTAGTAACGATAGATGGTGTAGATTATGGAGGATATGATTTTACTACTGGAAATAGTTACAGCTACAACATTTGTTTAGACCCCTTAGAGTGTTACGATATTTCATTTACAGACGGGGGGCTATGGGAATATGAATGTTCATTTAATATTGAAACATTAGAAGGTGCATTAATATACTCTGGTAATTACACAATTCAAGATGATGATTTTGGAAACTGTAGCTCAACTTCAAACTGTGATGAGGGGGAGGCCGACTTTGTACTAAATCTATACGATTCATTTGGTGACGGTTGGGACCATGGAACGGGTCATTTTGTAACAATAAATGGCGTTGATTACGGTGGTGATGATTTTGATTATGGAAATTTTTACAGTTATGATCTTTGTTTGGATACATCAGAGTGTTATGACATATCCTTTACAGACGGTGGACCATGGGAATACGAATGTACCTTTAATATTATTGCTGCTGATGGTAGTGTTTTTTATTCTGGTGATTACGCTATACAAGATGCAATATTTGGAGAAGCATGTGGATGTACAGACCCTTTAGCATGTAATTATGATCCTGATGCTTTACAAGACGATGGGAGCTGTGTAATTTCACCTCTTGATGTTTCTTCTTGTGAATTTATTTATTGCGGAAACCAAACAGGAGAAGTCGTTGCTAGTCAATACATTGGTACAAGTATTAATTACCTAACCATAGATATCAATGAAGAAGGCGTAATTAATGAGCTATTCTATGATGTTAATTGGCACAGTCATGGATTTGGAAGCATAAATTTCAATGTAAATAACGCCAATATTGGTCTTTTTGATGAAAATGGAGTATTAGTTCAAAATCTAGTAACCATTGGTAATAATTTCCCAATATCTAATTATCAAAATTTCAGCAGTACAATATCGCCATTTGTAAATGTTTACCCTGGCTATACGGTTCAAGTAACCATTAATAGTCCAAACTTTGGTTTTGGCACATGGGCTTCTTATGTAAACCTAGCTAGTATTTCTTTTACAGTAGAAAATGAGACGTCTTTTAGTTATGGAACTACAAATGTTGATTTATGTACTAATGACGGTTTAGTTAATTTATTTGATTCCATTATTATACCATTACCAAATACTGGAAGTTGGTCACCATCTTTATCCAACGGCTCATTAGGAACATTTAATCCTTTAGTCGATACAGAACAATCTTACACTTACGAAGTTGTTTCATCATGCACCACTCAAACTATTGTTGTAGATGTGTCCATAACAGAATTTCTATATGCAGGAAACAGTACGGTATTAGAAATTTGCCCAAACGATGATGAGGTAAATCTATTTAATCAATTGGGTAGCGACGCTAGTCAGCTAGGAAGTTGGTCTCCAGTTCTTACAAATGGTTATGAAGGAACATTTAATCCAGCATCGGATACCGAGAATCAATACACTTACTCAGTAGAAAGCGGATGTGGAGTATCAACTGCAAATGTTGATGTACAATTTTTAGAGTTAAATTTTCCAGCTACTGTAGATCTAGCATTGTGTAATGAAAATACTTCTACGGCTTTATTTAATCAAATTTCTACTGTAGCTACTTCTGGTATTTGGTCAGGGTCTTCAGACTTATCCAACGGAACTGCTACGGATTATTTTGGACTTTTCAATCCCACTCTACATACTGAAGGTGTTTACACCTATTCAGTAGATAATGCATTTGGCTGTGAGGAAGATTTCCCTGTTAATGTTTCTGTAATATTGGAGGAACTAAATGCCGGCACTGATACAATTATACAGATTTGCTCAAACGGTGAAAGTATAGATTTATTCGGTCTTATCAACGATGCCGATACCACAGGAATTTGGCAACCCAATTTAGATAATGGACATTTAGGCACTTACAATCCTGCCACCGATGCTCCAGGGAGTTTTATTTATACAGTAACAGGTGAGTGTTCTAGTGTAAATGCTGAGGTATTCATCAACCAAATACAAATAGATGCCCCACCAATTACATTTGATGAAGTTGGCACTTCAGATAACGTTTGTTTTGGCTCTGTTTCTGAAAATTATTCTACTGTAAATACACCTACATCATCCTACCTCTGGACAGTTTCTGGTGGTGGACAAATTATTGGAGATTCTTCATTATCTACGGTAGAAATAGATTGGTCAAATGCTTCTGTTGGGTATATTACAGATGCAATAGTTCTAACAGAATCTTATGATGGCTGCTCGTACTCAACCACTTTAGATGTTGAAATAATTGCTAATCCAATTCCAAACTTAAGTATAGACGACAACGAAATATGTCTTGGTGAGTCTATTCAATTTTCCACGACAGCTGGCTATAATGATTATGCTTGGACTAATAATCCTGCTAATGAAAATTCATTTGCTTACACACCAGTTTCATTGTTAGACAATCAGTTTTCGGTAACTGTTACTGGCGATGCGCTATGTACCACAACTGAATCTGTAGCCATTACAATTTATGATATACCTGTAATCAATATTTCTTTTTCTGAGGATGAGATATGCTCAGGCGAAAGTGTTGAGGTAATAGCTACACCAAATTACGTTAATTACGAATGGACGCCTACTGCTTTGAACGATACCGGAGGACTATTTTTGCCAGAAGATAATCAAACAGACTACAGTGTTATTGTCACAGACACTAACGGTTGCACGAATTCAGCTTCAGAAAATATTGTGATTTTCCCAATTGCTGAGATTGGACTCCAAGTCGATGGAGCATCAACATCTGAAATTTGCATCGGTGAAAATATTCAACTTACTGCTAATGCTGGTTTTGATAATTACAGTTGGTCAAATACTACTGTAAACACAAATTTCTTCAATTATACGCCTAACTCTTTAGGAGATAATACATTTTATTTGACCACTACTGGTATTGGCGGTTGTACGTCGAGTGATTCTATTTTGATTACTATTTTTGATTTACCAATCGTTGACCTTACTCTTTCTGAAACAGAAATTTGTTTGGGCGAAAGCATTGAAGTCAGTTCTACACCATCGTTAGTGAATTACGAATGGATTCCAGCTTCTGTAACAGCTTCAGGTGGTACGATTACTCCAGATGTTAATCAGACCTTTTATAGCGTTGTAGCTACGGATATAAATGGCTGTTCAAATACAAACTCAGCATCTTTAGTTATAAATCAAATTAATCCAGTTGATTTATTTGTAAACGGTAGTTCTACAAGAACCATTTGTATTGGCGAGGAAATTCAACTTTCAGCTACACAAGGGTATACATCTTACTCATGGTTTCCAAGTACAGTAAATTCTACATGGTCAACTGATTTCCAAGGTACATATGTACCAGCGAATTTATCTGATGATCAATTTACTGTTACTGTTACGAACGAATACGGATGTGTGTCAACTAAATTTTTAAACATAACTATTAACGAAATACCAAGTCCAGGACCAATAGGTTTCTAAAGTAAAAGAGCGAAACATGATTAAAAGAATCATATTCATAGTATTATTAGCGCTTAGTTCTCAGGCATTTGCTCAACAAGCATTTTTCTGTGAAGGCGATTCAATAATTATGTTTAAAGCATCGCCGAGTGATTCACAAAATCTAGTAGAATGGGAATTTATTCTAGATAATGGGGCAGAAGTGGTAGGCCTAACGAATTTGGATAGTATTATGGTTAAATTTCCTAATCCAGGCGATTACATTTTACAATTTAGAGAATACGGTTCACCCAATTGCTATACTGCAGTTGAAAAAGAAATAACAGTGTTTGCTAATCCAATAGCTAATTTTACATCTGACCAAGTATGTATTGATGATACCGTTAACTTCATTAACACATCTGATGTACCTGCTGGATTATCAAGTTCTATTTGGAGAATTGGTAATCAAACTTTTGAAACATTTAATTTTGATTACAAGTTCTTTGAATTGGGTCAATACTCAATTGAACTTTCAATCACTGACAACAATGGCTGTTCAGATAGACAAGCTTTGACTTATAGTTTACTTGAGCCACCAAGAGTTGATTTTTATTTCGAGCCAGAACACCCTACAACCTTAGACCCTGAAGTAACTTTTGTAAATATTTCTGTAACAGGCGATGCATTGTGGACGGTAGATGGAGATACTATTTTGTCCGATTGGCAGCCAATTTTTATGTTTGATTCTGCAGGATGGCATACCGTTAATCTTCTCGTTGTAGATGAACAAGGATGTATTGATTCTATCTCAAAAAATGTTCTTGTTGAATCAGAAATCATTTTCTACCTTCCTAACTCTTTCTCACCAGATGGTGATGGGCTTAACGATACCTTTGGTATGAAGGCTTTCAATGTAGAGCGTTATCAATCCTATCAGTTTGAAGTTTATAACCGCTGGGGAGAGATCATGTTTTCTTCCGATAACCCCGAAAATCAATGGGATGGAAACACAACAAAAGGAACTAATGCCATAATGGGGCAATACAGTTGGTCTCTTAAATTAACCGATGAGTTGGGGAAAGAAGTCAGAAGTTTCGGGTATGTAAACTTACTTAGATAAGTTATCTAAAATCCACTACTTCAACATCAGGGTACTTTGATACATCAAATTGAAAAAAGCTACTATCGAACTTTTTGTTAGTTGTTAATGAGTTAATAATATAGGAATAAAAACTTCCTTGTTTATCAAACATTACAAAGGAAGAAATTTCCATTTTTAACTTATCAATGTATAATTCAATTTTTGTAAAAGCACCACTTTCCTCCGGGAATAAATTAATATGGTAGTTTTTAGAATCTTCTTTAACAAATTGGTATTTGTAGCCTTTCTCGTAGATTGTAAAAATTTTAGTTGGGCTAATTTCGTTTTCATCTTCATCTTCTTCAGATATGGTAACTTCTTCCTCATCTATGAGGTGGATCCAAACCGTCTCACCATCTGAAGTGATGGTTTGAGCATCAAGTTCCAGTTTAAATGCATCACCCTGTAAATAGATTTTTCCGCTTTGTGATTCATTGAAATCAGCCACGGGACTAGAAAAATTATTTGTAAAATGAGCTTCTATGGATGAGTAAGCACTTGTCTTTTCACTAAGCTTATCAAGGATAGATTTAGCCCTCTGATCTTGGCCAAAGGATAGGATTGGTAAAATAATTGAAAATAATACTAGCTTTTTCATTAATTTGGATTGTTTAAGTTTCTTAATAATTCTTCTAACGCCATTTCATCACGAATTAGTACTTGACGTGCCTTACTTCCTTCAAAAGGACCTACAATTCTTGCAGCTTCAAGTTGGTCAATTATTCGTCCTGCTCGATTATATCCTAGTTTTAATTTTCGTTGAATAAGAGAAGTTGAACCTGACTGATGTTGTACAATTACTCTTGCAGCTTCTTCAAACATTGAATCTCTGTCGTCTAAATCGGCATCTGATGTACCGCCTTCTGCATCGCCAACATATTCAGGCAACTGGAATGCTTCAGGATAGGCTCTTTGATTTCCTATATAATCAGTGATTTTTTCTACCTCAGGAGTGTCAATAAAGGCACATTGAAGCCTTATAAGATCACTTCCCAATGAGATAAGCATATCACCTCGCCCAATGAGTTGGTCGGCTCCACCTGCGTCTAAAATAGTTCTAGAGTCAATTTTTGAAGTTACTCTGAAAGCAACACGAGCAGGGAAATTAGCTTTTATTATTCCAGTAATTACATTTACAGAAGGCCTTTGAGTAGCTACAATAAGATGAATACCAATCGCTCTTGCCAATTGTGCAAGACGTGCTATAGGTGTTTCTACTTCTTTACCAGCAGTCATAATTAAATCGGCAAACTCATCTATTACTAAAACTATATATGGAAGGTATTTGTGTCCATCATTAGGGTTTAGTTTTCGAGCGATGAACTTTTTATTATACTCAACAATATTTCTGCATTGCGCATTTTGTAGTAAATCGTATCGCTGATCCATCTCAATACACAATGAGTTCAGTGTATTAATTACTTTTTTAGTGTCAGTGATAATTGCTTCCTCAGAATCGGGAAGTTTTGCTAAAAAGTGTCTTTCGATTTTGTTAAATAGGGTTAACTCTACCTTTTTAGGGTCAACTAAAACAAACTTCACCTCTGCAGGATGTTTTGTATATAGGAGAGAAGCCAAAATAGCATTAAGACCTACCGATTTTCCTTGTCCAGTCGCTCCAGCCATTAGAAGGTGAGGCATTTTAGCTAAATCTGCCACAAAGGTTTCATTTGAAATGGTTTTACCAAATGCTACAGGTAATTCCATAGTGGTATTTTGAAATTTATCAGAAGAAATAACAGCTTTCATTGAAACGGTTGCTGGTTTCTGATTAGGGACTTCAATTCCTATTGTTCCTTTTCCTGGGATTGGGGCAATAATTCGTATACCTAAAGCGGATAAAGACAAGGCAATATCATCTTCAAGATTCTTAATTTTTGAAATTCTTACACCAGCTTCAGGTACTATCTCATATAGTGTAATAGTAGGGCCAATAGTGGCACTAATCGATGAAATGCCAATTTTATAATTCCCTAGCGTTTCAACAATTCTATTTTTATTCGCTTCAAGTTCGCTTTTATCAATTTCAATTTTTCCTGAGCCGTAATTTTCTAATAAACTAATGTTTGGAATTTTATACGTAGACAAGTCTAGTTTTGGGTCATATTCACCTAACTCTTCTAATTTATTTTTGATGTCTTTTTGAGCTAAAACTTCTTCTTCATTGACATGAACTTCGATGTCAAGCTCATTGTCTTCGGCTGCTTTACTTGGGCTTTCTGGAGTAACTTCAGTTGTTTGGGGTTCTAATTCTATTTTCTCTTCAGCTTGAATTTCATCGGCTTTGATTACACTCTCTAGATCTAGTAAATCGGCGTTATTTGTATGGTCAACCGTTTCATCCGTATCAATTATAGTGTCGCTGATTTCATTACTTTCGTCTTCGACTACAGCACTGCTTTTAAATTTTGGATTAAAACGAATAATAACGAAAATAAGCAAGGATAAAAAGATTGCAAAACCGGTGCCTACTTTACCGATTAGAAGATTCAGATAGTTGTTCATTTCACTACCGAAAACACCTCCTAAAATGGATGGATCTGTGAAGAAACCAAAAAACAAAGAAATCCATGCAATGGAAAGAATGCCCAAACTAAAACTTTTGGCAATGCCAATTATTTTTTTGTCTGTTACAAGAAACAAGCCCCAATTGAAAAAAAGAAAGGGGAATATAAATGAAGAAATTCCAAACCAATTGTATAAAAATAGATTTGATATTCGATGCCCAAATACACCACCAAAATTACTGATGTCATCAGAAAATGTATTTAACTTATCTTGGTCAACATTTCCGTTTATCAAATAAGAAATAAATACTACAATAAGGTATATGGAAAAGAAAATGAAAAGAAAACCTAGAACTTTTTTAAATCGTTCATCTTCAATTTTAAATTTTGAACTAATGCGTTTAAAAATATTTTCTTTGTTACTTTTCTTCATAGGTGTTTTACCAGTTTATATCTTTTTTGTTTAAAAAAGCTTCAATACCTTTTTTACAATCGTTATTTTCTCTAGCAATTGCATTCTTTTGAACAGCTAGGTCCAAGCCTTCATCCAATGAAATATTTTGTAATTCTGCCAACATTAGTTTGGTAGAGCTTAACGATTCTTCTGATGCTGTTGTGCATAGTCTTTGTGCTAAATCAAGAACGCTTTTTTTCAGTATTTCTTTTGGAACACATCTATTAATTAAGCCAATATTTACAGCTTCTTCAGCTGAAATTGTTTTAGCAGTAAGGAGCAACTCTTTGGTTTTTCCTTCGCCTATTTTCCTAAGAAGAAATACACTAACAATAGCCGGAATAAAACCTATTTTGACTTCGGAATAGCCGAATTTTGACGATTCAGCTGCTATGGATAAATCACATACACTAGCCAAACCACAACCACCAGCAATGGCATGCCCTTGAACACTGGCAATTACTACTTTTTTCAAGTAATATATTTGCTTAAATAAACCCATTAAGTGATTAGAGTCATCAATGTTTTCCTGTCTGGTATACGACTGCAAAGATTGTAAGTATTCTAAGTCTGCACCAGCACTAAACACATCGCCATTCGCTTCAAGAACTATTACTTTACATGATTCGTCATCTTCAGCGGTTTTAAAAACCTCTTTTAACTCAGAGATAAATTGGCTGTTTAAAGCGTTTCTTTTTTCGGCACGGTCTAAGGTAATAAAGCCTATTCTATCTTTTACGGAATATGTTACAAATTGGTAGTCCACGTCTTATTTTAAAACAATTCAAATATATTCAAATTTATGGGTGTAAATAATAACCCTAATAAGATTTTATTAAACCCTAAACTATAATTAAATTTGCCATTCAATTTTAATTGATGTTAGAGATAAATGTACATAACGAAACATCTAGACTTGAGGCTGTAGTTTTAGGTTTGCCTGATGATTTTGGAGGAACTCCAAAAGTTGAAGAGTGTTATGACCCTAAGTCAAGAGAATTTGTTTTAAAGGGCTTGTTTCCAAATCAGCAAAGTATCATTGAAGAAATGAATGCCGTTCTCAATGTTTTCATAAAGTACGATGTTAAGGTGTATCGACCTGAAAATATTCCTTCATTAAATCAGATTTTTTGTAGGGATATTGGTTTTGTAATAGAGGATAAGTTTATTATTCCAAATATAATTTCCGATAGGTCTGATGAAGTTGATGCTTTAGCCTATTTACACCTACAGATTGAGGAGGGTAGCATTATCAATATGCCTGAAAATACTCGAGTTGAGGGTGGTGATGTTATGCTTTGTAATGAATATGTTTTTGTGGGCTACTCTGAAGCCCAGGATTTTGAAAAATATCAGGTGTCTAGAACTAACAAAGCCGCAGTAGAGTTTTTACAAAGTGCATTTCCAAATAAACAAATCAAAGGATTTGAACTTAAAAAATCTGACATCAACCCAAGAGAAAATGCATTGCATCTTGACTGCTGTTTTCAACCCATTGGCAATCATTCTGCAATAATTTATAAAGATGGATTTAAAAATTCATCAGACGTGGATTTCTTAACCAATTATTTTGGAGCAGAAAATATAATTTTCATTACGAAAGATGAAATGTATCAAATGAATTCAAATGTATTTTCCATTTCACCTCAAGTTATTATTTCTGAAAAAAACTTTCATCGGTTAAATGATGAGCTAAGAAAAAGAGGATTTACAGTTGAAGAAGTCCCGTACGCTGAAATATCTAAAATGGAAGGGCTACTACGTTGTTCCACATTACCTTTGAGAAGAAGATGAGCCAAATTACCAATCACATAATGATGATAGAGCCAGTTGGTTTTCGCTACAACGAAGAAACGGCTGAAAATAATTATTATCAGAAAGTCATAGAAGGCTTAACGCCTGAAGAAACGCAAGCCAAAGCATTAACAGAGTTTACGGATTTTGTAGAAAAACTTCGTGCTAAAGGCGTCAATGTTATTGTTATAAAAGATACAGTATCACCAGATACGCCTGATTCTATTTTCCCAAATAATTGGGTTTCTTTTCACCGTGACGGCTCCATAGGTCTTTATCCAATGTGTGCAACTAATAGACGGTTTGAAAGAAGGGAAGATATTTTCGATACGCTTGTAGATGAATACGGTTTTCATATTGAAGAGATTAAAGATTTCACTGAGTTTGAAGAGCACGATAAATTTCTTGAAGGAACAGGAAGCATGATTCTCGATAGAGAAAATAAAATTTGTTACGCAGCCATTTCAATTCGAACCGATGAACAAGCTGTAATACAATTTTGCGATGAATTCGATTACAAGCCTGTTTGTTTCAATGCCTATCAAAATGTAGGAATTGAACGTTTGCCCATTTACCATACAAATGTAATGATGTGTGTGGCTAACGAATTTGCCATAATTTGTTTGGACACTATTGATCATATTGAAGAGCGTAATCATGTACTTGAAACTCTTGAAAGTACAAACAAGGAAATCATTGAAATATCAGAAGAACAAAAAGCACATTTTGCCGGTAATATGTTGCAAGTTATGGGGGATAAACCTTACCTTGTGATGTCAAAATCGGCCTATAACAGTTTGGATAAAAATCAAATAGAAAAAATAGAGCAATATTGCCCAATTATACACAGCTCTCTGGATACTATTGAAGCCTGTGGTGGTGGAAGTGCAAGATGTATGATGGCTGAAATATTTTTACCACAAAAATGATAGAGCAAAAACTACAT
Organism: Flavobacteriales bacterium; assembly: GCA_965661345.1. Lineage (GTDB taxonomy): Bacteria > Bacteroidota > Bacteroidia > Flavobacteriales > UBA7312. The sequence goes on along the minus strand of CBFIDK010000003.1, from coordinate 131,859 downwards.
ACAGTTGTTGAAGAGGCAATAAAAGTACTTTTTCAAACAGAAAATCAAACCATTCAGTTTCAAAAAACGAGAAAAGAGTTTGAGGGCGATATCACTTTGGTAGTATTTCCACTATTAAAAGCGTCAAGAAAATCTCCTGAACAAACTGCCGATCTAATAGGGCAATACCTGAAAGATAACGTTTCATTAGTTTCAGATTTTAATTCAGTCAAAGGCTTTTTGAATTTAACCATTGATAATTCGTTCTGGTTATCGCAATTCGAATCTGCATACAAAGAACAAAGTTTTGGAACAGTTGCCGTTAAAGACGATGCTCCAAAACATCTTGTTGAATTTTCTTCACCAAATACAAATAAGCCACTTCATTTAGGACACATCAGAAATATTCTTCTTGGTAACTCTGTAGCAGAAATTTTATCCGCTTCAGGGAAAAATGTCAAGAAGGTACAAATCATCAATGATAGAGGAATACATATTTGTAAATCTATGATTGCTTGGCTGGAGTATGGCAATGAAGAAACTCCAGAAAGCTCTGGAATGAAAGGTGATCACTTTGTCGGTAAGTACTATGTTATTTTTGACAAGCATTACAGAGCTGAACAAGAGGAATTAGTCAGTAAAGGCATGACTAAAGAAGAGGCAGAAAAAGAAGCACCTTTATTTAAGAAAGCACAAGAACTACTTCGCCAATGGGAGGCCAAAGATAAAAGTGTCATTGAACTATGGCAAAAAATGAACTCATGGGTCTATGATGGTTTTGCAACTACCTATGAAAGAATGGGAGTAGAGTTTGATAAAAACTATTACGAGAGCGAAACGTATCTACTGGGCAAAAAAGTTATCGAAGAGGGTTTAGAAAAAAAGACCTTTTACCGCAAAGACGATGGATCTGTTTGGATAGACCTCACTGATGAAGGTTTGGATGAAAAAATACTACTCCGTTCTGACGGAACAGCCGTGTACATGACTCAAGATATTGGAACAGCCATACAGCGTCATGAAGATTTTGCTTTTTCTCATATGGCTTACACAGTAGGAAATGAGCAAGATTATCACTTTAAGGTTTTATTCTTAATTCTTGATAAACTAGGTTATGATTGGGCCAAAAACTGTTACCATTTGTCGTACGGTATGGTTGATTTGCCTTCAGGAAAAATGAAGTCTAGAGAAGGGACTGTTGTTGATGCCGATGACCTAATGAAAGAAATGGTTGATTCCGCTAAAGAAATCGCACAAGAATTAGGAAAGTTAGACGGACTAGATACTGACGAATCGAACATCCTATATGAAAATATTGGAATGGGTGCTCTCAAGTATTTTATGTTAAAAGTAGACCCAAAGAAGCGTATGCTTTTTGACCCACAAGAATCCATAGACTTTAATGGAAATACTGGGCCATTTATTCAATACACTCATGCACGCATACAAACAATCCTAAAAAAGTATAACAAACAGGCATTGTTTACCCTTGAAGGTCTTGAAATTCTTGATAAGGAAAAACAAATTATTAAAATTTTAAATGATTTTCCTAACGTAATTCAAGAAGCAGCAAACTCATATAGCCCAGCACTTATTGCCAATTATATTTATGATTTGGTAAAAGAGTTCAATGGCTTTTATCAAAACGTGCCAATATTGATTGGAGACGACCAAAATCAGATGGCATTTAGAATCGCCTTATGTGAATTAGTAGGTCGAGTAAGTAAAACAGGAATGAAATTATTAGGGGTAAATGTTCCCGATAGAATGTAAAAATTATGTTTGAAAATTTATCAGAAAAATTAGAAAAAGCCTTTAAGGTTCTCAAAGGACAAGGAAGTATTTCGGAAATCAACGTTGCACAAACGATGAAAGAAATCAGAAAAGCCTTACTAACGGCCGATGTAGATTTTAAAACCGCTAAAATCTTTACCAATAACGTAAAGGAAAAGGCATTAGGTCAGAAAGTGTTAACCTCTGTTGAGCCCGGACAGCTTCTTACTAAAATTATGAAAGATGAACTGACCGACTTAATGGGGAGTTCTCATTCAGAAATTAATCTTCAAGATAAACCTTCAGTAATACTCGTAGCGGGTTTACAAGGTTCTGGAAAGACAACCTTTACCGGAAAACTTGCTTTGCACCTGAAAGGAAAGCACAACAAAAAACCTCTTTTGGTGGCCTGTGACGTGTACCGACCAGCCGCAATTGACCAATTAGGTGTTTTAGCCGAGCAAGTTGGTGTAGATATTTACAAAGAAACAGAAAATAAAAATCCAGTAGAGATAGCTCAAAACGCCATTAAGTTTGCTAAATCAAACAACAATAATGTCGTAATTGTCGATACAGCTGGTCGATTAGCCATTGATAAGCAGATGATGGAAGAAATAGCTGCCGTAAAATCAGCCATAAAACCCAGTGAAATACTCTTTGTAGTAGACTCAATGACTGGTCAAGATGCTGTTAATACCGCTAAAGCATTCAACGAAAAGCTAAATTTTGATGGTGTAGTTCTTACCAAATTAGATGGTGACACTAGAGGTGGTGCCGCACTTACAATTCGTTCTGTTGTAGATAAGCCTATTAAATTCATAGGAACAAGTGAAAAAATGGATGGCCTTGATGTCTTTCATCCAGAAAGGATGGCGAGCCGTATTTTGGGAATGGGAGATGTTATTTCACTTGTTGAAAGAGCCCAACAACAGTTTGATGAAGTGGAAGCTCGAAAAATGCAAAAGAAAATTGCTAAAAACCAGTTTGGTTTTGATGATTTCTTAAAGCAAATTCAGCAAATCAAAAAAATGGGAAACATGAAAGACCTAATGGGCATGATTCCTGGAATGGGCAAAGCGATTAAAGACGTAGATATTGATGATGATGCTTTCAAAGGAATAGAAGCCATGATAAAATCAATGACTCTTGAAGAAAGAAGTAACCCTAACTTACTTAATGGTAGCAGACGAAAGCGTATTGCAAACGGTAGTGGTACTTCCGTCCAAGAAGTCAATCAACTCATAAAGCAGTTTGGTCAAATGGGTAAAATGATGAAGATGATGCAAGGTGGGGGCGCAAAGCAAATGATGCAAATGATGAAAAATAAGGGTGGCGGAATGCCAGGAATGTAATTCAAGCTTAACAAGATGCAAATATTAGACGGAAAACAAACTTCACTAGACATTCAGCAAGAGATTGCTTTGCAGGTTGAAGATATGCTCAGAAATGGAAAGAAAAAACCTCATTTGGCAGCTATCTTAGTAGGAAATAATGGTGCTAGCGAAACTTACGTTGGAGCTAAAGTGCGCGCTTGTGAAAAAGTAGGTTTTGATTCTACACTTATAAGACTGGACGATACTATCTCACAACAAGAGTTAATAGATCAGGTTGAAAAAATTAATAAAAATGATGATATAGATGGACTGATTGTTCAGTTACCGCTTCCTTCTCACATCGATGAATTGACCGTTACAAAAGCCATTTACCCTTCAAAAGACGTTGACGGTTTTCATCCAGAAAATGTAGGTAAAATGACCTTGAATATCCCTACATTTCTTCCAGCTACGCCTGCAGGAATTATTGAATTAATTAAACGATACAGCATAGAAACAGAGGGAAAGCATTGTGTAGTTATAGGAAGAAGTAATATCGTCGGTTTACCTATGAGTATTCTAATGGCTAGAAACACATACCCTGGTAACTCTACGGTAACGCTTACGCACAGTAGAACTAAAAACCTTAAAGAAATATGCCAGTCTGCTGACATCTTAATTGCAGCAATTGGACGTCCAGATTACGTTACTGAAGATATGGTTAAGGAAGGCGCAACTGTAATAGATGTTGGCATTACACGAGTTAAATCAGATAAAACCAAAAGTGGTTGGAAGCTGAAAGGCGATGTTGATTATTCGGCTGTAGCACACAAAACATCTTTCATTACACCTGTTCCAGGTGGTGTTGGACCCATGACGATTGCAATGTTGCTAAAGAACACACTTAGTGCCGTTAATGGCTTTGGGGAATGAAAAAAGAATACCAAGAACTAGTTGATAAAGGAGTAATGCTGCCACTAATGGAAGCATTTTACACCATTCAAGGCGAAGGATTTTATTCGGGAACACCTGCTTTTTTCTTGAGAATAGGCGGATGTGATGTGGGTTGTCATTGGTGCGATGTCAAAGAAAGTTGGAACGCCGATTTACACCCACCAACGCATATCGACGATATGTTAATCAATATACAGTCTTCTCCTGCAAAAACAGTTGTAGTAACTGGCGGGGAACCACTTATGTGGAATATGGGACCTCTTACAGAATTGCTAAAACGTAAAGGGATAAATGTTCATATTGAAACTTCGGGTGCTTATCCATTATCAGGAACTTTTGATTGGATTTGCTTATCTCCTAAAAAAAATAGCCCGCCTCAAAAAGCAATAATTCCTGTGGCTAATGAGTTAAAAGTGATAATACACAACTTAAATGACTTTAAGTGGGCAGAAGAATTTTCGGTACAATGCAAACACGATTGCAAATTATTTCTTCAGCCAGAGTGGAGTAAAGAAAAAGAAATGATGCCAAAAATAATCGATTACGTTATGAGTAAGCCTCAGTGGAATATTTCTTTACAAACACACAAATACATGGGTATACCATAATCCTTGAATGAACATGATGAAATACATTTTTATCTTACTTTTTATGCCTGTTGTGCTCTTCGGACAAAACACTCCTAAGGCCAAGAAAGCATATGCTAAGGCCATCGAATTATTTCAAGAAAATAACGATAAAAAAGCCACTGAATACATTTTATCAGCCATTAAGCAAGACCCTAACTTTTTACCCCCTTATCTATTACTTGGTCAAATAAAAGAAGAAGCTGGCAAAACAGACCAAGCTATTGAACATTACCTTAAAGGTTTATCCGATAATAATCCAGAAAATGCTTGGGGATATTGGAAGGTAGGTATGCTGTATATGAATTTGGCTAACTATTCAGAGGCTAAGCGGGCATTCACCTATTTTTTAGACTTTAAAAATCAAGATAATAAGAAAGTGAATTCCGCTAAGCATTATCTTAAAAATTGCGAGTTTGCTTTAGAAGCTATTAAAAATCCTGTTGATTTTAATTTTGAAAATATGGGAGAGGGGATAAACAGTGAATGGGAAGAGTATCTGCCTAGTATTTCTGCAGATGGAAAATTGTTTGTGATTACTAGAAGAGGTCCTCATCAAAATAATGTAGTATCCGAAGATTTTTATCAAAGCACTTTTGAACAGGGTAAATGGACTAAAGCCCAAAATATGGGAACAGTCAATACATTTGGTAATGAAGGAGCTCAGTGTTTAGCTCCTAATGGAAAAGTGCTTTTTTTTACTGCTTGCGATAGAGAAGACGGCATGGGAAGATGCGATATTTACCTAAGTTTTAAACGCGATGGCGTTTGGTCAGAAGCTAGAAATATAGGACCTAGTATAAATAGTAAATATTGGGATTCTCAACCGACCATTTCACCAGATGGAAGAGAGTTATATTTTGTAAGTAACCGCCCAGGTGGATACGGTAATATGGACATTTGGAAAAGTGTACTCACAGAAAAAGGTACCTTTTCGAAACCAGTGAATTTGGGCGCTGCCATAAACACAGAGTTTGATGAAATGTCTCCCTTTATTCACACCGATAATCAGACTTTATATTTTGCATCCAATGGGCATCCTGGAATGGGTGATTTCGATTTATTTATGAGTAAAAGAAAATACCCTGCAGCAGCATGGCAAATGCCAAAAAATTTGGGTTATCCCATAAATACGCATGGAGTAGAAAATAGTTTAATTGTAGCCTCTGATGGCAAGACGGCCTATTTTGCCTCTGATAAATCTGGATATGGACAGGAGGATATTTTTTGGTTTCACTTACCTCAATCTTTTCAAGCCCAACAAGTGGCCTATGTCAATGCAAATGTTTTCGATGCTGAAAGCGAAACCCCACTAAAAGCAAATATTGAAATAGTAGATTTGGCAACGGGAAAAGTAATGATTTCATCATTTACCTATACCAAAACAGGTGAATTGTTTACTTGTTTGCCAGCAAATGCCAATTATGCTGTTAACGTTTCAAGAGAGGATTATTTATTTTATTCTGAGAACTTTGAGTTAAACGACCAAAGCGCACTACAAGCATTGAGGCTAGAAATACCCCTTCAGCGTCTTAACAAAGGGAATGCCGTTGTGTTGAAAAACATCTTTTTTGATACTGATGCCTACAGCTTAAAAGCAGAATCAGAAGTAGAACTAAACACACTCTTCGAATTTATGCAAAACAACATAGATTTGAGTATAGAAATAGAAGGGCATACGGATAATATTGGCAGTCGAGAGCATAATCTAAAACTTTCTGAAAATCGTGCAAAAGAAGTATATACGTACTTAGTTGATAAAGGAATTTCTGCCAACCGAATGTCATACAAAGGTTTTGGAGATACTACACCCATTTCCTCTAATGAAACCGAAAAAGGTAGAGCAGAAAATAGACGTACTGCCTTTAGAATTAAATAAAACGTTTTGTAATTGTCTTGGAAGTTAGAGCGCCTTTTTTAAGCGTATTAATTTCTTTAATAAATTCTCTAGCTGATCTAAGGGCAGCATATTTGCGCCATCAGATTTAGCCTCCGATGGGTTGGGGTGAGTCTCTAGAAATATTCCATCAACTCCACTTGCAATTGCAGCTTTAGCAATAGTTTCTATTAATTGAGGCTGCCCACCCGTTACGCCACTGCTCTGATTGGGTTGTTGAAGTGAATGGGTAACGTCCATAATCACTGGTGCATACTCTTGCATTGTGGGTATTCCTTTAAAATCAACTACAAGTTCATGATAGCCAAACTGACTTCCTCTTTCAGTAAGCATAATGCAATCATTACCGCTATCTTTTACCTTTTGTACTGCAAATTGCATACTTTGAGGCGATAGAAACTGTCCTTTCTTAATATTTACGGTTTTGCCAGTTTTGGCTGCCGCTACCAACAAATCGGTTTGTCGACATAGGAAGGCAGGTATTTGTAGAATATCTACGTGTTTAGCAGCTAATTCGGCTTCTTTAACAGAGTGAATATCGGTAGTAACTGGAATATCAAGCTCTTTTCTAATTTTACTTAGTATGGTTAATGCTTTTTCATCGCCAATTCCTGTGAAAGAATCTAATCGAGATCGATTTGCTTTGCGGTATGATCCTTTAAAAACAAAAGGAATATTAAGTTCCTCACAAATGCTTTTGATGTGTCTAGCAATTTCAAAAGCCATGTCTTCGCCCTCTATGGCACAGGGTCCTGCTATAAGAAAAAAAGAGTCTTTAAATTTCAGTTTACTAATCACCGTTTGAATTTATTTAGGTGTCGAAAATACTCTTTTTATGCCAAATCCAAGATGGACACCATAGTTTTGGGAAGGAATAACTGAATTAGCTTGTTTGGAATATAGTTTGAAATGGGTCTTTTTTCCTTTGAAATTATATGCGAACTGAAAGCCTGGTTTTTCAAAGCCACCAATATAATAGCCTAAACTAAAGGTGTGCTTTTTGAAGTTTTTATGAACATCAGCACCAAACCTCGGATACGTATAAAACTTAGTTTTATGAATTAGTGAAAATGAATAAGCATCTATGATTTTTGAGCTTGTGTTTTGATAAACATTTATTGCTAGAGTAGTTGGCAGTCGCCAATTATAACTTTCTGTATTGCTTTTTTGTAAAACATCCTGAATACTATCGGTATAAGTTTCCAGAATACTATCGTTAAAGGCTATAAAGTCGTCGATGTTTACACCTTCAAATTTCCATTGGCTTTCTATAAATGTATTTGTAGTTTTTTCATTCCACCTAATCATACCAAAATCTTTGATGATTAAATCATAACGCAAATTATCTATGGAATCTGTATAGTGTATGTTTAGTGCAGCGCCAGTACCATTTAAGGCAAACAAATTATTCATTAGGTCTGTGGTATCGGTGAAATGCCCTTCTAATGCTAGATCGTATTCAATAAAGTCAGTGAATTCATCAGTATAAAAGTTAGCTTTAGTGACATCAAACTCTGCAAGTTGATGTCCGCCAATAAGTGAAATAGAGGTGTTTAATTTCTCATTCCATTGGTATCCAATTTCAAGTTTTGAGAAATGGTAGGCCGTTAAGGCTAAAGGCTTTAAGTCAAGATTTTCACCCTTAAATGGAAAGTTACCCAAAAGACCAATTTTTACTAAATCATCAGAGTAAGAGCCGAATGCAGCAGCATGGTTTCCAAAGGCAATACTCCATCCTTTTTTATTTTGATACCTAAGTTCGTTATCAATTTCTATTTGAACATGGTTAGAAGAGCTTAGAGAAGATAGGATATTTTCTTTATCCTGACTGTCCAAAAACCCATACGATTCTGATAATAATGGCTCATTGAAATGAGTATTCCAAAAACCAAGATTAGAATTGTATTCTAAACTGCTTTCTTGAGCCTTTGAGAAATAAGCGAACGTCATTAAAATTATTAAAACAAATAGCCTCATTAGTCAATAGTGTAATTAAAGTTAGCAATTAGTTTAAGTTCGATGTAATAATCGCTGTAAAGCGTAACAAATTCTTCGTCAGCACGTGTATTAAGAATAACTTCAAATGCTATTTTTTTAGTAGTATTTAAACTTTGACTGATGGATTCAAACGGGAAGTTTAGCTCGCTTATTTTAGTGGCAATGGTTTTCCCGTTAATATCAATTTCACTTGATTGAATGCGTTGATTAGAGCTCAAAGATTCCAAAACAGTTTCATTTGCATCAAGTAAATGAATGATAACTTCAGCCTCCAAAGGAAATTTATTTTTAGCGAGAAGTGTAAACGAACCTTCGTTGAGATTTTCAACATTATTAATGTTAACGTCTAAAGTATCTTTTATTGTTATATCTGTTGCGCTAAGAGACAACGGTATTCCAATTTCAAGATTAGTTTTTATACCGTAATCACTGTATAAAAATCCGTTTATATTATCTTGATTTGGGTTGGTTATGAGTTCAAAACTAAAGTCAATGGTTTCTGGTTTGCTTTCTATCAGTTCATCAATATTAGAATTTGTTTCATCAAAAGTGATGGTATTGCTAGAGGGCGTGATGGGTTGACTACTAGAGTTGTTTTCAACAGCTGAAGCTATTGAAAAAGGAGTAGATAGTGTTGGGCTTGTAAGTGTTATTGATTCTAGACTATTTTCACCACTAAGATTGTTAATCCAAACATTAGCATTTGTACCGATATAATTTTCAGTTTTTAGGTTCACATCAATTTGTGATAAATCGATTTCTCCTTGGAAATTTGAAAAGTCACCAAAGTCAATGGATTGACTTTCAGTAAATGTGTCTGTACCTAGAATTCCCCAAGCTTTTTCAGGGATAATTTCTTTGATAGTAATGGTGTTAAATACGCTATCTTCCAAAGAAATATGTGTAACTATTCCTGATGAATCTATATAGCCAAAGGACTCAGTATAGATAGTGTTGATAGTATCCCCATATTTTCCAGTCATATCAATTTCATAGCCAGAGAAGTCGAAAAATTTAGTTACCGTTATGGATTCTCCAACTGGTGCAGGGGGGAGGTTAAAATTAAATTTAAAAGGTTGACCATTTAATGTTGTTCCGGGAATTGTGTATTCAATCTTGATCGTATCTTGAATGGTGCTCACGCCAATAACTTCAACGCCACCCTCTCTAACTAGCACTCTATTCAGTTTTACATCATCTAATTGAAATGAGACTACGGTATCTTCATCAAATATTTGTTGAGTTGGAAATATGGCAATGCCTTCGTAAAGTTCGATATCTCTAATTATTACTTCAGATATTAGAGCGTCCGTATAGTCAATAGGAACGGCGTCAGGACTTGTGCCCACAATATCAGCACTAAGAATTTCTACTTCTAAATTTCCTTGTAGTGTCTGACCAGCCAAAGATTCTGTAGCTATTTCTGTTGATCCACTTTCAAGAAGTGGAATGTTCATGCTTATAATGTTGGTAAGCGCATTTTCATTTCTTAATTCTAAAACCACATTACTCAGGTCAGTTGGTAAATTATTGGAAATTTTAAGGTCAATAAAACCATCGATTAAGGTCATTTCCTCAAAATACGCATTAGCATCAATTGGAAAGACATCGTTTAATAGTCCTGAATAGGCAGGGATAACTGCGTCGCTTCCGTTTGGCAATAAAAGAGTTCCGAATTCAATTGAAGAAATCAATTCTCCTAGAGTAATTTCATTGGTAATGACTGTATTGCCAAAGTTGATGGTTTTTAGCTTTACATTTTTTGTGGTACTTATTTCTTTTAGATTTACTAAGCTATCAATTTGAAAATTAATAAGTTCTTTCATGAAAACGAACTTAAGGCTATTGTCGCCCAGTGTATCAAATTGAATAGTACTGTCGTTTGCCAAGTTCAATAAGTCTAATTGAGTGAAGGCTAATGGGGTACTAAAATCAGCGTTCCATGTAGGTTTTTCAAAGTCATGTTTACAGGATGAAACAAATAGTAGTAAAGCTAAAAGTTTAAAGATGGGTTTCATTAAAATGATTTTTTTACAAATGTATTAAATATCAATAGTTGTACTTATCTTGCCAACGGCTTTTTAGAAATTTTCGTATTTGTCTTTCCCTATCGTTATCGCCAGGCTCATAAAATGTTTCCCCTTTTATTTCTTCAGGAAGAAACTCTTGTTCAACAAAGTTATTTGCATAATTGTGAGCATATGAATATTCTTTTCCATACTCCAAGTCTTTCATGAGTTTAGTAGGGGCGTTTCTTAATTCCAACGGTACAGACAGAGCACCTTTGGTTTTTACCATTTCTTGAGCCTCATTAATAGCCATGTAAGCTGCATTGCTTTTTGGTGAGCTTGCTAGATAAATTGCTGTTTGAGAAAGTATTATTCTAGCTTCAGGCATTCCAATTACATTTATTGATTGAAAGCAATTGTTAGCCATTATCAATGCAGTAGGATTGGCATTTCCAATATCTTCAGACGCTAAAATGATAAGTCTTCGAGCGATAAATTTTATATCCTCACCGCCTTCCAGCATTCGTGCTAGCCAATATACAGCTGCGTTAGGGTCACTGCCTCTAATCGATTTAATGAAAGCAGAAATAATATCGTAATGTTGTTCGCCAGATTTATCGTAAAGAGCGATGTTTTCTTGTGCCGATTCCATTACCATATCGTTAGTAATGCTAATTTCGGTAGTGTTTTGAGTATTAACGACTAGCTCAAATATATTTAATAGTTTTCGGCCATCTCCACCTGAAAGCCTCAGCAGTGCATCGCTTTCTTTGATATTAATTTTTTTCTGACTAATAATTTCATCTTTTTGGATGGCTTGTTCAAGTAACTGAAGTAAATGTGTTTTTTCAAAACTCTCTAGAACATAAACTTGACATCTAGATAAGAGAGCCGATATTACCTCAAAAGAAGGGTTTTCAGTGGTAGCGCCAATTAGTGTAACTATTCCTTTCTCTACGGCATTTAGTAAAGAGTCTTGTTGTGATTTACTAAATCGGTGTATCTCATCAATGAACAGTAGGGGAACATCTTTACCAAACAAACCCAAAGAACTGGCTTTGTTTATCACTTCTCTTACGTCTTTTACTCCTGAATTTATAGCGCTTAAGGTATAAAATGGTCTGTCGAGTTGAGTGGCAATAATATTTGCTAAGGTTGTTTTTCCAACGCCTGGAGGACCCCAAAATATTATAGATGGAATGATGTTGTTTTTTATGGATTTAAGCAGCACACCATTTTTTCCTATGAGGTGATCTTGCCCTATGAAATCATCCAGAGATTTTGGTCTTAATCGTTCGGCTAAAGGAATAGTATTCATAAGATTACTGAATTAGAATCTTTTCTTGCTTATCATTTGTCTTAAGCAAATAAAACCCTTTTTTGAGGAATGGTAGCTCTAATCTTTGATTTTTATTGACAACATCTTTAAGCATCAATTCCCCTTGTAAGTTGTATAGTTCAATTTCAGATGTGTTTGAGTGCAATAAAATACTACCTCCACTAACAACAGGGTTTGGGTAGAATAATCCCTTTTTAGCATCAAACTCATTTACCGAAACGGTTTGGCAATCGGCTTCACAGTCTTCTAGCGTGGCAAATTCTCCCGTATTATCTGATAACTCCATACATCCCATAAGTCCACAAGTGAACGATGAGTTAGCGCCGTAATCCACAAAAATAACCGTATTGTTATTGCTGTTAGGAATGGCTAAAACATCCGTTTCAGTATTATAAAATATATCTGCAGGAGCACTCATATTTGGAACCACAACAGTGTATCCATTGCTAAAATCGCTATTGAATTTATTGATGGCATTATTACTCCAAGCAGAAACATAGAAGTCGCCATTATTATCCATAGCTATACCGTCACAATTGCCAAGATTAGTTGTGGTGACTATGGAGTAAGTAGAGTCGCTCATGTCAATTTCATATATAGGTGCATTTGCTCCCCAGCATACTACCAATAATCTATCTTGAATATTATCGTAAAAAATGCCATTTGGTGTTCTCGCTAGATTTTCGATGTACATATTAAAGTTGCCCGTTGAGATATTGTAGCGATAAATATCTTTTCCACTGAAATCAGTAACAAAAATATCATCACCTTTGTGTGTGATGCCGTTAGCAAAACTAGCACCTAAATTGATGTTTTCAGTTTCTTCTCCTGTGATTAAATCATAGGCTTTTAGTCGGCTACCACTACAGGCAAAAACGTTGCCACCGATAACCTCTAAGCCATGCGGTCCAGACCCAACGCCAGAAACAAATACTTCTAAATTGTCGTCATCAAGTACATAGGATAATATTTTTCCTTCAGATGAATTGGAAATGAGGTATCGGTCTCCTTCACTTTCGTAATCAACACTTTCGGGAGAATTGTATTGTTGACCTATTACAGATAGAGAAGTAAATAGAAAGCTAAAAAGAAAATAATACTTCATTACTTAATGATTAGTTTGCTTAGTTGATTTTTGGCTTTTATAAAATACACACCATTTTCTAACATACCTTCTAAATTCATTCGGTTGTTTTCTACTGTTTGAGAATGAATTAATTGTCCTTGAATATTTAAAATTTCAATCTGAAATAAATCTTCATCACTGTTGAAAATCAACTGTCCATCAGAAGAGTTTGGATTAGGATAAAAACTAAAAAAGTTGTTGTTATACTTGTAAATTGAAGTAGGTGATGTTGAACAAACAACATTACAATCGTCAATATTAGAATACTCACCGAGTCCATCGTTCACTTCTACACAGCCGTCAACAGTACAATTGAAAGTTGAGGGATAAACATAATCGTTATTCGATAGTTCAATAATTTCATTAGGTCCTTGACTTGGCCATGAATTTCCATTTGTAGCTAAGTAAATCTTTCCGTTAGGAGCAATACAAATATCTCTTAGACGACCCCATTCATATTGGAAAAAGTCAGTTTCAGTTTCTATCACATCACCGGTTTCATTAAAGGTAAAACGAACAAGTTTTTTTCCTTTTAAAACAGTCATTAATAAAGAGTTCTGAAATTCTGGAATAGAAGGGTGGTTGTACCAAATAATATCAGAAGGAGCAATAGTAGATGAGGTTCCACTACTCCACAAAGGCTCTACAATGTCGTTATCTTCGCAATACTCATTTTCAGAGTAAGAGTTGTTTAATGCATTGGCATAATACATATCCGCAAAATCATCACAGAACCCTTGAGCGTTTGGCCATCCATAATTTAAATTTGCTTGAATTACGTTTAATTCATCGTCATTATTAGGTCCATGCTCTGAGCTGTAAATAATACCCTCAGGAGATACTGCCAAGCCTTGCGCGTTTCTGTGACCAATAGTGTACACGAAGCTATTAGGATTTGGGTTATCGGATTTTGGCCCACCAAAGTTGTTGCTATCCTTGTCAATGTCTACTCGAAGGGTTTTGCCTGTTAGAGCATCAACATCTTGTGAGGCGTTCCAATTTTGAGCATCGCCAGTAGTAATTAGAAGTGTTGTATTGTCAACAGCTAAAAGTCTACAGCCGATGTGCGTACTGTTACCGTCAATACCATCAATAATTACAGTTTCATTAATTAAGGCATCTTGCTCAGCATCGTATTCATAATATACTATTTTTTCACTAGCGTTTCCATTAAAACCGTAGGTGTATGCTAGAAACACATATGGCGCACCATTGTTGAAATCGGGGTGAATTTCCATACCTAAAAGTCCAGATTCTCCAGCATCATACAATTGGGCAATTAAGTTGAGAATAGGAAATTTTTCTCCTGTTTCAACATTTACTCGACTAATTTGTCCGGAGCGTTCGGTTACCCAAATGTGATTGTCAGGCCCCCATTTAATTTCCCATGGAACATCTAGGCCACCAGTAACCTCTCTTTCAGATAAAACGGTTCCGTTATCTAGCTCGTGAGTTTGTGAAATGGATTGAGTGAAAAAAAACAATAATAAAATAGTAAATATGTACTTGCTCATGTTTGGTTTAGGTTTTTGATAGTTGCACAAATATCGTTAAAAATAAATGCTTTAACAATTGAAGTGCTGAAGTAAACGTTTTATTAAATAAATCTTATCAAAAAAAGTTTAATTTTATACGCACTTATATTAAATTAAAAATTAAAACAATGAAATTAAAATTAGGTTTACCATTCGCTTTCGTATTAGCCTTAGGCTTAGTAGCATGCAACTCAAATAAAGGCTTAAGCGTTGAAGATCAGGGTGAGGTATTAATTGAGCAGTATTGTTCAGGAGACGAGTATTTTTCTGACAAAAATACGTTCAGAGGAAATGCTATAGGAGAAAGTCTTGATCAAATGACTGCAAAGAAAAAAGCGCGTTCAAACACCCAGGCTGAAATTGCTAAAACGATAAGTTCAACCATGAAAATTGTTGGCGATAACTATGTTAGTTCGTCGGAGTTTAACAATAAAGAAGAAGTGACAGAAACCTTCAACGAAATGTCTAGAACAATTGTTGATGAGCAATTGCAAGGTGTTGTTACCATTTGTGAGAAAATGACAAAAACTGTTGATGGAAAATACAAATGCTACATGGCAATGGAAATAGCTGCTGAGAAGTTAGCTTCTAAGTATCACGAAAGACTTTCAAAAGATGAAAAATTGAGAGCCGATTACAACTACGAGAAGTTCAAAGAAACTTTTGAAAAAGAGATGGAGCGAATGTCTAACGGCTATTAATCACTCAAAAAATAAAATTTAAAAACTCGCCTAGTGCGGGTTTTTTTTTAGTCCTTGGAAAAGCTATCAATAAAATCAGGAATAATTGAATTGCTTATGTCATCTTTAGCCAATTGATAAGCGTTCAGGTCTGCCTGATTGAAATCTAACTGTATACCTTTTAGCTTTGCGATGTTTTCACTAAATACGATACGGCCTTGCAGGTCTTTTACTTGAACAGACATATTTAGGAATGCGGTGAACATTTTTTGATTACTGATCTCTCTTCCTTTTTGAGTGTCGGCAGTAATTGTCATTAGTAGCTGCGCATCATTCTTATTGCCAACAGGGGTAAAGCCCATTTTTGTGAGGGCACTCTCAGCAGCAAACCGAAGTTCCGATTCTTTTTTATCGGCATTAAAATGCTTTTCTTCTGAAGTAACAAATACTGTAGGTGTATAAACATACACTGGTACAGTAATTTGGTGTGTTTTGATGCTTTTGAATAGTTTCTGAATAAATTCACTGTCCGTGCCTTCGTCTAGCCAGTCTTGAAAGTTGACGCCTACTTCAATTTTTTGGACAGATTGTGTGCTTTTTATTTTAGGAATTGAAGTTGTAAAGATTCCATTTTCATTAGTGACTTTGCTGAAATTATTTAGTTCCAAATCTGAAGAAACTGCCATCAAAGGTATATTGCTCAGTCTATTGTTTTCGTACTCAACTGCAATATCAATTTTAGGAATGGAATTGCCAATCATGGCACTAATTTTTTTGCTCAAGCAATACAACTGATAATCGTCAACATAGGAGCGAAAACGGGCAATAATTTCACTGCCTAGATAAACATTTTCTCTGTCAAATTCAGTCATTAGAGGTTCACTTAAATAGGGCTCTAGTTTTGCTAGTGCTTGTACGTAATAAATGTACTTGTCTTTGTAAGAAGTAGAATAGAGGACTGCTTTAGAAAGAAAGTATTTTGATTCTTCAATAGCTTCTTGAATTCTAGCATTTCTAATTTCATAATATTTCTGTTTGCTCAACTGGTAATATACCCAGTATTCATTGCTTTGCGTGTAGGTGCTGACCAACTCATAACCCTCCAAGATTTCTTTAGCTTTAACTTCAATATTTGATTTAAAGTCTTCTTCATAACCGCTTTCTCTTTCCATCTGCAAAAACATCGAATTAGAGGATATAGTCACTTTAATTTGCGACATAAGGTTTTGCAAGGCGTTTTGCTGCGCTATCTTGATATAATCTACTGGATGACTACTTTTATCGGCAATTCCAATTCCGGTATAATGGGTTTCAGAAATGGGATATTCTTTTACCCAATCTGGAATACCGTCCATACTATCGGTTAGCTTCTGCGAGCTGTTGCAGGAGAATATTAACAATAGGGCAATAGGTAGAAGAAATTTATTCATTTTCAGGATTGTAGTTGTTAATTTTATCGCGAACCTTTTCCGCAATTTCATCGTATGCAAAATTCGTTAATTCATTAATTGAGAGTAAGGTTTTTTTATTTTTGAATAAATTATTTAAGGCACGTTTTTCGCTGAAAGAGTCTCTTACTTTATCGTTGGGACTTGTTCTATTTTCCCAACGCCAGTCTCCTGGAACAATATTTCTTGAATTGTAGCTCGATTGAGCATAGTGTATTTCATCGCTTTTGGTAATGTTAATCAACTTAGTTAAAAGGATCTCACCACTTTCGGTAGACACCAGTTGAAATTGAAAACCTATCTGTATGCTATTACTGCCAAAATATTCGTTGTATCTGATTTTATCGTATTCGGTTTCGTAATAGTATTTTTCAGTTTCTTCATTGTACTTACGTGTTTTTTTCTCTAGCCAAGCTTTTTTGCTGCTCTTCTGAATGGGTTGTTCTTGCTTTGAAAAACTCACCATTTTACCGTTAAGCATAGCTTTAGCACCAATCAACCCACCTGCTTGAGCATTGGTGCCTTCCAACACTTGACCGCTCATTCCTAAAAGCTGTTCATCAATGAAGGCTTGTACTTGTTGGCGGTCTACTAGTTTTATAAACGGGTTGTCTAGTTTAATTATTTTTTCGGTAATCAGTGCAGAAATAGCTGCTTCTCCGCCTTTCTGACGACTAGAATTTGTAAATTCCATTACACCAATAGTCAATAGTCCTGCATCTAATGCTAGGGCTTTACGGCTTTCACATTCTTTGTAAGAATCAGGTATTTTCTCAAATTCATAATAAGCAGCACGGAATTTTTCGTTTTCTAAAAATGAATTGGCAGTACGGTAAATGGGCTCAAAAGTAGCCACGTTTTTCATGCTTTCAACATCCTTAAAATTCGGTTTTAAAAGCGTGATTTCTTTTAAAATTTCTTCGGATTCAGCAAACTTTTCTTCTTCAAGCAAGTCAATGGCCTTATCGTAGTTTTCTTTAACGTAATCATCTACCAAGCTGTTGTAATCTTTAGTGTAAGTTCCAGGGATATCAATCTGAATAGAGTAATTGGCAATTTTATTTTGAAGAGAAGATGCATCTCTGTAGTGGTAAATTGCCTGGCGTTCTTCACCGAAATTCTTTGATTTGAAAAAGTTATCTAAATGTAGGTTAACTTGTTTTTGTCCCGCTAATCTCAGGCCTTCTTTGGCATCAATGAAGTCGCTCTTTTGATCAAGTGCCTGCATATAAAATTTACAAGCATCGGCATACAAGGATTTTTCAGAAAATTTATCTCCTTTAGAGGTCAGTGATTTTGGGGTGTCACAACTTGCCAATAAAAACACGGCAAATAGCGCCACAACTAGTTTAAAACTCGAATTCTTCATAACACAAAAGTAGTTTTTTTTATATTGATTATGATTTTGTACTTTTATCAAATCTTAAAAAAAATATAAAATGAAAAAATTGTTTCTCCTTCTTTTACCCATTTCTATTTATGCTCAATCCTATGATGCTTTGTTTTTGGGTAATTCGTACACCTTTTACAATCAATTACCTACCATGGTATCAGAAATAGCGACTTCAATGGGAGATACGCTTCAGGTCCAAAGTAATACACCAGGTGGCTGGCGTTTGTTAAATCATGCTGAAGCAAATTCTAGCAGTATGCAAAAGATAAGGCAACAAGATTGGGATTTTGTAATTCTGCAAGCCCAAAGCCAAGAGCCTAGCTTACCGCCGTGGCAAGTAGAAGATGAAGTTTATCCTTATGCACAAGCCTTAGTGGACTCCATCTATGTTAACAATAGCTGTACAGAACCTGTATTCTTTATGACTTGGGGGCGAAAAAATGGGGATTCAATGAACGGTCCGTCTTACCCTGCAGTAGCTACTTATGAAGGCATGCAACAACGGTTGAGAGAGTCCTATTTAGAAATGGGTATGGACAATGACGCTACGGTAGCGCCTGTTGGCATGGCATGGAAAAAGTCGATTAACGATAACCCTAATTTTGAATTGTACACTGGTGATGAGAGTCACCCAAACCAAGCGGGCTCCTATTTAGCAGCTTGTGTAATTTACAGCACTATTTTTCAGAAAAGCTGTGTAGGTTCTACTTTTTTACCGCCAAGTGGTCTTACCGAAGAAGAGGCTGCTACTTTGCAAAACATTGCATCTTCTGTAGTTTTAGATAGCACAGACGTATGGAATATGTTTGCCATACAATCGGCAGATACCTTACAACTAAATGACAGCACGTATTCTTTCAGCATGTCTGCTTCAAACACTGAAAATATAGAATGGGATTTTGGGGACGGTACAACCGCTAATTCTAGCGATGCAACGCATAGCTTTACCGAAGGTCAACACACTGTTGTTCTGTCTGTTTTCACAAACGATGATTGCTTACAGAAAACCATAAGTTATAACATTGATATTGAAGGAAGTTCTGATACTACCAACGTATATTATACAGATTTAAACAATAAATTGAAGATTTTTCCAACCCCAGCAAACAACTATATTACCATTGAAGGTGTAGCTCATCACAGCGATTTAAAAATTTACAACCTTTTAGGTGATGTTGTCTTAGAACAAAAAGTTAACCATGGCGAACGCATTTACCTTTCCTCATTAACCCAAGCAGGCCAGTACATCGTAGAAATACGTAATGGCGATGAAGTAACCACCTTTAAACTAATTAAAAATGAATGAGTCGACTAAAGAGATTGAAATAGAATTAAAAAAAGACAAACGTTACAGCATTTGTACTTGTGGACTAAGTGCTAAAATGCCCTATTGCGATAGTGCTCACAGGTCTTACAATGAAGTAAACGGTACGGAATACAAATCCCTTAAAATTAGTGCTGAAGAGGATGTAAAAATTCGCTTATCATCGGCCAGTTGGTCCAGTTGATAATTTGTAAAAAACTTTACGCAAATTTTAAATTTTATTAAAGCCACTATTTCTATATTTAAGAAAAAATAATAATGAGACACTACCTGATGTTAGCGGCTCTGTTTTTAATGGTATTTACAGTCCATGCGCAAGAACAAGCCGATTCTACTCTTACCCAAGAAGAGGTGCAATTTAGAGATTCCATTGCCGCCATTAACACGAGCAATGCGCTAATGCAACAAATTCAAGAAACTTACAATGCAGCCTCAACGGCATTTGCAGAATCCAACTTTAGCAAATCCATAAGTTTGTTTGATGAGGTCATCGCTTTGGATTCCAGCAATAGCGATGCCTACTATAACAAAGGTTTAGCCCAGAAAGAAAACAAACAATATGCAGAGGCGATTAGCACTTTGGAGCAAGCCTTTGTACTAGACCAAACAAATTTTGACGCTCTTTTTCAGCAAGCTAAATCTTACGATGAAAACAAAGAGAGCGATAAAGCCATTACGGCCTATGACCGTCTGTTATCTGCTGATCCGACATGGGCAGAAGCCGCATATAACAAAGGAGTCATTTTTTATGTGGACAAAGACTATCAGCAAGCCATTGCAGCCTATTCTCAAGCCATAAGTATAAACCCAAATTACGCTTACGCCCTCAACGATAGAGGGAGTTGCTACAGAGCGTTAGAAGATTACGACAAAGCCATTGCCGATTATCTAAAAGCAGCACAAAGCGATGCTCAGGCGTTTATTTACAACAATTTGGCAAGTGCTTACCGCAAGTCTGGAAATAGAGAAAAAGCCATTGAATATTATACAAAAGCAATCTCTGCCGATGCCAATTATGAAATGGCTTACAACAACAGAGGAACGGTGTATTTTGAAACAGAAAATTTTGACATGGCACTCAAAGACTTTAAGAAAGCCATAGAGATAAATTCAGAGTATGCTATGGCCTTGTGCAATAGAGCGGCTATCTATCACATGAAAGAAAATTATACGGGCGCACTGGCCGATTTAGAAATGGCCGTAAAGTTACAGCCAAACAATGCCACGGCACTACTTAACAGAGGGATTACCCGTGAGATGCTAAGAAATGTAGACGGTGCTTGCGATGATTGGCAAAAAGCCTACGACTTAGGCATGGAAAAAGGAAAAGAATATTACATCAATAACTGCGAATAAGATGAGACAGATAACAACACTACTAGCACTGGCACTTAGTTTGAGCGTATTCGCACAAGATGTAGCTTTCAAAAAAGGGAATTTTAAAGACGATAAAGACGGCTTTGAACTGGCTAAAAACAATATCGAACAGGGCGATATTTTTCTAGAAAAAGGAGAGCAAAAAGTATTAGCTATGGTTAATGCTTTTGAAGAATTTGAAGAAGCCTTGAGTTATTATTTATCAGCACAAGACTTCAATCCAAATAATTCGGATTTGAACAGAAAAGTAGGGCACGCTTACCTCTACACCAACACGCCATACCTAGCCATGCCATACTTGAAAAAGTCGTTGGAATTGGCAGGTGAAGATGCCGATCCATTTTTATATTTTTTATTAGGAAAAGCCTATCAGTTGGAACGCGATTTTGAAGAAGCAGAAAAAGCCTTTAAAAAATACGGAACATTAGAAAACCCAAAGAAGCTAGAAGTCTATAAGAGGCTGAACCGCAAGCACATCAAGGAATGTAAAAGCGGTGCCGAAATTTTTGGTATTAAAACGAGGGTTTGGGTAGATAATGTTAAAGAGCTAAATTCTCAACAAGACGAGATAGCCCCAAGCATTACTGCCGATGGGTCTGATATTATTTTCAACAGTAACAAAACAGGCAATTTTGACATTTATACCGCCGAGAGAAACAGAAGAAAGTGGGTGCGATTATCCTCTGTAAACAGTCTTAATACCGATGGTGATGACGTGTCGTCTAGTTTGGCCTATGACGGTCAGCGACTCCTGCTGTTCAAAGATACCGATGGACAAAGCGATATTTACGAATCCAAACTAAACGGCAAAAACTGGGGAGAGCCAAAGCTCAAAATGTCTAAAGTGGTAAACGTTGAGGGCAATGAAACCTTTGCTTCTTATGACCCACAGGACATTAAAGTATATTTTGTAAGTGATGGCGGATTTGGTGGCGATCAAAACATTAATTTCAGTGGGAAGAAAGACATGGAAGAAAAGTTTTGGGGGCAATCTCAAAGTGCTGGACAGGAAATCAATACCGGTTTCCAAGAAGGTTCGGTCTATATGGCGCCAGACGGCAATACCATGTATTTCTGTTCTCAAGGGCATTCCTCAATTGGCGGCTATGATGTTTTTGTTTCCTATAGAGATGAAGAACTCGGTCTGTGGGGCAAACCCATTAACATGGGATATCCTATAAACACACCCTTTGACGAATTGTATTTTAGCATTTCTGCCAACGGTAAGTATGCCTATTTTGCTTCCAACAGAGACGGTGGAGCAGGGGGAATGGACATTTATTGTGCCACCTTTTGGGGTGAGCCCAAAAAACCAACAGTAGCTTCCGAGGATAACCTCATTGCAAGTATCGCCTCACCCATAGAAGATACCTACACTCCCGAAACGGTTGAGGTTACGGTAGCCAATAGCCTTACCGTATTCAAAGGACGAATTCTAGACGGTCTGTTGCAAGACCCAGTAGAAGCGGAGATTAAGATTTTTGATAACTCCACAGGAGAAGTATATGCCGTGATGCGTTCCAACAGTGCCACAGGTAAGTTCTTACTATCTTTACCTTCAGGATTAAATTATGGTATTTCGGTAGAGGCCGAAGGCTACTTATTTCATTCCGAAAACTTCAATTTACCCAAAGGCTCGGCATACAATATGATCAATAAAGACATTGAACTGAAAAACATTGACATTGGTAGTAAAATTGCCCTAAGAAACGTCTTTTTCGATACCGGAAGATCGGAGGTAAAAATAGATTCTTATCCCGAGCTAGACCGACTCATTCAGCTGATGAACGATGTGCCAAGTCTAAAAATTGAGCTTTCCGGACATACCGATAACGTAGGCGGCAAAGCGGCCAATGAAACCCTTTCTCAGAGAAGAGCAGAAGCCGTACGTCAGTATTTGGTATCTAGAGCGGTAGATGGCGATCGAGTAACTGCCAAAGGCTATGGCGCTAGCCGACCAGTTGACACCAATAATACTAAGGAAGGAAGAGCTAATAATAGGCGTACGGAGTTTGAAATTACGGCCAATTAATACTGTTAGCCTTAACAAAATTTTAAATGAAGCACCTTTTATTTGACCTTGACGGCACCATTATAGAGCCCAAAGAAGGCATTCTGAATTCTATACGCTACGCAGCCGATACGATGGGAGTAGTGCTACCCAGCAATGAGGAGCTTCATCAGTTTATAGGCCCACCCATTATGGATTCTTTTCAAGAAAAGTTGGGACTATCTTATGCTCAAGCCCTTGAGGCAGTAGGCTATTTTAGAGCTTACTATGCAAAGACTGGCATTCACCAAAACGCCCTATTTCCCTATGTCGATGAATTGCTAAAGCAACTGAAAGACCAAGGCTATACTTTATTTGTAGCCACTTCCAAACCTACACTTTTTGCCAAAGAGATTCTCAAAGACCACCAACTGGACGATTTATTTGTTGAAATAGTAGGCTGTAATATGGACAACAGCCGAAGCGACAAAGCCGAAATTATTGCTTACATATTGGAACAGTATTCCCTCGAAGCCAAAGATTGCCTAATGATTGGCGATACCAAATACGACATAATAGGAGCCAATAAGCACGGTATGGCTACCGTTGGCGTACATTGGGGGCATGGCGACTTTAGCCACTACCCACCACTGTTTACAGTAGACAATTGTCAGGAATTAGAAATTTTGATAAAAAAGGAATTTCCGTTTTCCTAAAAAACACTATATTTGGGTCTAGGCTATCCCATCTTAACCGAGATAAGTTTTTTTATGAAGTAACCCATGCGTACAGTGTGGGTTATTTATTTAATAACATAAAAGAACTATGAAAAACACACTGCTTTCCTTATTATTTCTCACTTGTATTTTATGTGCATTTGGGCAAGACAATCAACCCCCTTTTATTGAAGTTACTGGCACTGCCGAAATGGAAGTCATTCCAGATGAAATATACATTGCCATTACTATTCGAGAACGGAATAATGGAAACCATCGGACGGTAGAAGAGCAAGAAGAGGCTCTGAAAAATGCTTTAAAAGCCATTGGTTTAAGCTTAGAGGATTTGGAGTTTTCGAATGCTCATGCGGATTATATTCCCATTAGATGGATGAATAAAAAAACAGTGAGTCAGAGGCAATACCGCTTAAAAGCTAAAGACGCCTATATGGTTGGTAAAATTTTTGAACAACTCGATTTGCTCAATATACAAGACGCTTACATTTCAG
The DNA here is from genome assembly GCA_965661345.1 of Flavobacteriales bacterium. Classification (GTDB taxonomy): domain Bacteria; phylum Bacteroidota; class Bacteroidia; order Flavobacteriales; family UBA7312. Next base: position 107,873 of record CBFIDK010000003.1, on the reverse strand, counting down.
AGGTCAACCATTCAAAAATACATACTTTCAAAAAAGATGTACGCATCAACGCCATTAAAACGGCTAAAGAAAAGGCAGATTATTTACTTAATGCTATAGGCCAACGCACGGGAAAAGCCCTACAGGTATATGAAAAAAATGCAGGCATATATGATAATGTAAATAGTAATTTTAGACAAAAAGCCAGAGCCAGTTTACAACAGTTTGTCGGACTGATCGAAGATAAAGAAGCTTTGGATAATACCGATATACAATTCCAAAAGATAAAACTTAAAGCCTCGGTTTTTGTCAAGTTTGGGATAGAGTAAACAACTGCCTTTTAAGGTGAATAAAGAGTTTTTTTGAGTAAAGCGTAATGGAAAAATTTAGAATTAAAAAGAGTATCACCACCGATGCTCTTGGAAAAAGTAAAGAAGAGTATTGGGTACAAATAAAAAAGTGGTGGTGGTTTTGGAGGGATTGCCCAAGCTTTTATGCCCACGATTTTGGATATGAAAGTTACTGTATAGAATTTAGAGTGATTAAGTTTCCCCATTACAAACCTTGCAAACGCTATCTAGAAAACCATTTAAAGAAAAGCCCAGAAATAATATACTTGGGCTGTACCATTATGCCAGCTTATACCAAACATTTAAAAATTATCTATTTCAATCTTAAAAATAACCTTAACCCCAACAACCCCCACTTGATGGATTATGAGTATTCAAGTGATTTGGAAGAACTGAAAGAACGCATAGCCAAACGGACAAAAACGACTAAAGAATATGTAATAGCCCAATAAACCAAAAAACACTACAAAACCTTAAGTTACATTTTTGATAGCCCTCGATAAAATTGTTATTAATATAAATATTAGAATTATGTCAGAAGAATTACAAACTGAAGAACAAAACAGCTCAGCACAAACGATTATCATTAATCAGCAAGAAAAAAAATCTAATAGCATTGGGACTGCTGGTTTAATTTTAGCTTTAATTGGCTTATTCCTTGGATGGGTTCCAGTTTTAGGTTGGATAGTATGGCTTTTAGGACTTATTTTATCTTCTGTTGGTATTTTTAAAAAGCCAAAAGGAATGGCAGTTGCTGGTTTAGTAATTTCACTTATTGGAATAATATTACTACTATTTGTATTTGGAGCCATTTTAGGGGTTGCAGCCATGTAAATTAATTTCACAAGACTTTAACATCTTCATTTTAGATAGCCCTTATCACTTAGGAATATTAAAATTTAAAAAAGAAATCAATGGAAATTAAATCGAAAATCGAATCATTATCTCAAAAATTTGATGAGTTAAAAGAACAAATAGGTACTGAAGAAGCGACAAAAACAGCTTTTGTATTACCTTTTATATCTGCCTTAGGCTATGATGTTTTTAGCCCTCTTGAGGTTGTACCAGAATACATTGCTGATGTTGGTTTAAAAAAAGGAGAAAAAGTCGATTATGCAGTAATGATGAATGGACAACCCAGTATTATTTTTGAATGTAAGCATTGGAGGGAAGATTTAAGTATTCATACATCTCAATTACATCGGTATTATGGTGTTTCTAAGTCTAAGTTTGGTGTATTAACAAATGGTTATGAGTACCGTTTTTATACTGATTTGGTTAAGCCAAACATTATGGACGATAAACCTTTTTTCTCATTTTCAATTAATAATATGAGAGATTCTCAATTCAATGAATTACTCAAGTTTCATAAATCTAATTTTGATGAGAATAAGATTACTATCAATGCTAGCGCATTAAAATATATTAACGAAGTTAAAAATGTATTTAAAAATGAATTGGAAGAAACTTCTGAAGATTTTGCTAAGTTTTTTGCATCAAGAATAGTAAGTGGCGTAAAAACTAAAAAGATAGTTTCAGAATTCATGGATTTAGTACCAAAAGGAATAAATCAGTTTATTAATGAAAAAGTTAATTCCAGACTTCAAAGTGCAATAACTAAGGAAGCTGAAGAGGAAATAATTGAGGAAGCTGTAGAAGAAAGTAAAATAGTTACGACTGATGAAGAATTAGACGCATTTAGAATAGTTATTGCTATTTCTAGAAGAGTTGTTTCAATTGATAAAATATCACACAAAGACACTCAGTCTTATTTTGGAGTTCTATTTGAAAATAATACGAGAAAACCAATATGTAGATTTTACCTTGATACTAAAACTAAATATATTGGATTGTTTGATAATGATAAAAAGGAAACTAGACATATAATTGAATCTATTGATGATATATATCTATTTGAAAAACAAATAATCGATAAAATCCATTACTACAACAATTTATTAATTAAATAGAATCATCTACTGCTAGCACGAGCATTATGCTCGTGCTAAAACTATTTGTAAATATTTCCTAAAGCAATGATTCCCCATCGGCATTGGTGGTCAGTACGGCGCTCATGTAGTCCACAAAAGGGCGTACGGCTTGTAGGGCATTGTCCAAGCGGTGCAAAAAGTCGGGAGCGGTGGCTTGGGCTTGTGTAAAGCGTACAGTAAAGAGGTGTTGCTTAAAGCGCAATAGGTCTATTTGCGGATGATCTTTGGCAAAACCCTTTGGTGCCGTTTTTACCCTATCGCCTTGTAGTTCACCCCAGGTATTTTTAAATTTAGGAGCGTTAATGAGTTCGATGAATTCATCGCCATCAAGTGCCAGTTCTTGGCGTATACGCTTAAGGTCGTCAGGTTTAGGGTCCCAAAAGCCACAGGCTAGAAAAATATCATTAGGGCTTAGGTGCAGGTAATAGCCCCCACGTAATTCGGGTTTAGTACGGTGCCAGTTAAGTCCAAAATGCGTTTTGAAAGGTGTTTTATCTTTAGAAAAGCGTACATCGCGGTAAATGCGAAAGAGCTTAAAGCGTTCTATACTATCGTGGGTATTGAGTTGGTCATTAAGTGCTGTGCCAAACTGTTTTACAGAGGTTTCAAGCGCCTTAAATTTTGGCTTATGCGCCTCAAACCACTCACGATTGTTGTTTTGTTCTAGTTCTTTAAAAAACGAAAAAATATCGGGCGACAATTGCATGCCTTAAAGATAGGAATTTTCTATTAACTCCAGCCAGCACACTTATTTTGCTCGTCCTACTTTACCCTTTTTTTCCACAAATTCAGCACTACTCCAGCAATCACCATTACAATACCCAATAGGCTTAACAGTCCGTAACTTTCCCCAAACAGCAGGTAGCCGATCGCTAAGGCGTAAATGGTACCCACGTATTTAAGGCTTATCATCTTGTTGGCAATACCGCTTTGAATTCCTTTAGTCATAAGTATTTGGGCAATTTGGGTAAACAGTCCCATGAGTAAGAGGTACAGCCAGTCGGTGCCTTGGGGTGTTACCCAGTTCAAATACGATAATACCGTCATAATGGGTATGGCAACCAAAGGGAAGTACAAGACCACCACCACAGGGTGTTCGGTATCTTTTAGGTGGCGGATGCAGGTGTATGCCATTCCAGAAAACATGGCCGAGCAAATGCCTATGAGCATAAAGGTCAAAGAGATGCGTTCGTCAAAGCCTTTAATCAGTGCTACCCCAGCAAATGAAATGCCAAAGTACAGCCATTGCTTTATTTGCATCTTTTCCTTGAGGAAGATGGCCGCAAATAGGGCTGTAAAAATGGGTGAAAGGTATTGTATGGTTACGGCACTGGCTAGAGGGATATTTTGTATGGTGTAGAAAAACATGAGTAGGGCGGTGGTGCCAAAAATTCCCCGCATCAACAGTACCTTTTTATTGTTTCCTAAAAGGGGAATGCCCAATTTTTGGAGCATGGCAACACTCAATACAATGGATATAATGGAACGAAAAAGGATGAGCTCATGTGCTGGAATGTGTGGCAAATACTTTACGCATATCTGCATAAGGGCAAAAGCTAGGGTTGAGCCTAGCATGTAGAACACGCCCTTTTTCACTTAAAGAGGCGTTGTAAAGCTTGAGAGGGGCTGAGTTTAGCCTCCATCACTTGCTGTTCTAGTGCTTTGATTTGTGTTTGTTGTTGGCTGTAGAAATCGTCTTGCAGTCGACTTTCTATCATTTGATGAAACCAATAGCGGTTTTGGTCTTGGCGTTTTTGGGTAAAATACCCTCTTTCTGACGTCCACTGTTGGTAATCGCTAAGGCTTTTCCAGCTTTCTTCTATGCCTGTTTTTTGTAGTGCCGAGCAAATGCCTACTTGAGGTATCCATCCGCTGTCGGTAGGAGGAAAGAGGTGCAAAGCGGTTTTGTATTGGGCTTGGGCTTTTTTGGCAGGGATGAGGTTATCTCCATCCGCTTTATTGATGAGTAAAATATCTGCCATTTCCATGATGCCTCTTTTGATGCCTTGCAGTTCGTCACCCGCACCAGCAAGCATGAGTAAAAGGAAGATGTCAACCATAGAATGTACGGCCGTTTCGGATTGCCCTACACCTACCGTTTCTATCAGAATGACTTCATAGCCAGCCGCTTCACAAAGGAGAATACTTTCTCTAGTTTTACGCGCTACGCCACCCAAAGATCCAGCTGTCGGAGAAGGTCGAATAAAGGCTAATTCATCTACCGAGAGTTCGTTCATACGGGTTTTATCGCCCAATATACTACCTCCAGATTTTTCACTAGAAGGGTCAATGGCCAATACAGCTACTTTCTTACCTTGTGCGGTAAGGTGTTTACCAAGCGCTTCAATAAAGGTGCTTTTTCCCACCCCTGGAACGCCAGTAATGCCAATGCGTAAGGATTTGCCACTGTGCGGCAGTAGCTCTTGCAAAATGCCTTGAGCCTCGTGCTGATGGCTTTCTAGAGTACTTTCTATCAGCGTTATGGCTTGTGCCAATGCCGAGCGTTTTCCATCCAGTATGTCTGTACTGAGTTTATGCATCGAGCAACTGTTCTATAATGTTAATGGCAGCTTCAGCAATGACGGTACCAGGACCGAATACTCCACTTACGCCAGTCTCAAAAAGGAAGTCGTAATCTTGCTGGGGAATGACTCCGCCAGCAATGACTAAAATATCGCTTCTTCCCATGTCTTTTAACGCCTTAATTACTTGAGGGACAAGGGTTTTGTGCCCAGCAGCTAAAGACGATATACCGAGTATATGAACGTCATTTTCTATGGCTTGTTTAGCCGCTTCTATTGGGGTTTGAAAGAGAGGTCCCATGTCCACATCAAAGCCTAAATCGGCAAAGGAAGTGGCCACTACTTTTGCACCTCTGTCGTGTCCGTCTTGTCCCATTTTGGCAACCATAATTCGTGGCCGTCTGCCTTTTTGTTGGGCAAAGGTAACGGTTAGCTCTTGGGCTTTCTTGAAATGGGGGTTATTGTCTATTTCCATCTTATACACTCCTGATATTGAACTGCTTTGGGCTTGATAACGTCCGAAAACGCTTTCACAAGCATACGAAATTTCTCCTAAAGTGGCATTTTTTCGAGCGGCTTCTACGGCCAATTCGAGAAGATTGCCCTGACCGCTTTCGCAAGCTAAGGTGATGGATTGTAGAGCCTGCTGAACAGCTTCTTCATCTCTTTCGGCTTTCAATGTGTTCAAGCGTTCTACTTGAGATAAGCGCACCGTAGTATTGTCCACTTCAAGTATTTCCAACACCCGATCTTCCTCTTTTAAGGTGTATTTATTCACGCCTACAATGGTGTCTTTCCCACTGTCTATTCGGGCTTGTTTTCTGGCGGCAGCTTCTTCGATTTTCATCTTTGGAAGACCGGTTTCTATGGCTTTTGCCATACCGCCCAATTCTTCAATTTCTTGAATATGTGCCCATGCCTTTTGAGCAATATCGTGGGTTAGCTTTTCTACGAAATACGATCCGCCCCACGAGTCTACCGTTTGGCACAGTCCGATATCGTTTTGTAGGTAAAGTTGAGTATCTCTGGCAATCTTGGCGGAAAAGTCGGTCGGAAGGGCTATGGCCTCATCCAAAGCGTTGGTGTGCAACGATTGTGTACCACCCATAACGGCTGCCATTGCCTCAATACATGTACGGCTGACATTATTAAATGGGTCCTGTTCGGTGAGACTCCAGCCAGAGGTTTGGCAATGCGTTCGTAAGGCTAAAGACTTTGGGTTTTGTGGCTTGAATTGCTTCACCATTTTTGCCCAAAGCATACGAGCCGCTCGCATTTTAGCAATCTCCATAAAGTGATTCATACCTATTCCCCAGAAGAAAGAAAGGCGAGGGGCAAAGGTGTCAATGTCTAGTCCTGCTTCAATGCCTTTACGGATGTATTCTAAGCCATCGGCAAGAGTGTAAGCCAATTCTATATCAGCAGTAGCGCCGGCTTCTTGCATGTGGTAGCCCGAAATACTGATGCTGTTGAATTTTGGCATGTGCTGTGCGGTGTATTCAAAAATATCGGAAATGATGCGCATGGAATCTTTGGGCGGATAGATGTAAGTGTTCCTAACCATAAATTCTTTGAGGATATCGTTTTGAATGGTTCCTGCGAGGTCTTTTTTATCTACGCCTTGTTGTTCTGCTGCTACGATGTAAAAGGCCATAATGGGCAATACAGCACCGTTCATGGTCATAGAAACCGACATCTTATCGAGAGGGATGCCATCAAATAGGATATTCATATCGGCAATGGAATCGATGGCTACGCCTGCTTTTCCAACATCGCCAACCACGCGTTCATGATCGGAATCGTAACCTCTGTGTGTGGCTAAATCAAAGGCTACTGAAAGTCCTTTTTGACCAGCTTCTAAATTTCTTCGGTAAAAAGCATTTGAGGCTTCGGCAGTAGAAAAACCCGCATATTGCCGGATGGTCCAAGGTCGACTGACGTACATGCTTGAATACGGTCCTCTTAGATAGGGAGCTACTCCTGCGCCAAAGCCAAGGTGTTCTACTTCTTGAATGTCTTCTAAAGAATATGACGTTTTTATTTCTATTTGTTCGGCGGTGTTCCAAGAGGGCTGATGGGGATGTTTTTTAGAAGTGTCTTCTCGCTTGCCGTTTATAAATTCTTGTGTAAGGGCTTCGATATAATAACTTCCAGCACTAGGGTCTTGCACCTTATTGAAAAAGCTTTCTTCTCTTAGAAGGTGGTGCTGATTTCGTGCCAAGCGGTGTGAAAAGTCGTTTCCTTCTTCGAATGATTGGTTGTAAGGGCGAATCATTAGTGCTGTGCAGCCGCCAAATATAGCTGACATACTTTCGGTAGTTGTGCGCAATAAATTCGTGTAAGGCTCTTTGCTTTCTTTGTTGGAAAGGCTCGTTTGGGCAAAGGTAACAGGACTGCCCTGAAAACGTTTTGCATACAATGCAGTAAACGCCCTCATTTTGGCAATTTCCTTAAAATAATTGCTGCCAATGTTAAATATGTATAAAGAGTGACTAAAACCCTCATTTACCGCTTGGTGGATATCGTCCACCACAACGGCATGGTAGCTAAAGTTAGGTAGTTTTCCTTCTTCATTCCCAATGAAGCCACCCTTTACATCTTCTGGACTAATGCCTTGCTCGTGTATCAAGCGTTGCCATTCTTCTACGCTTTCTGATGAGTAATTTTCAAAATAGATATGAATGTGTTGAATCAGAATATCTTTGAATAGAACATTAAAGTCAGTAGGGTTTGAAAAGCAAAGCGCATTCATTCCATTATTTAGGGCTTCCAAGGCTTGGCGATTACCCTCTTTAGCTTGACTACCATCTATCCATTGTACGCTTATCCAATCGGTTGAGGTGGGTAAGGGATTGAAATGCTCGTGTGTATCGCTGTGGTAAAAGGGTTTTGTGCCTTCACTATTAATGAGTTCGTCAAAAGTTTTTCCCTTTAGGTCATTTGATAATTTGTCTTTCCATTGTTGAGTGCTAAGGGAATTGAATTCTGAAAATAGCTTATTCATCATCTTTAATGATTACAATTATATCTTCGTTTTCTTTTTTCATGAGGTATTTTTCTCTGGCAAATTTCTCTTGAGTTTCGGTATTGTTGGTAAGGTCAAAAAGGGCTATGCTGTCTTTTTCGATTTCCTTTAGGTAATATTCTTTTTGTTCTTTTAAATCGTCAATTTCAGATTGTAGACGAGCCTGTTTGATCCAATTGTTAGAATCAAAAAAAGCCACCCAAATCAGTAAAGCCAGTGTTACCAGAACAAACTTGTTCTTAAGGATAGGGGGCAGTCTGTCGTAGTATTCCTTTAACATGTTACCAAAAGTAAAAAAAAACCTTGGGTCAAAGCCCAAGGTTTTAAAAGATTATCCCAAAAACGGGTACCTATAGTCTTTAGCTGGAACGAATGTTTCTTTGATGGTTCTTGGAGAGACCCATCTTAGAAGGTTTAAAATAGAACCTGCCTTGTCGTTTGTTCCTGAGCCTCTAGCGCCACCGAATGGCTGCTGACCAACAACAGCACCTGTTGGTTTATCGTTGATGTAGAAGTTTCCAGCGGCATTTTCTAATGCTACTGAGGCTTCTTCTATGGCGTATCTGTCTGTGGAGAAAATAGCTCCTGTTAGAGCGTATTCACTAGTGTTGTCTACCAACTCTAAAGTGGCTTTCCAGTCTTTAGGTTCGTAAATATAAATGGTAATTACAGGTCCAAAAATTTCTTCACACATGGTTCTGAATTTTGGGTTTGTAGTTACCACAACTGTTGGTTCAATAAAGTAACCTTTAGATTTATCGTATTCACCACCAGCAATAATTTCAGCATCAGACTGTTCTTTGACATAGTCGATATAACTAGAAATTCTATCAAAGGATTTTTCGTCAATTACAGCGTTTATGAAGTTTGATGGGTCTTCAGGACTTCCCATCTTGAAGGATTTTACATCTTTTACGACTTGTTCTTTTACGTCTGCCCAAATATTCGATGGTACGTAAGCACGCGAGGCTGCCGAACATTTTTGACCTTGGTATTCGAAAGCTCCTCTAGTGATGCCTGTAGCTACTTCTGCAGCAACTGCCGATTCGTGAGCCACTATAAAGTCTTTACCACCCGTTTCGCCAACAATTCGAGGGTAACTTCTGTACTTTTCAATATTGTTACCAATGGTTTTCCAAAGGTTTCTGAATACACCCGTAGAGCCGGTAAAATGCAATCCAGCAAAGTCTTTATGTTCAAAGACTACGCTCCCTAGTGTTGCACCATCAATAGGTAACATATTTATTACACCATCAGGCAATCCAGCTGCTTTGAATAAGTCCATTATAACCTTAGCAGAATACACTTGCGTAGCGGCGGGTTTCCACACAACTACATTACCCATCATAGCTGGTGCAGCGCACAAGTTCGCACAAATGGAGGTGAAGTTAAAGGGTGTAATGGCTAGAACGAACCCTTCTAATGGTCGGTGTTCTAATCGGTTCCACATGCCAGGTGCTGACTCGGGTTGCTCGCCGTATAATTGTGTAACGTATTCGGCATTGAACTTGAAGAAATCGATAAGTTCACAAGCCGCATCTATTTCAGCTTGAAATACATTTTTCGATTGAGCTAACATGGTAGCGGCATTAAGTTTTGCTCTAAACGGACCAGCTAGGAGTTCGGCTGCTTTTAGAAAAATAGATACCCTTTGGTGCCAAGGCATAGCGGCCCAGTTTTCTCTGGCTGCTAGAGCAGAATCTATGGCTTGATTGACGTGTGTAGCGTCACCAAGGCTGAATTGTCCCAAGACGTGTTGGTGGTCATGAGGAGGACACATATTTCTTTGATTAGAAGTAGTGATTTCTTCACCACCAATGTATAGAGGTACGTTTATTTTTGAAGCGTACATTTCATTGTACGTGTTCAATAATTCTTCTCTTTCGCTGCTGCCTTTTTCATAACTTAAAACGGGCTCGTTAGTAGCGATGGGTACGTTAAAAACACCTTTGGACATAGTTTTTTTATTGTTTATTAATTAATGAGTGCAAATTTAGAGGAATTAAACATCATAACAAGTCTTTTGAAGTCAGTTTTTGAATTCCTATTAATTGGTCATATTGTTCACCAGTAGGGCGGTGATAGATGTAAATCTTATAGTCGTTTACGGTTTGGTAATGCGTTCCTTCAATAAATCGGCTTAAGCTACCGCCTTCGTTTTTCTTAAATACGTATTCGTAATTGTAGTAGCCTTGTTTTAGGTATATGCTAGCTTCATATATCCCTTTATCTTCATTGTAGTGCATTTTGTGAGTGTCTGGAAAACCATAATCGCTAATTTGACCATGAACGTACAAGTCGCCATGCGTAATTTGGTGTTGATAGGGCAGGGTGAAAGTTACTAATGCATAATCAGCTTCTATATTGTCTCTGTTGCCTTCTTGCACACGAATCAGTCGTTTACCGTTAATGTCTTGTACCAAACTAGAATACCGTTGAAAACGTCTTTCGTTATCAGTTCGCAAGATTATTTTATTTGTGTCATTTTCAAAGCTAATGTCAGCAAGGCGTTCGGACAAATAACGTAAACTTTGGCAATCGAAAAAGCGGTATTCATTGCCCCCGTCGAAACAATTTTCTTCCTCGTAGTCGTAAGAGATCTCATTTTCTTTTACGAATACAGCTTGAAGGCCGGTTATGGCGTTGTCCCATCGGTCGTTTTGTGTGATGACTACTTGAATGTCACCAAATGGATTGTCAATACTGTAGCCAGTATGAATGATGTTAAAGTCTATTTCGTGCTGGTAATTTCTCTGTTCCAAATCAGTGGCGCGTTTGACAATACCTTCTACACTGACTTTTTCATCAATAACCAACATGCGTTTACTCAAAATGGGATTGTCTTTTTCGTTTTCAGGATATACAATTAAGAGGTAATTTCCTGAAAGTATTGGACGTAAATTATTGGAAGGGATAGTAGTGTGATAGTTAATGTACGGCTGAATGGTGTTAAATGAAAAATCGTAATCTATCAGAGGTTCTTCATAAAAACCCTCCAAGTATTCATTTTGCAAAAGGTCAGAAGGCGTCCAGTCGGCATTGCAATGAATGAGGGAATACATATATCTCTTAGGACGGTTGCTCAAGTCATCAAAAGACAGCAAAAGACTGTCTTTATAATTCAAATGAATGAGGGGGTTGCCTAGTTCAAAGCCAGTAGGGTGAAGTAAAACAGTTTTGATATCGGGATTGTAAATCGCGTTTTCATACTTCAAAATTTGCTTAGGCTCTATAAACTCTTTTTCAACTTCTTCGCTGCTTTCAGCGATTGTATCTTCACTTTCGTTTTCATACAGTGAATCTGTGTCAATTGTTGTTTTTTTTGTGCCACCACAAGAAAATAAGAGTAAAGACAAAAAAGATATGGTAAGAAAGGAATGTTTCAATGCAGTACTTGGTTAAATATTAGTATTCGTTTTGCCTATGTTTTTTTCGAATTATTTATACAAAAAGACCCCTTATTTAGAATCATTATAAATTAAAAATTCTTATTCAGCCTAGGGCCATATAGTTGCTTACAAATGTATATTTTTGCGACCGAAAATCACAATTTTTTAAAAAAGAGATGTCAAAAGATATCAGATTAAAAAAAGGGCTAAATATCAACCTCAATGGAGAGGCTGACAAAGTTTATGCCAGTACGCCTCAATCCGATTCATTTAGTTTAAAGCCTACCGACTTTCATGGACTTACCCCCAAATTAACCGTAAAGGTTGGGGATAAAGTTAAGGCGGGTTCTTGCCTATTTTTTGATAAGTACAGCGATCGCATTCGTTTTTCTTCTCCAGTTAGTGGTGAAGTAACCGATATTGTTCGTGGTGCAAAGCGAAGAGTTTTGGAAGTAAAACTAAAGGCCGATGCCGAAACTAATTACGAATCATTTTCTACTTTGGATGAGGGTGCAACTAAAGAGCAAATTATTGAAGGCTTGTTAGAAAGTGGTGTTTGGCCATTTATACGCCAAAAGCCGTTTGATATTATCGCTAATCCAATGGATACGCCAAAAGCCATCTTTATTTCTACGTTCAATACGGCACCATTAGCGCCAGACAACGATTTCGTGCTGCACGGATTAGAAAACGAATTTCAGAAGGGTGTTAATTTCTTAAAAAAATTAACGGACGGAATCGTTCACCTTAATGTTGATGGTAATACTAATCCATCATCCGTTTTTACATCTTGTAAAGGTGTTCAAATCAATAGGATATCAGGTGCTCACCCAGCAGGTAATGTAGGTGTTCAGATTCACCACATAGACCCTATAAATAAAGGAGATGTCGTTTGGTATTTATATCCACAGGATGTATTGACCATTGCACGCTTATTTAGTGAGGGCAAATACGATGTTTCTAGAATTGTTGCACTTACTGGCCCTCAAGTTGAAAAACCACGCTATTATAGAACCATAGCAGGTTCGTCTATCGAAAACCTATTGAACGAGAATACTATTATAGGTGATAATAACAGATATATCAGTGGTGATGTATTGACTGGAAAGCAAATTGATAAAGACGGTAATATTGGTTTTTACGACTCTCAAATTACTGTAATATCGGAAGGAAATCAACAAGAATTTTTAGGATGGATTGCACCTAACTTAGATAAGTTCTCCTTATCTAAATCGTATTTCTCGTGGTTGATGCCATCAAAAAAATATTCTCTTAACACTAACTATAATGGGGAAGAGAGAGCCTATGTAGTTACTGGTCAATACGAAAAAGTATTGCCAATGGATATTTATCCAATGCAACTTATTAAGGCATGTTTGATTGAAGATATTGATTCAATGGAACAATTGGGGATTTATGAAATATCTCCTGAAGACGTTGCACTTTGTGAATTTGTATGTACTTCTAAAATGGAAGTACAGTCAATTATTCGTGAAGGCTTAGATTTAATTAAAAAAGAATGTAGCTAGTATTTTTATGAAATTATTTAAGAATTTATTAGGCTCAGTAAAGCCACATTTTGAGAAGGGAGGGAAATTAGAAAAGCTATATCCGGCATACGATGCCTTTGAAACTTTTTTGTTTGTACCTGACCATACAACACACAAAGGCTCTCACGTTCGAGATGCCATCGACCTAAAACGTACTATGTTCATGGTTATCATAGCTTTGATACCGTGTTTATTATTTGGTATGTGGAATGTGGGCTACCAATACCATTTGGCGATAGGTGAAACCGCAACCATGATGGAAAACTTCATCTTCGGATTTTGGAAGTTTTTACCACTTATCATTGTTTCCTATGCAGTTGGTTTGGCAGTAGAATTCGCATTTGCAATTTACAGAGGACATTCAGTAAACGAGGGTTATCTAGTTACTGGTTTACTAATTCCGTTGACTATGCCGATAGATGTTCCACTATGGATGTTGGCTATTTCAGTAATATTTGCAGTAGTTATTGGCAAAGAGGTATTTGGAGGAACAGGAATGAATATTTTGAATCCTGCCTTGACAGCAAGAGCATTTTTGTTCTTTGCATATCCAATATATATGTCTGGGGATAAAGTATGGGTACATAACGCCATGGTTGATGGGTATTCAGGTTCTACCATCTTAGGAGAACTAGCAGCTTCTGCCAATTGGCAATCTTTATCTTTCAATCCTCTTGATATGATGATAGGAACCATTCCAGGTTCGGTGGGTGAGACTTCATTCATTGCTATTATGATAGGAGCACTTATTCTAATTGCTAGTGGTATTGGAAGCTGGAGAATTATATTATCGACCTTCGTTGGTGGTTTTGTAATGGCTAGTTTATTTAACATGTGGGGCGCTAATGAATTAATGTCAACACCTGCAGAGATTCACCTTATCATTGGTAGTTTTGCTTTTGGTGCTGTATTTATGGCTACTGACCCTGTAACGGGTTCGCAAACCAATAAAGGAAAATACATATACGGCTTTTTGATTGGTGTATTTGCCATTCTAATACGTGTATTTAACCCAGCATATCCTGAAGGAATGATGTTGGCTATATTATTGATGAACATCTTTGCTCCATTAGTAGACCATTATGTTATTCAAGGAAATATTAAAAGAAGATTAAAACGAGCAAACGCCTAATAATTATGGATTCAAATAAAAATTCCTACACTTTTAGTTTTGCTGCTGTCATGGTTGTTTTGGTGGCTACATTATTGTCTGTTGCAGCAATTAGTCTAAAGCCATTTCAAGATAAAAATGTAGAGGCAGAGAAAAAACAAAACATTCTTACTACACTAGGTATTGAGGTGAGCAGAGAGGAAGCTGCTAAAGTGTACAAAGAGAAAATCACTTCTTCATATGTCTTAAATAGTGAAGGTCAAGTTGTTGATGGAGATGCTTTTACAGTAGACCTAGGTGTCGAATTGAAAAAGCCGCTTAACGAACAAGTATTTCCTGTATTTGAGGGAGAGAATAATGGAGAGAAATCTTATATACTTCCAATGAGAGGTAAAGGACTATGGGGACCAATTTGGGGGTATTTAGCACTTGAGAATGACATGAGTACTGTCTCTGGTGCAGTATTCGATCACAAAAGTGAAACTCCTGGACTTGGTGCAGAAATTTCATTAGGATGGTTTCAAGAGCCGTTCATAGGTAAAACCATTTTTGACGGAACTGAATTTAAATCTATTACGGTAGTTAAAGGCGGTGCAAAGGAAGATGACATGCACGGCGTAGATGGTATTTCTGGTGGTACAATAACTTCAGATGGGGTTTCGGAAATGTTAGAAGAACGTCTTTCTAAGTATTTACCATTCTTTAACAAAAAAATAAGTGAAACGATAGAGGCTCAGGCAGATACCTTATTAGTAGATAGCCTACAAACTCTTTCCCTAAATACTATTGAATAATGAGTGAAAAGAAAGAATCTTTATTTTCAAAGAAAAACAGAAAGCTTCTTAGCGATCCGTTAAACGATAATAACCCAGTAACTACACAGGTACTTGGTATTTGTTCGGCTTTAGCAATTACGGTTCAACTGAAGCCAGCTATTGTAATGGCACTATCGGTATTGGTTGTATTATCAGTGGCTAACGTTGTGGTTTCTTTAATGAGAAATTTAATTCCATCACGAATCAGAATTATTGTACAGCTTGTAGTGATTGCTACTTTGGTAATTTTAGTTGATCAAGTATTGAAAGCTTTTGTTTACGATGTGAGTAAGGAGTTGTCCGTATTTGTTGGACTTATCATTACGAACTGTATCATCATGGGAAGACTGGAAGCATTTGCCTTAGGTAATAAACCTTGGAAATCCTTTTTGGACGGTTTAGGAAATGCATTTGGCTACGGATGGATTTTGATTGCAGTAGCTTTCTTCAGAGAGTTGCTAGGTGCTGGAACGTTATTTGGCTATCCTGTACTTGAAAAGCTTGGGCTTTATGAGATGGGGTATGAAAACAATGGTATGATGATTTTACCGCCTATGGCATTAGTAACTGTAGGTGTCATTATCTGGGTACAAAGAATGAAGAACAGAGATTTAATAGAATCTTAAACAATACATTATGCAAGAATTAGTAAACATATTTATAAAGTCAATATTTATTGACAATATGGTATTTGCCTATTTTTTAGGAATGTGTTCCTATTTGGCAGTATCTAAAACTGTTAAGACATCTGTTGGTATGGGGTTCGCTGTAATCTTTGTATTAGGAATAACAATACCAATCAACTATTTACTAGAGAATTACGTGCTAAAACAAGGCGCTTTAGTTTGGCTAAGCGATTCTTTTGTTGATGTAGATTTAAGCTTCTTAAGCTTTATCATGTTCATAGCCGTAATTGCCTCAATGGTTCAGTTGGTAGAAATGATTGTTGAGAAAATTTCGCCAGCACTATACGGTTCTCTGGGTATATTTTTACCACTTATTGCGGTAAATTGTGCCATCTTAGGAGGGTCGTTATTTATGCAAGAAAGAGCATACAACTCTATAGTAGAAGCAACAGTCTTTGGATTGGGCTCTGGAATAGGGTGGTTTTTAGCTATTGTAGCTATTGCTGCTATTCGTGAGAAAATTAGATATTCTCATGTGCCAGCACCTTTAAGAGGCTTAGGAATAACCTTTATTATTACGGGGCTGATGGGAATAGCTTTTATGAGTTTCATGGGAATAAAATTATAATCCGTACAACAACAAACAATGATCATATTAAGTACAACAACAATAATTTCTAGTATAGCCATCTTCTTGGTTATGATTTTGGCATTGGTGAGCATTTTATTATTTGCAAAATCCAAGTTAATGCCAGCAGGAAAAGTGAAAATCACTATAAACGGTGAAAAAGAGATTGAGGTAGACGGTGGATCAACACTTCTAAATACACTAAGTAACGAGGGAATTTTCTTGCCTTCAGCTTGTGGTGGTGGAGGTACTTGCATTCAATGTACTTGCCAAGTTCATGACGGTGGTGGAAGTATTTTGCCAACAGAAGAACCGCACTTCTCTAAGAAAGAAATTGCAGATAATTACCGTTTAGGCTGTCAAGTTAAGGTAAAGGAAGATATGAAAATTTCTATTCCTGAAGAAGTCTTTGGTGTAAAAAAATGGGAAGCAACAGTTGTATCAAACTATAACGTTGCCTCATTCATCAAAGAGTTTATTGTCGAAATTCCTGAAGATATGCCTTACGAAGCTGGAGGGTATATTCAGATTGAAATTCCTGATTGTGAAATAGATTATGCTGACATAGACATTAGCGCGCACCCTAAAGAGCATCCTGGTGAAGTTGAGAAGTTTAAATTGGAGTGGGACAACTTTGGTTTGAGAACGTTAAAAATGAAGAATGATGAAGAAGTTATTAGAGCATACTCCATGGCTTCATATCCTGCTGAAGGCAGAAAGATAATGCTTAATGTTCGTGTTGCTACCCCACCATGGGATAGAGCTAAAAACACTTGGGCTGATGTAAATCCAGGTGTAGCTTCTACATATATTTTCAGTAGAAAACCAGGAGATAAGGTCACTATTTCAGGACCTTACGGTGAGTTCTTTATAAACAACTCTGAGGCTGAAATGCTGTATATTGGTGGTGGAGCAGGAATGGCTCCGATGCGATCTCACCTTTATGAGTTGTTTAAAACATTAAAAACAGGACGTAAAGTAAGTTACTGGTATGGTGGTCGTTCTAAAAGAGAGCTATTCTACCTTGACCACTTCTACAGTTTAGAGAAAGAATTCCCTAACTTTAATTTTGAACTTGTTTTATCCGAGCCACTTGAAGAAGACAATTGGAAAGAAAAGAAAGATTTAAACGATAAAGAAGGAGATGGTTTTGTTGGTTTTGTTCATCAGGCTGTTATTGACCAATACCTCAGTAAACACGAAGATCCAGAAGATATCGAACTATACTTCTGTGGTCCTCCATTGATGAATCAGGCCGTTTTGAAAATGGCTGATGATTGGGGGATTCCTGATGAGAATGTTCGTTTTGATGACTTTGGTGGATAAGCCAAAACCTTTTTAAATATTCTAAGCTCTACTTTATGTAGAGCTTTTTTTTATATATAAATTTAAAAAAGGTTAAGAATATTTTTTGAATAATGTTTTGAAGAATTTCTATTTTAATCTATTTTTACAACGTCTAAACAAAATTTCAACCTTTCCATTAATTTTTACTCTTAACCTAAATCCCATAGTTATAGGGGGGGTGGGTTAAGAGCCTTTTGGTTGTTATTAATGTTTAGACGCATGAAGCCCCCCTTAATTTTTATTCGTTAATAAAAATTGAGGTTGAAAATTGAAAGAGACATAGGAAAGTGTAGTTGCAGGGATCCCAAAATCATCATCAAAGAAAAAATAGCAGGAAAATTGAGATTTTTTTATAAAGGAGAGAGGGATTCTATTCTTCTTCTTTGCTCAAGTTGTAACACTAAAATTCGCCAATCTTTTCGTAAACTTAAAGATGATTAAATACCTTTGTTTCGCAATAAATTAAAATTATGGAAGCTAAAGACTGCAATGGTAATATTCTAAAGGATGGTGATGTTGTAATTGTTAATAAAACTCTTGATGTAAAGGGCTCACCAATTGTTATCAAGAAAGGAACTAAGGTTAAAAATATTCGATTGACTGACGACCCAAATGAAGTTGATTGTAAAGTAAACGGTACTCGACTTGTGTTAAAAACTATGTTTTTAAAAAAGAAGTAGTTTACTTCTTAAAGCTTTTTTCATACAGTTCTATCCAGTTTTCTGTGGTCATTTTTTTACAAAGCTCAGCGATGAGTTCAAAAGGAATGTCGTCAGTATATTTAAACCGAATACAACTTTTCCCCATATCTAGTTTTCGTCTGCAATGAAGTGTAAAGTTTTCTTCCCACCACTTTAATAGGTTTTGATCAGCATAGATACCCATGTGGTACAATGCAATAAAGTTTTTTTGAGAAGCCAGGCTCATGAAAGGTAAAGGCAGTTGAGGTGTAGTATGATAGCCATTGGGATAAATGGAATGCGGCACTACCCAACTCGGCATGCCATAGCCTAAACATTCTTCAAAACCATTAGCAAGGTTTGAATTGATGATGGCTCTTAATTTATTCATTGTATCCTTCCTTTCGTCGGAAACATTTTTGAAATAATCGTCTACAGATTTAGCTTCAATTTTCATCGTTTAAATAGTGTTTTACTTTACAAATGTATAATTTTGTAACATGAAGTACACATTTTCAATACTTATAATCTTATTAGTGTCATGTTCGTCTAATCAAAATGCTAACAGAATGGTCAGTAATTTTGGATATGCCCAAGGCACCTCATACAGTATTAAATACATGGTAGACGATGAAATAGACTATCACAATCAGTTTGACAGCTTATTTCTGGTGATAGATGCATCATTATCTACTTATCTATCAAGTTCGTTAATTAGTCGCTTAAATAAAGGCGATAATGGCTTACTTCTTGATACTCATTTTGTTAATGTTTTCAATACTTCTCAGCAAGTTTCTTCAAGAACTAAAGGCTTGTTTGATTGTACTATTGCTCCTCTTGTAAATGCATGGGGATTTGGAGCAGAAGCCGCGACTGATGAAATAGATTCGATAAACATTCAGAAGATAGTTAATCAGATAGGGTATGAAAATTTATCCTTACAAGGAGATAGTTTACTATCCAACCCAAATGGAATGACCATTGACTTTAATGCATTAGCCCAAGGCTATACTGTAGATGTCATTGCTTCTTTTTTAGAACAGAGAAATATTACTGATTTCATGATTGAAGTAGGGGGTGAAATTCGTGTTAGTGGACTTAATTCCAGAGGTAAAAACTGGATTATAGGAATAGACAAACCCACAAAAGAGATTGATCAAAGTGATCGTTTTCAGTTAAAACTAAACCTGACTAATAAATCATTAGCTACATCTGGTAATTACAGGAAATTCTACGAAAAGAATAATAAAATATATTCGCACACCATTAACCCTAAAACAGGTTTTCCGGTACAACATTCATTATTAAGTGCTTCGGTAGTTGCTGATGACTGTATCTCTGCTGACGCTTATGCTACGGCATTTATGGTTATGGGTGTGAAGGAGACTAAAGCCTTTTTGAAGTCAGATACTACTTTGCAAGCCTTTTTAATTTATACCAACCAAGACAAGCAGTGGGAAACGTGGTCTACAGAAGGCTTTGAACGCATGATTCTTAGGTAGGAATTTCTTCTTTTTTACATTTCTCTTCTGGAGAAGCACCACAAAAACCGCAGTTTTCACCCTCTTTGTTTAAAAAAGGACTGTTACTCGCGCAAGTCCCAGAAAATTCACCGTCTTTTTTAACAAGTATTTTGATGGCAATACCCGCAAAGCCCAAACCTAATAAAACAACAGCCAGAATAAATACTTCCATAGGTATATTAATTAATGTTGCAAAGGTATGAATTTGTTATGCTACTTTTGTGAAAAATAACAGAATATGGACGCTCGACTGCTTGCTTTTGAACGATTACTAAACATAATGGATGATCTAAGGGAAAAATGTCCCTGGGATATGAAACAGACTATAGAGAGCTTACGCTATTTAACAATCGAAGAGGTCTACGAACTATCCGACGCCATTGTAGAGGGCGATATGAATGAAATAAAGAAGGAATTAGGCGATATTATGTTGCATTTGGTATTCTATTCCAGGATAGCGTCTGAAACTCAAGAATTCACCATTACAGACGTCATAAATAGCGTTTGTGATAAACTCATATACCGTCATCCACATATTTACGGAGATGTTGAAGTTGCAGATGAGGCTGAAGTAAAAGCTAATTGGGAAAAGTTAAAACTTAAAGAAGGAAAGAAATCAGTATTAGAAGGCGTTCCAAAATCGTTGCCAGCAATGGTGAAATCCATCAGGATGCAAGAAAAGGCTAGAGGAGTTGGCTTTGATTGGGACAACAGTGATCAAGTTTGGGATAAGGTTCAAGAAGAATTATCAGAACTAAAAGAAGAAGTAACAAAGGGCGATGAAGCAAAGACTACAGAAGAATTTGGTGATTTACTCTTTTCTCTTATTAATTATGCTCGTTTTGTAAATGTAAATCCTGAAGACGCTTTAGAAAAGACAAATAAAAAATTCCTGCACCGGTTTCAGTACATGGAAAATGAGATAGAAAAAAAAGGGCTAAAATTATCCGATTTATCCCTAGACGAAATGGATGTCTATTGGAACAAAGCAAAAACTATTTAGGCGCTTTCTTCAGCAGATAAATTCCTAAAGTAGCAAAGAGTAAGTTTGGAATCCAAACAGCAAGAATTGGAGAAAGATCGCCATTGGTAGCAAATGTCGTAGATATTTGCATAAATAGGATATAGGCAAAGCTAATCAGCAGTCCAGCACCAAGATGCAAGCCAATTCCACCCCTAATTTTTCGTGAAGCCATAGCCACCGCTACTAAGGTTAAAATGATGGTTGCAAAAGGAAAAGCAATGCGTTTTTGTTGTTCAATAATATGAAAGACCAGGTTTTTTGAACCCTTCATGCGTTCTTGTTCTATGAAGTCGTTCAATTGAAACAGATTCATCGTTTCAACGGTACTTCGTCTGACATTAAAGTCATCGGGGTGTAGGTTTATTTTTAGCTCGATAACTTGACCTTCCTCAATACGTTCATTCAGGCGATTAATTTTTCGATTAAAGTAATTGTGAGCTTCCCAATGGTTTTTGTCATCTATCCACTTTATATAATCTGAGAATAGCTTTTCCTTGAGCTGCCCATCTTCGAATTGTTCCATTGAAAACCGATAGCCAATATTTCGTTTAGTGTTGTAAGATTGTACATAGATAAATTGCCCTGGCGTAATTTGCATGTGGATATCTTTATCTCTGTTTTTGTAAGGGTTTTTGATATATGTGTTTTCAAATTCAAGACGTTCGCTATTGGCAGGAGGTATTATAAAGTTTCCTAATACAAAGGATAAGACAGCCAACAGACTAGCAGAAAGTAAAAATGGACGAAGAAAACGATTAAAACTTATGCCGCTACTAAAAATTGAGATTACCTCAGTATTATTAGCCATTTTAGAGGTAAAAAATATGACCGCTACAAAGGTAAATAATGGACTAAACAGATTACCGAAATAAGGAATGAAATTGAAGTAATAGCTAAATATTATTTCATTAAGTGGTGCGGATTTTTCAATGAAATCGTCAATTTTTTCTGAGACATCAAAAACGACAACTATCAATAAAATGAGTGAAATAGAGAAAAAGAAGGTCCCCAAAAACTTTTTAATTATATACCAGTCTAATTTTTGCATTTACAAACGTCTGTCCAATTTTTTAACCATCTCATTTTTCCAAGAGGTAAATGTGCCTTCAGCCAAATGTTTTCTAGCTTCTTCCATTAACCACAGATAAAATCGAATATTGTGTAAGGTAGCAATTTGCTTACCCAATAATTCACTTACCGTAAAAAGGTGACGTACATAAGCCTTGCTGTAAGTAGAGTCTACGAAAGAGGTGCCGTTGGAATCAATGGGAGAGAAGTCATCTGCCCATTTTCTATTTTTTATGTTTATGGTTCCTTCGCTGGTAAATAGCATACCGTTTCGAGCATTTCTGGTGGGCATAACACAGTCGAACATATCCACACCCAAAGCAATATTTTCCAATAAGTTGGAGGGTGTGCCAACACCCATCAGGTAACGAGGCTTATCCTCTGGCAATACGCTACACACAATGTCTGTCATTTCGTACATCAAGTCGTGAGGCTCACCCACAGAAAGCCCACCAATAGCATTTCCTTCACGTTCGAAAGAGGCTATTTTTTCTGCCGATTGTTTTCTTAAATCTTTATACACACTTCCTTGAACAATAGGAAAAAGCGTTTGGTTATAGCCATATTTTGGAGTGGTACTGTCAAACCTATCGCAACAACGTTTTAGCCATCGGTGCGTCATGTGCATGGAACTTTTAGCATACGTATAGTCGCAAGGGTAAGGAGTGCATTCGTCAAATGCCATGATGATATCGGCCCCTATAGTTCGTTGGATATCCATTACGTTTTCAGGAGTAAACAAATGGTACGAGCCGTCTATGTGAGATTGAAACTTTACGCCTTCTTCCTTAATTTTTCGTTTACCAGATAAGGAGTAAACTTGATAGCCGCCACTATCGGTCAAGATGGGTTTATTCCACCCCATAAAGGCATGTAGTCCACCCGCTTTTTCCATAACGTCCAAGCCAGGACGTAGGTAAAGGTGATAGGTGTTCCCCAGTATTATGTGGGCTTTTGTGTCATGTTCGATTTCGTGTTGATGTACACCCTTTACGGTAGCCGCCGTTCCTACTGGCATAAAGATAGGCGTTTGTATTTTACCATGAGCAGTAGTTATCTCACCTAAGCGGGCTTTTGAGTCACTGTCCTTTTTTATCAGTTTGAAATCCATACATCAAATTTCGCCAAAGATAGTCAAGTCTGAGTATTTAGAAATAAAGGAATAACAAAACTCAAAATTTTTAGTACATCTACTTTTGTTGTATCATTGCAAACTATGGACATGGACCTTATTTTATTTTTAATTTTCATCTTTTGTATAGTCGTTCAGCTCTATTTTTACCTTTTTGTTTACTATAGATTTTCTCAGTATGAAGAGCGTTCATCAAGCTTCAAAAAAGGGGTATCGGTAGTTATTTGTGGTTACAATGAGGAAAAGTATTGGGAGGGCCTTGTAGAGCAATTGTTACAGCAAGATTATCCCAATTTCGAAATAGTATTAGTCAATGATCAGTCTACCGATAATACAAAGTTTATCTTCAAACAATGGGAAAACCACCCAAAGATTAAGTTAGTAGATATTAAAGAAGAAATAAAAAAAGGCTTAGGTAAAAAGTTTGCCTTAACCTTAGGTATAAAAGCAGCAAAATACGATTACCTTTTACTTACCGATGCCGATTGTTACCCAAAGAGCAATCAATGGATAAAAAGCATGACGCAGCATTTTGCGACTAAAGACATTGTTTTAGGCTATGGCGCCTACGAAAAACGCAAGGGCTTTTTGAACAAACTTATTCGTTTTGATACTTTTCAGGTGGCTATTCAATACTTTTCTTATGCTCTAATGGGTAAGGCCTATATGGGCGTAGGACGAAATTTGGCCTACAAAAAGGATCTTTTTTTTGAAAATAAAGGCTTTGCGTCACACCTTCATTTACCATCGGGTGATGATGATTTGTTTATTAAAGAGGTAAGTACGCCTTTCAACACTGCTATTTCAAGCATGCTTTCTTCCCATACCTTATCAGAACCCAAAACCACTTGGAAGTCATGGATACGTCAAAAATCGAGGCATTTGAGTACGGGTTTATACTATAAAACATACCACAAACAAATGCTGGGTATGTGGATATTCAGCCAAACGCTATTCTGGATTCTTTTTTTAATATTGTTGGCTAAGCAGTTTTTCATTCCTTACCTCATTGCTTTATTTTTTATTCGATTGATAGTGCAGTTGGCCGTAAGTTTTCCACTTTTGAAAAAGACCGAAGAGGAAGATTTACTATTTCTTTATCCTATATTAGAACTAACCTATATTGTTTTTTACCTTATCTTTATGCTTAAGACTTCGCTAAACAAAAAACGATTTTGGTAGAAAGAGAGTTAACAGAAAAAGCTAAAGAGGATTTAATCCTCATAGACAATGCCTTGTCTAAAGGCGACCCTCGAGCGTATAACACCTTGATGTCAAAATACAGGGATCCTATTTTTTTTATGCTCTACGAAAAGGTGAACGATAAGGAACTTGCCAAAGAATTGACCATTGAGGCATTCGGAAAAGCATTTAACAAGCTTAATACCTACACGCCTAACTTTGCCTTTAGCACATGGTTGTTTACCATTGCCAAAAACAATTGTATTGACCACTTAAGAAAGAAAAACATTCCTACCGTTTCCATAGATTCCACTATTGAATACGATGAAGGAACGACCTCTTCCATAGAAATTCCTGACCAACAGCTAACCCCCGACAACAGCCTTATAAGAAGTCAGCGTATTCAAATTATTAGAAGAATTGTAGAGCAGCTGAAACCCAATTACAGAGAGCTCGTAAAGCTTCGTTATTTCAAAGAATATAGCTATGAAGAAATTTCTGAAGAATTGGAAATCCCATTAGGAACTGTAAAAGCACAATTACACCGTTGTCGAGAAAAATTATTTAAAATATTATCAGGTAAAAAAGACTTCATGTAATGGATGTTATTTTGAAATACTTTCCCAATTTATCGTCAAATCAAATTTTACAGTTTGAGTCTTTGCTAGATTTGTATGCCTCGTGGAATGCAAAGATTAATGTCATTTCTAGAAAAGATATGGATAGCTTCTACGAACGCCATGTTCTTCATTCTTTAGGAATAGCCAAAGTGATGAATTTCAAAGCGGGTACTCACGTTCTTGACGTTGGCACTGGCGGCGGTTTTCCAGGAATCCCTTTGGCAATACTATTTCCCAAAACTAATTTTCTTCTTATCGATAGTATAGGCAAGAAAATAAATGTGGTAAATGATGTTGTTGAGCAATTACAACTTACTAACGTAAGCACTGCGTACCAAAGAGCGGAGCATGTAAAAAAGCCTTTTGATTTTGTAGTTAGTAGGGCAGTGACTCGGATGCCAGCCTTTATTGACTGGATAGAAAAGGGTTTTTCGAAAAAATCCATTAACGATTTTCCAAATGGTATACTTTACCTCAAAGGTGGAGATTTAACTGAAGAACTTAGCAGCATAGACTACCACCACAACAGTTTTGATTTGGCCGATTATTTTGAAGAAGACTTTTTTGAAACTAAAAAAGTAGTCTATGTACAAATGGTTTAGACAGGCTTTTTACAGAAGTAAATAATCTCGTCTTTAGGTAAGGCGTAACGTTCTACTAGCTTTGGGTCTAATTCCTTTACAAAAGCATCTTCAACGACTTCGAAACCAGCTTCAGAAAGAATCTTGCCGTAATCCAGTCCGTACAACCTTAGATGATCGTCTTGCCAATAGTGTTTTTCCCTTTCTTTTGGGTCGGTAATGCTTGGGTCATCAAAAGTTTCCTTTCTATTGTAGTCAATAGGTACTTGAAAAATACCCCAACCGCCTTTATTCATTACTCTAAAAAATTCAGACATGACTTTTCTATCGTCTTGAACATGCTCTAATACGTGATTACACATGATTACGTCAAAGCTATTGTCATCAAATGGAATATCATGGACGTCCATTTTTATATCTGCCCATGGAGAATTCAAATCGGCAGTAGTATACTCTAGGTTTTTTTGTTTTTTGAATAAACTAATGAAACAAAACTCTGGAGCAATGTGTAAGAATTTTAAATTATCGCTAAAGAAATTTGTCTTTTCCTTCAGGTAAAGCCATATCAAGCGGTGCCTTTCCAAGGACATACTATCAGGAGCCAAAGCATTTTCTCTTGAAGATAGTCGTCCATAGGGCAATAATTTACGGTAGCTTTTTCCATTAATTGGGTCTTCAAAGGTATCTCCCCTCATAAATAAAGAAAAGAGTTGAAGAAAGAAGTGACTTACATGATGAAGGTAATGTCTTGGGATAAGTCGGGTTACAATGCTAATGATGTGTTTCATGGGTACTAAGTTTTTTATGCATTAAATTGCATTTTGCTGAGTTGACTGTATAAACCACCAGTTTTATCAAGTTCTTTATGCGTTCCTTGTTCTATTATTTGGCCATTTTCGACCACTAATATACAATCAGAATTTTTAATAGTAGATAATCGGTGCGCGATTACCAATGATGTTCTGCCTTTCATCAGCACTTCCATGGCCTCTTGCACGAGTTTTTCGGATTCAGAATCAAGCGCACTAGTGGCTTCATCTAAGATTAATATTCTAGGGTTTTTCAATAAGGCTCTGGCAATGGCAATGCGTTGGCGTTGTCCGCCAGAGAGCTGAATGCCTCTTTCGCCAACAAGGGTTTCCATTTTTTCTGGAAATTCATTAATGAAGTTAATGGCATTTGCTTTTCGAGCTGCTTCCTCAATTTCCTGTTCCGTAGCCTCTAATTTTCCGTAGGCAATGTTTTCTTTTATGGTTCCGCCAAACAATAAAATATCTTGTGGAACAATGGCAATTTGTTTTCTTAAAAAGTGCAAATCGTAGTCTTCAATATTCTTTTGATCGATTAACACTTGACCTTCATTGATTTTATAAAAACCAAATAGGATAGAAGCTAGAGTAGTTTTTCCAGCACCACTTGGACCAACCAAAGCAATATTTTGCCCTTCTTTAATCTCAAAATTGAGTGATTTCAGCACCTTAATTTCTGGACGACTAGGGTAGGCAAAGCTTAAATCTTTGAATTGAATGTGTCCGCTTACACTATTTTTAGTAGTGTTGTCAGTAATGTTTTCAGCAGGTTCGTTTAAAATGTCCAGTAAGTGTTCGGTGGCACCTATAGCCTTTTGAATTTTGGCATAAATGTCTGCCATTCCGCCAACAGATGCACCAATAAATACGGAATATAAAATGAAAGTAAACAACTGGCCGATAGATAATTCACCAGCATTTATCATGAGTACGCCATACCATATCACGGCTACAATAGAACCAAATAAACAGAAAATTATAAATGAAGCAAAAGCACCTCTGTATTTACCGCCTTTCTTGGCAATTTTCATCACTTCATTGGTTTTCTTGGTATACCTGCCAATTTCGAAAAACTCATTGGTAAATGCTTTTACGTTTTGAATGCCTTGAAGGGTTTCTTCGATAATGGTATTGGATTCTGCAATGGATTCCTGTACTTGTTTTGAAAAACGCTTTATGTATCTACCGAAAAATACTGCTGCCAACATCATTGCTGGAATGATGGCTAACATGAATAAGGTTAATTTTACAGATGTAAGCGATAGGAAAACAATACCACCAATAATTATGACCACTTGTCTGAAAAATTCGGCCAAGTCAGTGGTAAAAGTTTCTTGCAACATGCTAATATCAGAGGCTATTCGGCTATTTAGTTCTCCAACCCGTCTTTTGGAGAAAAAGTTCATGGGTAGCTTTATGAGGTGGGCGTAAGTTTCTTGACGCAGAACAGCTAAGAATTTTTCAGTAACATTTACAAACAAGACAATTCTGAAATAAGAAAAAATGGCTTGCAAAGCAAACAAGGCCAAAAGCCAAAGCGCAATTTCATTTATATTTCTAATCATCTTTTCACTGGCAGAATCTACCAATTGTCCCATAAGTGCAGGGAAAATTAAAGAAGCAGCAGTGGACAATAAAAGAAATAAAATTCCTAGAGAAAACTCTAGTTTGTAGGGTTTTAGATATACGAATAAGCGTGAGGCTTTTTTCAGTGATGTCTTACTTTTTTTACTCATAATTTGAATGTGCAAATATAGTTTTTACCATTGAGAAAATGATAGCTTAGAGAATTTGATTAAATGGTATTTCCTTATATTTGTACTAATACTTAATCTGAGCATAGTTTGATATTTTTTCAATTCAATTTTTGTTACGCTTTCGTCTTAAGTAAAACACCTTTTTTGTAAGTAGTTTATGATACAATTTTATCAAAAAAATATTATAGGCATGGGTGAAAAAGGTATTGAACGTATTCAATTGATAAACAACTGAGCAAATTATTTTTATATTAAATGAAAGAGTTTTCATTAAAAGATATAGATAGAATTATAGAAATGGCATGGGAGGATAGAACGCCTTTTGATGCTATTGAGCTTCAGTTTAACCTTAAAGAAAACGAGGTCCGACAGCTAATGCGTAAGCATATGAAACGATCTTCTTTTGTGATGTGGCGCAAACGTGTGAAGAAAAGACGTACCAAACATTCGGCTTTACGTGGATTTTTGAAAGGACGTTTTAAATCCTACAATCAAAAAAATTAACGGTTTAGCTCTTTTTCTATTACCGCTATCATTTCCTTAAATTCTTTTTCATCAAACAATCTTGTGAGGAAAATTATTTTACCATTTCTATCGAGAACAATATTTCGTGTAACACCAGCTTTAGGAAGTGTAAATGCTTCAAACACTGAACCGTCTTTATCAATAGCTATGGGGTAGGTTACGGCCATATCTTCAATAAATTCTTTTACTTTTTCGGTAGTTTCTTTTAAGTCTACGCCTAAAAGTATAAAGTCGTCACCTTTAAATTTTTGCCAAACGTCATTCTCTAGGTGAGGCATTTCTTTACGACAAACGCTACACCACGATGCCGTAAATTGAATGACACTTACTTTACCCAATAGTGAGTCGTTTGTTATTGTGGTGCCATCAACCATTTCAAGTGAAAAATTTGGCGTTTGTTCACCTACTTTCACTTTGTAGCCTCTGTTGTCCTCATTGGTGCCACAGGCCACGGTAACAGCAAAAAAAGAGAGTATTAAAAAGATATTTTTCATGATTATGAAATTTCGTTTAACAAAGTTTTGATTTTTTGACAAGCGTCAATAATTTGTTTTTCAGTAATAACAAGCGGAGGGGATAGGCGAACAGCTGTATTAGTGAACAAAAAGAAAAAAGTAATAATCCCTAAGTCGTAACATTTCTCTACAACTTTTTGGCACAAATCTGCATTTTCCAATTCAATCGCTAGCATCAGACCTTTGCCTCTGATTTCTTTGATTTTTGGGTGATTCAGATGTTTTCTGAATAATTGTTCTTTTTTAGAAACAGATTCTATAATATTCTTATTTTCAATAAGTTCTGTTAAAGTTGCTAAAGAGGCTGCACAGCAAACTGGATGACCTCCAAAAGTAGTAATGTGTCCTAGTTTTGGGTTCTCTTTTAGCATATGCATTTTTGCTTTTGAACTGATGAAGCACCCAATAGGCATACCACCGCCCATGCCTTTTGCAATGCACAAGATATCTGGAACAATTGAAAAGGTTTCTAGGGCAAAGAGTTTTCCAGTACGACCAAATCCGGTTTGTATTTCATCAAAAATTAGTTGAACACCTTTTTTCGTGCATTGCTCTCTCAATTGACTTAACCAATTTTGTGAGGGGACCGTAAATCCAGTAGCCCCTTGAATGGGCTCAACAATTACTGCGGCTGTTTCTTCGTCAATTGCCTCAAGTTGCTCAATCGAATTGTAGTCAATTAAATGGCAATGGTCTAGTAATGGTCGGTACTTGGTTTTGTACGTTTCTTTGCCCATAATGCTCAATGCACCATGCGTACTTCCATGATAGCTATCTTTGAAAGAAATGATTTTTTTTCGTCCAGTTAGTCGTTTTGCTAATTTCATAGCGCCTTCAATGGCTTCTGTACCCGAATTAACGAGATAGGTGCAGTTAAGTGATTCGGGTAGCGAATCCACTAATAGTTTTGATAAGCGATATTGTGGTGATTGAACGTATTCTCCATACACCATTACATGTGCGTACTTTTCGATTTGCTGCTTTACAGCCTCCACGATTTTTGGGTGGGAATGACCGAGTGTACATGCTGATACGCCAGCGACAAGGTCTAGATAAGACTTACCATTTATGTCATAAATGTACATGCCTTCAGCGCGAGAAATTTCCATTCCATTTGCGAAAGGTGTTGTTTGGGCTTGGGTATTAAAAAATATGTCTTGCCCTTCGGTATGTTTATTTTCTTCCAATTACTTTTTCAGCAGCAGCTACAATGCTTTTAGAATCTAATCCATATTTAACCATTAAATCTTTTGGCTTACCGCTTTCGCCAAATGTATCATTTACACCAACCATTTCTATAGGACTTGCTAAATTTCTAGAAAGGCATTGCGCAATGCTTTCACCTAATCCACCATTGAGCATATGCTCTTCAGCAGTAACGGCACATTTGGTTTTGGCAACGGATTTTAAAATGGATTTTTCATCTAGTGGTTTAATAGTATGTATGTTGATGATTTCTGCACTGATGCCTTTTTCTGATAATTCTTTTTGGGCTTCTAAGGCTTCCCAAACCAAGTGACCAGTTGCAAAAATACTGACGTCAGCACCTTCTACTAAGTGAAGGGCTTTACCAATTTCAAAATTTTGATTTTCAGGGGTGAAATTAGGTACTTTTGGACGACCAAACCTTAAATATACTGGTCCATGATGTTCAGCAATAGCAATGGTTGCAGCCTTTGTTTGGTTATAGTCACATGGGTTAATGACCGTCATTCCAGGCAACATTTTCATCATTCCAATATCTTCAAGAACCTGATGAGTAGCGCCGTCTTCACCAAGCGTTAAGCCCGCGTGTGAGGCGCAAATTTTTACGTTTTTTTCAGAGTAAGCTATGGACTGTCTAATTTGGTCGTATACTCTAGAGGTGGAGAAATTAGCGAAAGTTCCAGTAAAAGGAATATGACCTCCAATTGTTAATCCAGCTGC
Source organism: Flavobacteriales bacterium (assembly GCA_965661345.1). Classification (GTDB taxonomy): domain Bacteria; phylum Bacteroidota; class Bacteroidia; order Flavobacteriales; family UBA7312. The sequence goes on along the minus strand of CBFIDK010000003.1, from coordinate 77,198 downwards.
AATGCCCATCATATTCGCTTCAGCAATTCCCACTTGAAAAAAACGCTCTGGGTGATTTTTGGCAAAATCATTCATTTTTAATGAACCTGTCAAATCTGCACATAAAGCCACGACTTTTTCGTTTGTTTTGCCAAGTTCACTTAATCCTGCTCCAAATCCTGAGCGTGTGTCTTTCATTTCCATATTTATAATTTAACTGAAACTGTTTTAATTGAATTAACTCTAAATATTTTTTCTTTTGTGTAGGCGCTTTGTAGGGCATTTTTAGCCCTGTAAACTATCTTATATTTTCCTGGCAATAGGTATATGTTTTGTCTGCCTTTTTTAGGCTTTAAATCGCACACCCACTTTAGTTCGTTACCCATTTCGAAGATGCTACCATATCCTTGTGAGGAAAACGAAATTACCACTAATCCAGACTCAGGAATTTTTACATCTGTGGTTTGACTTTGAACAACATCTACACTCTGAAAAATTCTTGGTAAAGTGAGAATTTCTAAATCGTAACTGCCTGTAATATACTTTTGACTACTATTGAGGGCTTGAATATTCAAGGTTTCCATTTCGCCTGATTTTCTGATGATACATTTCAAATTTGATTTATTATTTGAAGTGGATATTCTTAATTCACCTTGAGGAGATTTTATTGGAATAACGGTGTGTTTTCCAGGTGTTAATTTCCATTCGCCAATTGCCTCTGTTTGTGGTATGGTATGGGCAACTACTCTGTAACTTAAAACTGGGTCAATGGTCAAAGTGTCAGGATTTCCTTTGCTATTGATGGTGTGTATAAAATTGTATTGCAAGATGCCCGAGAATGAGTCGTAAAAACTCAATGGAACATTGGTTTCTGTAGGCTGGTCGTTTTCATCAAGTAAATTGACTTGGGCAGTTGTTGAATTTAGCACTTGAGAGATAACGACATCTAGAATGTTTTTAAACTGTTCGGGATTTCTAGCGTCGTAAAATGTTCCTACACACTCAAAATTCTTTTTGTATTCTTCGCTTAGTCCAATACCAATAACAAAGGGTTTGAGAATGATTTTTTTCTCTTGATATAGTCTAGAAACAGCACATGGGTCTCCGCCACATTCTTCAATTCCATCTGTGATAAGAATGACAATATTTCTACTGTCATCGGTGTTTTCTGGAAAGTCATTGGCACCAGATTCAAGAGCCTTGGCAATAGGAGTAGTTCCTTTTGGCTTTAAACTTTCAAGTCTTTTCTTGATAGCCGGCACATTGTTTTTTCCAAAATTAACTTCTAGTCGTGTATCTCTACAATCTTGTGGAGGAGAAGGTTTTTGATGTCCATAACACCTCAAGCCAATTTCAAGATTTTCTCTGTTGTTTAAACTATCAAGCATATTGGCAAGCAGCTCTTTAGCAATTTCCATTCTAGTATTTCCTTCCCATTGCGCGTACATGCTTTGCGAAGCATCGAAAATAAATAATACTCTGGTGGTTGGTTTGGTATTTTGAGCGTCACTTGATTTATATACAAACACAGAAAAAACCGCTATGAGTAACGAAATTAAGATATGTCTGTAATGAGGTAGCATTTAATTTAGTAGTCTCCTAAAGTTTCGGCATTTTGGGATAATGCTTGTTCTAATTCTTCGTCATTTGGAGCAACTCCGTGCCATTTGTGTGAGCCCATCATGTAATCGACTCCATTGCCCATTTCTGTATGCATAATAATGCAGATGGGCTTACCTTTTCCACAAAGGTCTTTTGCCTTATTAATAACGTCAATTAAAGCGTTTATGTTATTGCCTTCTTTGATTTCTAAGACTTCCCATCCGAAAGCGGTGAATTTTTGATTTAAATTTCCTAGAGGAAGAACGTCATCCAAAGAGCCGTCTATTTGTTGTTGGTTGTAATCAACGGTTGCTATGAGGTTATCAATTTTATTAGCAGCAGCATACATTACGGCTTCCCAAATTTGACCTTCTTGAAGCTCTCCATCGCCATGAAGGCTAAAAATGTAAGAGTCATCATTGTTAAGTTTCTTGCTTTCAGCAGCGCCAATAGCAACAGACAGCCCTTGTCCTAAAGAACCAGAAGCAATTCGAATACCTGGTAAATTATCGTGGGTTGTAGGATGCCCTTGTAATCTAGAGTTAATAGTTCTGAAAGTAGATAGTTCACTAACCTCAAAATATCCTCTTCGAGCGAGTACACTGTACAAAACAGGCGAAATATGACCGTTTGAAAGAAAGAAAACGTCTTCTCCAATGCCATCCATATCAAAATCAGTCTTGTGATTCATAATTTCGAAGTAGAGTGCAACAAAAAATTCAACACATCCTAAAGAACCGCCAGGGTGTCCTGAATTTTGTGCGTGAACCATACGTACAATATCTCTTCTTACCTGAGAACAAACTGCATTCAAATCGTTTTCCATCTGTAAATTATTATGTTTCAAAAGTAAGTTTTTACAATGGGCAAAAAACAATTGTTAATATTTTTTCAAAAAAGTTTAATTAGCTGATTATATTTGCCAAAAATCTAGAGATATGGCACTGAAATGTGGAATTGTAGGATTACCTAATGTTGGAAAGTCAACCTTGTTCAATTGTTTGTCTAACGCCAAAGCACAATCGGCAAATTTCCCCTTTTGTACTATTGAACCAAATGTCGGTGTAATTACCGTTCCAGACGAAAGACTTAATCAATTAGAAAATTTGGTAAAACCACAGCGAGTAATGCCAACTACAGTAGAAATTGTTGATATCGCAGGTTTAGTAAAAGGCGCTAGCAAAGGAGAGGGTTTAGGCAATAAATTCTTAGCCAATATTCGAGAAACGGACGCTATTATTCATGTTTTGAGATGCTTTGAGAACGATAATATTGTTCACGTGGATGGCTCTGTTGATCCAATAAGAGATAAAGAAACCATAGATATTGAGTTGCAATTGAAAGATTTGGAGGCTGTTGAGAAGAAACTTCAGAAGTATGAAAAGCTATCAAGAACAGGAGATAAAAATGCCAATGCAGTAGTTTCAGTATTAAAAAAATATGTTGAGCATTTAGAACAAGGCAAATCGGTTAGAAGTATAGAACTTGAGGAGAAAGAAAAAGAGCATATTTCTGATTTAATGCTCTTGACGGACAAACCCATAATGTACGTTTGTAATGTAGATGAAGCGTCTATCAAAAACGGCAATGAATATGTCGATAAAGTAAAAGAAATTGTCAAAAATGAAAATGCAGCTGTCTTAATGATTGCAGCCTCTACAGAAGCAGATATTGCAGAATTAGAAAGCTATGAAGAAAGACAACTATTTTTGGAAGATATGGGTCTTGATGAGCCTGGCGTTAGTAAACTCATTCGATCAGCATATGAACTTCTTAACTTATTCACATATTTTACCGCTGGAGAGAAAGAAGTAAGAGCATGGACTATCAAAAATGGCATGAAAGCACCACAAGCGGCGGGTGTTATTCATACTGACTTTGAAAAAGGCTTTATCAGAGCAGAGGTTATCAAGTATTCAGACTTTGTTGAGTTAGGTTCAGAATTAGCTTGTAAAGAAAATGGTAAAATGTCAGTAGAGGGTAAAGAGTACGTTGTTTCTGATGGAGACATTATGCACTTTAGATTTAATACTTGATGGCCTACCTTTTCATTGCAATCCTAATTGTTATATTTGTTTCATGAACTATATTTTATTTGATGATAATAGGCAGCATTTGTTGCCTTTGACTTTTACTAGACCAGTAGCTGATATTCGGCTTGGAATTTTAACCATTTCAGAAAAGTGGCAAAAGGCATTGTCGTCATCTATTTCTTTCTCGACTGAAGAATATTTGAGAAAAAAATTTCCCTTAAAAATTAGCGCTGACAATATTTGGATAAATGGAAGTGTTTGTCCTGATGATAATTTACTTAAAGAAATACACTCTTTGTCAATAAATCAATGCCTTAAAAAGGGTGAGGTTTTACTTGCTTACAGATCAAAAGATGCTGTCATTCCAGAAAGTAAAATTGACTATGTTCATGAAGTAGTTCAGTTAAGCAGGCTTTGGCAAATCTTCCAGTTTAATGCCGATTGTATTAGTTCTGATTTTGAAATGCTTACCAAAGGAAGAAAATCCCAAGCCATTAGTTCTACTAATGCCACAACAAATCCAGAGAACATCTTTATCGAAGAAGGAGCGGTAGTAGAACATGCTATTCTAAATGCTTCTTCTGGACCTATTTACATAGGTAAAGATGCCGAAATTATGGAAGGCAGTTTGGTCAGAGGGCCTTTGGCAATGTGTGATCATTCTGTCTTAAAAATGGGCGCAAAAATTTACGGCGCTACGACATTGGGTCCCTATTGTAAAGTTGGTGGGGAAGTGAACAATTCAGTCCTATTAGGTTACTCTAATAAAGGGCATGACGGTTTTTTGGGTAACTCTGTAATAGGAGAGTGGTGTAACCTTGGCGCAGATACCAACAATTCCAATCTAAAGAATAATTATGCTGAGGTAAAACTATGGAATTACACCATAAATAGATTTGAGTCTTCTGGACTTCAATTTTGCGGATTAATCATGGCTGATCATTCAAAATGCGGCATTAATACTATGTTTAATACAGGAACAGTTATTGGTGTTAGTGCCAACATTTTTGGTTCAGGTTTTCCAAGAAATTTTGTACCTTCTTTTTCTTGGGGTGGTGCTTCCGGCTATTCTACTTTTCAACTAAGAAAGGTATACGAAGTAGCTGAAAAGGTCATGGAAAGGCGTTCGAAAGCATTCGATGAGGTCGAAAAAGGAATAATTGATTCTGTTTTTGAACTGACAAAGTCGTACCGAAAAGACTAGTATTGTCATACTATTTCACTAAAATTATTTGTGGCACGTTTCTTGCAACAGTTAACAATAAGTAATATCAAAAAATAATCTGTCATATTGACACAACATTTTTCAATAAAAAAAATATGTTTTTAGATTCTTATGTAGGCGCAAACTTTGATGATGAGTCGGATTTTTTTCCACTTCTAAGCAGTGTAGATGAAGACAAAATCAATAAAGAGCAAATTCCAGATGTTTTACCCATTTTACCATTAAGAAATACGGTCTTATTTCCAGGAGTTATAATTCCTATCACTGTTGGAAGGGATAAGTCGGTTAAGCTGATTAAAGAAGCCAATAAAGGCACTAAAACCATAGGCGTAGTTTCACAGAAAAACCCAGAAATAGAAAACCCTTTATTCAATGATTTAAACACAGTTGGTACTGTCGCTCACATCATGAAAATGCTACGAATGCCAGACGGTAATTTAACGGTAATTATTCAGGGAAGAAAGCTGATGGAAGTAAAGGAATTCGTTCAAGAAGAGCCTTACATAAAATCTACAGTTCAAGAACTTTCGGAAACAAAACCTGCAAAAGACGATGAACAATTTGTAGCATTAGTGGATTCAATTAAAGATATTGCTTTACAAATCGTCAAAGAATCGCCCAATATTCCTTCAGAAGCTCAGCTAGCCATCCAAAACATAGAATCACCTTCATACCTAGTCAATTTTGTGTGTTCAAATATGGATGTCGATGTAAAGAAAAAACAAGAATTATTAGAGATTTTTGATTTAAAATTACGATCTGAAAATACTCTTGAAATTATTAGTAAAGAGTTGCAGCGCCTAGAAATGAAAAATGAAATTCAGCACAAGGTTAAGCACGATTTAGATCAACAGCAAAGGGAATATTTCTTAAATCAACAGCTAAAAGCCATACAAGAAGAACTAGGTGGTTCGGCTGATCAAGAAATTGAAGAGATGAGGTCACGGTCAAAATCTAAAAAATGGTCTAAGGAAATTTCTGAGAATTTTGATAAAGAACTAAAGAAATTACAACGCATGAACCCTGCAATGGCAGATTATTCAGTTCAACGTGCTTATTTGGAATTAGTGTTGGATTTGCCTTGGGGAGAATTCACTAAAGACAAGTTTGACTTAAAACGCGCTGAGAAAATTCTTGATAGAGATCACTTTGGTCTAGAAAAAGTAAAAGAACGCATTCTAGAACATTTGGCAGTACTCAAAATAAAAGGCGATATGAAAGCGCCAATATTATGTTTGTACGGACCTCCAGGTGTTGGAAAAACCTCTTTGGGTAAAACTATTGCTGAAGCAATAGGTAGAAAATACGAGCGAGTATCTTTGGGTGGACTAAGAGATGAATCTGAAATAAGAGGGCATAGAAAAACATATATTGGTGCAATGCCTGGAAGAATTATTAAATCCATTAAAAAAGCTAACTCATCAAATCCAGTATTTGTTTTGGATGAAATAGATAAGGTTAGTCAAGGTTCTCATGGCGACCCATCATCGGCAATGCTTGAAGTTCTTGACCCAGAACAAAACAATTCCTTTCACGATAATTATTTAGAAATGGGTTATGACTTGTCAAAAGTAATGTTTGTAGCTACTGCTAATTCTTTAAATACCATTCAGCCGGCACTTCGAGATAGAATGGAAATTATTGAAATTACAGGCTATACTTTGGAAGAAAAAGTTCAAATCGCTAAAAAGCACCTGTTGCCTAAACAGCTTAAAGAACACGGATTAACCAAAAATGATCTTAACTTATCAACCAAAGTATTGCGCGAATTAGTTGAAGGATACACTAGAGAATCAGGTGTGAGAGGTTTGGATAAGATGGTAGCAAAGTTAGTGCGCTATGCTGCTAAATCTATTGCCATGGAAGACGATTATAAAACCGTTTTAGAGCCCAGTGATTTGAAAACAATTCTGGGTGCAGTTAGGTTTGATAAATCAAAACAGCTTACTAACGATATTCCTGGTGTCGTTACGGGTTTGGCTTGGACTCCGGTTGGTGGAGATATCCTCTTTATTGAATGTAGCAAGAGCCCAGGAAAAGGCAAACTAACCATTACTGGAAACTTAGGTAATGTTATGAAAGAATCGTCCAGCATAGCTATGCACTACATTAAATCTCATGCAAAAGAATTTGGTATAAATAAGGAAGATTTAGACAGTCATGACGTACATATTCACGTTCCTGAAGGTGCAACCCCTAAAGATGGTCCTTCGGCCGGAATAACGATGTTGACGGCTTTAGTTTCCCTATTCACCAATAAAAAAGTGAAAGCAAAAATTGCAATGACTGGAGAAATTACTTTGAGAGGTAAAGTTTTACCAGTAGGCGGTATAAAAGAAAAAATACTTGCCGCTAAACGAGCCGGTATTAAAGAAATTATTTTGTGCGAACACAACATAAAAGATATCGAAGAAATAAATGAAGACTACCTTAAAGGCTTGAATTTTCATTACGTTTCAAATATGAATGATGTGATTAAAATTGCTTTGTCATAGAAAAAAATCTTTATACATTTGTCAACCAAACTTAAATTTAAAACGATGAAAAAAATTCTTTTGCTTACTTCAGCATTATCTTTGGCTTTTGCTTCTTTTTCACAAGACGCACTGGTAAAAGTCAGTCCTTTCCATTTTGTAGATGGAACAATTTACTCCACTTATGAACGTGCTCTTTCAAACAACAATTCATTTACTTTATCAGGGGGTTATAACCTTACTGAAAACGGCGATGAATACGGTTGGATGGGTGAACTTCAGTTGAGAAAATACGTTTTCAAACCAGCTATTAATAATTCTAGTGACTCACCATTATCGGGTGTTTATGCTGGATTATATGGAAACGGTAAATACTTTGTACAACAGTACGATAGATACATTACTAGCTGGGAAATAGAGCCTTATCAGAAACCAAACTACGATGAAAATGGCAATTATATTGGTTCAACGTATATTGATGGAATTGGATACTCTAGCGTTAGAAAAACTGACGAGTATGAGGTGAAGCAAATGGAAGGTGGTATCGTAATGGGATTCCAAATGATTTTCTCTAATAATCTTTCTTTAGATTTCTTTGTTGGAGGCGGATTACGTTCTTCTGTAATTGAAAATAAGCCTAAGGAAATTGAATTTTATGCTCCAGAAAGAGGATATACTGGTATAGTTCCTAAAATTGGATTTGATGTAGGTATATCATTTTAAATAAACAATACAGACAATTTAAAAGCACGGTTTCTAGCCGTGCTTTTTTTATATAATAAGTACAAATTAAGAGGCGTTATATTTAAAACATTTGTTTCTTTGTGTAATGAGATTAATCGCTCTTTTGATGTTTATATTTTTAGCTAACGCAAGTCTGTTAGCTCAATATGAAAATGACGCCTATCAATCCTTAAATTCATCTTTTTCTTCTAGACAAGCCGTACTTAATCAACCTGTTTCAATCTATGATGGTGATGTTGAAAATGGCATCAATAACCCATCTATGCTTAATGACGAGATGTACCATAAATTATCCTTGAATTTTGTGGATTATTTTGCTGACATAAACTTTATCTCTGCTTCTTACGCTTTTCCGTTAAAACAATTTGGAACTGTTGGAGTTTCAATCAAATCAATAGGTTACGGAGACTTTATTCATACGGACTATACGTCACAAAGCTTAGGGACATTTAATGCAAATGAACAAATAGTCTCATTAGGAGTCAGTAAACGACTTACTGAGAAATGGATCTTAGGCGCTAATTTAAAGTCATTATTTTCAAATTTCGAAAACTATCAATCTTCAGCAATCGCCTCTGATTTAGCCTTAGCATATACAGATGTAGAAAAAAACCTTTTCATGTCTTTAATTGCTAAAAATTATGGAAGACAACTTAGTAGTTATGCAAACTTAAGTGAGGAATTGCCATTTCAATTAGATTTTGGTGTATCTAAACGACTAGAACATCTTCCTTTTCAATTTTCGCTAGCTTACAGAAACATTGAACGTTGGGATTTAATCAATAATTTTGAAGACGCTAACTCGAACATTAGTGCAGACGCTTTTACAGAAAAAGGTTTTGGTGCTAAACTATTTAGGCACATTGATTTTGGCGGTGAATTAAGTATTGGTAAACGTATTCAATTACGCATGGGATATAACCCAAGAAGAAGGCAAGAGCTAAAACTTAATTCTTATTTAGGGACGGTTGGTTTTTCTTGGGGTGTTGGCATAAAATTATCCCATTTTACAATAAATTACGGTAGATCAACATATCACTTGCACGGTTCACCAAATTACTTTTCCTTTATCACTGATTTTTCCAAGTTCTATAAAAAAGATGAAAAAAATTAACATAGCAATTGATGGACATTCTTCCTGCGGTAAGAGTACCATTGCTAAGCAATTAGCTAATTATTTAGGGTACATATACATTGATACAGGCGCTATGTATAGAGCAATTTGTTTGTATGCTTTAAGGAATACTATTATTTCTGAGGGCATAATCGATGAAAAGAAGCTACTTGAAAAATTGGATGAAGTAACGGTATCATTTGAGTACGACAAAGAAAAAAATCAATGTCAAACTTTTCTTGATGGTCAAAATGTAGAAAACGAGATTCGTGGATTGTGGGTTTCTGAAAATGTCAGTAAAATCAGTAAAATCAAAGCCGTTAGACAAAAAATGATTTCAATTCAAAGAGAAATAGGAAAAAATAAAGGGGTTGTGATGGACGGTAGAGACATTGGCTCTGTAGTTTTTCCCGATGCTGAACTAAAACTTTTTGTTACGGCCTCTGTTGAAGAACGTGCTAGAAGAAGAGCTTTGGAGCTGAAAGACGTTAGTTTTGAAGATGTACTCAATAACTTAAAAGAGCGCGATAATGATGACAGTACAAGAAAGGAAAATCCACTTATAATTTCAGAAAATGCTGTCGTTATCGATAATACTAATATGAGTAAAGAAGAGCAGTTTGAAACCGTTCTGAAGTCTTACCAGAATATTATTTCGAACTAAAGTCGTTAAGGACTTCATCAACTGGACTTACACCCTCAAAAAACGACAATAATTTATTAAGTACTTTATCCACCTCAGAGTCAGGACATGAAGCACCTGAAGTTAATATGATTTTTACCTTCTCTTTGTTGGGTAAAAAATTAGCAGTCTCAATAATTTCTTTACTTTCATATTTGAAATGCCTGATGATATCTCTTGACAATATTTCTTCATACGATTTTATGAAATAGGTAGGTAATTTGTGTTCGCACAATTCGACTAAGTGAGAAGTATTTGAACTATTGTACCCACCGACAACAATAGCAATGTCAGCCGACTCATTTAATAAACCATATGTAGCTTTTTGATTCTCGTTGGTAGCATAGCAAAGCGTATCTCTAGTATCAGCAAAATAATCTTTATAGTTGTCTTCACCATGTTTGTTAATGATAAAGTCTTTCAGAAAATTTGAAATTTCCTCAGTTTCACTTGCCAACATGGTAGTCTGATTGACAACACCTATCTTTTTTAAATCCTTTTTTAAATTAAAACCTTCAGAATATTTGTCTTTAAAAAAAGTGTAAAAATCTTCTTCTGGAAGTTTACCATCAATAAAATCAACTAATTTCTTTGCTTCATCTAAATCTTTAATTATTAATGAAGGTGCATTCTGTGTAGAATGTGAAAAAGTGGCTTTAGTCTCTTCATGTTTGTGTTTACCATGAATAATAATAGAATAATCATTAGTACCAATGCTACTTGCTTTTTTCCATACTCGAGTTACGAATGGGCAAGTCGTATCGTATTTTTCTAATTTAATACCCTTGTCCTCAAGTAATTTTTTGATTTCGATGGTTGTACCAAATGCTGGAGTAATTACTACATCATCAGAATTAATTTTCTCCCAATCTATAAGTTGATTGCCTTCAGTGTCTAAGATAAATTTTAATCCTCTTGAAATTAAATCATCATTGACTATGGGGTTGTGAATCATCTGACTTAATAAGTAGATGTTTTTACCAGGATTTTCTTCAATAGCTCTGTAGGATATTTCAATAGCGTTTTCAACACCGTAACAAAAGCCAAAGTGTCTGGCAAGATGAAATTGAACTGGTCCGAAATTTACTATAGAAGGCGTGAAATCTTTCTTTTTAGGATCAAGAGTTTGTCGTTTTTCTTTAATAGAAGCAATTATTGAAGAACGGTAAAATTCTGGTACATCGAATTTTTTCATATTGGGTAAAAACTAATGAATTAGTTAATTAAGCTCAACAAAAATAGGTAATTTTGATTTATGAAGAGTATTAAAAACATCAGGACTGATTATGTTAAAAATGAGTTGAATTTTGATGATTTGACCGCCCATCCTCATGAGTTATTTAATTTGTGGATGACAGATGCTTTAAAGCAAGTTGTTGAGCCCAATGCTTTTGTTTTATCAACAGTGAATTCTGAAGGAAAACCAAGTTCAAGAGTACTTTTGCTTCGCGAGCTGACTAATAAAGGGTTTAACTTTTTCACAAACTATAATAGCCAAAAGTCACAAGATATTGATAGTAATCCATTTGTGTGCATGAATTTCTTTTGGAATGAGGTAGAAAGGCAAGTAAGAGTAAGCGGTCGAATAGAAAAGTTAGCTGCAGATGCTTCGGATGACTATTTTAATAGCCGCCCCTATGAAAGTAAAATAGGTGCGTGGTCTTCGCCTCAAAGTTCAATTATTGAATCAAGAGATGTTTTAAATAATAACGTAAAAGCGTTTTCCTCTAAATACAGCGACGATGTTCCGCGCCCTCCACATTGGGGAGGATATTGTGTTGTCGCTGATAAAATTGAATTTTGGCAGGGTAGGTCAAGCCGTCTGCACGATAGGTTTGTCTATAAGCTAGAAGGAGAGGAATGGAAAATTGAACGCTTAGCGCCCTAATCTGTTTTCGTAAAAATCTTTTTCAATTATTTCACAACGGTCTATGCTGTAGCGTAGCCATTCTAGTAAAACTTGATTTTTATCTTCATCATTAAGTTGCCAATTTATAGGATTTTGTTCTAGTTTCATTCGCATTTGGTAAAGGCAAATGGCGGCAGATACGGATAGATTAAAACTTTCTGTAAAGCCATACATTGGAATAGTAATACATTCATCGGCTTCATCTAAGACAGTGGCACTTAGCCCATCGACTTCTGCTCCAAAGAATAAGGCTGTTTTTCCTTTTGACAAATCAAATTCTTCAATTGTTTTTTTAGTCTCATCTGGACAGGCTGCAATGATTCTATATCCGTCTTTTTTTAAAGCCTTGATACAATTTGCTGTGTTGTTTTCTTTTTGATTGTACCTGTGAATACTCAGCCAGTTTGATGAGCCCATGCTTACTTCAGTATCTGGAGAAAATTCGTTATAATTTTCAATGACATGAACGTCTTGTACACCAAAGCAATCGCAGGACCGTAAAACTGCACTTGCATTTAATGGTTGGTATATATTCTCTAATACGACAGTTAGGTATTTTGTTCTCTTTTCTAAATTTGATAAAAAGAGTTCCTTCCTATTATCAGTAATAAGTTTTAATAAATGATTTGTTAAGGGTTTCATTATTTTAAAATTGTATTCTTTGCAAACTGATAGCCTCTTAAAAAGTCTTCTGTTTTCATTTTTTTTCTTCCAGAAAGTTGAATTTCATGAAGTTGTATATAGCCTCCTTTTACGGCTACTTTTAGAGTATTATTTTCATCGACGGTAATTTTCCCAATACCTTCTGAGTGCGCAGATTCAATGACAGATGATTTGAATATTTTTAGACTTTGGTTTAGTTCTTCATCGATAAAAGTCCAGGCGGATGGGTAGGGGGATAGTCCTCTGATAAAATTGTGAATGTTAATTAGGCTATCGTTCCAATCGATTTTACAATCTTTTTTGAAGATTTTTGGAGCTTGAGTTATTGTGCCATTTTGAGCTTTGGCTTCAATTTTACCTGAATCAATCTTGTCAATAGTTTCACAAACTAATTTAGCGCCTATCTCCATTAATTTATCGTGAAGATGACCTGCATTTTCATCTGGACCAATTGATACTTTTTCTTGTAAAATGATGTTTCCAGTATCTATTTCTTTTTCAATAAAAAAGGTGCTTACTCCACTTTCGTTTTCTCCATTTATAATGGCCCAATTAATTGGTGCAGCGCCTCTGTATTTTGGTAATAATGAAGCGTGTAAATTTAAGGTGCCTTTAGTGGGCATACTCCAAACCAATTCTGGTAACATTCTAAAGGCAACTACAATTTGAACATCTACTTTTAAAGACTTCAATTCATTTATAAACGCTTCATCTTTCAAATTCTTGGGCTGCATGAGGTAAAGGTTTTTCAGAAGAGCATATTCTTTTACTGAAGAAAAAGACATTTTCTGACCTCTACCTGAAGGCTTGTCGGGAGCAGTGATTACACCAACAACATTGTAACCAGATTCTACCAGTAGTTTTAAACTATGAGTAGCAAAATCTGGAGTGCCCATGAATACAATTCTAAGTTTCGATTTCATTGTTGACGAAATTACACTTTTTATGAAACCCAATAAAGTTTCTTTTCTTCGTTAAAAGCGATTTGACCATTATCCCCTAAAAACTGCAGAACTTCAACTATTTTATCTTCTCTGTATTCAACAATTGTTAAAATAATACTATCCACGGTCATGGGTTCTTTTTCAATCAGATTTTTGATTGCTTTCATGATGTTATCAAACTCATTATTACTGATGTTTAATTTATTTTTTTCTAAACACACATCGCATTTGCCACACATTTCTACATTATTATCTCCAAAGTAATCTTGTAAAAAACTACTTCTACAATAGTGTTGATTACTGATGTATTCAATAACAGAGTTGGCCTTAGCTTCTTCGTTATTTTTTCTCTTTATCAAAGTGTCTTTAGAAAGGTTTAGTTTTTTGGCTTCAACCCTTTGTTTTAGGAACAATATTTTCGGGGTACTGTTTTGTGGAATATACTCGAGTATATCCAAGTCTTTTAGTTTATTTAAAAGTGTTTTTACTTCAGTAGTTGAAAGCTGTGTTCGTTTAGCAATAATGCTTTCTTGGATTTTAGTAAAGGCTTCAAATAGTGTACCGTATGATCTAAGTAAAATTTTAAGCATTAAATCAAACTGCTTATTGGCAATTTGAAATTGGTAGAGTTCGGTATGAGAGACCTTAAAATGTATTCGAGAGGGTTGGTTAATAGCTTCACTTAACTTTAAATACTCTTCTTTTTCCAAAAGCTTTAGCGCATTAAATGTTCTCAGATAGTTTAAAGAATATTTTTCGCAGAATTCATTTATTTGAAAAGGAAATTCAGAAAATTGCCCGCTTCCACTTGCTAACCCATAGTAGTTTGCTAATTGTTGATAGATATGTCTAATTTCTTCAATATCTGGATAATGATTTTCAATATCTTTTTTGAGCTCATGGACATCGAGTTTATTGCATATCATAATAGCATATGATAATTTTTTGTCTCTTCCAGCTCGTCCGGCTTCTTGATAATAGGCTTCTAATGAATAGGGGATATGGTTGTGAATTACTAATCGCACATCGGCTTTATCAATTCCCATTCCAAAGGCATTTGTAGCTACCATTACCCTAACATGGTTTAGAAGCCACTGTTTTTGTTTGGATTCTCTTTCAACTACATCTAGTCCAGCATGGTAGTAGTGCGATGAAATACCATATTCTGAAAGTACTGTATGCACTCTTTTGGTTTCTTTTCTTGTTCGACAATAAATAATTGCTGAGCCTTTTACTTTATTGAGAACCTGCAACATTTTACTGTCTTTATCTTCTTGCTCTAAAACAACATATGACAATTCTTTTCTGTAGAAACTACTCCTGATAACTTTTTTTGTTTTGAATTCTAGTTTCTCTTGAATATCGTTCATTACAGCTTTAGTTGCTGAAGCAGTTAAGGCTACTATTGGCGCGTCACTAATCGTTCTAATACTAGAAATTTTGAGATAAGATGGTCGAAAATTATAGCCCCATTCCGAGATGCAATGCGATTCGTCAACAGCTATGAGGTTAATATTCATTTTTTGCAACCTTACTTTTACCATTTCATTTTCTAGACGTTCTGGCGAGAGGTATAAAAACTTATAATTCCCGTAAATACAATTATCAAGAGTGATATCGAGTTCGGACTGAGACATACCAGAAGTAATAGCAACGGCTTTGATGTTTTTAGATCTTAGCGATGAGACCTGATCGTTCATTAATGCAATAAGGGGCGATATGACTATGCAAATCCCTTCCATCATCATACTTGGTACTTGGAAGCAGATAGACTTTCCTCCTCCAGTAGGTAACAATACAAGAGTGTCATTTCCCTCCAGTATCGAGTGAATAACATCAAGTTGAGAACTTCTAAAAGAGTCAAAGCCCCAATATTGTTTTAATATTTTTTGTGGACTCAACATCTTTACGAAGATATGAATTAGATTCTATTCAAAATAAATTCAATTCGTTCTTCAACGCTAGCTTTTGGAACTTCTATTAAAGCGTAATTGTATTTGCTGTAGGCTTCTATCAAATAGCTGTGAATATCAACGGCTTCATCGTATTCTTCAACTCTTTCGTTATCAGTTTCATAAATATCATCCCAAGGAGGTAGAATAAATACTTCTTTAAAATATTTATGTTCTTCACAATCGGAATTCATTTTTTCTGATACCTCAAGATTATTTTTATTTAGATAAGCTAGATTGTCAATCATGCTTCTATCGTAGAATTGTAGCGCTTTGGATGCGTCAAGAAAATCCCTTTTTCTTAGATTAAACACTTCATCTTCAAAGTCAAAATCTTTGAAAGAGGATGAGATTTTCATTCGTTGTATGAGTTGCCTTGACACCTCTTCATAACAACAGTAGCCTTTTAGGCTAAGATTATCTATCAGGCTAGTTTTTCCACTGCCTGGGCTTCCAGTAATCACTATTCTTTTCATTACAGAAATGTGCTTAATAAGGCAATACTTGTACCAAGAATTATAGCCAATACTTTTTGACTATTAAAGTGGTGACCTTCGCTACTTTCAAACAGTATTGTAGTTGAAATATGCAGGAAAATTCCAATGACTACCGCCATTATTTCTCTGTGGTAAAAGGAGATATTACTGATATATTGACTTACAAATGAGCCAAGCGGCGTGGTAAATGCAAAAAATAGAATGAATAAATACACTTTAGTTTTACTCAGCTGGCTTTGCATAAGCATATGAGTTAGAACAATACTTACAGGTATTTTATGAAAGGCAATGGCCGACAGTAAAGAGTCGTGTGTATGATCGTGAATATGATTGTGGTGCGGCGTACCTAAAGGCATTCCTTCAATGAAAGAGTGAATGCACAAACCAATCATAATACTCATAGGAATACTGCCATGTATGTGGGTATGCCCGTGTTCAACTCCCTGAGAAAAGTGCTCTAGTATTATTTGAATGAAAAAACCAATCAATACAAAAAGACCGATTATGTGGTTGTTTTCATTTGTAAATGTCTCAGGCATTAAATGAAGAACAGTAATGGAAAATAAGTAAGCACCACTGAACGAGATTAATAATTTTGTTGTTTTATTAGAGATGTTTTTAAAATATAAAGCAATGAATGCTCCAATAAAAACGGAGGCAAAAAGAACTATGTAGTTAGTTAAACTCATTTCTGTATGTGTAATATTAGCCTTTGTGAATTGACTGCATTGAAATCATTAAAGTTGTAATCGCCCCACAAATTTATAATTTTCAATCCAGCTTTATCCAAAAAACTCATGAAATCATTGAGCGTTAGTGCTTGAACCCTTTCAGTAAAGTGAAATGCTGTGTCATTCTCTACGAATTCAATGTCTTTTATAATGACACCGTTTTCAACTCTTCTTTTAATTTTAAAAAGAATGTGCTCTACTTTTTTTTCTTCTTCTTCGACTAATTCAGAAATAACCCTCTTGGAGTTCATGAAGTCGATGACTATTTGTCCTCCTTTTTTTAGGTTTTCCGACATGGCTATCATTGCATCGCTATTTTCTTTTACTGAACTGAAATATCCAAAGCTCGTGAATAAGTTCAAAATGAAATCAAATTCTTCTTTCTTATACACTTGTCGCATATCGTGTACACTAAAACGGAGCCGTTCATTAGAAAACGACTTAGCGTATAGGATACTTTCTTTTGATAAATCGATTCCTTCAACTTTGTAGCCTTTATCATTAATTGAAATCGAGTGCCGACCTTTACCACAAGCAACGTCTAAAAAAACATGATCAGCAGAAGGGTTTAACCGCTCAAGCAGATTAGAAATAAATGTATCTGCTTCAGTAATATCTCTGTCTTTGTAAAGAAGATGGTAGTATGGGCTGTTAAACCACGTATCGAACCAATTTTTCATCCCTCAAATATAAATTTATTAACGTATTATTTAACTAACTTCGCCGCATGATAAATGTTACAAAGAATAACTTTCGGATGATTGCTAAAACGCAATTGGGACTAGAGGAGGTTTTAGCAGATGAACTCAAGCAGTTAGGAGCTATGGATGTTGAAGTTCTCAATAGAGCCGTTAGTTTTGTTGGTGATATTGGTTTTATGTATAAAGCAAACCTAAATTTAAGGACAGCTATTCGAATACTTATGCCAGTTTTTAATTTCACCGCAAGAAAAGACGTTGAGTTATATGAAAAAGCCTTAGAGTTAGATTGGCAAAAATACATAAGTGTCGATACTACTATTGCTGTAAATGCGGTTGTTCACTCTGATTTTTTTAATCATAGTCATTATGTATCCTTAAAAGTAAAGGATGCCATAGTCGATTATTTTAGGAATTTAACAAAAGGCCGCAGGCCAAATGTTGATGTTAAAAACCCTGATATTAGAATTAACATTCATATTTCTAACGATAAGTGCACACTATCTTTGGACAGCTCAGGAGAATCTCTTCATAAAAGAGGGTATAGACATGCTACTAATGAAGCGCCTATCAGTGAGGTTTTGGCTGCAGGTTTAATTATGCTTAGTGACTGGGACAGACAAAGTGATTTTTTAGATCCAATGTGTGGTTCTGGGACAATTCTTATTGAAGCTGCCATGATTGCTAGTAATATTCCTCCTGCTCTTCACCGAAAGAAATTTTGTTTTATGAACTGGAACAACTTTGATGAAAGTTTATGGAATAAAATAAAAGAAGTTTCCATGAACAAGGTTACTGATTTCAAAGGTAGAATAATCGGGTGTGATCGTGCTTTTGCTTCGGTTAGAAAAGCTCAGGAAAACATTAAAGATGCTATGCTAGATGACATCATTGAGGTGAAGCGAGCTAATTTTATTAGAAAACCCGAACTTCTTCCTAATGGTGGTACAATTTTATTTAACCCTCCATACGGAGAGCGACTAAATGTAGATACTCACGAGCTTTATGCTAGCATTGGTGACACCTTTAAAAAGAATTATTCTGGCTGTTCAGCTTGGCTCATTACTTCTGATATGGAAGCGGTTGATAGTATACATCTTAAACATACTAGAAGAATTAAAATATTCAACGGTAATCTTGAATGCCGTTTTCTTAAATACGAAATGTACGACGGCTCCAAAAAACTAAGCAAACAAAAAGCGACTGAATAGTCGCTTTTTTTTGTTTTAAATTCAGTTAATCGGATTATAAACCAATTAATTCTTTTGCTTTCTTAATGGATATTTGTTCGTTGTTGTAGAAGGCAATCGGATAGCATCCTTCATAACCCATTTTGGTTACTTTTTCAAGCCTTAGCATAGCTGCCTGAATATTAGTGAATGTACCAGTAGTGTACCTGAAAATACCGTCAGATATTTCTGTTTTTTCTACACCCTCAAGTTCATTTACTTTAGCGGTTTCAACGACTTCATTTTTACTATATATACCTAGTTGAATTTTGAAGATAACGTCGCCATAGACAGAGGCATTGTCTTCAGTATAATCAATATCCATGTATTCTTTAGCGTCAACCATTTCACCTTCTTTTATAGCTACTACTTTAGCATTTTCGTAACTCATGAAGTAAAGTTCGTTTCTGCGTTCTAAAGCTTCTTCATAGGTTGGGTAACCTTCTGTAAATACGTGTTTAAACCCTTCGTTGTCTTCGAAGATTACAAGTTCATCAAGATCGTAGAAATCTAGGTCAACTTCTTTTAACACATCCAATTGAACACGGAAAACAATATTTTCTAGTGGTGGTAAATCTTCAAGTTTTGCAGATGCTCTTAAGTTTTTTTCTCTGTTGATTTCATCAGAAGTTACAGCTCTTAAATCGCCTTGTTTGTCTTCAATTATTAATGTGTTTGTATAACCACTGTTAATAAGTTGCTTACGGCGTTGATTCGCCTTCATCAAGTCTTCATATTCTCCAGAATAATAAGCAGTATAATCGCCTTCAATAGTACTTTTAATATTGCTGATACTCATCAATCTGTTAATCTCTGCAGCATCCATTCCTTTGGAATGTTTAGCCATTTGAATTTTGTAATATGTTTTTGAGTTTAAGTCAATGTATTGAGAGGGTGTAACGGTTTCGTTAAACTCTTCTTGTTGTTCAAAAATTTGAGCAAATATTTTTGGTTTGTAAATATCAACCATTAAGGTATCGCCTTCAATATTCACAACCTCTTTTGTGATTTTGATGAATTTGTCAGTAGGGTAGTTTTCCTCAAAATAAGATGAGGCATCCTTTCTAGAAGTTGAATTCAGATAATTTAGATAAATGGCTTCGCTCATTTTATCAGTAAGTTGTACTCCGTTAACGCTAACTACAGCGCCTTTAGGGGTATTCTCTTCTCTATCAAGATAATCTGGAACATCATCATTGTCGGTGTCAATAGGACAGCCTAATGCGTCTACTTTTACTCCAGATGGTGTACCTATACAGAAATCATCTATATCTGGAACACCGTCTCCGTCTTCATCTTCTCGGTCTAAGCTCTCGAAATTGACAATGTAATCGTCTTTAACTATTGGAATGTATTCTTCCTCTTCACAATTTTTACAGAATAAATCGTACACAGCATGTACTGAGTTTACGAAATATTTATCAGATGAGCCGTCTACGATATTATCAATGTAATCTGTGTTTGTGTAGTGATATGCAGCGCTAAAGTTTAGATTTAACCTATCGTTAACTTTAAGTTTTACACCTAATGTGACAGGAATCTCTATGGCTGTTTGGCTATAGGCTTCTGTATTTTCTGGTGAAAGTAGCCAGTCGCTGAGTAAATCAATTTCGTAAGCGTTGTTAGAATCATCATTCGACCCTTTGGAGTCAAATTTCAAATAGTTTAATCCTAAACCGAAATAGGGTGATATTTTTTTGTCTGAACTGGATTTTATCAGGCTATAGTTGAATCTAAAACCGATAGAATTCAGTGTGCTTTTAAAGTTTTTTGGTAAATCATCTCTAGAAATGCCGTCCACTCTTACAACACCCTCTTGCATTACTAATGCTGCCTCAATGTTTTCGCTTAAGCTAGCCGCTAAACCAATTTGAAATCCTGACTGACCAATTAGTCCTGTGTTTCGTGTGTCAGAAATATCGCCTCTAAAGTTGTAGTTTCCAAAACCAATGTAAAGTTTTGGTTCAAGTTGTTTAGGGGTAGATTTAGTATCAACGTCTAGATTTTGAAAAGCAACACTATCTTCAGAATTTTCCGAAACACCAGTTTGGTAATCAGAAGGTATATATTCAGGGTCGGGAATTTGCGCCCAAGTAAGAGTAATCAATGTACTTAAAACTGCTGTAAAAACGAATTTTTTCATCTAAATTCTTATTATTTGAGATTGTCTGTAAAACTAAGAAAATTTCTATTATGAACTAGAAGTTTGGCTTTAGCAAATATTTAGAATAAAAATTATCTATACATTCAACTGCTTCATCGGCCGTGTCTACTAGATTAAAAAGGTCTAAATCTTCTGGGCTAATATTCTTTTCTTGGGCTAGCATTACATCCCGCATCCAGTCCATTAGTCCATTCCAATATTTTTTTCCAACTAAAACAATTGGAAATGGCGCTATTTTTTGTGTCTGAATAAGTGTAATTGCTTCAAAAAGTTCATCTAAAGTGCCTACACCACCAGGCATTACCACAAAACCTTGAGCGTATTTTACAAACATTACTTTTCTTACAAAGAAGTAATCGAAATTTATGAGTTTGTCATTGTCAATGTAGCTGTTAGCTTGCTGTTCAAATGGTAAATCGATATTGAGTCCTACGGATTTTCCATTTCCTTTCTTTGCACCTTTATTTCCTGCTTCCATAATTCCAAAACCTCCTCCAGTAATGACTCCATAACCTTTTTGAGTTAATTTTTCTGCTATTTCTTCGGCTAGCTTGTAGTAGGGGTTGTCTGGTTTTGTTCTAGCAGATCCAAAAATAGATACGCAAGGACCAATTTTTGATAAGGTTTCAAATGCCTGAACAAATTCGGACATTATTTTAAAAATTTGCCAAGAATCGCTGGACTTTATTTCATTCCAACTTTTTAATTTAAAGGCATTTTCAATTTTTTTCTTCATGTTTTATAGTGTTAGTTTAGTAATTCTTCTTTAAGAAAGGGTGCTGTATAGCCTTTGGTAGATTGTATGAGTTCTTCAGGTGTTCCAACATTTATAACTTCTCCACCATTTTTTCCACCATCAGGACCAATTTCAATTATGTGGTCTGTCATTTTTATGACATCTAAATTGTGCTCAATAACAACAACTGTGTTGCCTTTGTTTACAATTTTTTCGAGCACTTGCAGTAGTACATTTACATCTTCAAAATGAAGTCCTGTTGTGGGTTCATCTAGAATGTAAAACGTATTTCCTGTGCTTCTTTTAGCCAATTCACTTGCTAGTTTTACCCTTTGAGATTCTCCGCCTGAAAGGGTAGTGGATTGCTGGCCTAATTTTACATAGCCTAAGCCAACTTCTGCCAATGCCTTAATTTGTCTTTTTATTTTGGGATGATTTTCAAAAAATTCTAAGGCCTGGCGTATGGTCATATCTAAAACATCGGATATTGATTTTCCTTTATATCTAATGTCCAAAGTTTCTTTGTTGTAGCGTTTGCCATTACAACTTTCACAATTTATGTAGACGTCAGGTAAGAAATTCATTTCAATGGTTCTAACTCCTGCACCTTTGCAATCTTCGCAGCGTCCACCACTAACGTTAAAAGAGAACCTACCTACTTTGTAGCCTCTGGCTTTTGATTCAGGGTGATTTGTGTATAAGGCTCTGATTTCAGAAAATACACCTGAATATGTTGCTGGGTTTGAGCGTGGTGTTCGTCCAATAGGCGATTGATCGACTTCTATCACTTTATCAATATGTTGAAGACCACTAACGGAATCGTACTCCAAGGGTTTCTTTACGCTATTGTAAAAATATTGATTTAGAATAGGGTATAATGTTTCGTTAACTAATGTGCTTTTTCCGCTTCCAGAAACGCCAATGACACCTATGAATTTTCCTAATGGAAAATCAACACTAATATTCCTTAAATTATTTCCTCTAGCTCCTTTAATAGAAATTGTTTTGCCATTTCCTTTTCTACGTTTTGGATTGGGTGTTATGGATTGAGTACCGGTGAGGTAGTCAATGGTTAATGATTTTTTGGAAAGAAATTCTGTGCTATTGCCTTGAGCTATAATGTTTCCGCCATGTATTCCAGCGCCTGGACCGATGTCAATAATGTGGTCTGCTGATAGTATCATGTCTTTATCATGTTCGACTACAATAACTGAATTGCCTATGTCACGAAGCTTTTTTAAGGATTGAATTAATTTTTGATTATCTCTCTGATGAAGCCCAATGCTTGGCTCGTCTAAAATGTAAAGTACATCTGTTAACTGAGAGCCAATTTGAGTAGCTAAACGAATACGTTGGCTTTCACCTCCAGAAATACTTCTTGAAGTTCGGTTTAAGGACAGGTAATTTAATCCTACATCAATCAAAAATTGTATTCGTTTGCTTAATTCTTTGATGATTTCATTACCAATAATCTTTTGTTTTTCGGACAGCTTATCGTTCAGACTGTCTATCCAATTTTTTAACTCAACGATGTCCATTTGAGCAACTTCAGATATATTTTTTTCATCTATCTTAAAGAATAATGATTCTTTCTTTAATCTAGCGCCATTGCATTTTTCACATTCATTTTTAACCATGAAGTCACTGGCCCATCGTTTGAGTTTGTGCGAGGATGAATTTTTATATTGATCTTCAATGAAATTGATTATACCGTCAAAATTAATTTTGTAGGATTTACTTAGTCCAGCGTCTTTGAGTTTCATTTCAAAGGTCTCGTTTGTACCATGTAGTATGGCGTCTATGCCTTCCTTGGAAATCTCTTTTATTGGTGTTGATAAACTGAAGTTATATTTTTTTCCTATTGTTTCAATTTGATTTGTAATCCATGAATTAGACCTGTTTGCAATAGGTATTAAGCCACCATTATTGATGCTTAATTTTTCATTTATGATTTTACTTTTGTCAATAACAGATTTGACTCCTAGACCGTTACAGCCTGAGCAAGCACCTTTTGGCGAATTGAAAGAGAAACTATTCGGTTCTGGTTGCGCGTACGAAATACCTGTTTTAGAGCACATTAAATGACTACTGAAATAACGTTCTTCACCGCTATCAATATTGAGAGTCATTATCAGACCATTGCCGTATTTCATTGCTGTTTCAATGGATTCTTTCAGGCGTTTTTCGTTTCCTTCTTTTATTATGAGTTTGTCAATTACAATTTCTATATCGTGGGTCTTGAAACGGTCAACTTTCATACCTGGAGTAATCTCGGTAAGGTGGCCGTCAACTCTAACTTTTAAAAAGCCTTGTCTAGCAGTTTGTTCAAACAATTCT
This sequence comes from Flavobacteriales bacterium, assembly GCA_965661345.1. Classification (GTDB taxonomy): domain Bacteria; phylum Bacteroidota; class Bacteroidia; order Flavobacteriales; family UBA7312. Next base: position 53,485 of record CBFIDK010000003.1, on the reverse strand, counting down.
CTGTAATGCCCTTTTCGTGAAACCACTACTGGAGCAAGAATAATAGTTTTTTGCTGACTTAACTCATCGGTGATAATTTCATGGATTTCATCATTGGTATATGATACCATTTTATCACCAGTATTAAATGAGTATGCGTCAGATGCTCTTGCAAACAATAATCTTAAAAAGTCATAAATTTCAGTAATTGTTCCTACCGTTGATCGCGGGTTTTTGTTGGTTGTTTTTTGTTCTATCGATATCACTGGTGAAAGCCCACTGATTTTATCCACATTCGGGCGCTCTAATCCGCCAAGAAATTGTCTAGCGTATGCTGAAAACGTTTCAATATATCTTCTTTGGCCTTCTGCATAAATGGTATCAAAGGCAAGCGAAGATTTCCCACTACCACTCAAACCTGTAATGACTACTAATTCATTTCTAGGAATAGTAATGTCAATATTTTTAAGGTTATGCTCTTTGGCTCCAAATATTTGGAGTGTCTCTTTTTTGTTATTCATTTAAAGGTATACTTTCTGAACTTGCTTTTTGAATGTTTAAATTATAGGCGTCGCTAGAGGGTATCTTGATGTCATAATTTTTAGCTGCAGAATTAGTCAGATAACTCTGTCTTAGCCAAGGATTATGAATTTTCAAGATTTTATAGTTGATGCCTAATTTAGCAGAAAAGTCTGCCCAACTACTTACGCTAGAGTCAACTCTAACGGTATATGTAGGTATGTGTTTGTAAAGGTCTTCGTTTCTAAATTGAAAACCATATTTTTCTGGGTTTTCAATAATCTCTTTTATGGCTAATATTCTAAATATGTACCGAGATGTTTCATCGTTAAGTAATAAATCGTAATAGTTATTGCTTTTTTGTCTATCAAGTTGTCTTTGAAGCCCCGACCTACCCATGTTGTATGCCGCAGCGGCAAGCGTCCAACTGCCAAATTTTTCGTTAGCTGAAGATAAAAAATCACATGCAACATTAGTTGATTTTTCTAGATGATAACGCTCGTCTATTTCTGAGTTTACTTCAAGTCCAAATTCTTTGGCTGTAGACTTCATAATTTGCCAAAAGCCTTTGGCACCTGCGGGAGATGTTACATTTTCTAGTCCACTTTCTATTAGGGCTAAATATTTAAAGTCATCAGGAATATTTTTTTCCTTTAGTATAGGCTCTATGATTGGAAAATATTTGGCAGCTCTCTTGTGGAGTAATAAAGTATTGGATTGCCAATAGGTGTTTTTCAACAACTCTTTGTCATACCTTTCCCATATATCAGGGTTTTCGATTGGTGCTCTTTCGTTAGCAAAATAAAGGTTTTTAGTAGGTTTTGGAAGGGCGAAAATAGTGTACTTCTCTTTTAGGTTTTCAAGAACTGATATGTTCTCGGCATGCTCATTAGACCAAAAGGTAAATAGAGAAATAAAAACGATTGATAGTAGTAGAACAGATGTAAAAGGGGTGTATTTTTTCATTTAAAATGGGCTGTTAAAATGTTTAAACGCTTCGGCATTTTGGTCTTTTTCCGAAACAATCGGATTTGAAATATTCCAATCAATATTTAAATCTTTATCGTTCCACAATAGCGCACCTTCTGATAATTTGGAATAAGGTCCAGTGCATTTATAGCTGAAAATGGTATTGTCTTCAAGCGTCAAAAACCCATGTGCAAATCCACTAGGAATCCAAAATTGCAAATTGTCTTCTCCACTAAGCACTACACTTTTGTATTGCCCGTAAGTAGGGGAGTTTTGACGAATATCTACTGCAACATCTAAAACACTGCCTTGAATAACTCGAACTAATTTTCCTTGTTCAAAAGGAGGGCTTTGAAAGTGCAACCCTCTGAGCACGCCTTTGTGTGATAGCGACTGATTATCTTGTACAAAATTGACGTTTGGAACGTAAGAGTCAAACAAATTCTTGTTAAAGCTTTCAAAGAAATACCCTCTATTATCGCCAAAAACTTTTGGTGCAATAGTTAATAAGCCTTGAATATGACATTTTGTAATTTCCATAGAAATAGTTCAAGGGTTAAAGATACAAAACTACGACTACAAATTAGCCTTACTGTCTATTAAATAAAGTATATTTGCCCCTCGTAAAAATCAATAAAATGAAGAAAATTATTTTATCCCTAATTGTGCTTGTGGGATTTTCAAGTATTAATGCACAAAATTTAAGTACCGAAATGGAAAAAGTAAGTTATAGTTTAGGTGTTAACGTAGCCAAAAGCGTTAAAGATCAAGGTTTAGAAAGCATCGATTCAGAGGCTATTGCAAAGGCATTTAAAGATGTTTTTGAAGGTAACACTTTAGAAATATCTGAAGAGGAAGCTAACATTGTTCTTCAAGATTATTTTGGAAAATTAGCAAATAAAAAGCAACAAGTAAATATTGAGGCTGGCAAAAAATTCTTAGATGAAAACGCTAAAAGAGAAGGTGTTGTCACTACTTCAACAGGCTTGCAATACGAAGTTTTAAAAGAAGGTTCTGGAGATTCTCCTAAAGAAACAGATCAGGTAACTGTCCACTATCATGGAACATTGATTGATGGTACTGTATTTGATAGCTCAGTAGATAGAGGTCAGCCAGCAACTTTCCCTGTTAATGGTGTTATCCCAGGATGGGTAGAAGCATTGCAATTAATGAATACAGGTGCTAAATATAAACTGTTCATTCCTTCTGATTTGGCTTATGGCGAAAGAGGAGCAGGCGGTGCAATTGGACCACACGCAACACTAATTTTTGAAGTTGAATTGATTTCTATTAACTAGATCAATTTGAATATATATTTACAAAAAGCCCCGCATTTGCGGGGCTTTTTTTGTTAATTGAACAATCTATTGTTTTATGATTTGATGGTTTTTACCTTTAAAGACTACAAAGTATATTCCCTTAGCCAAGGAAGACATATCAATCTCTTCTCTATAAGCCGTTTTTTCTTCATTCAATATTTGCCTTCCGTAAATATCAACTAATCTATACCTCCCCATTTCACTGCTTTCTAAGATTACTCTTGCCTCCGTAGGGTTTGGATAAATACTCATCGGTTTATTAGAGATTTCTTGTATTTCTATTCCTTCTAAGATAGTAATGTTAAGTATTATCGAGTCACAATCATTGTCGCTGGTGAAAATTAAAGTAGTATCCAAGTTAAATGTAAAACCGTCATAAACTACGCTGTCTACCCCACTAAGGTTAATGGTTTCAACATTAGAATAGTTTATGGTCAAATTTAAAGTTACTACACTATCGCAACCGGCCGCATTGGTTAGGGTTTGGGTGGCCGAATTGTTGGAAGTAGTATAGGTATTTTCATCTATCCAATCAAAGCTATTACAAGCCGTTTGATTATCTGTATAATTACTAGAGTTGATGATTGTCAAATCTAATGTAATTACACTATCGCAACCGGCCGCATTGGTTAGGGTATGGGTGGCCGAATTGTTGGAAGTAGTATAGGTATTTCCATCTATCCAATCAAAACTATCACAAGCCGTTTGAGTATCTGTACTAGTACTAGAGTTGATGATTGTCAAATTTAGGGCTATTATAATACTATCCATTCCATTAACATCCGTTAAAGTATCGGTAGCTGTATTGTTAGAGGCAGTGTAGGTATTTCCATCTATCCATATGTAGGAATCACAAGCTACAATAGTATCTGTTTGTAAAGGTCGAAGCCTGAAAAGATCCAAATTATCGTCATTTCCTCGATATTGGAAATACAAATTATTTTCGAATACGATTGGTTGTCCGAAATATCCACTATAAGCAGTGTCATATCCAGTAGGAGAAGGTATTTCAGCGCTAAGGCTATTTCCATCGTATTCAAAAAGACCGGAATTATTGTTATTATTTCGATACCTTAAATACAAATTATTTCCTAATACGATTGGTTGTCCGAAATATCCACTATTAGAAGCGTCATATCCAGTAGGAGAGGCTATAGCGGTTAGGCTATTTCCATCGTATTTAACAAGAACGAATTTTCCGTCATTACCTTTGTATCGTAAATATAAATTGTTTCCTAAGATAATTGGAGTTCCAAAATATCCAGTGTAAGTAGCGTCATATCCAGCAGGAGTGGGTATAGCACTAAGGGTATTTCCATCGTATTTAAAAAGATCGTAATTATCGTCATTTCCTTGATATTGTAAATACAAATTATTTTCGAATACGATTGGTTGTCCGGTATATCCATTGCCTACATTTTCATATCCAATAGGAGAAGGTATAACGCTAAGGCTATTTCCATCGTATTTAAAAAGATCGTAATTATCGTTATCTCTTTTATACCTTAAATACAAATTATTTCCTGCTAGTATTGGATTACCGTAATATCCTTTGCTTAAATCTGCATATCCATTAGGAGAAGGTATAGGGGTAAGGCTATATCCATCGTATTTAACAAGATCGTAATTATAGTTATTATCTCGATATTGTAAATACAAATTATTTCCTGCTAGTATTGGTTTACCGTAATATCCACGGCCTGAATCTTCATATCCAATCGGAGAAGGTATAACGCTAAGGCTATTTCCATTGTATTTTAAAAGATCATAATTTCCGTCATTACCTTTGTATCGTAAATATAAATTGTTTCCTAAGATAATTGGAGATCCGAGATATCCACTATTAGCAGCGTCATATCCGGCAGGAGAAGGTATAGCGGTAAGGGTATTTCCATCGTATTTAAAAAGTTCGTAATTATCGTCATTTCCTCGATACCTTAAATACAAATAATTTTCGAATACGATTGGGTGTCCGTAGTATCCACCATTTGTAGCGTCATATCCGGCAGGAGAAGGTATAGCGCTGAGGGTATTTCCATCGTATTTAAAAAGATCGAAATTATTGTTATTTCCTTGATACATTAAATACAAATTATTTTCGAATACGATTGGTTCTCCATAATATCCTCCAAAAGATATATTTTCATATCCAGCAGGAGAAGGTATGGGAGTTAGTAATTGTGAGAAAGTGTTAAAAGTGCATAATACACCAACACTAAAAAGTAGTAAATTTTTCATGAGATAATAAGTTTTTATTGCTTTTAAGAACTGCAAATTTAATTTTTTTTTTTTAATCAGTCGAAGAAGAAAAAACAACACAAAAAAGCCCCGCATTTGCGGGGCTTTTTAAATAATAAGTTATGAAATTACATGTGTATTACTTCGTCGTAAGCAGCAGCAACAGCTTCCATCACCGCTTCACTCATTGTTGGGTGAGGGTGAACTGCTTTTAATATTTCGTGTCCTGTAGTTTCTAATTTTCTAGCTACAACAGCTTCAGCAATCATCTCGGTTACGTTATAACCAATCATATGACAGCCTAACCATTCGCCGTATTTAGCGTCAAAAATAACTTTTACAAAACCGTCTTTATGTCCTGCAGCAGAAGCTTTACCAGATGCTGAGAAAGGGAATTTACCAACTTTCACATCAAAGCCAGCTTCTTTAGCAGCTTTCTCTGTATAGCCTACGGAAGAAATTTCAGGTGAGCAATACGTACAGCCAGGAATGTTGCCATAATCTAATGGCTCTGGATTGTGTCCAGCAATTTTTTCAACACAAATTATTCCTTCAGCAGAGGCAACGTGTGCCAAGGCCTGAGTAGGTAATACATCACCAATGGCATAATATCCTGGGATATTTGTTTGGTAGAAGTCATTGACAATGATTTTTCCTTTATCGGTTACAATACCAACATCTTCCAAACCTATGTTTTCAATGTTAGCCGTAATACCCACAGCGGAAAGAACAACATCACATTCTATTTTTTCTTCACCTTTTTTGGTTTTTACTGTAACCACACAGCCTTTGCCCGAAGTGTCAACACTTTCAACAGAGGAGTTAGTCATTACTTTTATTCCAGATTTCTTGAAAGAACGTGCCAATTGTTTTGATACGTCTTCATCTTCAATAGGTACGATATTGGGCATGTATTCAACAACCGTTACATCAACATTCATTGCGTTGTAGAAATAAGCAAATTCAACACCAATTGCACCAGAACCTACCACAACTAGTTTAGAAGGTTTTTTCTCTAAAGTCATGGCTTTTCTATAGCCTATAATTTTTTTGCCGTCTTGTGGAAGATTAGGTAATTCTCTAGAACGAGCACCGGTAGCAATGATAATGTTTGACGCACTGTATTCAGTGGTTTTACCATCTGCATCAACAACATCAATTTTTTTACCAGCTTTTACGGTAGCCGTTCCCATTAAGACTTCAATTTTATTCTTTTTCATTAAGAAGTCAATCCCTTTACTCATCCCATCGGCTACATCTCTTGAACGAGATACAACATTAGAAAAGTCCGCTTCAGCACCTTTTACTGAAATTCCGAAATCTTCAGCGTGGTTTATGTATTCAAAAACTTGAGCGGATTTTAACAGAGCTTTGGTAGGAATACATCCCCAGTTTAAGCATACACCTCCTAAAGATTCTTTTTCAACAATAGCGGTTTTTAACCCTAATTGCGAAGCGCGAATGGCAGTAACGTATCCGCCAGGTCCACTTCCTATTACAATGACATCAAAATTCATATTTTATTTTTGTTTAAAATCGACCACAAATCTAATAAATTCTGTAACAGAAAACGAAGTAATTTATCAATACTTATATTAGCATTTGTTAACCGTAATTTTAGCTAAATCGCAAGTTGATTTTTAGGGAAACGAATTACTTTCCGATACAGAAATTAGAGAAAATATTATCCAGTAAATCGTCTGTTGAAATTTCACCTGTAATTTCTCCGATGTGAAAAAGAGCTTGTCGGATGTCCATGGCAACAAAATCGTTACTGATTCCACTAGTTATTCCATCAATAGTTTTAATTACAAAATTCAAGGATAATTGAAGGGCTTCAAGGTGTCTGTTGTTGCTTACTAAAGTATCGTTTTTATCGTAATTATTTGCGTGAACAGACTCGACAAGTTTCTTTGAAAAGGCTTCAATTCCTTTTTTGTTTTTTGCAGAAATAGGAAGAGCATTCGGGAATTGGGATGTAATGCTCGGGTTCAAATCAACTTTATTGACAACCATCAACGGATCTTTCAATCCATTTGCCTTTAACTTTTCTAACTCTTCTAGTTGTGCATCACTATTTTGTGAGGCATCTATTATAAAGATGATAATTTGAGCGTTTTGAGCTTTTTCTAGGGCTTTTTTAATGCCAATATTTTCTATTACATTATCTGTTTTTCGGATTCCAGCGGTATCAATAAAGCGAAACTGTATTCCTTCAATAACAATGGTGTCTTCAATAGTATCTCTTGTTGTTCCTGCAATTTCCGAAACAATTGCTCTGTCTTCATTTAGTAGCGCATTTAGCAATGTTGATTTACCAACATTTGGTTGTCCAATTATGGCAACAGGCACACCATTTTTCATGACATTACCAACCGCAAAAGAATCTATTAACCGTTTAAGAACACGTTTAATTTTATCTAGTAAAGTGATAAATTTCTCTCTGTCAGCAAATTCTACATCTTCTTCACCAAAGTCCAATTCTAGCTCAATAAGCGATGCAAAACTTATCAGTTCGTCACGCAAAGCCTTTAGCTCGTTTGAGAAGCCACCACGCATTTGATGCATAGCTACCCTGTGTGCCGATTCATTTTCAGATGATATTAAATCAGCAACCGCCTCTGCTTGTGATAAATCCATTTTACCATTTGAAAATGCTCTTAGAGTAAATTCACCTGCTTTTGCCATTCTAGCACCGGCACTAATAAATAACTGAATTAGCTGATTTTGTATGTATTTAGAACCGTGACACGATACTTCAATAACATCTTCTCCAGTGTAAGAGTGGGGATTTCTATAAATGCTTACAACTACTTCATCGAGAATTTGATTATTCGCTTTAATGGTGCCAAAATGAAGGGTATGGCTTTTAGCTTTTGATAAATCTTTAGAGAAAAAAGAGTTGCAGATATCAATGGCATTACTACCTGAAAGTCTAATTATTGAAATAGCGCCTTGACCAGACGAAGTTGCTAAGGCACAAATGGTGTCATTGTTAATAAACATTTGACAAAGATAGAAAGTCTTTTACTTTTTTGTTTTCCTAATTCATATTTCATTTTAAATTTGCAAAAATTAATTTTACCAATAAAAAAATATGAGTGTATTAGTTGATAATCAATCAAAAATCATTGTTCAAGGATTTACTGGAAGTGAAGGAACTTTTCATGCTGGTCAAATGATTGAATATGGAACCAATATCGTTGGTGGTGTAACCCCAGGTAAAGGAGGGCAAGTTCATCTTGAAAAACCCGTATTTAATACTGTTGCTGAAGCGGTTGAAAAAGTTGATGCTAATACATCTATCATTTTTGTGCCACCTGCTTTTGCCGCTGATGCTATTATGGAGTCTGCCGAAGCCGGAATAAAAGTTATTATTTGCATCACTGAAGGTATTCCTACAAAAGACATGATTACGGTCAAAGAATACCTTTCAGATAAAGATTGCCATTTAGTTGGCCCTAATTGCCCAGGTGTAATTACTCCTGGAGAGGCCAAATGTGGTATTATGCCAGGATTTGTTTTCAAAGCGGGAAGAATAGGTGTAGTTTCTAAGTCGGGGACACTTACTTATGAGGCTGCTGACCAAATTGTTAAAGCGGGAATGGGAATTTCTACGGCAATAGGTATCGGTGGTGACCCCATTATTGGCACTACTACCAAGGAAGCTGTCGAATTACTAATGAATGATTCAGAAACAGACGGTATTGTAATGATTGGTGAAATTGGTGGTCAGCTAGAAGCTGATGCTGCGCATTGGATTAAAGCAAATGGCACTAAACCTGTTGTAGGATTTATTGCTGGACAGACCGCTCCAAAAGGAAGAACTATGGGGCATGCTGGCGCAATAGTTGGTGGCGAAGACGATACCGCAGAAGCAAAAATGAAAATTATGAGCGAATGTGGTATTCACGTTGTAGAATCACCAGCGAGTATTGGCGATAAAATGGCTGAACTAATGGGCGTAAACGCTTAAAAAAAAACTAACTATTCTTGAAAGACGCTTCGTGCGTCTTTTTTAGTTTAATACACTATATTTATAATCTCAAATTTTAAATTGATATGGAACTATTAAAAGGTAAAACAGCAATTATCACTGGTGCTTCAAGAGGAATTGGAAAAGGAATTGCTTTGGCATTTGCACAAAATGGCGCAAATATTGCGTTTACATATTTGTCATCTGATGAAAAAGCTAAAGCTCTTGAGGCTGAATTAAGTGAGTACGGAATTACGGCTAAAGGCTTTAAATCGGATGCTTCAAATTTTGAAGCTGCACAAACTCTAGCAGATGATGTCATGTCAACTTTTGGTTCTATTGACGTATTGGTAAATAATGCCGGGATTACAAAAGATAACTTGCTCATGAGAATGAGTGAAGAAGATTTTGATAAAGTAATGGAGGTAAATTTAAAGTCTATCTTCAACCTTACCAAAGCCGTATTGCGTCCTATGCTCAAGCAACGCTCAGGCTCGATTATCAATATGAGTTCTGTGGTTGGAGTTAAAGGAAACGCAGGTCAAGCCAATTATTCTGCTTCTAAAGCAGGAATTATAGGATTTTCAAAATCCACTGCTCTTGAATTAGGTTCTAGAAATATTCGATGTAACGTTATTGCACCTGGTTTTATACAGACTGAAATGACCGAAAAACTTGATGAAAATGTAGTCAAAGGATGGACAGACAGTATTCCTCTGAAAAGAGGTGGTAATCCTGAAGATATCGCTAATGCGACACTCTTTTTAGCTTCTGATATGTCTTCTTATATTTCTGGGCAAGTGTTGAATGTGTGTGGAGGAATGTTGACTTAATGAACGTTATTACTACTGAGTGGTCTTTATTCTGGATTTTAGGGTGTCTAGCCTTAGCTTTTGGTGCATCTTTTTTGCTATACAGCAAACGTTCAGTCTCCGTATTTAAAACACTCAGGAAAGTATTATTTGTTCTTCGATTCGCCACCTTATTTTTACTGTCCTTTTTTCTTTTAAAACCATTTATAAATTACCAAAGTGTTTTGAAAGAACGCCCCATTATTACAATAGGAATTGATAATTCATCATCGATTGTAGTGCATTCGAACAGCTCATTTAATGCTGATGGATTTGAAAGCAGTATGGATACTTTAATTGAAGAGCTTTCTGACGATTTTGATGTTGAACTCTATACCTTCGGTGAGAAGATAAAAAGAAATGGCGATTTAACTTTTACCGACAGATTAACTGACTTTTCTTCTTATTTTAATGAAATTTCAGATTTATACAGCAATAGAAATGTAGTAGCTAACATTGTAGTTTCTGATGGCATCTATAATTCGAGTTCAAATCCATTGTATGCCAATTACTCCTTTGATGCGCCACTGTATACGGTACTTCTTGGCGATATTGTCCAAAAAAGAGACCTTGAGCTGTCATCGGTTTCTTACAATGAATTAGCCTATTTAGGAAATTCTTTTCCGATAAAAGTTAATGTTTTGGCAAAAAATTGTCTCAATGAAAAGTTAAGTGTTAGCATTTGGGAAAATGGCGTTAAGATAGAAGAAGAGCAACAAACGATAGATTCAGAAAACGCTCAATATTATTTTGATTTTTTCATGAATGCAAAAGAGGTTGGCGTTCAGAAATACACCATCAAAGTAAAGGCCGTTGATAATGAGAAAAACACCTTCAATAACATTAAAGATATTTACATTGATGTTTTAGAAAGTAAGCAAAAGATTTTGTTGCTTTCAGAAATCACACACCCAGATATTTCGGCAATAAGCAGTGCTATCAAGTCCAATGAAAACTATGAGCTCATTGTTAATTCTATTGAAGATTTTGACGGTAATTATCAAGAATATAGTTTAGTAATAGCGTTTCAAACTAATATTCCTGAAACAGATTTGCCCATTTTTTACTTTTTAGGAAATTCAATACCATCTATTCAAACCGATTGGTTTTCGTATCAGTCCAGAAATTCATTAAATGAAGTAATCGCCACTTATGGTCCGTTTTCTTTATTTTCACTTAACGAAAAATGGCCAGACTTTTTGAAGAAACTTCCCCCTTTGTATTCCTCACATACAGGATTAGAATTTTACTCAGAACATTCTAGTTTATTTTACCAAAGTGTATTGGGAATTGAAACCGAAAAGCCTATCATTTCCTTTTCAAAAATTAATGGACAAAGAAGTGCAGTTTGTACCGTAGAGGGGCTATGGAAATGGCGGTTGTTTGAATTCATGCAAAGCAAAGACCATGTACTGTTTAATGAACTCATTACTAAGAGCATTCAGTTTTTAGCAGTTAAAGACGATAAAAGGTCTTTTCGATTGCGTTACGACAAGTTGATTTACGAAAATGAACCTTTGACAATAGAAGCAGATTTTTACAATTCAAATTTTGAACTCATAACCGATCCAGAACTAAGCATCACTATCACTAACGACAATGGAGTAGATTTTCCTTACACCTTTAACAGGCTTGAAAACACCTATTTCCTTGAGGTTGAACAGTTGAACGTGGGTAATTACACTTTCACCTCTTCAGTCTTACACAATGGAAAGGAATACGTCAACAAAGGGCAATTTTCTATTTTACAACTCGAGGTTGAAAAAATGAATTCTACGGCAAATCACCAATTGCTGTATGCTCTTTCAGAAAAATACAAGGGCAAATCGTATTATTTCTCTCAATTGAGTCAGCTTAAAAAAGAATTAGTAAAAAATGAATCGTCAGTTTTGAGTTACATCACTAAAACTCAGATTGATTTGATCAATTTGAGATGGATTTCAATTCTTTTATTTGTATTTTTGTTCCTGGAATGGTTTCTCAGAAAAAGAAACACCACGATTTAACAATTTTAAAATAAAATAGAATGTTTGAAAATAATGATTCAGGTGGATTTAATCCTAAGCTACCGAGATTTTTTGTAATTGGATTCGTAGCAATTATATTTTTATTAATTACTGGTGGTAATATGTTCTACACCGTAAATCCAGGAGAAAAGGCCGTAATATTTAAGCGTTTTGGTGGTGGACTTGACAAGGATTTAGTAGTTCCACAGGGTTTTCATTTTATAGCACCTTGGAATAAAGTTTACATCTACAATGTAAAAATACAAGAGGATTATGAAGCAATGGAGGTATTATCTAAAAATGGATTGTCAATTAAAGTTGATCTTTCATTTCGTTTTACCCCTGACATGAGCCAACTCGGGTACCTTCACGATTTAGTTGGTGAGGATTACTTAGAAAGCATCATTCGTCCTGAAATTCGTTCGGTAACCAGAGAAGTAATTGGCGAGTACTTGCCAGAAGAATTATACTCTACAAAACGAGAAGAAGTTGAAGATAAGATTTTTGAAATCACAGCTAAATCAATTGCTGATAAATACATCTTTTTAGATGCAATTTTAATTAGAGACGTAACGCTTCCAAAAACCCTACAGGCTGCTATTGAAAATAAATTACGTCAAGAGCAGGAAGCCTTAGAATATGAGTTTAAATTACTTAGAGAGTCGAAGGAAGCCGAAAGAAAGCGTATTGAAGCTGAAGGTATTTCTGATTTCCAGCGTATTGTAACAAAGACTATTACGCCACAATTATTGAAATGGAAAGGGGTAGAAGCAACACAAGAGTTATCAAAATCACCTAATTCTAAGGTTATTGTAATTGGTAATGGTGACGGCGATTTACCAATAATTCTTGGTGGTAACGATTAACAAATAACAACCTTAACAACTACTATTATGAAGAATGTAATTTTAATAATGGCTTTAGTATTGCCATTGACTATACTGGCTCAGACTAGACCATCTCCAGCCAAAAAACCGCTTAAGTCTGAAAGAAATGACAAAATGGTTAATTATATGGAAATGACATTTTCTGAGGAATTAGTTGGAAAGAAAGGCAATAAAAAAGTAAAAACTACTTATTCGTTTAATTCTACTGAAAAAAGAGTAGACGAAATGCTAGAAAAATCTTCAGATAAGTTTAAATCTGTCGTTCATGCATTGAATTATCTTAACTCATTGGGTTGGGAACTAATTTCAGTCAGTGGCGATAAATATTATTTTAAGAACGGTAAAATAAAACTACTAGCAAAATAATTATAATTTAAGCCTCTGAAAAGAGGCTTTTTTTATGAAAAAATATCCAGAAAAAATAATTGTCGCTTGGGGAGAAGCAATCTCAGGAAATACTAATATTAGAGATTGGCTTATGCAAAATAACTACCCAGAGTTAGGGCTGTTTTGTTTTGCCCTTTATTTTGATAAAGAAGCATCTAGTTGGCTTATGAAAAATGCGCCTCATTTATTAGCCACCATAAAAGGCGTAGAGGGTAAAAAAGACGCCATTAAGTGGTTAGAGCTAAACGGCTTTAAATTACTTTCGAGAATCGCTAAAGCGGCAGATAATGATAAAGAGGAAATGCGTTGGCTTATGATGAATGATAAATTATTTGGAGCTATAGCGCAACGTATTAAACTCGTAAAAGACGATATTGAAGAAACCAACAACGATGTACACCGTTGGGGGTATGAATAATTTACATTCTCATTTTTTTAAGTTCAGTAAGTCTATCTCTAAGCTTTATTGCTTCTTGAAAATCCAAATCTTGAGCGGCACTTTCCATTTGTTTTTTAGTATTCTTTATAGCCTTTTCTAAGGTCTTTGGATTGGAATAATCTGCATCAGATTCTGCTGCCATGCTCATGCCTTGCTTAATGGCGTAAGGGTTTAGCTTTTTGGCTAATTCATTGTCCTTTTTCTTATTAAGTGGAGTAGGGACTAGGTTATTTTCGGTATTATATGCTATTTGTTTTTCTCGTCTTCTGTTTGTTTCATCAATCGTACGCTTCATGCTATTTGTAACCCTATCGGCATACATTATTACTAGTCCATTAACGTTACGTGCAGCTCTTCCAGCAGTTTGTGTTAAGGAACGTTGTGAACGTAAAAAACCTTCTTTATCTGCGTCCAGAATGGCTACAAGACTAACCTCAGGTAAGTCTAAGCCTTCTCTTAATAAATTTACTCCCACTAATACATCAAATATTCCTTCTCTGAGTTCATGTAAAATTTCTACTCGTTCTAAAGTATCTACATCAGAATGAATGTATCGGCAACGAATACCAAATCGTGTGAGGTATTTTGTCAGTTCTTCAGCCATGCGTTTAGTCAGAGTGGTAACCAAGATCCGTTCGTTTTTATCAATTCGAACTTTTATTTCTTCCAATAAATCGTCAATCTGATTTAAAGAAGGTCGAACGTCAATAATAGGATCTAGTAAGCCAGTAGGTCGAATAACCTGCTCCGCCACTATGCCTGCTGATTGTTCTAACTCGAAATCGGCTGGAGTAGCACTAACGTAAATAAACTGGTTGTTAATGGATTCAAACTCATCGAATTTCAGAGGTCTATTGTCCATAGCCGCTGGCAAACGGAAGCCGTATTCTACTAAGTTTTCTTTTCGTGACCTATCGCCTCCGTACATGGCTCTAATTTGAGGAATGGTTACGTGACTTTCGTCAATAACCGTTAGGAAATCATTGGGGAAATAATCAATTAGGCAGAACGGTCGAGTGCCTGGCATTCTACCGTCAAAGTACCGAGAGTAATTCTCAATACCAGAGCAGTACCCAAGTTCACGAATCATTTCTAAATCATAATTTACCCGTTCATCCAATCGTTTGGCTTCTAATTTTCTATCAGTATTATTAAGAAATTGTACTTGATCCATGAGGTCATCTTGAATTTGATGAATGGCACTCTGAATACGGTCTTTAGATGCTACAAAAATTGTGGCTGGAAAAATTCTTAAATAGTCGAACTTTTCTAAGGTGCTGTTATTAACCGGGTCAAAGCTTTCTATTTCTTCAATTTCATCTCCCCAAAAATGGATTTTATAGGCAATGTCAGTATAAGCAGGAAAAACAGAAATGGTATCGCCCTTAACCTTAAAATTTCCTCTTTCAAACTGAATATCGGAACGGGAATACAATGAGGTTACCAATTGATTGAGCAATTTATTACGGCTAATCTTTTGATTAAGCGATACTTCAATAACGTTGTTGCTGAATTCTTCAGGGTTTCCAATACCATAAATACAAGATACCGATGCCACAACAATTATGTCTTTTCTTCCCGACAATAGAGTAGAGGTAGTGCTTAATCTTAACTTTTCAATTTCATCGTTTATGGATAAGTCTTTTTCGATATATGTACCGGAACTTGGAATGTAGGCTTCGGGTTGGTAGTAATCGTAATAAGACACAAAATACTCGACGGCATTATTTGGGAAAAACTGCTTGAATTCACTGTAAAGTTGAGCGGCTAGGGTTTTGTTGTGACTTAAAATAAGGGTTGGCTTTTCAATTTCCTTAATGACATTGGCTATTGTAAATGTTTTACCAGAGCCAGTTACGCCTAACAGTGTTTGATGTTTTTCATCACTATCAATCCCTTCAACTAATTGCTTAATAGCTTGTGGTTGGTCACCAGTGGGTTTAAAATCAGATACAATTTTAAAACCCATTAAATAGAATTAATTAATTTGATTTTTGCCTTTAAATCCTCGATGTTATCGTATCCATTTTGAATTTTTTTCAAAACCTCTTCTTTGAGTTTTTCAGCGCCTTTAGACTTACCGAAAAAGGCAATATTTGTTTCGTACTGATTGATTTCTTTTTTCAGTTCATTGATTTTTGTTTTCAAAAACTGTTTTTCTTTGTCTAAAGCTGTTGGATTGGATTTTTCTTTTAATCGATCGAGCTTGCTATTGAACCTAACATCTTCAAGCTCTTTTTTATCGATTTTCATCTTAGAATAAAAACCATCAATAGTCTTTTTGAAAGTATTCTCTATATCGGATTTTTCTCTTGGTACAGCTCCGATTGCAAACCATTCTTTTTGGAATTGCTTGAGGCTTTCAAAATTTGTAGACTTATTATCAGATAGAGCGAAGCCGTTCACTTTCTTTATAAGTTCTTCTTTGAGCTTAAGGTTATCTGTTTTCTGTTTGTCGAGTTCAGCAAAAAATTCTTTTTTGTTTTTATAAAAAGTGTTGACAGCTTTTTTGAAGCGGTTCCAAAATTTATCAGAAAGATTTTTTGGTAAGTAACCACTTTCTTTCCACTCTTCTTGTAATTTTATGAAGAGTTGAGAGTGGTCTTTCCAGTCTATATTTTCAGATTCAATTAATTGTTCGGCTTTTTCGCAAAGCTTAGTTTTTATTTCAACAATTTCTTTTTGTTCAACTTTTTTAGATTTGTAATACTCGTTCTTTTTGGCGTAAAAAGAGGCTAAAGTTTCTCTTAAATTTTTCCAAGCTTCTTTGTTGTCTTCTTTTTTTAACCCACTTTCTTTTTTCCATTTTTCTTCAAGTTCTCGAACTTTTTCAGTGAGTTTATTCCAGCCGTTGTGATTGTCAGCGCCTTCATTAGTCAATTCATTTATTTGCTGACATATTTCTTGTTTATTTTTAAAGGATTGAGCGCCACGTTCTTTTAATTCTACGTAATGGTCGTTTCTTTTTTTGTGAAGTTGTCGGCTTGCTTCTTTAAATCGTTCCCAAATTTCTTCTCTAAGTTCACGTTTTACTGGACCAATTTCTTTCCATTTTTGATGCAGTTCTTGTAACTCATTGTGGGCTTTTTTTATTGATTTTTCATTTAAGAGTTTTTCAGTCGCCTCGCAAATTTGTAGTTTCTTTTCGTAATTCTTATTAAAGTCTAAATCTCTTAGCTCGTTATTTATTTTAACATAATCGTAAAAGCGCTCTACCTGATAATGGTATGACTTCCAAATGTCATTTCGGTAACCGATAGATACTTCACCCGTTTCTCTCCATTTTTCTTGTAAAACTTTGAATTTTTCAAAAGTACCTTTAAGGGTCTCTTCGGTATTTATCAATGATTCTATTTCTGAGATAATAGCGGTTTTAATTTTATGGTTTTTGATAAAGTCGGATTCGATTTTATCTCTTAAATCATTCTTTTTATTTCTAAAAGTAATGAAGAGTGTTTTAAACTCTTTTTCCATTGGGTGTGTGAATGAATATTCTTCTTCAACTCCGCCATTAGCTATAAAGTCTGCTTTTTTCTCTTCTTTTTCAGCGTTTACTTTTTTGTAGAAAACAGATTTTATAATATCCACTGTTTTCGTATTTCTAAATACATCATCTGAAATGATGAGTTCATTCATCTCATTAATAAGTTCATTAAGTGTAAATGAATTATAATCTTTTGAGGGTGTTACATCTTCATTTGATATAACATCAGTAACGGTTTCTTCTTTTGTATTTTCTAAATCTTGACTCATCTTGCTAATATAAGTTGCCACGTATTACACAAATTTAGTACATAATAACCTTAAATGCTAGATTTACTTTGACCAAATTAAATAGGACTTTTCCGCTTGAATTTTTAGCATTTCGAGTCCATTTTTTGTTTGACAATTATATTGTTTTCCTTTTTTCAAAAATGCACTTTCTGCTGGGTTGTAAACAAGGTCATAAAGTAAATGGTTTTCTGTAAGGTATTCGTACGGTAAAGGAGGGAAGGTATTGCTGTTAGGATAGGTGCCAAGGGGTGTGCAGTTGATTATTATCTGATGGTCAGCAATGGTGTTTTTATCAATTGACTGATAATTAAAGTCTGATTTTCTAGAAACTACTGTATAATCAATAGTTAATTTTTTTAGAGCGTAAATAATAGCTTTCGATGCGCCTCCACTTCCTAGTACTAGCGCCTTTTTATGATTTTTAGTTAAAAAAGGTATTAGGGTTTCCTTAAACGCAATAAAGTCGGTGTTGTAGCCAATTAGTTTATTGTTTTCTCTTTTTACACAATTGACAGCATTTATTTCTTGTGCTGAACTGTCAATTTCATCGAGAAATGCTATGATGCTTTCTTTGAATGGTATTGTGACATTAAATCCAGAGAATTCAGAAAGTAAACGGTTTTCAAATAAAGTTTCTACCTTTTCTGATTCTACATTTAGGTATTGAACATCCTCAATGTTTTCGTTTATAAACTTTTTTTCAAAATAATCTTTTGAAAAAGAATGTTGCAAGGGATGACCAATTAAACCAAACGTTTTCATGCTTGTTTTTTAGCTAATAACTCAACAACTGTAATTGTTAGTGCGCCCAAAATCATTATTCCTAAAACAATAAATTCACTTTTAGTCCAGCTATTTGGAATAAAACGTTCGTAGCCAATAAGCAGTGGTTCACCGTGTCGGTTCAACTCTTTAGAATGAAATAACTCTTTTTTCCACGGCCAAATGATACTTAATGAGCCAAAAACAAATCCAGTTAAAAGAGAAAGAGTAAGGTCATGATAGCGTTTAAATATGATTGAAATAAGATTTGAAAAGACAACAATACCAACGATTGAGCCAATCAAAAACAGCAAGAAATATATCAGGTATTCAAATTGTGGGCCTTCAATAAAGCTCGTCACTTGTCCATAGATTATGGCTTCAATAAATTCTGTTAAGCTATTAATGGACTTAACCATAAGCAGGTGATAATTTCCCATCAACATCAAAATATATGAGCCAGACAATCCTGGAAGTATCATGCCGCATATTCCAACAAGACCACAAATGAAAATATAAAAATATGAGGTGTTTTCAGTAGGAGAGGGTGAAAGAAATGATAATGCAGATGCTATACCAAAGCCAACGATAAACATTAAAATCACCGACCATTTCCAGTTTTCTATTTTTTTGCCAATAGGATAAATAGAAGCTAGAACAAGCCCAAAGAAATAGGCCCAAGTTTCTGAAGGGTATTCAACTAATAAATAGTCAAATAATTGCGCTAAAAGCAAAACACTCAGGACCATCCCAAATAGAATTGGAGCAATAAACTTTAGATTTAATTTTATGTATAAATCTTTAAATTTTCCTTGTGTTAATAAACGTAATGCACCAGTGTCAAAAGACTTTAATGAATTGATAAATTCCTCATAAATGTTAGTGATTAGTGCAATAGTTCCTCCTGAAACACCAGGGACAACATTTGCTGCACCCATTGCTAATCCTTTTAGAGTAAGTATTATGAATTTTAACATTTTAAATGGATAAGACCTCTTCTTCCCAAGCACTGTAACCGCCTTGTAGGTGATGTATGTTGGTCATTGAATGTATTTTTTCAACCATAAATTTTAACGAACGACTTCTTTTACCGGTATTACAATATATCAAAACGGTTTTGTCAGAGGGTATTTCATCAATTCGGTCCATAAATTGACTAAGAGGAATATTCACCTCACTAATAAAGCCGTTTTCACATTCGTAGGGTTCTCTAATGTCAATTATAGTAATTGGCTCATTAGACTGAATTTTTAATTTCAGTTCTTTGGCATTCATTTGATTTGAGATTTTTACGGAAGATTATCAAAAAAGGTATCTCCACGAAGACCAAGCCTAAGACATTCTAAAGGGATTACTTCATTATGAGCAATATTCCCTAGGTTAACATTAGACCCCATAAGCTTGATAAACCAAACTTGTTGTGTTTTTTGAGGAGATTCCCAAATGATTTTATCATTATCAATTTTAGTTAAAATTTCTTCTATAAGATCTGATCTTACTTCACCACTACCTCGGTAAATACCAACGTTACCACCTTCTCTGGCTTCAGCAATTACTTTCCAAGATCCAGCATCAATTTCTTTTTGCATTAATTCAATCCACTTGTAAGGAGGTATTAATTTATTAGCATCTTTTGAGCCAACTTCAGATAATACTCTGAAATTCTTACACAGTGTTTTGATATAATTACACTTATCAACATGAGATATTTCGATAGAACCGTCAGAAACTTCAACGGTATCAATGTTATATTTTTCTAATATTCTTTGATAATCATTGAACATATCTCTAGCAATATATGCTTCAAAAAGTGTACCACCAAAGTATACACTTATATCAGCTTCTTGATAAAGTTTAATTTTCTGTTCTAGATTAGTACTAATCATTGATGTACCAAAGCCAAACTTAACAAGGTCAGTAAGTTCTCCAGCAGTTTCTATAAAGTCTTCAACTTGTCTCACACTGAGTCCTTTATCCATCATCATTGTAAGACCATGTTTTCTTGGCTTCGATGCACGGTCAGGTAGATTTGTGATCTTGAAATTCATTAATTTTATTTTTTGTGTTTGGTCAGCAAATTTAATAGAATTATGTTTGATTTTACACTAGGCATGTAACTAAAAAATTCTTCGTTTTTATCATAGTTTATTATCAGTGCTTCTTTGAAAAACTGAAGCCCTAATTCATCATTTCCAGATTTAAAAAGATAGGCTGATATGCGGTAGGATAATTCGGCTTTTTTAGGATCTATTTTAATGGCTCTTTTTAGAAGATTGATGGCTTCGCTATAGGATTCATATTGAGATAGTAAATGCGAGTAGTTTAGCCATGTTTCAGTATCAAATTCGTCGAGTTCTAATACTTTTCTGTAAGCTATTTCTGCTTCTTTAATGAAGCCAACTTTTTCGTGAATTTGAGCGTAGGAAAATAGAAAATCAACATTGGTTGGGTCAATATCTATTGCTTTTTTGATGTGGTATGACGCTTCTAAATGTTGCCCCTGTAAATCTAATATTAGGGCAAGTGCAAACCATGATTCTTCAAAATTTTCGTCTTTTTTAATCGACTTGTGAAAATACGATTTGGCTTTTTCAAGGTTATCTAGCTTCTCATAATAATCGCCAATATCATAATATATAGCTGCGTTTGCTTCTTTGTATTTTAAACTTTCTAGGCAACTATCGATGGCGTTTTGGTAATAACCAAGTTCTGAAAGTGAGTCTGCTTTATTAATATAAGCTTTTTCAAAATCTTCTTTTATATAAATGGTGTAGTCGAAGGCTTCTATTGCATTTAAATGATCGTCTTTGCGTTGATAGGCAACTCCAAGATAAAACCATGCTTCAAAATTATACGGATGAATCTTAATGAATTTTTTAATAAATTCAATTGCTCTGTTTGAATTTTCTTCAACTTCAGAAGACAGTATATAGGTAAACCAATAAAATTCGTTTACAGAATCTAACAGAAGTAATTTTTCAATCATATCATTAGCAGACGAATAATTACCAATAATTTGATATTCGTTTGCTAGAGAAGATATTACTTCTTCGTTAGTTTCATTTGTTAATAGTAATTCTTCAAGAATTTTAATTGCTTCGGTATGGTTTTTAAGCTTGCTATGCGCTACAGATAATGTATATAGATAATCTTCATTTTTTGAGTTAGAGTTTTCTTTTAGCTTATCTAAAGCCTCGTTTGGTCGATCAAAGAAAATCAATACTTGAGCTTTTTTAAGATTTAATTGGAATGAAAAAGGGAATAATTTTTCATAAAGACCGAATGCTTTGATGATCTTTTTCTTGTCTTCTTTTTCACAGAAATGGTCAATAATGCGTTCAATCTCCTCTGATTCAAAGTATTCAAAACGTTGGTTTTCCACCATTTTGTTGAACCGGTTAATTAAGTGCTTACTGTTATTTTCTTCCTTCGGAGTTAAATCATCTTGATACATACTATAAAGATAACTTTTAGGATTCTAATTTCAAATGATTTTCGAATTTGTTTTTGAACAAAGAAATGAACAGACTTATCTTACTAAGGTAACTTGACCTATAATTTTTTGTTCTTCGCCATTTAAAAATACAACTTTTATCTTGTAAATGTAGACACCAGTTTCACAGAGTTGGTTCTTGAAATAGCCGTTCCATCCAATGGATTGGTCTTTTGTTGAAAAAAGATTTTCACCCCATCTATTGTAAATATCTAGCTCATAATTTTTTGCTCCTAAAATAACTGGATAAAAAATATCATTTATTTCATTGTTTTGCTGAAAATCTCCATTATTTGGATTGTTTTCATTTGGCGTAAATGAATTAGGAATAATTATGTTTCCAGATGTTTTGTTTGTTACTGAAATAGATTTATAAGCTGTATCAGTACAAATGCCATTACGCGCAATCAAGCTGATGGTATAGTTTCCATTTTCTTGGTAATTGTGAGTCGGATTTTGTTCTGTAGTGGTAGTGCTGTCGCCAAAATCCCATTGGTAAGTTGTAGCAAATGAAGATTGATTGTTTGTCTCTAAAATTATTCCAGGAACATCTAAATATTCAGTTGTTACAAAAAATAGAGCAGTAGGCGTTTCATACACTTCTATTATTTCTTCTTTTGTAATAGAATGATTTCCTTCTGGGCTGAATGCTGTTAGCGATACAGAATAAAGGCCGTGATTGTGATAGGTTTTTAAGGGATTTTCAATGCCTGAATAGGTGCCGTCACCAAAATCCCAGCTGTACTGACTTGCTTCAACTGACTCATTTTCAAATTGAATGGTGAGAGGCGCACAACCCTTACCTTCACCGTTAAAGTCTGCTTGTGGTGACAAGGGAAAAATACTAATCCATTGAGCTGCAGAGTCGCTACAACCGTAAGCATTTGAAAGGAATAATTTTATAAGAAAGTCGCCACTTGTTCCATAGAAATGAGGAGGAGGGTTTTGTAAAGTAGAGCTTGAATTATTTCCGAATTCCCATTCGTAATCCCACGTTCCAAAAGAAGAGTTATTTTGAAATTCTACAGTTGAACTTGGTAAAAATTGTGTAGTTGGTGTAGCCTCAAAATTAACAATTGGAGATTGATAGACATGAATATTTTGACTGACTGTATCAGAACAATTATAGTTAGAAGTTACAATTAATGAGGTATTAAATACCTCTTCACCGTTGACTGTATTAAGATATATTTTCTCAGTGGGTGTTGATGCATTTGTATATGTACCATCTCCAAAATCCCATAAGAATGTATTTCCACCAATTGATAAATTATAGAATTGCACCGTTAATGGACTGCAACCAGAAGTGTCAACGACATAGTTTGCATTTACATTTGGGTAAACATTCAACGATAAACTTGATGTATCGGTACATCCCTGTGAATGAATAGCTATGAGCGAAATAGTATAATTTTGAGTCTGATTTGACGTGTTTTCAAATGTGTATGACAAATGAGTATCGTTGAAGGTTTGATTTTCATTTTCAATCAACCATTCAAATGCTTGTGATTGTTGTGAGGTATTATTAAAAATTACTTCAAAAGGAGAGCATCCTTCATTGCTTGGAGATGAAAACTGCGATATCGGCAGCGGTAAAACGGTAATGTCTTTTTGAATACTGTCTAAACAACCAAAAGGAGAAGTGGCTTTTAATACCACCGTATTTGTCTGAATATCATTGCTTGTGTTCACATAAAGGTGGGATTCATTATTTGTTGAAATGCTATTAGTGCCATCACCAAAATTCCAATCAAATTGATTTGCGCCTTTTGATGTATTAATAAAGTTTACATCAAATGGAGAACAGCCTAATGTATCCGATGTGAAATCGGCAGTAATAGTTGGGAAAACACTTACGGTCTTGAGTAAACTGTCTGTGCAATTGAACGCATTTGATGCGGTCAAATTAATGGTATAATTCTCAATATAACTTTCTGTATTTGTAAAGTCGTAATTAAAAGTAGAGGAATTATTTATAAACGTACTTCCGCTACTCATATCCCACACAGATGTTGTTGCATTAATCGAATTATTCGTAATTTGAATAGATAAAGGCGAACATGATAAACTATCACTGAGCTGAAAATTAGCAATAGGTTGGGGGAAAATTGTTATTATTTCCTGTGTAGTGTCAGTACACCCAAAGGGAGAAGTAGCTACTAACTCGACTTGATTTTGTATGCTATTCGAACTTGGGTTTTCGTAAACATGTGTTGGGTTTGAAGAATTTGAAGTGCTTCCGTCACCAAAGTTCCAACTGTATATTACAGCACCATTTACTGATGGGAAATTGACATCAAGAGGGGAGCAGCCTGATGCTGGAACAGTAGAAAAACTGAATTGCGGTTCAGGATAAACTAATATTGTTTTAGAAGTAGTATCGACACAACCATTAGGATTGCTTGCTATTAATGACACTTCAAATGTTTCTATTGTTAGATTAGTATTCTGAAAAACATGGTTTGTATTAAATGAAGTTTCTAGAGTTGAATTATCACCAAAATTCCATTCATATGTTGAGGCATTCAATGATGTATTATTAAAAGTAACGTCTAATGGTGCGCAGTCAAGAACAGCGTTATCATCAAAAGCTGCGATGGGTTTTGACAAAACAGTAATATCAAAGGATGACGTATCCTTACATCCAGCTAATGTGGTAACAACTAATTTTGTGTTGTAAGTAGTATCTGTAGACCAACTGTTTTCAAAAACATGGCTAGAGTTTTCAACATTAGAAGTATCACCATCTCCAAATAGCCAATTGAAACCTACAACGTTCGAAGAAGATTGATTACTAAAGGAAATATTTATTGGGGAACAACCTATAGAGTCTGATACATAAAAATTGGACTCAGGAAGGCTATCAACAAGCACTTCCAATGTGTCAGAACGCTGACAATTGGCTGTTGAGACAGTTAAGATGACATCAAAAGTTCCTGCAGTCCCAAAATTAAATATTGGGTTTTGTAAATTGCTCGTATTACCATTTCCAAAATCCCAATCCCATGCTATTATTGCTTCATTAGATTGACTTAAATCAATAAAATTTGACCATTCATTAACACATACTTCGGTAGGCTCAAAATAGGGTTGAGGGGATTCGTTTACATTTATTTGTTCGGAATAATTATTAGAACACCCACTACTATTAACTACATCCAAATTAATGGTGTAAGTACCTACTGAGTAATGTTGTGTTGTTGGGTTGGAAGCGGTAGAGGTATTTCCATTTCCAAAATTCCAATTCCAATCAATAACATCAAATGACGAGTTATTAGAAATATCTACTATTAAAGTATCGCAACCGCTATTATTATCCACTATGAAGTCAGCCTCTGGAGTGTCGGAAACGTAAATGAATACACTAGCAGTATCTCTACATGAATTCGTAATTTGTGGAATAAGTAAAACTTCAAAATATCCAGGTGAGTTAAATGTTCTTGTTACATTTCCATTCCAGACTTGAGTCCAAGAACTCCCATCTCCAAATACCCAAATAAAACTACTAGCAAAGCCAGTAGTTAAGTTTTCAAATATCACAGATTCACCCACACAAATGGTGTCTTTATTTGCCGAAAGACCTGCAACAGGTTGATTTACGATATTTATTATTTGAGTTGCAGAGTCTAGTCCACAAAAACTACTATCAATCATCATTACTTCATATGAACCTATTCCAGGGTATCCAACATTTACACTTATGGCTGGAGGCCAAGGTCTCCAGTCAATAATTGAGTCGTAACCCAATCCCCAATAATCTCCTAAATTCCAATATTCATAGCGTTGAGAAACATTTCCTTGAGCGAGACAATTTCGTTCTGTAGTGTTTTGAAAACTGACAGTTGTATCAGGATAACACAGTAAACTTGATGACGGATTAATTGAAGCCTCGTCAATATCCCATATTCTAATGGGTGTAAATGTTGCTAAACTTGGTCCACCTTGCAAGGTGTTACATTCGTTTTCAGCAGTTAATGTAACTTGTGTTGCGCAGTTTACAGTATTAGGTTCATAAAGGTGAGTAATTAACTGGTCTACATTATTAAAATCGTAGGTTTCATTATTTGTCCCATCGAAAAAACTCCAAATAAAAGTGGTGTTTTCTGAAACATCTGTTGAGGAGTTAATAAACTCTAAACTTCCAGGAGCACACGTGCTAGTAAGACCCCCAAAAGGAATTTGAATAGAAGCGTTTGTTGGTTCTTCCATTATCACAGTACCATTAACTGCACAAGGCACATCATTAAGGACGATAGTAACTGTATAATCTTGAACGGTTGACAGATAGTTGTGGTTAATCGGTGTGTTTGCATTCCAACTACTTCCTGTGGTAATAGCACTGCCATCTCCCCAATCTATTGAATAATTACCAATGGAAGAGTTAGATTGCAGAGATAAAACGAAATCGTTTCCATCGCAGGAAATCCACCTAGGAGTACTGCTCAGAGTGCCTTCAAAATCGTAGAACTCTGGACACTGCGCTGTGCAATAAAAAGTTAATAGACTTAAGAGAGAGGTTAAAAGAAATTTCATACGGCTTATCTGATACAAATTTCTATTAAATTTTTCGAAAAAGAAAGATTATACTTTACTAATTATCTAATAGTATTACATTTGTATTTATTAAATTTTTGAAAGATGACGTTGATAAAGTCTATTTCGGGTATTAGAGGAACAATTGGCGGTAAAGTAGGTGAAGGATTATCTCCTTTAGATACTGTTAGGTTTGCCTCAGCGTATGGAAGTTGGATTAAACAAGAATGTAAAAAAGAATCTCCCTTCATAATTGTTGGAAGAGATGCAAGAATTTCTGGAGATATTATTCGACAGTTAGTGATAAGTACTTTACAATCTTTGGGAATAAACGTATTAGATTTAGGTTTATCAACTACTCCAACTGTTGAAGTAGCTGTACAGATGGAAAATGCCGATGGTGGAATAATATTAACAGCTAGTCATAACCCAAAACAATGGAACGCTCTAAAACTCTTAAATGATAAGGGGGAATTCATTAATGCAAAAGCTGGATTAGAGGTTTTAGCGATAGCTGAAAAGGATGATTTCGATTTTTGCGATGTTGATTCTTTAGGTACATACAAAAAAGATGATACTTATATTCAAAAGCATATTGATAGCGTATTGGATTTAGAATTAGTGAATGTTCAATCCATTAAAAATGCAAAGTTTAAAGTAGTAGTTGACGCTGTTAATTCTACTGGCGGAATAGCTGTTCCAGCCTTGTTAGAATCTCTCGGTGTAGAATGTGTTCCATTATATTGCGAGCCTAATGGTCATTTTCCGCACAACCCTGAGCCACTTCCAGAACACTTAACTGAAATTTCAAAATTAGTAGTAGAACACAATGCCGATTGTGGTATTGTAGTGGACCCTGATGTAGACCGTTTGGCTATAGTTAATGAAGACGGAAGTATGTTTGGAGAAGAATATACGCTTGTAGCGGTTGCAGATTATATTTTATCAAAAACAAAAGGAAATACAGTCTCTAATTTATCATCATCTAGAGCACTTAGAGAAGTAACACAAAAACATGGTGGCACTTATTTTTCATCAGCAGTTGGGGAAGTAAATGTTGTTGAACAAATGAAGTCTTGTGATGCTATCATAGGAGGAGAAGGGAATGGAGGTATAATCTACCCAAGTTCTCATTATGGAAGAGACTCAATAGTTGGTATCGCTTTATTTTTATCCCTTTTAGCAGAACGAAAAATGAATTGTTCTGATTTAAGGTCAACATACCCTAATTTTTTCATGTCAAAAAACAAAATAGAACTAACACCTGAAATTGATGTGGATATGATTCTTTCTAAAATGACAGAAAACTATTCTCAAGAAGAAGTGACTACCATTGATGGTGTTAAAATCGATTTTGAAAATGAATGGGTGCATTTAAGAAAATCCAATACGGAGCCAATTATTCGTATTTATACTGAAAGCATAAGTCGTGATTCTGCTGACTCTCTTGCCATACGTTTTATTAATGAAATTCAAGAACTAACTCAAAGGGTTTAAATCATGAAAGTTTATTTAGATAATGCAGCAACTACGCAAATTGATCCTGAAGTTATTGAGGTCATGTTGCCAATAATAAAAGAAGGTTTTGGCAATCCTTCGTCAATACATTCATTTGGAAGAGAGTCCCGCTCTCTTGTAGAGAAAGCAAGGAAAAATGTTGCTCGTCATTTGAACTGCAATCCTGGTGAAATATTTTTTACTTCAGGAGGCACAGAAGCCGATAACATGGCTATTCGTTGTGGAATGATGGATTTAGGAATTAATCATGCCATTACTTCCAAAATTGAACACCATGCTGTAGGCCATACTCTGGAAGATCTTTCTTCAAAGGGTTTAATTAAACTTTCTTACGTCAATCTTGATGAAAAAGGCAATATAGATTTTAATCATCTCGAAGAGTTATTGAAAACTAACCAACGTTCTTTTGTGTCCTTAATGCACGCTAATAATGAAATTGGAAATCTTATCCCTATAAAAACAGTTGCAGAAATATGTGAGAAATACAATGCTATTTTTCATTCAGATACTGTCCAAACAATGGCGCATTATTCATTTGATTTAAAAGCAATAAATATCCATTTTATTACTGGAGCAGCTCATAAGTTTCATGGCCCCAAAGGAAATGGCTTTTTGTATATCAATGAAAATATAAAGGTAAAACCATTGATTTTTGGAGGAGGGCAGGAGAGAAACATGAGGGCAGGTACAGAAAATGTTTATGGAATAGTTGGTCTTTCAAAAGCTATGGATGTTTCCTATTCAGATTTAGAAAACCACAGGAAACATATTGAGTCTTTAAAACTAAGAATGATAAGCGGTCTGAAAGATGCTATTCCTGGTGTTGAGTTCAATGGCGAGAGTGCTAATATTGAGAACTCATTATATACTGTTCTAAACGTTCTCTTTCCCCCGACTGATATTGGAGAAATGCTATTCTATAATCTTGATATAATGGGCGTAGCATCTTCAGGAGGAAGTGCGTGTTCTTCGGGAAGTAATTTAGGTTCTCATGTGTTGCGAAACATAGGTTCAGATATGAGTAGGCCGTCTTTGAGATTTTCTTTTAGTAGGTTTAATACCATTGAGGAGATAGATTACACTGTTAATCAGTTAAGGTCATTATTCAACTGATTAAACTCTCGTTTGTTTTCAAAAAAGTACGAATAAACTACACTCTTTTGAGGCAAAGAGATGGTATAATCTTTAGGTCTTTTTTTTCTAAACTTTTTAAGGTAGGAGTAAAAGTGCAAATGGGCTTTTAAAATGGCGAAAACATGCAAAGGTTTTTTGTCAAGAATCATTTTCATACTAGAAAGACCATCTAAAAACATTCTTATAAAAATTGTTTTAAAACGATTATTTGGTTCTAAATTTTTATAGAGCATCAAAAGGTTGTTTCTATAATTTAGATAGGTTTTGAAATAGCTTCCATTTTTAAGAGTTCCGCCACCAACATGGTAAACTGTCGATTCAGGAATACACATGATTTTATATCCTTTATTTTTAAGTTTCCAACATAAATCAATTTCTTCCATGTGAGCAAAGAAGTCCCAATCAAATCCACCCACTTCATAAAAGGCCGAAGAACGCAAGAATAGACAGGCGCCACTTGCCCAGAATACCTCAATAGGATTGTTGTATTGTCCTTTATCTTCTTCTAGATTATCAAAAATTCTACCTCTGCAATAAGGGTAGCCGTATTTGTCGATGAATCCACCACAAGCACCTGCGTATTCAAAATAATTTTTTTGATCAAATTTTTTGATTTTTGGTTGACAGGCAGCAATAGACTTATCATTTTCCATTTGTTCAATGATTGGAGAAATCCAATTATCTGTCACTTCGACATCGGAATTAAGAAGCACGTAATAATCGGCGCAAATATGTTGTAGAGCATTGTTGTAGCCACCAGCATATCCGGTATTTTCTTTATTCTCTACAATTTTTACAGAAGGAAAATGCTCTTTGACATAATCTAAAGACTTATCACTAGAGGCATTATCAGCAATAACTACATCAGCTTCTTTGCTCTTTGAAATTACATCAGCTAAAAAAGTCTTCAACCAATGAAGTCCATTGTAATTGAGGATTACTACTGCTACTTTAGGTGCTTCCATCTTCTGTGTGACCACAACCAATAGGCTGGATTGTTATTAATATCTTCTTCTAGTTTTTTGGAATGTAAGTTTGTAATTTCTCCTTCTTTTGTATCTTTAGGATTGTCGGTTAGTAATTCGAATTCAATTTCATAATAACCGTGACTTTTAGGGTTAACTTTTGCGAAAAATATTGGGCTATTTAATTTTTTAGCTAATTTCTCTGTACCCAAAAATACAGGAGTTTTCTGATTTAAAAAAGTAATCCAGTAATTTATCTCATCAGAAGATGGTGTTTGGTCACTCACAATGCCAATTAAACGTGCTTTTTTTTCTTTTTTAAGCAAGTACCTCACACTTTCTTTCATACTGACCATTTTGCCGCTGAATTGGCTTCGGATTTTTTTCATTTTTGAATTCCAAAAATCTGAAGAAAGTGGCTTATATATTGCAACCATTTGGTTGTCAAAATGGATAGTAGTTGCTAACAGTCCCCATTCCCAATTTCCATAATGTCCCATAACAACAATAACGTCTTTATTCTCATTAAGGTAGTCGTGAATTAGCTGATCATTTTTAAAAGAAACCCTTTCTTTTAAATCGGTTTTTTTAATTGAAAATACCTTTAGGGATTCTGCCAGCAAACGTCCAAAATATTTGTAGAAATCATTAAGCAGTTTGTTTATTTCTTCTTTTGATTTGGTAGGGTATGCATTAGATAAATTAGTTTGGACAACTTTCTTTCTATAGCCTATTAGTTTTAGCAGAATAGTAAATTTCCAAGATAAAATACCCAGCAATTTAATAGGGTAATAGGAGTAGAGCTTGATAATAGAATATAGTAAGGTATTCAATACGAATTAGTTTGGAGTTTTGAAATAATCAAATGGTGACCGTTCTCCATTATCAGAGCCATCGTAATAGTTTTCTTCAAAACGATTCAGCCAGTCCGTATCCGATACTTCACCAGATTTGTTTGAGTATACTAAGCGGTATTCATTAGGCATATTTTTATTGCTAAATACAAACTTAATATTACGTTCGCTATCAATTTTATAGTAATGCCAAACTTCAAACGGTTGAAATTGATTCGGCAATACTTCCTCGGAAATGGAATTGGGTTGACCATATGATAAAAATATTCTTCCTCTATCTGATATGTACCCTTTTTGGAGTCCATTGCCAAACTTGTTGTTGACTAAGTTAACCAAAGCGCGATAATTGAGCCAAGCGTTCTCTGTATCAAATGGACTTCTTTTTTTCCAAAAACTGTAGAAATATTTTTGAAGCATGTCAATATCATCGTAGTTAATTTGATTATCGGCAAAAATACTTTCAGAGGTTGTTTGTATTGGATATAGATAGTTTATAAATAATTTTAATGAGTCCTTGTTTGTGATTTTTGAAACGAACGTTCCATCAATTTCTTCTACATCATCGACTATGTTTTTATTCATTTTATAAAATATAGTCTTTTCAGAATGAATAATTTCATTGTCTTTATTGATGGCATTTGTTTCCAAAAAATATGTTCCCGTAGGGACATCTGTCAATGAGAAACTACCCAGAATTGGTGTTTTTTTGCTGTTGCTTTTTTTATTAAGAGCCAAATTGTTTACTACCTTATTTGTTGACTGCGATAAGACTTTGGTTTGTATAAGAGTTGGCTCTTCAGAATCGTTGTAGTACTCTAGATAAAATGTAATTTTGGTATTGTTGCTATTGTAAAAATTAGAAATAAAAGGAACGAGATCATATCCCGATTTACTTAATATATTTACTTCATTAGTGTTTGTGTAACTTTCAATTAACTGAATGTCAGAAAAGCCATTTTTTGTTTCAACAGTTAATTCTTGCAAATGATTAATTTCATTATCTAAATCATTGATGTCAGTGATTTGCAGTTTTAATTGGTAGTCGCCATCCTCCAAAATGTAACGTTGTTGATCAACAATAACAAAATCAATATTTGATGTGTCGTAAATTTCAGTGCTATTAAGGGTGTACTTATCAAATTTGGTAACACTATCAGCTGAAAGAAATTGAATGGTAATGCTTAGTGAACTTTGAAATTTATTCTTTTCATTGAGTGAATATTTCACGCTATTTCCGTCTATAGAAATATACGTTTCAACGAAGCTTTTATTTTCGGACTGGAAATTACAAAGATCAAACTGCGCACTAATACTTTGAGCACTAACAGAGAGAGAGAAATAACTCGCTAAAACAATGGTAATAAAAAAAGATTTTAAGAATGTATTTTTCACTTTTGTAGGTAGTAAGATAATTGTCAAGCTAAGTTACGAAAATATAATCACTAATTTTTGTAATTAATGTGTGTGTAAAAACTAAAAATATTTTACTTTTGCCCTCCGCAGGAGAGATGGCAGAGTGGTCGAATGCGGTGGTCTTGAAAACCATTGTACAGCAATGTACCGGGGGTTCGAATCCCTCTCTCTCCGCAAAAACCAGCACCAAAAGTGCTGGTTTTTTTATTTTATAACATGAACAGTGCCGATCTTAATCTTTCTATTGTATCTAACTCTATAGGTATAAAGTCCATCAGGCACTTTTTCACCTTTCAGCGTTCCATCCCAATAAGTGTCAATATCATTTGTTTCAAAAATCAATTCCCCCCATCTATTGTACATAGAGAAATTATAATCAAAAATTGTGAAGTTAAAGATAGGTTTTAGCCCATCGTTTAAAGAATTATCATTGGGAGTAAAAGTAGTTGGTAGATATATAGTCTCGCTAATATTTGAAGATATTTTTATGTTTTTATGAATACTGTCTACACAGTTGTTTGAGTTTTCTTCGATTAAGGTTATTGTTAAAATTGTATCAGAGTTACTTTTGAACGACTGTTCAACTGAGTAATCGTAACTTTCATTCCCATTTCCTAATATCCAAGTGAAAAAATTGTTTTCATCTGATAAATTCTCAAAAAATATAGTTTGCGAGTTGTCAAAAAAGTCTAGATAATGAATGTTGAAGTTTGGCTCTGGAATAGGAAATGTACTCAAATAAAAAGAATCAACAACAAAACAATCATCTATAGATGCGCGAGCAACATAATAGTCGTTTTCTAAAGCTGTGATGTTATGGTTATTTTCAAAAGTATCATTCCAAATTATTGTTCCAGTTGACTCTGCATTCAAAAGAAATAGTTCACCTTCACATAATGATATATCATCATTGATACTGAGCGTTGGGCTAGGTTTTACTTCAATAGTGATTGAGTCCACTGCATCACAACCGTTATTACTTGTAGTTGCGATATAGTTGTTTGTTTCCGTAGGTGTAAAGGGCACATTGTTATCAATACCGTTAGTCCATGTTACTGTTAAGTTTGAATTAGTACTAGCATTTAGGGTAATGTCATTGCCAAAGCATAATGAGGTGTCCTCTTTTACATTAATAGTCATTAAAGGCTTTTCCAAGACAGAAATTTTAACAGTGTCTGAATTGCTGCAGTTAAATTTGTTAGAAATGACAACATAGGTTTTGGTTGACGTGGGAACAAAAGGCAGGCCGTCAATGACATTATTATCCCATGAAATTAATGCATTTGAAGGGTTTTCGGCTTCTAATATAACTTCATCATCTTCACAAACGCTTGTATCTATTCCAGCATCAACATATGCATCAGTAAAACTAACATATACTATGGTATCGTCTCTACATGTCCCTTGCTCATAGTACACGCTAAGTCTGTATGTGCCAGTGTCTTGATTGGTGTATGGCACACTCTGTCCATCTGCATGTGTGAATACTATAGTATCGCCAACACACAGTTCAGTTTCGCCAAATGTGTAACTAGCAGATACGGTTGGGCAATCAGGATTCATGTTTGATTCAATGTCTGTCCAGTCGTTAATGGTGTCGGTGTTTTCTTCGACAAGTAGTTTATAATGTAGCGATGCGATAGCACTATCTAATTCTGTGTTGTAAATTGTTGTTGGAGTAATTCCTCCCCAAATTGTCCAAGGTTTCATTGGAGACCCTATTTCAGTTGAAATAATTACTGAACCTTCGTTAGGTTTAGGCCTTCCTGGAAAAACAGCTAGTGTTGTATGTGTACATGTATAGAACATATCAGACGAATAATCAATAGATTCACTTGTGTAAACCTTATTACAATTGGGAACATCAACCATTGTTGCATAACTACCAGATGAGTAAATAGTTTCTGTGAGTGAAAGACCTCCTGGTCCGTTACTTGGATGTATTCTGTGCATTGAGGGAGATCCATAGCCTGCATTATTAAAGAAAGTACCGTTGCTAACTATTGTACCATAAATATTATTGATGGTCGTAAATGGACTTTCGCTTGTTTGACCGCTTTCTCCATTTTCACTAATCCATACAACATGCCCACCTTGTTCGATAAAGTTCTGAATGATTTGTCGTTCTGTCTCTTGAATAGGATCAAGCACCCAACCTTGAGTGAAGCTGTAATAATAACCTTCGGCCACATAAGCAATATCAAATTCACTAGTATCTAATGATGAAGTAATAGAAGATTCAAAAATATTTACTGGATTAAAGCCTACCGATGTATATGTAGATTTGACAAGGTTAGAGTCAACTTTGTTAGAAGAGTCTAGAATGAATATGTTAGTTTCTTGACAAAAAGTCTGCTTGAAAAAGAGAAATGCAAGCAAAACGAAGCATCGTTTAATTATTTTCATGGCAAAAATGTTAGTGCTACAAAGTTAGCAAAAGTTTAACGAATCTATGTGTTGTTCATTAAATCGACCATTTTGATGGCAGTAATACTAGCTTCAACGCCTTTATTTCCGTGTTTTCCTCCAGAACGGTCAATGGCTTGTTGCATGGTGTTGTCTGTTAGTACACCAAAAATAACGGCTTTATTATATTTCAATGAAACATCTTTAATGCCATTTGCAGTAGTTTGGCATACATAGTCAAAGTGTTTTGTTTCACCTTGTATAACGCTTCCCAAACAAATCACCGCATCTACATCTGTAGATTCAAAGAGAAACTGAGCAGCTAAAGGTAATTCAAAACTTCCAGGTACATTTTTTCGGATGATATCTTGGCTATTACATCCACACTCTACAAGTGCTTCATAAGCACCATTAAAAAGGTTTTCTGTTATATTAGAGTTCCACTCAGCAACAACAATGCCAATTTTCATGCCTTCAGCTGAAGGCACATTGTCAAGATCGTAATGTGAAAGATTTTTATTTTTTGTTGCCATAAAAAAAAGCTCGATTAACGAGCTTTAGGATTATTTTCTTAATTCAGCCCTAGTGATATATTTTTCAATATCTCTAGCTTCATCTGAGGTCGAATATTTTGTTTTGATAATTGTATAGTACTCTACGGCTTTGTCAAAATTTTCATCTTCCTCTAATGCCATTGCAGCTCTTTTGAGGTAGATAGGGGATGTGAACTTATTTTCACTATTGAATGCAGCTTTAGTCCAGTAGTTAATAGCATCGCCCTTTTCATCAATATTCATGTATGCATCTCCTAAGCTTCCGTAGCAAATTGAGGATACGATATCATCATCACTAGAAAAATGACTTAAAAAGTCGATGGCTGATTCATTATCACCAAGATTTAAATAGCTGATTCCAGCATAGTAGTATGCTAAATTTCCAGCTTCCGTTGAGCCATAGTCGTCTATAATGTCTAGAAGACCTAAGTTGTCATTAACACCATTAAGCGCTAGATTAAAAGAGTCTTTTTCAAAATACTCTACTGCAACAAATAACTCTTCTTGTGCCTCTTGATTTACTGTTTGCACATAAAATTTATCGTAGGCAAGGTACAAAGCGATTACTGCAACAACTCCAAAAACAAATGTGGATAGTTGTTTTTGATTGTTTTCAACCCATTGTTCTGTACGGGTTAATGTTTCTTCAACAGCTGCAAACTGCTCTTCCGTTTTATTTGCCTTCTTTTTAGCCATGTCTTATAATTTGAGCCACAAAAATAACTTTTTTTTCCATTTGAAAAACTTTCCAGCGCATAGCTTATTATGAGTTAAATTTTAGATAACTTAGTGCTTGCTAAAATAGGCTGATGTTTTTAGAAAAATTAACTGTTTTAAACTTCAAAAATCATTCTGAAAGTCGTTTAGATTTTAATCCTCATGTTAATTGCTTTGTTGGTAACAATGGCTCGGGAAAAACAAACCTATTGGATGCAATTCATTACCTTTCTTTTACAAAAAGTTTTTTCATAAAACAGGATAGTTATAATATACTTTATGATCAGCCTTTTATGTCTGTTGAAGGTGTTTTTGACAAAGATGATTCAAAAGATTTAATTCAGTGTGCAGTTAAATCAGGTTCGAAAAAGGTCATCCGAAAGAATAAAAAGAGTTACGAAAAACTTTCTGAACACATTGGACTTTATCCATTAGTGATGGTTTCGCCAACCGATAGCGAACTATTACTTGGTGGGAGTGATGTCAGAAGAAAATATATGGATAGTGTCATTTCTCAGTTTGATAAGAATTATCTCAATTCTGTAATTCTGTATAATAAATTGATTATTCAAAGAAATGCATTGCTTAAATTGAAATCGGATTATAGTTCATTGTCCCTTTATGATGAGCAGCTTGCTCCCTTAGCACATTCTATCTTTGAAAAGAGAAAGTCATTTTTGAGTCGCTTGCTTCCTATATTTTTAAAATACTATAATGAGATTTCGGCGACAGACGAGCAAGTAAGTATAGACTACAACTCGCAATTGAATGATGAAAATTATTTAGATTTAACAAAAAAGGTGTTTGAAAAAGATAAAGCAGTTCAATTTTCATCAATTGGAATTCATAAAGATGATTTAGTATTCAATTTAAATAATCACTTGATTAAAAGAGCAGGCTCACAAGGTCAACAAAAGACTTATTTATTAGCCTTGAAATTAGCTCAATTTGATTTTATGCAAGATGCTTTGGGATACAAGCCCATGTTGTTATTGGATGATATTTTTGACAAGCTGGATGATAATAGAGTAGAGCATTTGATGTCATTAGTTCATCGCCATCATTTTGGACAAATATTTGTGACTGATACTCACCCAGAACGTACCAAGCAAATCTTTAACAAGATTAATGCTGATTTCAAATTGTTTCATATTAAAAATGGTAGTGTTGAAAAGGAAGAGTAACCAACAATCAATCGGAGATGTTATTAAGGATTTTCTCAAAGAAAGTGGTTGGGAACAAAAGCTTGATGAGGTTAAACTTATTACCGAATGGGATAAACTATTAGGCAGTTCTTTGGCTAAATACACCGAGGAAGTATTTATTTCTAACAAAAAACTTCATATAAGGTTAAATTCCTCAACATTACGACAAGAACTTTCGTATCAGAGAACGGAGCTGGTAAAAAAACTTAATGAAGCAGTAAAAAAAGAAGTCATTACTGACATTATCTTAAAATAAAAAAGCCCCAATCCAATCGGACTAGGGCTTTCAAATAGAGTATTTTTAAACTTATGAACGTTCTTCTTCTGTAAAGAAAAAATCACCTTCAATAGCAGCATTATCGTCTGAATCAGAACCGTGAACCGCATTTTTAGCTTTACTTTCAGCAAATTCTTTTCTTATAGTACCTTCCGCAGCTTCGCTAGGATCAGTTGCACCAATTAGTGTTCTGAAGTCCGCAACAGCATTTTCTTTTTCAAGAATTGCAGCTACAATAGGGCCAGAGCTCATGTAACTTACCAATTCTCCGTAGAATGGACGTTCTTTATGTACTTCGTAAAATGTACCAGCAGATTCTGCAGAAAGTTGTGTTTTTTTCATTGCTACAATTCTAAAACCTGCAGCATTGATACGTTCTAATATAGCACCGATGTTACCGTTTTCTACGGCTTCGGGTTTAATCATTGTAAATGTTCTATTAGTTGCCATCTGTATTTGTAATAATTTTTGTTGCCGCGAATTTATAAAAATCCTTTACCAAATACACTCAGTTTTATTCTTATTTTAGCAAACTTTATGAAAGCAGAAGAATTAGGTCAATTAAAATCGTTTTTATCTACACCAAGACGA
Organism: Flavobacteriales bacterium; assembly: GCA_965661345.1. Lineage (GTDB taxonomy): Bacteria > Bacteroidota > Bacteroidia > Flavobacteriales > UBA7312. The sequence continues at coordinate 15,719 of CBFIDK010000003.1, read as the reverse complement.
ATAGTTATTACCACCCACAAAGGTCCGGATGGCGATGCTATGGGTTCATCATTAGCATTAAGTAGTTATTTAAAACTAAAAGGACATGAGGTAACAGTAATCACACCTAACAATTATCCCAGTTTTTTGACTTGGATGAAGGGAAATGATGAAGTTATTGAATATTGTTTTCATGAAGAAAAAGCTAAAAAAATTACCAATAAAGCAGAACTTATATTTTGCTTAGATTTTAACACACTTAGTCGAATTGACACTTTTGCGCCAGTTGTAGAATCATCCAATGCATTAAAGGTTTTAATTGATCACCACCAACAACCAGATACCTTTGATTTTAATTTTTCAGATACTTCTGCATGTTCTACTGCTCAATTAATATATGAGTTTTTAGAAATGCTTGGAGATTTAGATTTTATAAATCAAGATATTGCAGAATGTTTATATGCCGGCATCATGACGGATACCGGTAATTTTAGATTCAACTCTGTAACTTCTAAAACACATCAAATAGTATCGGTTTTACTAGAAAAAGGTGTGAGAAATGATTGGGTGTATGATAAAATTCACGATAATAACTCTATCAATAGAATCAAGCTTTTAGGTTATTGCCTGAATGAAAAGCTTGAGGTCTTACCGGCCGTCAATGCTGCATACATCAGTCTCAACGCAGAAGAACTCAAACGCTTTAATTTTCAGAAAGGCGATACCGAAGGTGTTGTAAATTATGCCTTGTCCATTAAAGGTGTGAAAGTTGCTGCATTTTTTGTTGAAAGAGACGGTATCATTAAAATTTCCTTTAGGTCAAAAGGAGACATTTCTGTTAATCAACTTTCCAGAGATCATTTTGGTGGTGGCGGTCATATAAATGCCGCAGGAGGTGCTTCAACAGACATGAATACGGCTATACAAACGTTTAAAAAAGTAATATCAAACTATATTAATAATTAAATTTAAAATCAATGAAAAAAATCGTTTTAATCACGGGGATTACAGCCCTAATTTTCTCATGTAATAATGTTGAAACTTCAAGTTCGGATTTATCCACTAAAATTGACTCTTTAAGCTATAGCTTGGGAGTAAGTGTTGCTAATAATATTAAAAGTAGTGGTTTTGATTCAATAAAATCAGGAGCAGTTTCTTTAGCATTCAACGATGTATATTCAGGAAATGAAGTTAAAATAAGTGAAGAAGATGCTAATGCTCTTATTCAAGAATACTTTATAGAATTAACTGAAAAGAAAAATCAAGCTGCGATTAAGAAAGGTCAAGTTTTTCTTGAAGAAAACGCAAAAAATGAAGGTGTAGTCATAACTGAATCTGGTCTTCAATACATAATATTAAAAGAAGGTCAAGGCGCAAAGCCCAGTTCAACTGATAGAGTAACTGTACATTATCATGGTACCACAATTGACGGAACAGTATTTGATAGCTCTGTTGATAGAGGACAGCCAGCTACTTTTTCAGTTGGTGGTGTAATAGCGGGTTGGGTAGAAGCCCTTCAGTTAATGAATGTAGGTTCTAAATATAAATTGTTTATTCCTTCTAACTTGGCCTATGGCGAAAGAGGAGCGGGTGGTTCTATTGGGCCTAACGAAACACTTATTTTTGAGGTAGAATTACTATCGATTAATTAATGGCGTTAATTAACGAATTTGAGAAACAAGGAAATTTCTTGTTTAAATATAGAGGGCAGTTTCCTGTGATACTCTTTGTATTGGCAATTCCTTTTCTTTTTCTTACGGATTCTATTTCCTCACATAAAGCCGAAGTTTATACCTTCATTGCTATTGCTTTGTCTGTTTTAGGCTTTCTTATTCGTGCGTATACCATTGGTACAACTCCAAGAGGAACATCTGGAAGAAACACTAAAGAACAAGTCGCTGATCAATTAAACAGTACGGGTATTTATTCAGTAGTAAGACACCCTTTGTATTTAGGAAATTACTTCATGTGGATTGGAATAGTGTTTTACTCTTTTAACTGGTATTTTGTTATCATCGTAAGCCTATTATATTGGATTTATTATGAGCGCATTATGTTTGCCGAAGAACGTTTCTTAGAAAGTAAATTTGGAAAACAGTATTTAGACTGGGCAGAGGGTTTGCCAGCATTCTTGCCAAACTTTTTAAATTTTAAGAAAAGCAACATACCATTTTCTTTCATAAGTGTTTTGAGGAGAGAGTATTCAGGCGTTTTGGCTACTGTAATTGGCTTTGCATATGTGTCAGTATTAAGAAATTACTTTTTGCTTGATGAACTGTTTATTTCAGAAACTTTTCAAGCATTACTTTTAGGTACTGTAGTGATAAGTTTAATACTAAGAACCTTAAAAAGACAGACTAAACTATTGGCAGAAGAAGGAAGGTCTTAAAAATTACAAAAGGCTATTTGAGGAGTTGACAAAAATAGTATATTTGCCGACCCAACTATGGCGAGGTAGCTCAGTTGGTTAGAGCGTCGGATTCATAACCCGGAGGCCGAGAGTTCAAATCTCTCCCTCGCTACTCTAAAAAAGCCCCTGCATTTGCAGGGGCTTTTTTAATGTAATCAATTTCAATGCTATTTTTTTGTGGCTTTGAGAGAGAACACATAAGGCAAGGATTGCTTGGCTCTATTTTCTAGTACATATTGTCCTTTTTGACGTTCTATCATACCATCTAGCAAATAAGGAGAATAGTCAAACTCTTCAAACGATTGAAGTTTTAGACCATTTGACTCAAGAGCAACAAAAATTTCGGTTAATGAATGACTCCACCAACAATATTCGGTTTTTAAAGTTTCTCCACCGTCTGTATAAGATCCTGTTTCTTTGGTAGTCGGAGTGTTTTCGTCAAAAAAGTACCCATGTTGCATTTGATCATCTAATAAATCGATGAAAGGATGAAATTCACTAATAAAAAATGTACCGCCTTTCTTGAGGTGTTTGGACACCACTTTTCCCCATGTATTTAGGTCAGGTAACCAACCTAAAGTGCCATAAGACATGAATACGATATCAAACTCTTCTTCTAAATCTAAAGTTAAAACGTTTGATTCAACGAAGCGTACAGCAATATCAATTTCTTCTGACAATTCTTTTGCAGCAGTAATTGCTGATGAAGAGAAATCCACAGCAGTTACATTTGCCCCTTTTTTTGCCCAAGACAAGCTGTCTTGACCGAAATGGCATTGAAGATGTAATAAAGTTTTCCCTTTGATATCAGTAAGACCAGCTAATTCAATGGCTTTAAGAGACATAGGGTCACGCTTAAAGGCTTCTAAATTGTAGAATTCCGATTTTAAATGAACACCAGTTCTATCTTCCCACGATTGACGATTGACATCAATGTATTTTCCGAATTTATTCATTCTTAATAGGCAAATAAAGGAAATTGCCCCATTAGCTCATTGACTTTCTTTCGTACATTTTGAATGACTTCTTCATTGTCTATATTCATTAGTACTTCATCAATAAGGTCAACGATTTGGGGAATGGTGTCTTCCTTAATTCCTCGTGTTGTTATAGCAGGAGTTCCAACACGCATTCCAGAGGTGACAAAAGGTGATTTATCATCAAATGGAACCATGTTTTTATTAACGGTTATATCCGCTCTTACTAGAGTGTTTTCGGCATCTTTTCCGGTAATTCCTTTAGATCTTAAATCCAACAGCATGCAATGGTTTTCAGTGCCACCAGAAATAACTTTGTATCCTTTATCCATAAAGCATTGAGCCATCACTTCCGCATTTTTAATGACTTGAAGTGTGTAGTCTTTAAATTCTGGTTCAAGCGCCTCACCAAAAGCAACTGCTTTAGCACCAATTACATGTTCTAATGGACCACCTTGAGTACCCGGAAATACTGCTGAATCCAAAAGAGCAGACATTTTTTTAACAACTCCTTTTGGTGTTGTTAATCCCCATGGGTTATCAAAATCTTTTCCTACCATAATTAGCCCACCTCTTGGGCCTCTTAGGGTTTTGTGTGTGGTTGTTGTAAGTATGTGACAATAAGGAGCTGGGTTATTCAAATGTCCGGCTGCAATTAAGCCAGATGGATGAGAAATATCACCCATTAAAAGAGCACCCACTTTATCTGCAATTTCTCTAAATCTCTTGTAATCTATATCTCTTGAGTAGGCAGAAGCACCACAAATAATTAACTGTGGTTTTTCTTCAACAGCAGTTTTTTCTAGAGCGTCGTAATCAATCAATCCGTCTTCTTCTTTGACAGAGTAAAAGCTTGTCTTGTAAATTTTTCCAGAAAAGTTAACAGGAGAACCGTGAGTAAGGTGTCCACCATGTGCTAAATTGAACCCTAAAATTTTATCGCCTGGTTTCAGTACTGCTAAAAAAACAGCGGCATTTGCTTGAGATCCAGAATGAGGCTGAACATTGGCGTATTCAACACCAAATAATTCTTTAGCTCTATCAATGGCAAGTTGTTCAACTTTATCAACTACTTCACAGCCGCCATAATATCTTTTCTTAGGAAATCCTTCAGCGTATTTATTAGTTAATACTGAACCCATAGCTTCCATAACCTGATCACTTACAAAGTTTTCGGATGCAATCAACTCAATACCATGTGTCTGACGGCTTTTTTCCTCTTCAATTAGTTCAAATATTTTATTATCTCTTTTCATTGGTAAAAATTATCTAATTTCGTTGCGCGAACAAAGATAGTTAATGAACAATAAAATTACTCAATTATTTGGTATAAAATATCCACTTGTTCAGGCCGGTATGATATGGTGTTCAGGCTGGAAGTTAGCATCAGCTGTAAGTAATGCTGGCGGACTTGGAATTATTGGTTCAGGATCAATGTATCCAGACGTTTTGAGAGAGCACATTCAAAAGTGTAAATCACATACCGCTAAACCGTTTGCCGTAAACCTTCCATTGCTATATCCTCAAATTGATGATCACATTAACATTTTGATAGAAGAAGGCGTAAAAATTGTATTTACATCAGCAGGTAACCCTTCAAAATGGACTGCTCATCTAAAACAACACGGCATTACAGTTGTACACGTAGTTAGTAATGTGAAGTTTGCAAAAAAAGCTGTTGACGCAGGCGTTGATGCTATTGTAGCTGAAGGCTTTGAAGCAGGTGGACACAATGGTAGAGAGGAAACAACCACAATGTGTTTAATTCCTCTAATTAGGAAGCATGTTTCCATCCCTCTAATTGCTGCTGGTGGAATAGGTACTGGAGCAGGAATGTTAGCAGCGATGTCTTTGGGGGCCGATGGTGTTCAAATTGGTAGTAGGTTTATAGCTTCACCCGAATCATCAGCGCATCAAAATTTTAAAGAATTAATTTTAAATTCTAAGGAAGGAGACACCCAATTAATGCTAAAAGAGATAACTCCTGTAAGATTGTTGAAAAATAACTTTTACAACCAACTGATTGATGCCTATGATAAGGGCGCAACTAAGGATGAACTTCTTTCGTTATTGGGAAGAGGAAGAGCCAAGAAAGGCATGTTTAGAGGAGAGCTTGATGAAGGTGAATTAGAGATAGGGCAAATTTCCGCAATGATGGATACTATCAAACCAGCAAAAGAAATTGTAAATGAGATAATTGAAGAATTTTATCTCGCTAAAAATAAAATATCGGAAATTAAGTTTTAGAATTAAAGATTGTCGATGGTAATGAATGTTTTTCGATATTTTATATTAACCTTACTTGTTTGCAAGTCAGCTATTGTTTTGGCACAAGATCCAAACCCGCCATTGATTACTCGATTAAGCGTAAATCCTGTAAGTCAACAAGTGGATATTTTTTGGGTAAATAGCTCGGCACAAGTTGTCGGTTACATTATCTATTTTGAAGACATCTCTGGATTATGGATTCCTCTTGATACAGTATTTGGTATAGCTAACACAAATTACACTACATCAAGTGCAAATCCTCAAAATAAAATTGAAACCTTTAGTGTAGTAGCATTCGATGCTTTTGGCAATAATAGCATAAGGAGCAGTGCCCATTCAACCATATTTGTTAATAATTCTTATTCAGAATGTGACACTTCTATTTTCTTAGACTGGAACCCTTATTTGAACATGGTTGGAATGCAAGCCTATCAACTCAAAATTATCAGAGAAGATTTAACCACAGGTATAGTTTTTCCCGAAGAAACAATAAATATAGCAAGAGAAGATACTTCATTTTTTATGCCGGTTGAATATTCTAATTACTACACCTTTTGGCTAGAGGCTACAAGTACTGCGTCATACGTCTCAAAATCAAATAGATTTTCAATATCCTCAACCATAATTGATGTTCCAACATTTAGCTATGTCAATAGAGTGACAGTAGAAGGAGAGAACAGTATCAAAGTAACCGCCATCACAAATTCTAGCGATGTTAGTCATGTAAATATTTACCGCTCATATACCGAAAATGGTTTTCAGTTTTTGTCAGGCAAAGCCGAACGTCAGGTTGATGACTATTCATTCATTGACGATTTAGTAATCCCAAATAGAAACCTGTATTTTTACAGAGCAAAGCCAGTAGATATTTGTGGAAAAGAATACGATTTAAGCATTCTTACCAACTCGAGCGATACATCAATTGCTCCTAATCTAATTCTCGGCGCACAAAGTATCACTCAAGAGAATATTTCTGTTTTAACAGGTGAATATGATGGGTTTATTGAAGAGTCACATCTAGAAATTTGGAAAGAAGTAAATGGCCAAAGAACGTTTTTGCAAAATGCTTACAATAATTCTGTTTATGACATTTCAATAGAGAACGATTTTGGTAAAGTTTGTATTTATCATATTTCAACCGAAGACATGCTAAATGAGCTTGGTAGAAAAGATACCGTTTTTTCTAATCAGGTTTGTATTTCCAAATCGCCAGTACTGTATATTCCAAAAGCTTTTACACCAGACAATGGCGATATCAAGAATGATATTTGGAACATTACTGTGAACGATGAAGAGTCAATAGAGAATTACCAACTAAAGGTTTTTTCCAAATGGGGAAAACTCATTTTTGAGTCTAATTCATTGCAAGAAGGCTGGGACGGAACTTTTGCTAATAATTTTGTGCCAAATGGGGTCTATATTTTTGATATCCAAATACAATTTGCTCAAGGGCAAAACCTTAGAGAAACAGGACGCATTATGCTACTGCGATAATCCTTGTTAAATATTATTGATTTAAAATAGAATTTACTACTTTTGCCATTCTAAATTCGATTATGGATTATAGCAAGAAAATAATAGGCGAAGGATTAACTTATGACGATGTGTTGTTAGTTCCAGATTACTCTGACACCTTACCACATCAAGTTAACGTTTCTACTCAATTTTCCAAAAACATAAAACTCAACATTCCTATTGTTTCTGCAGCTATGGATACAGTTACAGAAGCAAAGATGGCTATTGCTATTGCCCAGGATGGAGGCATTGGTGTTCTTCATAAGAACATGACCATTGCTAAACAATCTGCTGAAGTAAGAAAAGTAAAACGTTCTGAAAGCGGAATGATATTAGATCCTATCACACTTCCTCAAAATTCTTCAGTTAGAGATGCATTATCCATCATGAAGGAAAATAAAATTGGTGGGATTCCAGTAGTTAAAGAAAACCAAAGCTTAGTCGGTATTGTTACAAACAGAGATTTAAGATTCGAAAAAAACCAAGACAAGAAAATTGATGAGGTAATGACTGCTCTTGATAACTTGGTAACAACACAACTAACAGATTTAGAAAATGCTGAGGATATTCTTCAAACTAATAAAATTGAAAAACTTCCTGTAGTAGATGAAAAGGGTAAACTTGTAGGTCTTATCACCTTCAAAGACATTATGAAGAATAAGACTCGCCCCAATTCATGCAAAGATCAATACGGTCGACTTAGAGTAGCCGCTGCCGTAGGTGTAACTGCAGATGTATCGGAGCGCGTTCAATCACTAGTAGATGCTGGTGTAGATGCCATAATTGTTGATACTGCACACGGCCATAGTAAAGGAGTAATAGATACTGTTAAGAGGTTAAAATCTGAATTTGATGTAGATATTATAGCGGGTAACATTGCCACAGCAAAAGCGGCACTGGCTTTAGCAGAAGTTGGAGTAGATGCTGTAAAAGTTGGCATTGGTCCAGGCTCAATTTGTACAACAAGAGTTGTCGCTGGTGTAGGACTTCCTCAGTTATCTGCCATTATCAGTGTTTCAGAAGTACTAAAAGATAAAGGAATACCTGTAATAGCTGATGGCGGAATTCGCTATTCTGGTGATATAGTAAAAGCCATGGTAGCTGGAGCAAGTTCAGTAATGTTGGGTTCCATTTTTGCGGGTGTTGAAGAAGCCCCTGGCGAAACTGTTATTTTTGAAGGAAGAAAATTCAAAACATATAGAGGAATGGGTTCTGTCGAAGCCATGCAAGCCGGTTCTAAAGACCGTTATTTTCAATCTAATGAAGACAATGCCAAAAAACTTGTTCCTGAAGGAATTGTAGGAAGAGTTGCTTTTAAAGGAAACCTTGATGAAGTGATTCATCAAATGATAGGTGGATTAAGAGCAGGAATGGGATATTGTGGTGCACATGATATTTCTGAACTATCTGAAGCAAAATTTATACGAATTACTAATGCTGGAATGATTGAAAGCCATCCACATGATGTAAGCATTACAAAAGAAGCCCCTAATTACAGCCGATAACTATTAAAAAACTAATTATTAAATCTTAGAAAAATGAACAGAATTTTAATTTTACTTGCCCTTATGTTTTCCTTTACAATAGGAAATCATGTTACAGCTAGCAACCCTGGTGACGATAAGTCTGAAGATATTGTTATGTCTGTAGGACCTGAAAACGTTCCATTGGGTGAATTTGAATCTATTTTCAGAAAAAACAATACTGAAAAAGAAGTAAATGAAGAATATTTAGATGAATACGCTGATTTATTTATTGACTTCAAAAGAAAAGTATTGTATGCTCAGGAAAATCAGATGGACACTTCAGCTAGCTTTAAAAGAGAGTTGGCGGGTTACAGAACTCAATTATCAAAACCATACCTTACTGACCAAGCTGCAGAAGATGAACTTATTGAGGAAGCATACGAAAGAATGCAGTACGAGATAAGAGCAAGCCACATTTTAATTAATGTTGCCGAAAACGCTACCCCATCTGACACTTTAAAGGCATACAATGAAATCAAGAGCTTAAGAAGCCGAATAATGAAAGGTGAAGATTTTGGTGCAATTGCAAAAGCATACTCAAATGATCCTTCAGCCAAAACTAACGCTGGTGATTTAGGGTATTTTTCTGCTTTTAGAATGGTTTACCCATTTGAATCGGCGGCATTCAATACTGCAGTTGGTGATGTGTCAAGTCCATTCAGAACTCAATTTGGCTATCACATTTTAAAGGTAGTAGATAAAAGAGCAAACAGAGGTGAGGTAAAGGTTGCCCACATTATGTTAGAGGAAAGAGATGACGCTACTCCTCAAGAAATAAAAGGTAATCAAGAAAAACTACAACAACTTTTAGAATCACTAGATAATGGTAGTTCGTTTGAGGAAATGACAAGATTTTCTGATGATAAAAGCTCTGCTTCTAAACGTGGTGAATTACCTTGGTTTGGTACTGGACAAATGGTGCCAGAATTTGAAAACGCAGCTTTCAATTTACAAAATACTGGTGATGTATCTAAGCCTGTAAAATCAATGTACGGATGGCATGTCATTAAGTTATTGGATAAAAGAGGCGTTCCTTCGTTTGAAGATTCAAAAGAACAAATCAAGCGAAATATAAAGCGTGATGACAGAAGCAATAGAGGAGTAGAATCTTTAGTTGCTAAAATTAAAGATGAATACAACTTTACTGAGAAGTCAGGAATTAGCAGAACCATTGGAAACAATCATGATTTTTATATTACTCGATTAAATTTACTTACACAAGAATTCAACAATGGGACATCTAATCTAGAACCATTTTGTAAAATTGATTACAAAAATTGGGATAGAGATTCTTACACTACTCAAGGAAGAACAATGTTCACTCTTGACGGTATACATTACACTCAAGATGATTTTGCAGATTATTTAGCAGAAAATAGAATTAAAGCTGATTCGGCTAACACTTGCCCAATGGTAAGAAAGCGTTACGACGAGTGGGTAACTAAAACTTGCTTAGAATACGAAGATTCACAGCTAGAAAACAAATACCCAGAGTTTAAAGCGTTAATGAAGGAATACCACGATGGTATAATGCTATTCGATTTAATGGATCAAAAAGTATGGTCCAAAGCGATCAATGATTCTGCAGGTTTAATGAACTATTACAACCTAACAAAAGAAAATTACCGTTGGGATGAAAGAGCAATGTCCAAAGTTTATACTTCAAAAGATGAGGCTACAGCAAACAGAGTTCGTACTTTACTAAATAACCGATACAATTCTAATGTTCTTTCTTCTGAAGAGATTGCATTTTTAAAATTTGGAAAAGGTGAGTTTTTCTTGAGTGATGATAGAATTCTTACTTTAATGAACAGATATGAGTCAAACAGATTGAGAATCTCTAACAAAACCTTTGCGAAAGGAGAAAGTACAGCTGTTGATAATCACTGGTTTAATGGACTAACAGCTAATGAAAAAAATATTGATGGAACAGTATTTTTTGCAGATGTTCAAGATGTGAAAAATGGTGAGTTAAAAACCTTTGAAGAAGCAAAGGGTGAAGTAATAACAAACTATCAGAATTATTTAGAAGCAATGTGGAAACTAGAGTTGGAAGAAAAATATCCAGCTTCGGTTAACAAAGATGTATTGTACTCAATAATTGAGAAATAATATCTAATATAAATTATGGGAAAAAAGGCTTTAGTATTTATTTTATGTTTAGGTCTTTTTTCCTGTGATTTTTTTAAAAATGACTCTAAAATTTTCCTTGTAGAGGTTTACGGAAATGAACTTTTCTACGAAGATATTGAGCATTTAGTCACTCCTGGACTTGATGAAGTTGACAGCCTTAACCTAATTAATAACATTCGTGAAAAATGGGTAAAAGAACAGTTGCTGCTTCAAAAGGCTAAAATAAATTTACCTTTAATTCAACAAAATGTTACGGCTCAAGTTGAGAGTTACGAAAACTCACTTCTTATTTATTCTTACCAACAAGAACTTCTTAATCAAAAGCTAGATTCAGTTATTGAAAAAGAAGAAATTCAACAATTTTACGAACAAAATAAAAATAACTTTCTCTTAAAAGATGACGTTGTTACTGTTAACTACATAAAACTCAAAAGAGAAGTCCCTTATATTTGGAAAGTAAAATCCTTGTATAAAAAGATTGATGAAGATAGCAGAGTAAGTCTAGAAGACTATTGCTACCAATTTGCACAAGAATACTTTATTGAAGATAAGTGGCAATATGTAAAAGATGTTTTTTTAAGTTTACCGCTTAATGAATCTTCAAAGAATTACTATATAAGAAAAGGTAAATCACTCGAGTTAACTGATGAAGAGTTTCATTATTATTTATACATCAAAGAATATAAACAAAAGGGTAGCGTTTCTCCTTTAAGTATGATTGAGAACCAAATTCGTTCAATTATACTCAATAAGAGAAAAATAAATTTTCTTAAAGAAACTGAAATGAAACTGTATGAATCAGCATTATCAAAAAATCACATTCGATATGAAAAGAAATAGCTTCTTAATTGTTTTTTGTTTACTTAGTTTTTTGGGATATACTCAAAATTCTATCGAAGGCATTGTTGCTGTAGTAGGAAATAAGGTAATTCTAAAATCCGCTGTTGAAACACAGTATATACAGATGCAACAGGGTGCTAATATAGGAGAAGAAGCTAAATGTCAAATCCTTGATGAGATGTTGTTTCAGAAATTACTTACACATCAAGCAGAGGTAGACAGTTTAGTTGTCACCGATGATGAAGTTAATAAAGCGATAGAGCAACGTATCGATTATTTTGTTAGTCAGATTGGTTCTGTTCAAAAGTTAGAAAGCTATTTTGGAAAAACTATTACTGAATTGAGAGAAGAATTTCAGACACTATTTAGAGAGCAAATCTTAGGGCAACGAATGGAAAGTAAAATTACTTCAGAAGTAAAAGCTACTCCTAAAGATGTATTACAATTTTACAACAGAATACCTGAAGATAGTTTACCTGTATTTCCTGAAGAGATTTACTTGTCTCAATTGGTGGTTTTCCCACAAGTAGACGAAAAAGAAAGGGAGCGAATAACGAACAAGTTAAACGGTTTTAAACAGCGAATTAAAGACGGGGAAGATTTTGCTTTCTTAGCCTCATTATATTCTGACGATCCGGGCTCTGCAAAGAATGGTGGGGATTTAGGATTCGTAAAAAAAGGAAAGTTAGTGCCAAAGTTTGAATCGGTAGCCTTCAGATTACAGGAAGATGAGCTTTCAGACATTGTTGAAACAAAATTTGGCTTTCATTTAATACAAATGGTGAAAAGGAGAGGAGAGCAATTTAAAATTAGACATATTCTCATTAAACCCAAAATTAGCTCACTGTCTATAGTCAATGCGAAATCAAAGCTAGATAGCTTATCCAGCTTAATGGATAAAGACACCCTAAGTTTTGAGCAGCTAGCAATACGATACTCTGAAGGAGAATCTAAAAACAATGGAGGAGTGATTGTTAACCCTCAAACAGGTTCTTCATCTTTTATCCTAAAAGAGTTAGATTTATCGGTGTCTTCAACCATCGATGGACTAAGCCAAGGCCAGATTTCAAAACCAACTGTATTCGAAACTTATGATGGCAGAAAGGCCTGTCGAATTATTCATGTAGATAGAATAATAGAAGAACACAAAGCTAATCTAAAAGACGATTACGATAGAATACAGTCGGTAGCAGTACAAGAGTTAAAGGCTGTAGCCCTACAAAATTGGAAGAAAAGTAAAATAGAAGAAACTTACATTGATATCAAAGACGATTTTGGTTGTGAATGGAGTGATAATTGGAAAAAGAAGTAAGAGAAGATGTCAGAAGTACAAGAGTTAGATGATTTTAAGAAATCATATGAAGATTTTAGGGCTGAGATAGCTAAAGTCATTATTGGACAAGATCAAGTCGTTAAAAATGTATTAATTTCCATATTTAGTCAAGGACATTGTTTATTGGTAGGTGTTCCGGGTTTAGCAAAAACATTATTGGTGCAAACCATTGCTCAATCTTTAGGACTTGAATTTAATAGAATTCAGTTTACTCCAGACTTAATGCCTTCAGATATAGTTGGTTCTGAAATACTAAATGAAAACAGACAGTTTGCTTTTAACAAAGGCCCTTTATTTGCTAATATTGTTTTAGCCGATGAGATTAATAGAACACCTCCTAAAACTCAAGCAGCATTGCTAGAAGCCATGCAAGAAAGAGCAGTTACAGCCGCTGGTAAACGATACGAACTATCAAAACCATTCTTTGTGTTGGCTACTCAAAACCCAATTGAGCAAGAAGGTACTTATCCATTGCCAGAAGCGCAGCTCGATAGATTTATGTTTAATGTTGTGCTAGATTACCCATCTTATGAAGAAGAGTTAGAAGTAATAAAAAGTACAACCTCAGATAAGCAAGTAAGTCTTAATAAAGTTCTTGATGCTGAACAAATTCTAAATTATCAAAAGCTAATTCGTAAAATTCCTGTTGCTGATAATGTCATGGAATATGCTGTTAAGTTAGTTGCTAAAACGCGACCAAATACAGAGCATTCATCTGAAAGAGTGAATAAATTTATTTCTTGGGGAGCAGGACCGAGAGCGTCACAGTTTCTTGTAGTCGGAGCAAAGTGCCATGCAGCCATCAATGGAAAGTATTCGCCAGATAATGAAGATGTAAAGGCTGTAGCTGAACCAATCTTGCGACACCGATTAGTTAAAACGTATCAGGCAGATGCTGAAGGAATAAGCATCGAGCAAATTATTCAAGAACTTTTGTAATGATTTTACCAATTGTAGCATACGGTTCTGATGTTTTGAAGAAAAAAGCAGAAGACATTTCACAAGATTATCCTCAATTAGATAAACTTATTGAAGATATGTTTGAAACCATGTACGAAGCCAATGGAGTGGGATTAGCTGCTCCTCAAATAAATAAAAGCATTCGTTTGTTTATTGTTGATGGAAGTCCTTTTGCAGAAGATGAGCCAGATATGGAAGACTTTTGCAAAGTTTTTATCAATCCAGAAATAGTAGATGAAGAAGGTGAGGAGTGGAATTTTAATGAAGGGTGCCTTTCCATACCAAATATTAAAGAAGATGTAAGCCGTAAACCAAAAATTCGCATACGGTATCAAGATGAGGACTTCAACACCTTAGAAGAGGTTTATGAGGGAACTAAAGCCCGAATCATACAACATGAATATGACCATATTGAAGGGATATTGTTTACAGATTATTTAAGTGGCATTAAAAAGCGTTTGCTAAAAGGTAAACTGATGAATATTTCCAAGGGCAATATTAAAGTAGATTACCGAATGAAATTTCCATTAAAGAAAGGAAGATAGCTTATCCATAGAGTTTAGCTTATTATTTCTTTGTTATTATGTTTTGGAATGTCAATCCAAAATATTTACATTTGCCGACACATTTTTTTACTAGCTAAAATTTGTAAAAAATGGTCGAGTAGCTCAGCTGGATAGAGCATCTGCCTTCTAAGCAGACGGTCACAGGTTCGAATCCTGTCTCGATCACTAAAGGTGAAATTATTTAGGTAGTTTCACCTTTTTAGTTTTCTGAAAGCACAGATTACCTATCCTTTTTACCTTTTACATTCCTTATCTGTTCTTCAAAAACATGAATACCTTACGGCTTAAAAGTGAAAATGAACAGTAAAAAAAATAAGGCGGTTTTGTGCTATAACTGGTCTAACGGGCTTGTAATGTTGTTTTTTGAGATTTTAATAACATGGGTGTAAAGCTCTGTCGTTTTGATAGAATTATGTCCTAATAACTCCTGTACATAATTGATATCGATCCCGTTTTCGAGTTGATGGGTGGCATAGGAATGGCGCAGCATATGTGGGGTAACCGATTTTTTAATATTGGCTTTACGGGCGTATTTTTTTATAAAATTTTGTATGCTTTTAGCGGTATATTTTCCGTCATTTTGTCCTTCAAAAAGGTAGCATTTAGGACTATAGACCGTATAGTATTGTTGAAGGTTTTGGAGCAATGTTAAGGGCAGCGGTAATACACGATCTTTATTGCCCTTGGCTGCATGGACCGTAAGGCGCATGGATGAAGAATCTATATCTGTGATTTTTAGTGCAACGACCTCCGATACTCGCAACCCACACCCATAGCAAATTTTTAAAATGCACAAGTGCTTCAGGTTAGTGCATTGTTGAAGTAGTCTTTTTACCTCCAAAACCGTTAAATACTTGGGAAGTGGTTTGGATTTGCGTTTGGGATAAAGTGATGAGAATTGAAGTTTACGGTTGTAGTAAAGCAGGTAAAACTTGGAAATACTTGCTAAAATTTGCTTTTGATAGACAGCGCTAATGTGATGTTTTGCATGCAAGTGATGCATAAAATTTTGAATTTGTTGTACCGACACATGTTCCAAATCGTGCTGCTCAAAGGCGATCAAAAACTTGGAAAGCGCGTTTTTATAGGTTTTTATACTGGAGGGAGCATAGCGTTGTAAACGGAGTTTAGCTGTAAAATCGGAAAGTAAGTTATTGGTGTTGGCACACATAACATTCGCTTTAAGTAAATTGATATTCGGTATAAATATAG
>CBFIDK010000002.1:0-210642 GCA_965661345.1 Flavobacteriales bacterium | reverse complement strand
GCAGTAATCATGTCTTGGGATACTCCACAGAGTGGAGAGCCAGACCATTACTTCCTAGAGATGACTAATGTGACTACAGGAGCAGTATACGAGTGGAATAATATTCCAGGATCGGCGACTTCTCAAACTAAGTTCAACCAAAACCCAGGGGATGAGATTTCTTGGAGAATACGTGGCGCTTGTGGTCCTAACGGAACATCTTGGGCAACGGTATTCTCATCAGATGTAACTTATACATTGGGTGGAGAAAGAGTAGCTATGGACTTAGTGTCAGACTTGGAAGTTTATCCAAACCCATCAAGAGGTGTGTTTAACATCAGCTTTAGCTCGGAAGAGGTGCAGACGGTGAACATTAAGGTGGTTAACGTAATTGGCGAGGAGCTTTACAGCGAAGAGCTAGTGAACTTTGCAGGCCAGCACCAGACGGTAATAGACATGAACGCTACACCCAAAGGCGTGTACTTCTTAGAAATTACTACCTTAAATGGAAGCGTGAACAAAAAGATAGTGCTTCAGTAAAATTTAGATTTGACTATTTAAAAGCCCAAGCAGACGCTTGGGCTTTTTCTTTTTACAGAATTTTCTGATTATTATATTAGGCTAATTCTTCGCCGTGTTGGGAACGGTCAAGGCCTTTTTCTTCTTGGTCTTGTCTTACGCGCATTGGCAAGATAATATCGACTACTTTATACAAAGCAAGAGAGCCAAAGAAAGAAAATAGAATAACGACTACACATGCTATTAAATGAAGTACGAATGTGTGCGTTTCACCATAAATTAAACCAACGTCTTTTGCAAAAACAGCGGTTAAAATCATTCCGCAAATACCACCAATACCATGGCTAGCAAATACGTCTAAAGTATCATCAATTTTATTAGATTGTTTGATTTTAATCATAGCTAAGTTACACACTAAAGCAGTAATAAATCCAATTAAAATTGAATGTGGAATACTTACAAATCCTGCAGCAGGGGTTATCGCAACTAGGCCAACAATAGCGCCTATGCAAGCTCCAACAGCCGATATTTTTTTATTCAAAAACCTATCGAAAAGTACCCAAGTTATCATGGAGCTTGCTGAGGCGATATTTGTATTGGCAAATGCAATAACAGCATCATAATTTGCTGCAAGTGCTGAACCCGCATTAAACCCAAACCATCCAAACCATAATAATCCTGTTCCAAGAATAATGAATGGTATATTAGCGGGATCAGTGTTTTCCTCTTTTCTTTTTCCTAGATATAAAGCGCCTGCAAGAGCAGCTAAACCAGCTGACATGTGTACAACTGTTCCGCCCGCGAAGTCTAAGACGTGTAAGCCCTCGTAGCCCTTTATTCCGATTACATCTCCGAAGTTTGCAAAAATACCCTCTGGTGACCAAGTAGTATGAGCGATAGGACTATATATGAATATACAAAAGAGAATCATAAACAATAAGTAGCTTCTAAAACGAATTCGTTCAGCAAAACTACCAGTAATGATTGCGGGAGTTATTATCGCAAATTTTAACTGAAATAAAGCAAAAAGCAAATATGGAATGTTACTATTTTTAGAGTCTAAGTCACTTAAGAAAATGTGCTGAAGTGGATTTCCAATAATTCCCCAGCCATTAACGGAATCTCCAAACGCTAGCGAGAAACCAAATAAAACCCAAATTAATGAAATTATACCCAAAGCAATAAAGCTTTGTAGCATTGTAGAGATAACGTTCTTTTTATTAACCATTCCGCCATAGAAAAACGCTAAGCCTGGCGTCATGAGAAGAACTAAAGCGCTAGCAACAATCATCCAAGCAGTGTCGGCACTATTAATGTCGACTAACTGCATGGGTGATGTTTGATGATTTGAAAAAAAATAGAATCACTAGCATTACTAGTGAAAGGATTATGAAAAATGTACGCCTATTATGAAAAAACATGATTTCAAAATTATTCTTCTGTATCCTTTTTTAATTTAATGAATAACAAATGTCTTTATTCTGTCGATATTCATTAATCGTTCTTGGTTTGGTAGTCGGTTCAGAAGTCAAATCATAATTGTGAAAAAGACTTATTAATGAATGATAAACGGGGTCGCTCTCTTCATAATAATAGTCCTTTGTTCTATTATTGGATAAATATTTGACTTCAGTTATATGGTTTTTAGAATTTAAAAAATACTCTGAAACCGAATCTAAATGATGAACTGTTATTTTTTTCATATCAAATTTACTAACTAACTGTACAAAATTACATATATTTGCACTTATAAGTATTAAATAAAAACAATAAAAAGCATAAATTTGTAAAAATGGTTTTTTAATGCTTATAAAAGTGTCAAAAAGACTTTTCAGAGGCGTTATTTTAGCATTATTATTTAAATTTAAAACCACATTACGATGTCAAAATCAACTTTAATAGACAAATTAGATTTAGAAATACTAAAGTTGTTGTCTTTAAATTCAAAAATTTCCTTTTCTGAAATTGCTAATACTCTTAAGGTTTCCAATACAACCATTCATGTTCGGATAAAACGCTTGCAAAAATTAGAGATAATTAAAAACTTCACCATTACAATTGACTACGATAAGTTAGGCTTTAATTACACCTGCTATATGGGAGTATATTTGGATAAAGCATCTAAATATGATCAGGCGCTAAAAGAGTTATTGAAGATTGACAATATTACTGGTATGGATTTTACTACCGGTAAATCAAGTTTGTTTTGTAAAATCCGCGCTATTGATTCTAACGATGCCCGTCAAATAATTAGTAAAATTCACAAGATTGAAGGAATAAACAGAACTGAAACCTTTTTCTCATTGGAGCAATTGCTTAACCAGAAAGAAAGTTTGTTATCTACAATAACCTTTTAATTCTACTTTTAAGCAGTAAGATATTAGTATTAAAGGCTTTATACTATTGTTAAAAAAAGGTTAAATTTGCTAGTAGAACCATGCAACCTTTCAATATTACTAATGAGTTATATTAAAACGCTTCTTTTTCTTGTAATGTCACTGTCACTTTCCTATGGTCAGGAATTGTACGATACTGATAACATTACTAGTATTGATATTTATTTTCCAATATCTAATTGGGATGAAGTAATGATAAGTAATTATGATTCAGACACTTATCTCATGGCAGATTCTGTCTTGATAAACGGTTCAATGAAAGATAGCGTTGGTGTTAAGTATAAAGGAAACAGTACGTTTTCAGAAAATAACGATAAAAACCCTCTTAATATATCTTTAGATGAATTTAATAACAACCAAGATTATAGAGGCTTCCAAACACTAAAGCTCTCTAGTGGAGATAAAGACCCTTCTTTTTTGAGAGAAGTATTGTCTTATGAAATTGCAAGAAAGTACATGCAAGCTCCTAGATCCAATTTTGCTAGAGTTTCTATTAATGGTAATTACCACGGACTTTACAGCAGTTCTGAGTCGGTTAATTCAGATTTTCAAAGAAGGCATCTGTATGCAAACAATGACAATAGTCGATTAAAGTGTAATCCTGTAAGTACGTTTAACGGAGGCTCATCGTTGGAGTATCTTGGCCTTGATTCAGCCAATTACTACGACTACTATGAATTGAAATCAGACTTTGGTTGGAGCGATCTCATTACATTAACCAATGCCATTGCCAATAACCCTGAAAATATTGAGCAATTTCTAGACATAGATAGAGCTATTTGGATGTGTGCTTTTAACAATGTTTTGGTTAATCTTGATAGCTATTTGGGGCCCTTCAAACAAAACTATTATCTTATAAAAGACGATAATAACCGAATGAACTCTGTAGTATGGGACTTAAACGAATCTTTTGGAGGTTTTACATCGATAAACCAAGGCCCTGTTTTGGGAGGCCCTACTGACATTATTCAACTTGACCCCTTTCTTAGAGAAGGCGATGAAACTTGGCCTTTGTTGGATTTAATATATTCAAACCCTACTTACAAACGAATGTATGTTGCTCATATGCGAACCATAATGAGTGAAAATTTTTCTAATGCTTGGTATACTGAACGAGGCTTAGAATTACAGAACTTAATCAAGACGAGCGTTCAAACAGATCCAAACGCTATCTATAGCTATACCGATTTTATCAGCAACCTTAATGATGATGTTTCGGTAGGAGGAGGCGGTCCAGGTGGCGGTCAAAAATTTGGGCTAAGTTCATTAATGGAAAGTCGAATAGAGTTTCTAGAATCACAGGATGACTTTACAGCAACACCACCAACTATTGGTACAGTAAGTACATCGCCATCTGTGGTGAATATTTATTCAGGAGCGAACATTAGCGTACAAGTTGATAATGCAGAATCAGTAGTATTTGGCTACAGATTTAGACCATACGAAGTGTTTACTAAATTAGAAATGTTTGATGATGGCAATCACTCTGACGGACAAGCAAATGATGGAATTTACGGGGTTTCAATTGATGTTAACGCACTTGACGTTCAATATTATATATATGCTGAAAATAACGATGCTGGAGTATTTTCTCCTGAACGTGCAGAACATGAATTTCATTACTTACCAGTCGTTGGAGATTTAGTCATTAATGAGTTCATGGCTTCTAATACTTCTTCCGTTGAAGACACTTCTTCAGGCTTTACCGAATACGACGATTGGGTAGAACTATACAACAGGGGAAACTCAACCATTAATCTTTTGGGGTATCATTTATCTGACAATGAAAATTTATTAGACAAATGGACATTTCCAGATGTCAGCATAGCGCCAGATGAATATTTGGTGGTTTGGTTAGACAATGATATTGATGCCTCTAGTGGCCTTCATACCAACTTCAGGCTGTCTGCTGAGGGGGAAGAGTTGTTCTTATCAACGTCAAATAACTTCATAATTGATGCCTTATTTTATGGAGAATTACCCTCAGATTCAGGCTATGCGCGTGTCCCAAATGGAAGCGGTACTTTTGTAGTTCAAAACCATACTCATAATGCCAATAATGGATTAGGGACTTCCGTTACTCAATATTCAACGGATAATATTATTTCTATATATCCTAACCCAGCCCATCATTTGTTACATATTGTAGTGCCGTATGCAAAAAATATGAAAGTTTATGATGTATTAGGCAAGACGTATTATAAAAACCAAGAGATTAGAAATGGCCTGACTATAGATGTAAGTAATTGGCAAAAAGGAGTTTATATATTAAAAATAGATGATGAGTTTCGTAAAATTAGTATACAATAAAGTGAAACATAGTGCACTTTTTCTACTTGGAATTAGCGCATTACTTTCATGTCAAAAAGAGGCAGGAGAAGGCGGGACTTCTTCTATTGTTGGTAAAATAACTACCTACGATATAAGGCATTTTGATGTGCCCGGTGGAAACCAATATGTTGACACTTTATCAGCATACTCAAGCGCCGATGAAGAAGTGTATATAATATATGGCGATGAAGACAACCTGTATGATGATTCCTATAATACTTCTTGGGATGGTTCTTTCGCTTTTAAAAATTTAAGGAAAGGTAAGTATACGCTATTTGTATATTCTGAATGTGAGGCGGATACAAGCGGATTGGCGGCATTAAGCCAAACAAACCCAACTTACGCTCAAGCCCTAGCCTCTACCATTTGGCACCCAAATTGTGTTAATGGAGATTTCCCTCAAATAGTCGAAATAGAAATTACAGATAACAACTCCGTTAATAATTTAGGAGAAATATCCAGATATAATATTGCAGTTAATTAATAACATATTAGATTCTTTTGACCCCATTTCTTTGGAGCAAATGGACTCCGTTCGTTTAATGAACAGAACCGACACTAAATTTGTTTTTGAGTTGGAATTGTTGGGAAAAGTTTTAAATGAAATCAAAGAGCATTATTTTGTTTTAGATATCAATGGCGCTCGCACAAGTGCTTACCGCTCGTTGTATTTTGACACTGAAGATTTTGAGTTTTATTTTGAACACCATAACGGTAAAACCAACCGAAACAAAGTTCGCTTCAGAGAATACATTGACTCTGGATTGTGTTTTTTGGAAATAAAACACAAAACCAATAAAGGCAAAACAATTAAAAAAAGGGTAAAAGTGGATAAAATACCCGATGTGATAAATGCAGATGCAAATGAATTTATCACCTCAATTATTGGGGAAGAAAAAAAGCTAGTTCCTAAGCACTGGAACAGATTTAATCGCTTAACACTAGTAAATAAAAAATTAAAAGAACGATTGACCTTCGATATTAATATTAATTTTGAGGGTGATAATAAAACCTCTGAATTAGAAAATATGGTAATTGCAGAGGTTAAGCAGGAAAAGATTAATTACGCTTCACCCTTTATGCGAATCATAAAAAAGAATAGGGTTAGACCTTTCAGAATTAGCAAGTATTGCATGGCAACGGCAAGTCTTTACCCATTACTAAAAAACAATAATTTTAAACCTAAGTTTTTAAAGATTAATAAACTTCAACATCATGAATAGTCTATTATTACTAATTTCAGATATAGAGCTTTTTGGAACCGATATTTTTGACCAAAAAGATTTTATTGAGCTACTAGTTCGATCCGTTTTTAACTTTTTGATAGTGGGCTATATTGTTCGCTATTTATATTATCCAGCAACTAAAAACAAGGATTATCTATTTACCTATTTACTAATTAGTGTTACGGTCTTTTTCCTGTGTTTCTTACTAGAAAACGTAAAGCTAGAACTTGGGTTTGCTCTAGGACTGTTTGCCATTTTTGGCATTATTAGATACCGAACAGATCCAATTCCTATTAAGGAAATGACTTATCTGTTCGTAATTATTGGTATTTCTGTAATGAATGCGCTAGTAAACAAAAAAATTAGTCATACAGAAGTAGTGTTTACTAATCTTATATTTATTGCTATTACTTATGGTCTTGAAAAGATTTGGTTGCTAAAACACGAATCTAGAAAGAACATTACTTTAGAAAAAATAGAGCTTATTGTACCAGAAAGACGTCAGGAGCTATTGGACGATTTAAAGCAAAGGACAGGTCTTGACATTACTCGTGTAGAAGTCAAGAGCATTGACTTTTTAAGAGACACCGCCCAGCTAAGAATTTTCTTTTTTGATGATGAACAGAAGTAGTATAGTTTTATTTTTTTTTCTGCCATTTCTCTTATCAGCACAAGAGCAAGATTTTCAAATATGGTCGAAAGTTGGGGTTTCACATTCGCTAAATAAAAAACTAAAACTTTCAGTAGACCAAGGGTTTAGGCTTAGAGAAAACGCATCATTATCCGATGTTCTTTTCACCAATGTTTCTTTACGTAATAAACTGAATAAATCGTGGTCTTTAGCAGCTGGATACCGTTTCATAAATGATTATGATAATGCGTCACAAATTGACGTAAAACACCGTCTTTTTGCTGATTTAAACTACCAGTATAAACACAAAAGGTGGAAGTTTTCGAATAGGTTACGCTATCAAGTACAGTCGTCAAAAACTACCTTTAGAGATAAACTATCTTTGAGCTACAATATTCGTAAAACACCCCTCGAGCCATACACCTCTTATGAAGTGTTTTACCGGAATCAGTCATTAAATAAATGGCGATATACTTTAGGGGCGTCATACCCTTTTACTAAAAACATTGACGTTTCTTTATATTACAGGCTTCAGCAAGAATTTAACAGCAATAACCCACAATTATACATTTTAGGTGTTGGCTTAGATTACGATTTTTAAAATGACACAAAAGCTTAACCTTCATCATTTTATTTTTCCTGCCTTATTTATTCTTTTGCTTGCTTTAATAGAGTTTTTGGAATTTTATTGGCAAGTTCGTTTTGTAAAATATGGTGTTCTTCCACGCACTGTTGAAGGATTGAAAGGAATTTTATTATCTCCCTTAATTCATGGAGATTGGAAGCATCTGACTAATAATGCCGTACCACTTTTTGTATTGATTTCCACCCTCACATATTTCTACAGAGGTATTGCTAATGAAGTTTTTTTGTGGTCGTGGCTAATGAGTGGCATTTGGTTGTGGTCAATCGGACGTCCAAGCTTTCATATTGGAGCAAGTGGGTTGGTCTATGCTTTAGCTTCCTTTTTGTTTTTTAGTGGTTTTTTTAGAAAGCATACTCGTCTAATGGCCATTTCAATGTTTGTTGTATTCTTATATGGTGGCATGATTTGGGGCGTTTTTCCAATGCAAGATCATATTTCGTGGGAAGGACACTTGTCAGGCGGATTTGCTGGTTTGATATTAGCCTATTGGTTTAAAGAAAGTGGACCGCCAAAACAAATTTACCAATACGAAATTGATGAGCTTTTAGAAGAATCTGCCGAAGAGCAAGAATTCTATTACGACTACAAGGAAAAAGAAAAGGACTGAGCTAACTCAGTCCTTTTGTTAATTATTTTATAACCTTCAATTTACGTATTAGATAATTGTTATCATCAGTAATCATTTTTACAAAATAGATTCCATCTTGAAGATGATTAATATTTATGGTTTTAGTTGATGCTACTTTGTGATACACTTGCTGACCCAATGCATTTAAAATTATTACTTCTTTTACGTCATTGCCTGAAATTTTAAAATAAGAAGAGCTTGGATTAGGATATATTGTCGATAATAGGAGGCTATGACTAGCTATAGCAATAACACTATCTTCTGAGGCTGAATCACCTTCAAACTCAATAATGTAGTATAATAAATTGGCAACGTTTAAGTCGTTCCATTCTCCCGCAAAGCCCAAAGGCCAATCGGTCAAGGCTAAGCCTAAGCCGTCTTGTTGCCCCAAATAGTCATCGGGTTCATCGCCCCAATTGTTGTATAATCCATCCACTGAATTTCCAGTAGATATTCCTTGCCAAAACTGAGTTGTTGAACCGTTTTCATCAATCCATACCCAATTTCCTTCTTCAACAAGGTCATTGCCGCCAATCCAAAGGTAAGATGCATTACCACCATCAGGGGCTACGGTATTAGAGTTGGTAATGTTGGCATTTTGAATTCCAGTCCAAATAGCATCTTGCTCTTCTTGACTGTCAATCTTTGCCAAACTACCTCCAAATTCATAAGCACAAGCTAAAGCATCTGCCCAATTTTTTGCTTCTTTTGCGATAGCGTAACTTTTATTGTCGTATTGAAAGTAGAAAAGCGCAGTGCTGTCAGTACATAATTCGTTTTCTCCACCGCTTCCGCCTTCAGAAGTTGTATCAATTTCAGACTCAACAATGAAATACAATGAATTAGCAACGTTTATGTCGTTCCATTCTCCCGCATAACCCAAAGGCCAATCGGTCAAGGCTAAGCCTAAGCCGTCTTGTTGCCCCAAATAGTCATCGGGTTCATAGCCCCAATTGTTGTACAACCCACCTACTGAATTTCCAGTAGATATTCCTTGCCAAAACTGAGTTGTTGAACCGTTTTCGTCAATCCATACCCAATTTCCTTCTTCAGTAAGGTCATTGCCGCCAATCCAAAGGTAAGATGCATTACCACCATCAGGAGCTATGGTATTAGAGTTGATAATATTCGCATTTTGAATTTCAGCCCAAATAGCATCTTGCTCTTCTTGACTGTCAATAATTGCCAAATGCCCCCCTAGCTCATAAGCACAAAGTAAAGCATCAGCCCAATTTTTTCCGTCTTTTACAATGGTATAATTTTTAGCATTGTATTGAAAAGTGTAGAAGGCTGAACTGTCAGCACAGGCTTGGTTTTGAGCATTAACGTAAGAGGATAATAGAAAAAGGCATAGTATACCGCTAAAGAATTTTTTCATGGGTTCTAGATTTAAGAAGTTTAAACAAATGTAAGCATTTAATCCTACAAATATAATACGCTTGCCCATTCAACTATTAGGCCAAGCAAAAAGCCAACATATACTTGTTTGTAGTTGTGTGAAAGTGTTTTTAAGCGAGCAAAGCCTACAAGTCCAGCAAAAAGCACTAAAGCTATTATTAAATTAGAATGGTCAAACTGAAAGCGGTGTGAAATGCCAATAATGGCACCAATAACCCCACCAATTCCAAGCATATGTATGCTTATTTTCCACCTCAAAGTAATGATTAATGAAAGGCCAATAGCACTAATGGCTCCCAACATAAGTAGCAAGAAACTTTGAGGAATATATAGTCTAGAAAGTAGTTGTATTGCAAAGTAATACCAAGCCAGTGTAAAAATAAATGGCCATTTTCTTTCCTCAGAAGTTTTCATATATATACTATCAATCACCTTAAGTTTCTTGAGTATAATGGCTGAAAGTATGGGCAGTACAATAGTAAAAATAGAGAGGATGATAATTATTGCGCTTTTTGTAGAGTCGCTTACCATCATATTAATGTATGGATTAGTATACATGAGTAAACCAAAGGCGTAGGACGGCATAAACAATGGATGAGCTAAAACCGAAATAAATTGAGCAAATTTCATCATAGTGTTCGTCTTAGTCGCGCAACAGGAAAGTCGAGTTGTTCGCGATATTTAGCAACAGTTCTTCGGGCTATATGATAGCCTTTTTCACTTAGTTTATCCGACAAATCTTCATCAGAAAAAGGTCTCTTTTTATCTTCGTTTTCAATAATTTCTTTTAAATGGCTTTTGACAACTTTATTTGAAATAGTAGTCCCATCCTCTTTGCTGTAAGCGTCAGAGAAAAAATCTTTTAATAAAAACGTTCCGTAAGGCGTTTCAATGTATTTACTGTTTGTTACTCTGGATATTGTAGAAATGTCCAAATCTATTTTTTCGGCGATATCCATTAGTTTCATCGGTTTGAGTGTTCTTTCATCGCCAGATTTGAAATAATCCGATTGTATTTCAACGATACAATTCATGGTATTTAGCAGTGTCTGTTCACGTTGAATAAGGGCATTAGCAAACCAATTTGCACCTTCAATTTTATCTTTTAAAAATAAAATAGCCTCGTTATCACCCTTTGTGTCTTCAAGGTTTTTAAGCATGTTTTTATAATACTCACTGCTTTTGAGTTTTTTTACTTTGCTGTTATTGAGGACTACTTTTAGTTCATCGTTTTGAACTTCTAGACTAAAGTCTGGCGTTATAAAATTGTTTCCTTCTTCTTGAGTAGAGAAACTTGCGCCAGGCTTTGGGTTTAATGAGCCGATTTCTTTGTAAGCCGCTTTTAGTGCCTCTTGGTTTAAGTTTAATTCACGGCCTAACTTCTCATAATTCTTGTTGCTGAAAGCAGAATACTCTTTTGTTAGAATTTCTATGGCGTTTGTGACCGATGAAGTCGCAGGCTTGTTTTCCAATTGAATAAGCAAACATTCTTGTAGGTCTCTTGCGCCAACGCCAATAGGATCTAGTGTTTGTATATTTTTTAATAATGGGACGAGTTCATATTCACTAATTTCTAGATTCATTTTGAACAATAAATCATCAGTGATAGACAAAAGGGAACGGCTCAAAAAACCATTGTCATCCAAACAGCCAATGATAAATTCAGAAATAGAGGCTTCCTTCTCGTTGAGGTTTAGCATAGGCAGTTGCTGCAGCAAGAACTCTTGAAGGCTTAGCTCCCTTTGGTGGGTAAATTCTCTAACAGAATCTTCTTTGTTTGTGTTTCTGAAGCTGTTTTTTTCCCAGCTTTGCTCGTTAGGTTCTGGAGCGTTATCGTTTTCTGCTTGTTCTTCTAGTGCGGGGT
The DNA here is from genome assembly GCA_965661345.1 of Flavobacteriales bacterium. Lineage (GTDB taxonomy): Bacteria > Bacteroidota > Bacteroidia > Flavobacteriales > UBA7312. Next base: position 199,024 of record CBFIDK010000002.1, on the reverse strand, counting down.
TGTTTTCAAGTTCTTCTTCAATACGTTTCTCTAAAGACAGTAAAGGAATTTGCAACAAACCAAGAAATTGTATTTGTTGAGGGCTAAGCTTTAGTCCTATTTCCTGTTTTAGTCTTTGTTTTTGCATCAATTAAAATTCTGCATTTTGGGGGTATCGAGGAAAAGGAATAACGTCTCTGACATTTTTCATGCCAGTAACAAACATTATTAATCGTTCAAACCCTAATCCAAATCCACTGTGAGGACAGCTGCCAAATTGACGAGTTTCAAGATACCACCATAATTCTTCTTGGTCAACATCCATTTCGTCCATGCGGCGTTTTAGAAATTCTAGACGCTCTTCCCTTTGAGAACCGCCCACAATTTCGCCTATTCCAGGAAATAAAATATCCATAGCCCTAACGGTCTCTCCATCTTCATTCATGCGCATGTAAAAGGCTTTTATGTTTTTGGGATAGTCAGTTAAAATAACGGGTTTCTTAAACTTTTTTTCTACCAGATAACGCTCGTGCTCGGACTGTAAGTCTGCGCCAAAACCTTCAATGATGTATTGAAATTTCTTTTTCTTGTTGGGTTTAGAATTCCTTAAAATATTGATGGCTTCGGTATAAGTTAGTCTTTCAAACTCATTGTTTACCACAAAATTTAGGCGTTCAATCAGACTCATTTCTGATTTTTGTTCACTAGGAAGATTTTTTTCTTCATTTGTCAAACGTTGATCGAGAAAAGCGATATCATCTACACAGTTTTCCAAAACGTATTTAATGCAATATTTTAGAAAGTCTTCTGCCAAATCCATGTTATCGTTGAGGTCATTAAAGGCCACTTCTGGTTCAATCATCCAGAATTCAGACAAGTGCCTGGATGTGTTTGAGTTTTCCGCTCTGAAAGTAGGCCCAAAAGTATACACTTGCCCTAAGGCTAAGGCGCCAAGTTCGGCTTCTAACTGACCTGAAACGGTAAGGTTGGTTTTTTTGCCAAAGAAGTCTTGTGTTTCATCCACATTGCCATTTTCGTCTTTTGGTGGGTTATTCCAATCTAAGCTACTCACTTGAAACATTTCGCCAGCACCTTCAGCATCGGCTCCAGTAATGATGGGCGTGTGTAGGTTTACAAAGCCTTTGTCATTGAAAAACTTATGAATAGCAAAAGACAGAGCATGACGAATTCTAAAGACCGCACTAAAGGTGTTCGTTCTAAACCGTAGGTGTGCTTTTTCTCTAAGAAATTCTAGACTATGTTTTTTAGGTTGAAGAGGGTATATGTCAGCGTCAGCCTCACCTAATACTTCAATTTCTTGGGCATTAATTTCCACTTTCTGACCGCTTCCTTGCGACTCTACCAAAGTCCCTATTATCTGTACGCAAGCCCCAGTATTAATTTGCTTAATCAACTCTTCATCGAAAGATTCACTTTCGGCAACAGCCTGTATATTATTTATTGTTGAACCATCATTAATTGCAATAAAAGAAACATTTTTACTGCCACGCTTAGTTCTTACCCAACCTTTAACGCAAATTGTTTGGTTAAGGCTTTCTCCAATCAATAGAGTTTTTACTTTGGTGTGTTTCATCTTATTTATTCTTTCAACAAAGATATTAAATCTTAAAACTTCTAATGCAATTAATCAGATAATTAAACAATGGAAACAAAATAATACAAAAAATGTTTCCAAAGTTTTTTTAGTTGTATCTTTGCGCCCCCAATTATGGAACCAAAAGATAAAATTATACACCAATCGTTAATTCTCTTTTTGAAAAAAGGAGTTAAGCAAGTAAACATGGACGAAGTGGCCTCTAACTTGGGTATTTCTAAGAAGACACTTTACATTCATTTTAACAACAAACAAGATTTGGTGCACCAATGTTTCAAATGGCATACCAAGATGTTTGAAGAAATGGTTAATAATTCTAATTCTCAAGTTCAAAATGCGATTGACGGCTTATTTGCTATTGACGAAGGGGTTTCATTAATGATGAAAAAAACAAATCCATATCTACTGGGAGAACTAAAAAGGTATTACCCAAAAACATGGGGATTACTGGAGGAGTTAAAGCAAAAGGTATTGTTTAATATCATGAAAAACAACCTCATAAACGGTATTCAACAAGGGTTATACAGAAGTGAGTTAGATGTGGATATCGTTACCAAATTAATTATAAGTAGAACGGATGCTTTGGTAAATGATGAAGTATTCCCGCTTACCGTTTACAATTTTAAGGATCTTTTAAAAGAAATCAGAATATATCACATTAGGGGAATAGCTACCCCAAAAGGAATCAAACACTTAGAAAATAAAATCAATGAATAACAAGCTATTAATAGTTGCATTTTTAGTTGCACTTACAGCCGGCGCTCAGCAACGGCTTTCGGTTGAAGACGCTCAGAAGTTAGGCTTAGCAAACAATACTGAAGTTAAAAATGCTCGCTTAGATGTTAAGTTGGCAAAGAAAAAGGTCATGGAAACTGTAGCCATTGGCTTACCAAAAGTTAATGGAGAAGTAAACATGCAACAGTTTTTAGAAATTCCTACAACTGTAGTGCCTGCTAATATGTTCATTCCTTCCGCCGCCGACGATGAGTTTACTGAACTGCAATTTGGTACAGAGTACAACTCGACTTCGACACTTTCGGCTTCGCAAATAATTTTTGATGGAACGTATATCGTTGGATTAAAAGCGTCTTCAATTTACAAGAGCCTATCCGTGCAATCCTTAGAACTTACCGAACAACAAATTCAGGACAGTGTAGCAGCGGCTTATTACAACGTTTTGGTAGCTGAAGAACGTAAAGCGTTCTTACGATTGATAGCTGACATTCACCAAGATATTCTGGATGAGGTGACTACAATGTACGACTTGGGTTTAGTAGAAGACCTTGATGTGGACAGAATGGCATTGACCTTGTCTAACATGAAAATACAGTCTGAAAACATGGACCGAATGACTGAGGTAGCATATTTATACCTCAAGCTTATTTTAGGGCTTCCACTAGATGAAGAAATTATTTTAACAGATAGCCTGAGCACCTTACTGGCTGAAAATAATAACATTCAATTGCAAGAGCCAACTATTGAAAACAGAAAAGAATATCAGTTGGCACAAACCCAAACACAACTACAGAAGCTCGATTTAAGACGGTTTCAGTCACAACTATTACCATCAATCACAGCATTTGCGTCTTATAGCAAGAATGCATACAGAAACGAATTTGACTTTTTTGATGAAGGAAAATGGTACCCTTCAAATGTCATTGGAATAAAGGCAAACTTGACTTTGTTTGATGGTCTTGCTAGAATTTCAAGAATTCAACAGGCAAAAATAAATCTAGAAAAAGCCAGAAATAACCAAGCTCAAACGTCAGAATATCTACAGTTAGCTTACGAAATGGCTTTATCCAATTACATTACAGCCTTTAACTCACAAGAGCAAACCGCGAACAGTTTGGAATTAAGCAAAAAGATTTACCGCAAAACCTTGCTAAAATACAAGGAGGGCTTAGTGAGTAGTTCAGAATTATCACAAGCAGGTGCAGACTACAGCCAATCACAAGCAAATAATGCACAGGCCATTTACAATTTACTAATAGCAAAAACTAACTATAACCGATCAGTAGGAAACTAATGAAAACAACACACACTTTAATACTAGCATCTCTAATAGCCTTTGTTGGCTGTGGAGAAAAAGTCAGCGAACTTGACCAAAAGAAAGCATCTTTGAAAACCCTAAAAGAACAATTAGGAGAGATAAAAACCCAAATCCTTACTCTTGAAAAAGAGATAGACTTAGCCGACACATTAGCCGAGGACGGAATAGCCGTAAATGTGCAAGAAGTAGCCGAACGCTCTTTTGCACATTACATAAATCAACCAGGTATCGTAACATCTAGAGCTAACGTTGTAGTTAGTTCTGAAGTAGGTGCTACAGTGGTGCGCAGATTGGTTGAAGAGGGCAGCTGGGTCTCTAAAGACCAAGCCATAGTACAGCTTGATGCCAACGTTATGGTCAATCAAGTTGAGGACTTAAGACAGTCGGTAGAACTTGCCAAAACGACTTTCGAAAGACAAGACAACCTATGGAAGCAAGGGATTGGATCTGAAATCCAATTTCTACAAGCCAAAAATCAATACCAATCGTTAAGTAAAAAACTAGCTGCTTCAGAAGCGCAGTTAGACAAGTACGAAATCGTTTCTCCAGTAAGCGGAAGGCTAGACGAAATTTTCATTAACGAAGGAGAATTTACTTCACCTGGCAAACCAGCATTTAGAGTGGTGAACTCAAAAAGGTTGCAAATAGAGGTAGATGTAGCGGAGCGTTACTCTTCCATTTTGAAAAAAGGCGATTTGGTAAAAATCTCCTTTAACTCATTGGGTATAGACTTAGAGGCGCCAGTTTCTTTTGTTGGACAGGTTATCAATCCAGAAAATAGAACTTTCAAGTTGAAAATTAATTTAAGAAATGACTCAGGCGACATTAAGCCAAATGCCGTAGCGTCATTACAGATTAAAGATTTTAGCGCCGAAAATACGGTTGTATTGCCATCATCATGCATTAAGAAAGATATGCGTGGCTCATTTGTATTCCTTGCCGAAGGCAAAAAGGCCATTAAAAAATACATCGAAGTGGGCTTATCCCAAGGAGCAGAAACACATGTAACTAGCGGATTAGAGTTTGGACAAAAAGTCATTACAGTAGGTTTTGATGAGGTGTCAAACGGAAGTATTATTGAAGTAAAAAAATAAATAGATGAGTAAACGAAGTTTCAAAATCACGAATTTATCATTGAAGAATAAAACCACTGTTTTTATTCTAACAGCATTGCTGACGCTCTTTGGTATATTTTCGTACAAATCCATGCCCAAGTCTTTGTATCCAGATATTGTTATGCCAACAATAATGGTGCAAACTGTATATCCTGGAAACTCGCCTGCTGATATAGAAAACCTTATTACACGTCCTTTAGAAAAAGAAATCAAATCGGTAAAAGGCTTAAAAAAACTAACCTCTTCATCTATTCAAGATAATTCATCTGTTATTGTAGAATTTAATACTGACGTTGAACTCAAAGTGGCTTTGCAAGATGTTAAAGATGCTGTTGACAAAGCCAAAAGCGATTTGCCAAGAGATCTAGACATGGACCCCATGGTCATGGACATCGACTTTTCAGAGTTTCCAATTTTAAATATAAACCTCTCTGGAGATTTTAGTTTGGATGAATTAAAAATCCATGCCGAATATTTACAGGATGAAATTGAATCTTTTTCAGAGATTTCAAAAGTTGAAATCACAGGCTTATTGGATAAAGAAATCCGTGTCGAGGCAGACCTTTACCTCATGGAAAGCAGTCAGGTTAGTTTTGGCGATATAGAAAGCGCCATTGCTTTTGAAAACACTACAATTGCGGGTGGAAATGTACTCATTGGTAATACAAGAAGAATGGTTCGTACTTCGGCAGAATTTACATCTGCAGAAGAAATTGCCAACATCATTGTTAAGCATGAAAAAGGCAATATAGTTTACCTCAAAGACATTGCTACAGTTACGGATGGATATGAGGAAAGAGAAAGTTTTGCTCGATTAAACACACAGCCTGTAGTATCTTTAAATGTGGTTAAAAAAAGCGGTGAAAACCTTTTAGAAGCGACAAGCAAAATAATGTCTCTACTAAATACCGCAAAATCGACGTCTATTTTACCTCAAAACTTAACCATATCCATTACAAATGACCAGTCTGAACAGACAAGAGACCAGTTAAGTAACTTAGAAAACAGCATCATTTTTGGAGTAATTTTGGTGGTACTTGTTCTCCTGTTCTTTTTAGGTTTGAGAAACGCATTATTTGTTGGAATGGCTATTCCATTGTCAATGTTTATCAGCTTTGTGGTATTTGGCGGAATGGGAACCACTATGAATATGGTAGTGTTATTTGCGCTTATTTTAGCATTGGGGATGTTAGTGGACAATGCCATTGTTGTAATAGAAAACATTGACCGTATTTACAAAAAAGAAGGCTTAAGTAAATTAGAAGCTGCAAAGCAAGGGGTGGGCGAAATAGCAGTGCCTATTATTTCCTCTACCCTAACCACTTTGGCGGCCTTTTTTCCATTGTTATTCTGGGACGATTTAATGGGTGAATTTATGGGGTATATCCCAATGACTTTAATCATTGTACTAGGCTCTTCCTTATTCGTAGCTTTGGTAATAAATCCTGTTTTTGCATCACAGTTTATGCAAAAAGATGTACGTGCAGAAGTTGATAAACCAAAACTCAAAAAGACCAGTATTTACGCCGCTATTATTTCAATTGTTTTTTATCTATTAGGCGCTAGAATATTGGGTTCTTTAGCCTTAGCTTTTGGGTTGTTAAGTTTGTTAAATAGTTTATACTTGACGCCACTATCGTACTGGTTTCAAGACACTTTGCTTGTAAGGTTAGAAGAAAAGTATTCCAAAATATTAAGTTGGGCATTAGAAGGAAGAAAACCGTTAAAACTATTAGCAGGAACTTTCTTTTTATTGATTTTCTCCATTGTGTTTTTTGGATTGATGAAGCCTAATGTTGAGTTTTTCCCTGTTAATGAGCCAAAATATATCAATGTATTTTTAGAAATGCCTGAAGCCACAGACGTTGTGGCAACAGACTCTATTGCTCGAATTGTTGAGCAAGACATCATTTCTATTTTAAGTCCATACGAACATATCGTATCTTCTGTACTGACCAATGTAGGTGCTGGAACATCAGACCCTAACGAAATGGGTGGAGGCACAGGAAATACTCCACACAAAGCAAGGATTACTATCAATTTTGTTGAGTTTAAATTCAGAGACGGCATTGCTACTGGCCAAGTTATGAAAGAGCTTTCAGCCTCTATGAAGGAATTGCCAGGAGTTGAAATCAGTGTGGATAAAAACCGTGATGGACCGCCTATGGGACGACCCATCAATATAGAAATAACAGGTGAAAACTTCGATGATTTACTTTTCTTAGCGGAAGATATTCAGCAAACCATTGAAAAGGAAAAAATTCCTGGGATTGAAGGTTTAAAAGTGGATTTAGAATTGAGCAAAGCCGAGATGCTTGTGAAAATTGATAGAGACATGGCGCGTCGACTAGGCGTGTCTACCTCTCAAGTTGGGTCCACTATCAGAACGGCACTATTTGGAAAAGAAGTTTCTAAATTTAAAGATGGTGAAGACGAGTATCCTATTACTTTGAAATTAGCCGATAAATACCGCTACAATGTGTCTTCGCTAATGAACCAAAGCATAACGTTTAGAAGTCAATCCAACGGAAAAATTATGCAGATTCCTATTTCTTCTGTGGCAAACTATACTTACAATAACACTTTCGGTTCTGTAAATAGAAAGGATATGAAAAGGCAGGTAACACTCTATTCAAATGTAATTGAGGGCTACAACGAGAATGCTATTAACGAGCAGTTGAAAAAGCTATTAGCTGATTATCCATTGCCAGAAAATTGCGACTTACAATTTACAGGTAAACAGCAAGAGCAAGCCCAAACTCAAGACTTTTTATCCAAAGCCTTACTAATTGCAGTGGCTTTAATTACATTGATTTTAGTATCACAGTTTAACTCTATATTCAAGCCAATAATCATTATCATGACGGTATTGTTTAGTACCATAGGTGTGTTCTTGGGCTTAGCGATTTTCAACATGGATTTTGTCATTATTATGACGGGTATTGGAATAGTGTCACTAGCAGGAATTGTGGTAAATAATGCCATTGTACTAATTGACTACATTGACCTTATAAAATCTAGAAAAAAAGAAGAGCTTGGCTTAGACGATTCACAGGAACTAGGCTATGAGTATTCTATTGCAAGTATTAGAGAAGCAGGACAAAAAAGGTTAAGACCAGTATTGCTAACGGCCATCACAACAGTTTTAGGATTATTGCCTTTAGCAACTGGAATGAATATCAATTTCAACACCCTGTTGACCGAGTTTAATCCACAAATTTTCTTTGGTGGTGATAACGCTATCTTCTGGGGGCCAATGGCATGGACTGTTATATTCGGACTGACTTTTGCTACATTCTTAACTTTAGTGATTGTACCCGTTATGTACCTTTTAATTGATAAGTTAAAAATCAAAATAATGTCCAAATTAGGGAACTAGTTTTTAACCGTGTTATATCAGATGTTAAATTGTTTATATTTGTACCGATAAATTAATCCAAGTTTGAGTTCATTAGACAATATCAATTTACCAAAAGATTTAAAAAATCTTAGCAGTAACGATTTGCCTAAGGTCTGTGATGACCTAAGACAGTTTATTGTTGATGTTGTCTCTCAAAAGGGTGGGCACTTCGGTGCTAGTTTAGGCGTTGTTGAATTAACCGTTGCCCTGCATTATGTTTTCAATACTCCATACGACCAATTGGTATGGGATGTAGGCCATCAAGCATACGGACACAAAATCCTTACAGGAAGAAAAGAACGTTTTCATACCAACAGAATTTACAAAGGCATTAGTGGTTTTCCAAAACGTTCGGAAAGCGAATACGATACTTTTGGAGTAGGTCATTCATCGACTTCAATCTCTGGAGCTTTAGGAATGGCAGTTGCGTCTAATTACAAAAATGAGAAAGATAAGCAACACATAGCGGTAATTGGCGATGGCTCAATGACTGCCGGTTTGGCTTTTGAAGGGCTTAACCATGCTGGAATTGAGAATTCTAACCTATTGGTTATTCTTAATGACAATTGCATGTCTATTGATCCAAACGTTGGTGCGCTAAAAGAATATTTAACGGATATTGCTACTTCTCACACCTACAATAAGGTAAAAGAAGAGGTGTGGAATTTATTAGGAAAAGTTAGTAAGTTCGGGCCTAACGCTCAAGCCATAGCAGCCAAGTTAGAAAACGCTATAAAGTCAGCCGTACTGAAGCAGAGCAACTATTTTGAATCTCTAAATTTCAGGTATTTTGGCCCTGTTGACGGACACGATGTTGTTCACCTGACTAAAATTTTAAGCGATTTAAAAGATATCCCTGGTCCAAAAATTTTACACTGCATTACTAAAAAAGGCAAAGGCTACGAGCCAGCTGAAAAAGGCAGCCCCACTAAGTGGCATGCACCGGGCTTATTTGATAAGAATACGGGGGAAATTATAAAGTCTACCTCTACTAGTCCAGAGCCACCAAAATACCAAGATGTGTTTGGAAAAACCATTATTGAGTTGGCTAAGGAAAACGATAAAATTATGGGGATTACCCCAGCTATGCCAACAGGATGTTCTCTTGGTATGATGATGAAAGAAATGCCCGACAGAGCTTTTGATGTAGGTATTGCCGAACAACATGCCGTTACCTTTTCAGCTGGATTAGCTACTCAAGGTATGGTGCCTTTCTGTAACATTTACTCTTCCTTTATGCAAAGGGCCTATGACCAAGTGGTGCACGATGTTGCCATTCAAAACTTGAACGTAGTCTTTTGTTTAGACAGGGGCGGTTTGGTAGGTGCTGACGGTCCAACGCATCACGGCGTTTACGATATGGCTTATTTTAGGTGTATCCCTAATATGGTGGTTTCTGCTCCTATGAATGAGCAAGAACTAAGAAACCTCATGTACACCGCTCAATTGCCTAATCAAGGTCCATTTTCAATACGCTACCCCAGAGGCAAAGGCATGATGGTAAATTGGCAAACCCCTTTTGAAGAAATAAAGGTAGGTCAAGGAAGAAAGGTATCGGACGGTAACGAGATTGCGATACTTACTATTGGCCATGTAGGTAATTTTGCTACTGAAGCTATAAATGAATTGGATACCTACTCCATTGCGCATTATGATATGCGTTTTGTTAAACCACTAGACGAATCATTACTTCACGAAATCTTTAAAAAGCACGATAAAGTAATAACGGTAGAAGACGGATGCCTCCAAGGCGGTTTCGGAAGTGCCGTTGTAGAGTTTATGACAGACCATAACTACCACTCACAAATAAAGCGTTTGGGTATTCCTGATGAGTACATAGAGCACGGCACACAAGCCGAACTATGGCGAGAATGTGAATACGATAAACAGGCTATTAAAGAGACCATACAACAATTGGTCGGCGTAAAAAAAGTAGCCACTACAGCATAAAAAAAGAGCCGATTTCGGCTCTTTTTCTTTTTTATGGTCTAAGCGATTCTTCTAGCTGCACAAATTCTAAAGAATCCAACCCCGTTGAATTAAACAACAGATTCTTTTCTCTATCGAAAACAATAAGTGTTGGAAATCCCGTTTTTTCTAAACATTCCGGACATATTTCTTCAACAAATGGCTCTTGCCTTTTATGTGGGTTTCTTTTTCCATTTCCATACTTTACTACATCAATCATATAGATATCTGAATTAAGAATATTTTGATATTTTTCTCGATAACGAGGGTATTCTCTAAAATCATCAGACGTAATATATATTGGCTTAACATTAGGGTATGACTCAACTAATTTTACAATACGCTCTCTGTTTTCTGAAAAACTTGGGCACCACCAATTGAAAAAGATAATAACAAGCCTATTATTTTTATCTTTTAAAGTGTTTTGCACTTCTTTCAGATTCTGACCGACGATGTAAAACAGGTCTCTTTCATTATCAAAAACTTTTGTTAGTTCAAAAGGCTTAATATTACTCATTACCGCATCTTTCTCTTCACTATTCAGCTTACAATACGGCGCATAACAAGAGCCTAATATCAAAGTGAAAACAATAAGCGTAAAGAAAAGTTTTTTCATATCTGTTAAAGTGCTGTTTTATGGATTGGTATTTCGCAAGAAAAATATCATTTGATTTTGTTGTATGTAACTATATTACACGCAATTTCTTTTTCGGTAATTTTAATTTCATATCCTATTTGTGAGGCGATTAAGTCGATGTTTTTCTCAAAACTTTCCTCCAAATCATATCCAACAGTAAAATGTTTTGGGTTTGTTAAAGCAGGATGTTGGTCATTTGCAAATTCAATAGGGATTTTATAGTCATGCGAAAGACTATTCAACACTCCTTTATGAGTGTTTTTGGTAATACTACGAAATGGCTCATTCTTATTACTTTTAGTTTCAACGGCTATGGAATCGCCTAATTCTAAAACATAACCTTGCTTTATTTTGGCCGATTTAACGGCTTCGTAACCCAAATAGTGAGGCAACACGGTCTCTATACTATCTTTATGTAAAATTTGACCATCGTAATAGACACTTCTTGGATAGTAATGAAATTCGTTAAAATTACGACTAGTTGCATGCTTCATCAAGTGTTCAATATTTTTAGATGTAAATTTGATGCTACCTTTTTCAAAATAGAAACTAGGAAGTTGAGACGATAAAAATCCATTTCGTTCTAATTTTAGCTCTACCGTATGGTCTTCGTAAATAATCTGTTTTGGATTGCTTAGGTAGTCGGCATACAGTACACTAAAATTGTAAAGAGCATGGCATGCTATAGCCAATAAGATGCCTCTCTTTATCCGTATGTAGGACAGTATTAGGCCTGGTCCAAAAATCGCCATTAAGTAGAAGAGGATAAAAAAATTGTATTGAGAGAAGTTAGTCATGTGTACAGATGCGAATGCTATACTGCTTACAAGTATAATTTTGATGCTGCTTTCAAGCTTTAAACAATGTACAATAGCTGATAGAAGAATAACTATGGCTAGCAGTTGCCAATTTGAAAATACTAAAACATTCAATCCAATGATACCATAAAAATAGTAGGTATAAGGTTTGGAATATACCAGTCCAAACCTAAAAACTATTTCTTCAAATAAAGGAGCCACTACTACCGCCATAACAAATAGTATAAAGTGATTTATAGCAAGCTCATATATGCGATGGTTTTCCAAGAAATGGGATTCTTGAGGATTTAAAAACACAACAATTATACCAACTAACCAAAGGATAATACCTGAGTATAAAATTTTTTTAGAAATGTTTTTCATATCTGTTAAAGTGCTGTTTTATGGATTGGTATTTCGTGCCTTCCTTTCTCTCCTTCTGTGAAACAGATAGAATATTAGCGATAAGCCAAGCCCCTGAATTGCTGAGGCCCATAAATAATACATAAATGTAGACTTGACCATTGAAACCTCTTTTTTAAAGTATATTAAATTGATGCTACCAATCAAAAAAAGAAGAGTATACACTAGCCCTAGAAGAACAAAAAAACTAATCTTATTTAAGTTCATTAATACATTTTATTTAAGTTTTTATTAGATTAACTTTCTCCACTGTAGAAAAACTCCTATTGAAATCAATAGTGTGCAACTTAAAGACATTATCAAACTAATTTGTTCATCTCTTACTGTCGGATAACCATCAAAAATCAAGGTGGATAGATGGTAAGAAAATAAGAACATACTTAATAGAAGGGTAAAAAATAAAATCCATTTTTTCATAAGCAATATTTTATTGAATACTAATTCTTTAGTTACTTTTTCTCCCTCCACCTCTCCATTGAATAAAAAGAACAATAGCTACAGGTCCAGTTGAAATTAAATTCATAACTAGAGTAATTTTCTCGCTTTTTGTTGTTGGAATACCATCAAAAATAAGGGTTGACAGATGGTATGAAAAAATACAAATAGTTGATACCATCAACAAAAGCAATAACCATTTAGGAAACTTTATCATTTTTTCATGAGCTTGAATTTATCGAATACTAATCCTATGATTAAAAATTTCGATTTGGTTAATATCACCAGTTTCAGGAGTTTTTATCGAAGCCGTCAATGTGCATGATTTACAATTAGTAGCATCACAATAGACGCCTACTAAAGTAACATTTTCTTTAGGGCAGTCTTTTCCTTCATTACAATTACAGTTTACACCAGTATTATTGTAGTCGTTAGATATATATGCAGAATAAGTGTCTGAACTAAACGGAACATCTAAAGGAACTATATATCCATAAAGGTCATAAAACACAATTTTTCTTTTATTATCATTTATAGTTGAATATCTGTCATGAAACTCTTTTATAGGCTTTAAGAATAATTCAAAGTTGATAAATTTTTGAGGTAATACAATTTTTGAGTCTAGATTTTGAGCCTCAGAGTATGGGCCTTGACGATCAGGGTTAATTATTATTATATCTGTAAATATATAATTACTTCCAGCAATAGAGTTAGTTTTTTCACAATTCGAACAGCTTGACATAACACATAGATAAGTGTCGCCAGATTTAGCTGGTGAGCAACCGCCATCTTCTTTTAAACAGGTACAAGTAATAGACCCGCTTGCTCCAGACTCGGATTGGAAAAATGTCTGTTGAGGCGTTATACCCACGATGGAATAACCGTCTGGTAAATCAAAGTGTATAGTATTGCCGTTTATTTCAACTAAAGTATTTTCTGGAAAGTCAAAAGCGAATAATTCAAGATTATCATTTAATGAATTCTTTTCAAAGCTAGTAAAGGCAAACGAGATTCCTACTAAGGCAAGGATTACACTTCCTAAAAGTAATTTTTGTAAATTTTTCATAGTAATAAGGGTTTAAAATTAATAAAATTTATGAACTAAAACCTTAAGTTTATAGAAAGTGATATTATTCGAGGTAATAAGCGGTAAGTCTTAATTGAGGTGCTAAATTCATTTACAGAATAAAAATTAAAACTTTTTGTGTTTGTGAGGTTTTGTCCTTTTAAAGTTAGACTCGTTTTTTTCTTGAGTATATATTTTGCCACTAAAGCATAAAAAAAGAGCCGATTTCGGCTCTTTTTCTTTTTTATGGTCTAAGCGATTCTTCTAGCTGCACAAATTCTAAAGAATCTATAGTTGATGGATTAAATAATAACTCTCTTTTATTATCAAATACAATAAGCGTTGGGAATCCTGTTTTTTCTAGACATTCCGGACATATTTCTTCAACAAATGGCTCTTGCCTTTTATGTGGGTTTTTAGTGCTGCCATATCCATCTACATCAATCATATAAATATCAGAGTTAAGATACTCGTTCCAATAACTATTATAGCGTTCATAAAATGCCCAATCGTATGCTGTGATATATAAACAAATAGTGTTGGGGTATTTTTGGACTACATCTCTGATTTTTTCTTTTCTTTCATTATAATATGGGCATGAAGTTGAAAAAAATATAAGTAAAAGGCGTTCATCTTCCTTAAGCTGTACTAATACCTCGTCAATATTATCTCCTTCTATAGAGTATAACGCATTCACGCCATCATTCATATTTGTTAACTTAAACTCACCAATATGTTTTTTGATTTCATTTTGTTTGTCAACATTCATTTTTCGATAGGGGATATAACAAGAGCCTAATATCAAAGTGAAAACAATAACCGTAAAGAAAAGTTTTTTCATATCTATTAAAGTGCTGTTTTATGGATTGGTATTTCGTACCCTCCAAATTCTCCCATTTTTGTGTTTATGAAGTAAACTCCAGCTTTAATTTTATTAGAAGTTCCTATATAAATATCGTCGGAAATTACAAATTCTAAATCTCGAGAACTTACTCCTTCGGTGCTATTTTGAAAATAGAGACTTATTTTTTTTGCTGATAGTATAGATTCAACATTAATAATAATGCTTCTCCCACTTAACAATTCTTTATAAGACTCACCGATTAAACTCTCTTTTTTAACATCCTTTGGAAACCACTTACAAACTCCAATTTTTTTGCATTTAGATTTTTTTGACCATAAGTCTGCAATAACAATTTTTCCTTCTTTGGCTACAGTTTCTATCGTAACTTCAGAAGGATTTTCATAGGCGGATAACATTAAATGAGCGGTTGGATCAGTCGCAATTTCAGATCTTAAATTTTCTGCTGTTTGGTTACTGATTAAGTCCGTTTTCTCACAACTAGTAAATGTAACTGCGATTCCTACTAAGGCAAGGATTACACTTCCAAAAAGTAATTTTTGTAAATTTTTCATAGTAATAAGGGTTTAAAATTAATAAAAATAGTGACATAAGCCCTCGTGGCTTATTGTTAAATACAAATCACTATTGTTTATCGGAGTATCGCAACCGCATATATTAGGTTGTAGTGCTGAATTTTATTTAATTTTTTGTCTGCTTAAAGCTATGGAAAGACAGATAAAAAATATTGGACAACAACTTAGATTGCTTCGTCTAGAAGCTGGCTTTAGGTCTTATGCCGATTTTGCTTGGGAATATGATTTAAATAAAACCCAATATGGCCGCATGGAAAATGGCGCTAACTGCACCCTCAAATCGCTAATAAAAGTGTTGGCAATTCATGGCTTGTCTTTTCGGGAGTTCTTTGAGTTAGTGGAATGCAAGACTTCTTCTGTTTAGTGTATGGTTAAACACATAAAAAAGAGCATTAGGTCTATATTTCATTTATTTCTAAGTTTGTGAAAAGCGAAAAACCATGAAAGGATGGGTGTATATCTTAGAATGTGCTGACGGTAGTTATTATACTGGAAGCACTAAACAACTCGAATACCGATTATTTCAACATCAAAGCGGTAAAGGGGCAAATCATACTAAAAAAAGGCTACCTGTAAAGCTCGTTTATGTCGATGAATTCGACCGAATAGATAAGGCATTTTACAGAGAAAAACAGATTCAAGGGTAGAGCAGAAAGAAAAAGGAAGCATTGATACAAGGTATGCCAGAGAAATTACACGAATTAGCACGGTGTTTGAATGGGAGTAGTCATTTAAATAACGGTGGTTTCGACTCCGCTCAACCACCAGAAAAGTTTGACTCCGCTCAACCACCAGAAAAGTTTGACTCCGCTCAACCACCAACTTCTGACTATGACTGTGATGATGACCATTAGATGTGATGACCATGCCGCTGACTGATATGATGCCATGCCGCTGACTGAGCGGAGCCGAAGTCAGAAGTGCAGAAGTCAGAGAACACAAAAAAAGAGCCCTAAGGCTCTTTTCATTAATATATCTATTTCTACTACTTCAACACAAACGACTCCATAAACTTGGTGGTGTAGTTTCCATTTATGAAATCCTCGTTTTTCATTAATTGTAAATGAAAAGGAATGGTTGTATGTACACCTTCAATTACGAATTCTTCTAATGCTCTTCTCATTTTCCCAATAGCTTCTTCGCGGGTTTGGGCTACTGTAATAAGTTTAGCAATCATTGAATCGTAGTTTGGCGGTATGGTGTAGTTGGCATACACATGGGTGTCAATTCGCACACCGTGTCCGCCTGGCGCATGAAAGTTGGTAATCTTTCCTGGGCATGGCCTAAAGTCGTTGTAAGGGTCTTCGGCATTAATACGGCATTCAATAGCGTGCAGTTGGGGCATATAGTTTTTACCCGAAATTTTAATGCCTGCAGCTACTTTTATTTGTTCGCAAATTAGGTCGTAGTCTACTACTTCTTCCGTTACGGGGTGCTCCACTTGAATACGTGTGTTCATTTCCATGAAGTAGAAGTTGCGGTGTTTGTCAACTAAGAATTCGACCGTTCCAGCGCCTTCGTATTTTACGGATTCAGCAGCTTTTACTGCGGCTATACCCATTGCTTCTCTCAATTCATCCGTCATGAAAGGTGAAGGCGTTTCTTCTACTAGTTTTTGGTGTCTACGTTGTATGGAGCAATCTCTTTCAGAAAGGTGACAGGCCTTACCTGTGCTGTCGCCAATGATTTGTATTTCTATGTGGCGCGGGTCTTCAATGAATTTTTCCATGTACATGCCGTCATTACCAAATGCGGCAGCAGATTCTTGTCGTGCGGAATCCCATGCGTTTTCTAATTCAGTGTCTTTCCAAACAAGCCTCATTCCTCGACCACCACCACCGGCGGTAGCCTTTAGCATTACGGGGTAGCCAACTTCTTTAGCAAGCTTTTTGCAGTGAGTAAAATCTTTGATCAGACCATCAGAACCTGGTATTGTTGGTACACCGGCTTTTTTCATGGTCTCTTTGGCGGCAGCTTTATCGCCCATGCCTTCAATCATTTCTGGAGAGGCACCGATAAATTTTATGCCATTTTCTCCACAAATTTTCGAGAATTTAGAGTTTTCAGAAAGGAAACCGTAGCCAGGGTGAATTGCATCGGCATTGGTAATTTCTGCTGCGGCAATTATGTTTGGGATATTTAAGTAAGACTCGCTAGATGGTCCTGGGCCAACACATACGGCCTCATCGGCAAATCTGACGTGCAAACTCTCAGCATCGGCAGTAGAATATACGGCTACTGTTTTGATGCCCATCTCCTTACATGTGCGAATTACTCTTAGAGCAATTTCGCCTCTATTAGCTATTAATATCTTTTTAAACATGAATGTATTTTAAGAGGGATCAACTAAAAATAAAGGCTGATCATATTCTACTGGCGAAGAGTCGTCAACTAACACTTTGACAATCTTTCCACTCACTTCGGATTCAATTTCGTTGAAGAGCTTCATGGCTTCCACCACACATAATACATCTCCTGGCTTGATAGTGTCGCCAATATTTACAAAAGTATCTTTATCAGGCGAAGGCTTTCTGTAGAAGGTGCCAATCATTGGCGATTTTATAGTGATGTATTTGTCTTCATCGCTGTTCTTTTTTACCTCAGCATGTGGGTTTTCGGCTTGAGTTTCCGCTGATGGTGCCGCCGCAGCTACTGGCATTACTGCTGGAGCGCTTTGTGCTACAGGAATTTGTTGAATAATAGTTGTTTCAGGTAATGCCCCTTTCTTAGCAGGCGATTTGATAGAAATTTTTACGTTGTCAATTTCTAAGTTTACCTCGGTTGCTCCAGATTTAGCAACAAATTTTATTAACTCTTGAATTTCTTTAATATCCATAAGACGAATTTATTATTTCAAATATATAACTTATTTACTATCGTATGCCCATTTCAAATAAATAGATCCCCAAGTAAAGCCACCGCCAAAGGCAGCTAAAATAAGGTTGTCTCCTTTATTCAATTGGTTTTCCCATTCCCACAAGCAAAGCGGAATAGTTCCGTTAGTGGTATTTCCGTAGCGCTGAATGTTTAACATTACTTTATCTGTTCCAACGCCCATTCTGTTGGCAGTAGCGTCAATGATTCTTTTATTAGCTTGGTGCGGAACTAACCAGGCGATATCGTCTCCTTCAAGGTTGTTGCGCTCCATTATTTCGGCTGATACATCTGCCATGCCTTTTACGGCGAATTTGAATACCGTTTGCCCTTCTTGATGTATGAAGTGCTCTTTATTTTTGATGGTTTCTTCAGAAGCGGGACGAACAGAGCCACCACCTGTCATTTTTAAATAATGACGTCCTTCCCCATTACTTTTCATGATAGAATCTTGAACACCTAGACCCTCTGTATCTGGCTCAAGAAGAACCGCGCCAGCGCCATCGCCAAAAATAATACAGGTTTGACGATCGGTATAATCAACAATTGACGACATCTTGTCGGCACCAACAACAATAATTTTTTTGTAGGCTCCAGTTTCAATGTAAGAAGATGCGGTAGCTACCGAAAATAGAAAGCCAGAACAAGCCGCCATTAAATCGTAAGCAAAAGCATTTTTTGCCCCAATTTTATCAGCGATAATACAGGCCGTAGCAGGGAAAATCATGTCTGGTGTAGCTGTAGCGCAAATGATACAATCAATTTCTTCGGCACTAATGCCTTTTTTCTTTAGTAATCCTTCAACAGCCGCCGCTCCCAAATCGGATGAGCCTAGCCCTTCGCCTTTTAATATTCGTCTTTCTTTTATACCAGTACGTGAAGTAATCCATTCATCATTGGTTTCTACCATGCCCTCTAGTTCCTTATTGGTTAGAACATATTCTGGAACATAGCCGTGAACGCCTGTAATCGCTGCTCTTACTTTAGTCATTATTGAAGTTGTTTAAAATTTTTGTGGTTAAATCGGCTTCAACAACATCTGCAGTTAAAACGATCATATTCTTAATGGCGATTTTGTTAGATATTCCGTGACCAATCACGACGGTTTTATTTAATCCAAGTATGGGCGTTCCTCCATAATTCTCATAATTAAAGCGGCTGAAATATTCGTCTTGAATATTTCTCTTTTCAATTAAGTTATAGATGGATTCTGCCTGTTTTAGGATTACGTTTCCTGAAAAACCGTCGCAAACAATGACGTCGCAGTTATCATCAAAGAGGTGTCGACTTTCTATGTTTCCACAGAAGTTGAAATCCCTCGAGTCGCTCATAAGTTCATGAGCAGCGATAGTTAGCATGTTACCTTTTGTTTCTTCTTCTCCAATGTTCAGCAGGCCAACTCTCGGCGTTGTAATGCCGCATACGTGCTCGGCAAAAAGAGAGCCTAATATTCCAAACTGATATAAGACGTCGGCTTTGCAATCGGCGTTAGCGCCAACATCTAATATAACGTTTACTCCACCGTCTAATTTTGGTAATACGGAAGAGATGCAAGGTCTTAAAATTCCTGGAATGGGTTTTACTGACATGTAGCCACCAACAAACATTGCACCTGTATTTCCTGCGCTGGCAAAACCGTCAATTTTTCCTTTTTTAAGTAAATGGAACCCTACGGCGATACTAGAGTTAGGTTTTTTTACAAGTGCTTTGGTGGGGTGTTCGCCCATCTCAATGTTGTCTGGGGCATGAACAATTTCGAAACTGTCTTGGAGGTTGTGTTCTTGTAGTTTGTTTTTAATGAGTTCTTCGTCGCCGATAAGTACTATGTCTACATTATCAGCTAATTGTGGCAAGGCTAGTATACTGCCATCAATTGTAGCGTCTGGGGCGAAATCCCCTCCCATTATATCTATTCCAATTCGAATTCTAGCCATCAAAAACAAAAGTAGATTTAAGAGTTTAAAAAGTCCTAAATCTACAAATTAAAAATTAAACTAATCGACGAGTTTTACTAGGCAACAACTTCTTGTGAAACGGCTTCTTTGCCTCTGTAAAAACCGCATTCGCCGCACACTCTGTGCTGTAAAATAGGCGCGCTGCAATTTGAACATTTAGTAACGTTGTGTGCTGTAGCTTTATCGTGAGTTCTTCTTTTGTCTCTTCTAGTTTTAGAAATTTTACGTTTAGGATGTGCCATAATCTAAATCAATTTATTTGTGTTTTATATTCTGTAAACTTGCCCAACGAGGGTCAATTTCATTTTCTATATTTTCTTTTTCTTCGTATTCTTTAATTTCAAATTGTTTGATTTTTTCTAACATTTCTTGGTTACAATCCTCTTCATAGTCATGTGACCGTTTTGAGGGTAGCGACAAGTGAATGAATTCGTAAATGTTTTGCGCTAACGACAGAGTATGTTCTCTTGTTGAAAGAATAATAATTTCATCACTGTCAGTGCTTTCCACTAAGTCAGAAAATTTCACAATAAGATTAAACTGTTCGTTTAAGTCCTGAAGGTATTTATCTGCACAGGTATCACAAAACAGTTCTACATTACCGCTTATGTTAAAGTCTAATTCAAGCAATGTTGCTTTTTTATTTAGCTTTACTTCTACCTTTAGTGTTCCTTTTTTTACTTCAGAAGTATCGAACAATGTAAAGAACGAATCTACGACGTCAAAATCAAATTGGTGTGCCCCTAATTTTAGACCCGAAAAAGGAATATCAAAATCTTTTTCTTTTACCATGAATTTAATTTTTTCAAAGTAGCCTGCAAATGTAACAATATTTCATTAAATAGATTGCTAAAAAGCTATTGTTTACTCAACCTTACTTCTAGAGTGCTCTTTTTTAGCACTTATTTTTAGTGGATTACTGTTTAGTTCTTGCCATTCTTTTCGTTTTTTGGAAACATCACAAGCGGTGTAAACTGCTTGTCTAAAGGATGATTCTTGGGCTTGGTTTTTACCAGCTATATCGAATGCTGTACCGTGATCAGGCGAGGTGCGAACGATATCCAAGCCGGCGGTAAAATTAACGCCATTTCCAAAGGATAAGGTTTTGAACGGAACTAAGCCTTGGTCATGATACATCGCCAATATACCGTCAAATGCTTGGCGTTTGTTAGAGCCAAAAAAACCATCTGCGGGGTAGGGCCCAAATGCTAAAATGTTCTGTTCTTCTGCTTTTTTTAGCGCAGGGATGATGGTCTTTTTTTCTTCGTTGCCGATTACGCCATTATCGCCAGCGTGTGGGTTAAGCCCCAGTACTGCAATTTTTGGTTTTCGAATACCAAAATCTTGTTTTAGGCTTTGATTTAGGGTATTAAGTTTATCGAGAATAGAGTCTGTGCTAATATGTTCAGATACTTTTTCTAATGGAATATGGCCTGTAACTACGCCAATTCGTAAATTATCAGATAGCATCAGCATAAGTGATTTGCCTTTGTGTTCTTTTTCCAAAAATTCTGTATGTCCTGGAAATTTAAAGTCGTCGGATTGTATGTTGTCTTTGTTGATGGGCGCTGTGACAAGGGCGTCAAGCTGTCCGTTTTTTAGAGCAGTATTGGCGGCTTGTAAGGACTTCAAAGCATATTTTCCGCCATCAGAGTTGTTTTGTCCTAAGTTGAGTTTTACTTCTTCCTTCCAGCAATTAATTACGTTGATTTTATTGCCTTTAGCCATTTCGATAGATTGAATTTTGTTGAGATATAAATCATCAAAATGCAGTCTTTTCTTTAGCTCATTCATCATGTTGAAGTCACCAAAAATAACGGGCGTACAAAAGTCTAGCATGCGCTTATCTCTAAACGTTTTTAGTATGACTTCGGTTCCTATGCCGTTGATATCGCCAATGGAAATGCCTAATTTTATTTTAATACTCATTCAGATTTTGTTTTTAAAAAATCAAATAATAAGCGAACGCCAACGCCTGTGCCACCTTTTCCATGGTAGGTATATGGCGCCAGTAAAAATGCCGGACCGGCTATATCTAAATGGGTGTAAGGGTAGTCGGTAAAATGTTCTAAAAATTTGCCGGCAGTAATGGCTCCCGCTTCTGCTCCGCCAAGGTTTTTCAAATCAGCAATTGAGGACTTTAAATCTTCTTTGTAATCGTCCCAAAAAGGCATTTCAGCAATTCGTTCGTGAACGTTTTTGCCGCTCTCTTTTAGGGCAGACATGGTTCGCTCATCATTCCCCATAGCTACTACACCACGCTTGCCAATTGCTCTTGCTGCTGCTCCAGTTAGCGTTGCTAAATCAATTACCAATTCTGGTTTGTAATTTTTGGCAAAACTCAAGGCGTCGGCAAGAATTAATCGTCCTTCAGCATCGGTATTTAATACTTCTACTGATGTGCCGTCATGCATAGTAATAACATCGCCTGGCGCATAGGCATTACCCGATGGTCGGTTGTCTGTTGCAGGAACTAGACCAATAATGTGAATGTTTAAATTAGCTTTGGCAACGGCATACATAGTTCCTACTACTGCTGCTGAACCTCCCATATCGCATTTCATCATATCCATTGAATTTGGAGTAGGCTTTAGGGACAGTCCGCCAGTATCGTAAACAATACCCTTACCCACCAAAACGATTGGCTTTGAATTTTTTGGATTTTTGGGTTTCCATTCCATTATGCTAAAGGTTGGAGGGTCTATACTTCCTTTGTTAACGGCTAACAGCCCTCCCATTTTTAGAGCTTCTATTTTTTTCTTGTGCAGAACTTCCACTTTAAAACCTGCTTCTTTGCCCATTTTTTCAATGTCTTGGCTGTATTGCAAAGCAGTTAGGTAAGAGAATGGCTCGTTAACCAAGTCTTTAGCTACAAATGTTCCTTCAATTACAGCATTGAGTTGATTGATTTCTTTTTCTCCATTTGCTGAATGTAAACTAATCTTTTTGAGGCTATTTTCTTTTTTGTCCGAAAAATATTTTAGGAATTGGTAATTGCTTATTGCTAAACCTTCGGTAAATGCCCAAGCAACTTTGGGCTGATTACTCAAGTCTACTATTGTAATGTCTTCAATTTTTTCTTTGCAAATACTTGAGTGAAGCGCATTTGCAGCAAGTCGGTTTCCTTCAAGCTTTTCGTCAGTTTTTTGAACAAATACAAAGTGGT
The DNA here is from genome assembly GCA_965661345.1 of Flavobacteriales bacterium. Classification (GTDB taxonomy): domain Bacteria; phylum Bacteroidota; class Bacteroidia; order Flavobacteriales; family UBA7312. The sequence goes on along the minus strand of CBFIDK010000002.1, from coordinate 176,104 downwards.
CGTAACGGTTAATTGTTACGCTTTTAGATTCGTTTTCAAAGCTGTTTTGTATGTATTTTTTCTCTTCTTCCCCAAACGAAAAACTAGAGAGATCATCAATAGATTGGCATAAAAGCACTAAAGATTGGTTATTCGGTATATGTTTTGCTAAAGAGATGAGTAAGTCCATAATTTATTGTCGTATTTTTGTACCCTCAAAATTAGACAATTTAGATGAATTCAGACCAATTATTAAAGCGGGCGTTGGCCTTTGAATTTTTAACTGCAGAAGAAGGACAGTTTCTATTTGAAAACGTGCCTACAGCAGAATTAATGTGGGTAGCCAATGAATTACGAAAAATTCAGAAACCCGACGGTCTGGTAACTTGGCAAATTGATAGAAACGTCAATACGACTAATGCCTGTATTGCCAATTGTAAGTTTTGCAACTTTTTCCGTCCTCCAGGACACGATGAGGTGTATGTGACCACAATTGACCAATACAAACCTAAAATTGAAGAAACTATCCGATACGGTGGTGACCAATTGCTCCTTCAAGGAGGGCATCACCCAGACTTGGGCTTAGACTTTTACACGGATTTGTTTAAGCAATTAAAAGAGCTTTACCCCGAAATACGTTTGCATGCTTTAGGGCCGCCAGAAGTTGCCCACATTTGCAAATTGGAAGGCAAATCACATTTAGAGGTTTTAGCGGCATTGAAAGAAGCCGGTATGGATAGTCTTCCAGGTGCTGGAGCTGAAATTTTAAACGACAGAGTAAGGCGACTTATTTCAAGAGGGAAGTGTACAGGTCAGGAGTGGTTGGATGTCATGCGTGCGTGTCATCAACTTGATATAACCACTTCGGCAACAATGATGTTTGGACATATCGAAACTTTAGAGGAACGTTTTGAACATTTGGTATGGATTCGTGAGGTACAATCCGAAAAACCTAAAGACGCTAATGGCTTTTTAGCCTTTATTCCTTGGCCTTTCATGGACGACGGCACTTTATTGAAGCGTATTCGTGGAATTCAAAATAATGTTTCTGGCGATGAGTATTTACGCATGATTGCGATTAGTAGAATTATGTTGCCCAACATTAAAAATATACAAGCTTCATGGCTTACTGTTGGTAAGCAAACAGCGCAATTGTGTTTGCACGGTGGGGCTAATGATTTTGGATCCATCATGATTGAAGAAAATGTAGTGTCTGCTGCAGGTGCTCCTCATCGATTTACCTACAAGTCTATTCAGGAGTCCATACGTCAAGCGGGTTTTGAGCCACAGCTTAGGCGACAAGATTATACCTTTAGAGAAATCCCTCAAAATATAGAAGAACAAGTAATAAATTACTGATGTTTACAGGTATTATAGAACATTTGGGAGAAGTGGTAGCCTTAGAAAAGGAACTAGACAATTTGCATATTTCTATGCGTACGCCCATCACTTCAGAACTTAAGATTGATCAAAGTGTAGCCCACAACGGCATTTGTCTTACAGTGGTGGCTATTCAAGACGATGTGTATACTGTTACAGCTATTAAAGAAACCCTTGATAAAACCAATTTATCTCAACTGAAAGAAGGCGACAAAGTAAATATAGAGCGTTGCATGAAGCTAGGTGACAGATTGGACGGTCACATTGTCCAGGGGCACGTAGATCAAACTGCGAAATGCAGTAATATAGGTGTAGAAAACGGATGGCACACCTTCACCTTTGAATACGAACCTTCTCAACACATTACAGTAGAAAAGGGCTCTATTTGTGTCAATGGCGTAAGTTTGACCGTTGTCAATTCCAGAAAAAACAGTTTTTCTGTAGCTATAATTCCTTACACTTTTGAGCATACAAATTTTAAAGACTTACAAGTTGGTAGTATTGTCAATTTGGAGTTTGATATCATTGGAAAGTACATTACAAAAATGAATTCATGAAAAGATTCTTTCGATTAATCACCCTTTTAGAAGGGCTCTCGTATATCCTTTTACTTTTTATTGCAGTTCCATTGAAATATGGAGGCGGCGATGACGCTTTGGTAAAGCTGTTGGGCATGCCACACGGCATTCTGTTTATGCTGTACTTAGCTTTAGCCTTTTACCTAAAAGATAGTTACCAATGGAAATGGTGGCAAAGTGGTATAGTGTTTCTAGCTTCTATCATTCCTTTTGGCACTTTTTATGTTGACAGAAAGTACTTAAAAGACAAGTAAACGCTTTGTATATAGATGGCCTTGCAGTTGAATTTCTACAAAGTACACCCCCGCTTTAAGTTGATTTAGTGATAGTGGATTTGTCCATTTTTGGTCTATACTCATGACTTCTTTACCCAGGCTATTTTTTAGTGAAAGACCTTCAAAGTGATTGTCTTGAACAGATAAATCTATATTTATAAATCCATTGCTAGGATTCGGATAAATTGTGAATGGCACACCGAAAAAATCTGTGAGTTGCTCACGTACTGCAGTGGGACGAATGGCTGCAAAAGAATATAGTCCTTTCACGGCTTCTTGCCAGTCGTTGATGGTATTAGGCGCGCCCCACCTCATGCAGTGCTCATTGACTTCGGGAGCATACATTGCCTTTGTTTCATCAATGTGTTTCATTAGGTTTTGAGTGCTAAAGGTTGTTGCTAACAATTCATTAAATCGGTAACGAAAAGACTGTCTGAAATGGTCGCTCTTAAAGAGGTGGTGCATTAATTCAGTAGACCATTCTGGAAAATCTTGACGAACACCGAATTCGCTTATAAAGTCGCCTAACAATTCGTAATTTTCATAGCTCATGCATTCGTCACAATCGAAAAATAACCAACGCCATTGACCATTATTTTGAGCTTTCCAAAATTTGATGTTATTGTGTGGCCAGTCTGTATTGGAAAAGAATAATTGGGCGCAATAGTAGTCTATAAGATTATCAATGTCTATCCATTTTTCGACCTGCCTGTAATGTGCCTCTTGGCGTAAATCGTTTGTTTGCAGGTAACTTTTAAGTGCTAAAAAGTCGCTATTACTTCCTTGTTCTATTCTAGCATCAGCGGACAGTAAGTCTATGTTTTCTATATTAAAATAGTCTTCTATAAAGTATTCATCCATTCGTTCGTTGAGGTGATGAATGCCCCAATACGAACCGTTAATAAAAACAATTACCTCTTGTGTTGAGGGGTGTTCTAAATCCAATTCTCTAACAATTTTTTGTGCTAATTCGTTTTTAAAAAGTGTGTTTTTCCAGTCGTTAGAACTAGCAGAACGCAGTATAATTCGCTTAAATGAATCATTATCTTTATCATTGAAAAAAGAGTGTTCCAATCGTTTTTTGCCGTAGCTCTCTCTAGCGTATAATAGCAGAGATTTTTGAGCTAATGTTCGCCCTTTATTACCATTTGTACGAAGTCCGAGATGTTGTTTAATCTGCAACTTTCCGTTTAAGTCAAAATATTCGAAATGTACTGGCCGCTCCCATGTTCTCCCTCTTTGCGAGTAATTGGTGTTTTGCCCTTTTACATAAATACCAGAGTGCTCATCAAATAAATTTTTACTATCGGTTACTAGCGATACAATTGGAAAAGTGTACCTCTCGAAAATACCGTCATCTACAAAATAAGTTTTAGTAAATATGTCACTGATTCTAACGCCATTAAAATAGGCAGCGGCTTTGATAACGTGCCCTTTGAAAATATTTTCTTTAGGTAGATACCAATTGTCAGCCGTAGGAATTTCAGAAATACCATTTGGCTTGTTTTCTAAGCTACTTAATAGCAATGACTTGGGGTATTGAGCAGATTCATTTGTGGGGTCGTTGCCATTTGTGGTATAGCGTATGATGGCAGAAGGATCAGAGGCTTGAATTTCTAGATTGAAAGGCTTTTGTTGAAAAGCGTTTTCATGAGAAAAATATAAGGTGCTAAAATTTTGAGCGATACTGTCGTTAGTGGTATTCGGACTAGAGCTGTTCAGTATTCCTGTTTGAGTGCCGACATCAGGATACCTGCCAAAGGCTTGGTTGGAAAGTAATCGAACAGAAGGGAAGGAGTCAACTGTTCCACTATCGATATGACTGAGGAAAAGCCTTTCACCTGCACTACTTATTTTGAAATTAGCGTGCCAGTCGCTGTCTTCATTGCTAGCAAAAATAAGGGCATAAGATTTACTCTTTATGTATTGACTAGGCAGTTGCCATTTAAACCTATCGTTAAAATCATCAGACAAGAAATACGTATTGAGTAGCACGCTATCATTGCCGACATTATAAAGTTCTATCCAATCCGAATACTCATAAAATTCGGTTAGTAAAATCGAGTCGTTTTTAGCGACGATCTCGTTCAATACAATTTGACTTTTCAGCGAAAAAGAAAATCCAATTAAAATGATGAGTAGGCCTAGACGCATTAGTGAATACTTATACCAACCTTAAAAGAAATCAGGTCTATAGTTAGCGATTCGGTGTGGTATATTTGTCCATCTTTATTGAGGTGTTCCAAATCCACCTTTTGCATGATGTAACTTAAGCCGGCTGTAAGTCCCAATTTCTCATTGATTTTATAATGGTAGCCAATACCAGGCGAGAAGAACATTTTTCCAACGTAGTTATTGAAAATGGAATTTTCAAAATCATCGTGTCGAGCTTTAGCATAGCCAATTGAGGTTGTAAAAAAAGGACTATTGCTATTGTTTTTTTTATGTGCTTTACCCTGTATAAATAGCGGAATGAATTCTTCACTTTCTAATTGTAAGAATCCTGTTCCAACACCAACTTGCACAAAGTTGCCAATGGACTTACTTACACCGAATTGCGCCAAACCACCCGATTTTAGTATGGGGAATGTTTTGCTGAGTTGTATCCCTCTTAATCCACCCAATTCAAATTGAGTATTTAGCTTGCTAGTTTGGCCAAAGGATACACTAAAAATCAATAGTAAAATAAGCAAAGAAATAAGCATTTTCATTACTCAAAGGTAAGGAAGTATTTTTTACTATAAAAGGAGGGCAAAAAACATTAAAATCCTTAATTTCGCCAGTTATGAAGCATATTCGAAATTTCTGTATCATAGCCCATATAGACCACGGTAAAAGCACCCTAGCGGATAGGCTTTTGGGGGTAACGGGCACAGTCACTGAAAGGGAGGCGCAAGACCAATTGCTGGACGATATGGACTTGGAGAGGGAAAGAGGTATAACCATCAAAAGTCATGCCATACAAATGGAGTATAGTCTGGGTGGTCAAGATTATATTTTGAATTTGATAGACACCCCTGGTCATGTCGATTTTTCCTACGAAGTTTCTCGGTCTATAGCGGCTTGCGAAGGCGCTTTGCTTATTGTTGACGCTGCCCAAGGGATACAAGCTCAAACCATTTCCAATTTGTATTTAGCATTGGAAAATGATTTAGAAATAATACCTGTACTTAACAAAATTGATTTGCCGTCGGCAGATCTTGAGTTAGTAAAGGATCAAATTATAGATTTGATCGGCTGTAAGGACGAAGATATTATTCCTGCATCAGCCAAAACTGGTGTCGGTATCGAAGAAATACTAGCTGCAATAATTGATAGAATACCTGCCCCAAAAGGAGACCCTAGCGCACCACTACAAGCCATGATTTTTGATTCGGTGTATAATCCTTTCAGAGGAATAGAAGCCTATTTCAAAATTTTAAATGGAACTATAAACAAGGGCGATGAGGTGCAATTTATGGCAACCAAAAAGAATTATTTTGCCGATGAAATAGGGGCTTTAAAATTCAAACAAAAACCAATGAAGTCTTTATTAGCTGGGGAGGTGGGTTACCTCATTTCTGGAATAAAAGACGCAAGAGAGGTTAAAGTTGGAGATACAATCACCTTAAAAAACAATCCTTCTCAAGTGGCTGTTCAGGGTTTTGAAGATGTAAAGCCTATGGTATTTGCCGGTATTTATCCTGTTGATACAGAAGACTACGAAGAGCTTAGAAACTCAATGGAAAAACTGCAACTAAATGATGCCTCATTGACATTTGAGCCAGAGTCTTCTGCAGCATTAGGTTTTGGTTTTCGTTGCGGATTTTTAGGAATGTTACACATGGAAATTATCCAAGAACGTTTGGAAAGAGAATTTGACATGACGGTAATCACTACCGTCCCTAACGTTTCGTATTTCGCTTACACTACTAAGGGGGAAGAACTTTCCATACAAAACCCTTCGGATTTACCCGATCCCTCAACAATGGATAGGGTGGAAGAGCCCTTTATCAGAGCGCAAATTATAACCAAATCCGATTACGTTGGCGCTGTTATGTCCTTGTGTATTGAAAAAAGAGGAATACTTACCAATCAAGTGTACCTTACAACCGATAGAGTTGAGCTTACCTTTGAGATGCCCTTGGGCGAAATCGTTTTTGATTTTTACGATAAATTAAAAAGTATATCTAGAGGTTACGCCTCATTTGATTATTTCCCGCTAGAATACCGAGCATCAAAATTAGCTAAACTGGATATTCTACTCAATGGAGACCAAGTAGATGCTTTATCGGCATTGATTCATAAAGATAACGCCTATACTTTAGGTAAAAAGATTTGCAAAAAACTAAGAGAGCTTATCCCGCGTCAGCAATTTGATATTGCCATACAGTCGGCAATTGGAGCAAAAATAATTTCTAGAGAAACAGTAAAAGCAGTGAGAAAAGACGTAACAGCCCGTTGTTACGGAGGTGATATTACTAGAAAACGAAAGTTATTGGAGAAACAGAAAAAAGGAAAGAAAAAAATGAGACAGATAGGTAGCGTAGAAGTGCCTCAATCTGCCTTTTTAGCCGTTTTAAAATTAGACGACTAATTTATATATTGCTTAAAATTATCCAAGAATTATGGGAAGAGCATTTGAATTTAGAAAAGCCCGCAAAATGAAGCGTTGGTCAGCTATGGCCAAAACTTTTACTCGTATTGGAAAGGATATTTCCATTGCTGTCAAAGAAGGCGGTCCAAACCCTGAGACCAATTCACGCCTTCGAGCAGTCATCCAAAATGCCAAATCTGCCAATATGCCTAAAGACAATGTCGAAAGGGCTATCAAAAAAGCATCAGGATCAGATTCTGCTAACTATATTGAAGTGACGCTTGAAGGCTATGCCCCCTTTGGCGTTGCAGTATTTGTTGAGTGTACTACCGATAACAATAATCGAACGGTAGCAAATGTCCGCTCATATTTTAATAAATGCGAAGGCAATCTAGGAACAAACGGTTCTTTGGAGTTCATTTTCGATCGTAAAGCAGTATTTAATTTTTCAGAATCTCAGCTCGAAATGGACGTCGAAGAATTAGAAATGGAATTGATAGATGCTGGTTTGGAAGAGTTAGAAAACGATGAAGGCACTTTTACAGTGACCACAGACTTTACTGATTTTAGCAATATGCAAAAGAAGTTAGAAAGCATGAATATTGAGTTAGAAAGCTCTGAACTTCAACGTTTTCCAAATACCACTAAATCTTTAGAAATTGAAGAGGCAAAACAAGTCCTGAAACTTATTGACAAATTAGAAGAAGACGAAGACGTTCAAAATGTCTTTCACAATATGGAAATGGGAGAAGAAATAATGGCTCAACTCGATAACGAATGAAAGACCACTTAGACAAACTCAATGCAAAGAAAGCTCAAGCCTTAGAGGGCGGTGGGCAAAAACGAATTGAAGCACAGCATGCAAAAGGAAAGTTAACGGCTCGTGAGCGTCTGCACTTTTTATTAGATGATGGCTCGTTTGAAGAAATTGGAATGCTCGTTACCCATAGATCCACCAATTTTGGATTGGACAAGCAGCAGTTTTTAGGCGATGGTGTTGTTACGGGTTTCGGTACCATTGACGATAGATTAGTTTACGTCTATGCCCAAGATTTTACTGTGTTGGGCGGTTCTTTGGCAGAAGCACATGCTGAAAAAATTTGCAAGATTATGGATATGGCTATGAAAAATGGCGCCCCCATAATTGGCTTAAATGACAGTGGAGGTGCCCGTATTCAAGAAGGAGTAGTATCTCTTGGAGGCTATGCCGATATATTTTACAGAAATACACGAGCTAGTGGAGTCATTCCACAGCTTTCGGCTATCATGGGTCCTTGTGCTGGAGGAGCAGTTTATTCGCCAGCATTAACGGATTTTATTATGATGGCAGAAAACACCTCTTATATGTTTGTTACGGGCCCAAATGTGGTAAAAACAGTAACGCATGAAGAAGTTACAGCCGAGGAATTAGGAGGAGCAAGTACTCATGCTTCAAAATCAGGCGTAGCGCATTTTACCTATGCCAATGAAATAGAATTGATAAATAATTTAAAAACCCTATTGAGTTATATTCCTCAAAATTGTGAAGAGGACACCCCACAAATAGACTATCAAGTCGGCGATGAAAGCCGCCCAGAACTCAACACTATAATTCCAGAAAATGCCAATCAGCCTTACGATATTCATGAAGTTATAAACGGTATAATTGATAGAGACACTTTTCATGAAGTGCATAAAGATTATGCCGAAAATATTGTTTGCGGTTTTGCGCGATTAGCAGGGCGTTCCATAGGCATTGTAGCTAATCAGCCGGCTTTTTTAGCAGGTGTCTTGGACAATCATGCTTCCAATAAAGCAGCACGATTTGTTCGCTTTTGCGATTGCTTTAATATTCCTCTTTTAGTGTTGGAAGATGTTCCAGGTTTTTTACCAGGAACTGACCAAGAATGGAATGGTATTATTAACAACGGAGCAAAGTTATTGTACGCCTTTAGTGAAGCGACTGTTCCAAGAGTAACCATCATTACACGCAAGGCTTATGGTGGCGCCTACGACGTGATGAATTCTAAGCATATCGGAGCGGATTTAAATTACGCTTGGCCAACTGCCGAAATAGCCGTTATGGGAGCGAAAGGAGCAGCAGAAATTATCTTTAGAAAAGAGATAAAAGAAGCCAATGATTCGGAAGCAAAATGGAAAGAAAAAGAATCAGAATATGCAGAGTTATTTGCGCACCCTTATAATGCTGCAGCCAGAGGATATGTGGATGAGGTGATAGAGCCGTCAACATCCAGAGAAAAATTAATAAAGGCCTTTAAAATGCTAGAAAATAAGGTCGATGTGTTACCTAAAAAGAAACACGGAAATATACCCCTATAGAATGAATGTATTAGTATTAGGTTCAGGTGGACGAGAACATGCCTTGAGTTGGAAAATTGCCCAAAGCAGTTTGTGCGAAAAGCTATTTATTGCTCCAGGAAATGCAGGCACTAATTTAGTCGGAGAAAATGTAGATATTAACGTCAATGATTTTCCAACGATTAAAACATTTGTACTTGAAAATGCTATAGATATGGTCGTGGTAGGTCCGGAAGATCCTTTGGTAAATGGCATTTACGATTTCTTTAAAAACGATAGCGCTTTGAAAGAAATATGCCTTATTGGGCCATCAAAAGAAGGTGCAAAATTGGAAGGGAGTAAAGACTATTCAAAACAATTCATGATGCGTCATAATATCCCAACTGCTGCCTATGGAAGCTTCACAGCAGAAACGATTGAAGACGCTTTTGATTTTCTAGAGACATTAAGCCCTCCGTATGTGCTTAAGGCCGATGGCTTAGCAGCGGGAAAGGGTGTGTTAATCCTTGACGATTTGCAAGAGGCTAAAACGGAGCTTAATGCCATGCTTACAGAAGCCAAATTTGGCAAGGCCAGCTCAACGGTTGTTATTGAGGAATTTTTGGACGGCATCGAATTATCAGTATTTGTATTGACCGATGGAAAAAATTATAAAGTATTGCCATCTGCAAAAGATTACAAACGAATTGGCGAAGGTGATAAAGGCCTAAATACTGGCGGCATGGGCGCTATTTCACCAGTGCCATTTGCGGATAGTATTTTCATGGAAAAGGTAGAAAATACCATAGTTAAGCCAACGATTTTTGGTTTACAAGAAGAAAATATTGACTACAAAGGGTTTGTGTTTATTGGACTTATGAATGTCGATGGAGAACCATTTGTTATTGAATACAATGTGCGTATGGGAGACCCCGAAACGGAAGTGGTTATCCCTAGAATTAAATCGGATTTACTAAATCTGTTTAGAGGCATTGCAAACGGAACATTTGGAGAGCAAGATTTTTATGTAGATCAAGATGTGGCTACCACTGTAATGTTGGTTTCGGGAGGCTATCCAGAAAGTTATGAAAAGGGCAAAGAAATTAATGGATTAGAGGAGGTAGAAAATAGTATAGTCTTTCATGCAGGAACACGAATTGAAAGTGAAAAAGTGTTAACGAATGGAGGCCGTGTTATGGCATTAACGTCCTTTGGAAGGACAATGGAAGAGGCTTTAGAAAAGTCGTTTGAAAACGCCAACAAGATACAATTTGATGGCAAGTATTTCCGTAGAGATATCGGTTTTGATTTAAAAGAGGAAAAGGTTTAAGCTTCTCCCTTTCTTTTGAAAGCGATTAATTTGCCTGTCCAGTAAACAAATAATACAGAAATGACAAGAGTTGCTAATACATTAGGAATATTCCCAAGAGTAGGCATGATTGTCCAGATGCTTGAAAATAAATCGCCGAGACCGTTCCAAAAAGTTGACCACATAGTTGAAAAAATATAATTTCTGCAAAATTAGAACATTCATTTAAAAATGCTAGTAAAAACACTGAAAACAAATAAACCCGCTGCATTTATTTCATTCTTTGTTTTAGGTATTACATTTTTTGTTCTTGATTTTCTCGTAAGTCCTGAATTAACCCTCTCAACTAATCACCCCATTTTTTCATCGGTAGCAAAGGTTGTTATTGCGAATCCTTGGATGGCATATACACTCATTTTTGTAGTGACGTTATTGATGTCTATGGGGTGGAATAATTTATTAACCGATAGAGGCGTGTTTAAAAATGTGACCATTTTACCGGCCTTCACCTTAGTTTTATTGAATTCTGTTTTTTCATTTTCTTCCTTATGGATTTGCTATTTCTTGATGCTATTCGTTTTGAATAAACTCATGTCAACCTTTCAGAAAAACAAGCCTTATGCCTTGCTCTATGACAGCGGGTTTCTAATTGGTTTGTCATGTTTGGTTTATCCCTTGTCAATTCTCTTTTTTATTTTGATTTATGTGTCTAATGTCATTTACATAAGCTTGAATTGGCGAATATTCTTAGTGCCTGTTCTAGGCTTGTTAACGCCCTTTTTATTCGCCTATACATATGCCTATTATTTTGATTTTACGCCACAGCTTACACAATATTTTTTGTCTTCTTTTAAGTGGCATTTACCTTCCTTTAGCTGGTCAATAGATTTGATAATTTGGGCAAGCATAATTGGGATACTTTTTTTATTATCCTTCAAAGAAATGTTGGAATGGCTAGTGAGAAAAAATTTACGTTCAAGAAAAGCTTTTTACCTTTTGTTTGCCTATAGCGTTTGTGTGTTTATAGGAATATTCTTTAGTCAATACGTTTGGAATCACCTCTTGTTTTTTGGGCTTCCTTTATCAGTCATTTTAGCAAACTATTTCATGTATTTAGAAAAAAAATGGTGGTATGAAGGCGCCTACATACTGTTAATTTTATCCACATTATATGTTCATGCTGCGCCTTTTTTTAGACTTTAAATTGATTATATTTGGTGGCATTAATCATACTTACTTAAAATGAAATTTGGCGTTGTTGTTTTCCCTGGTTCTAATTGCGATCAAGACATGATATATGTACTAGAAACTCTCTACGGACAAGAGGTTGTAAGCCTTTGGCATAAAGATACCGATTTACAAGATTGTGAGTGCATAGTATTGCCTGGCGGCTTTTCTTATGGAGATTATTTACGCTCTGGAGCAATAGCGCGTTTTTCACCCATTATGGAAAAGATTATAGAGTTTGCCAACAACGGCGGTTATGTTTTAGGCGTATGCAATGGCTTTCAAATTTTATGCGAATCGGGACTTCTACCTGGCGCTTTATTGCACAACAATAGCCATAAATTCATTTGCAAAAACGTGTACCTATCTACTCAAAATAACGATACATGTGCTACTCGGGGCATTGACCAAGAGCCGCTATGCATTCCTATTGCCCATGGTGAAGGACGTTATTTTGCAGATACGCATACCTTAAAGCAACTCAATGATAATGGCCAAGTGCTTTTTAGATACTGTGATGAGGATGGCAACATAACAGCAGAAAGCAACCCCAATGGTGCAGTAGAAAATATTGCTGGAATTAGTAACGCATCGGGCAATGTATTTGGAATGATGCCTCACCCTGAACGTGCTTCTGACAAGGAGTTAGGCAATACCGACGGGGGTTATATTTTTCAAAGCATTATCAACACAATATCACACGCTTAATCTACTTTTTGTAGAAATTCATTTCGTCGATATAGCTGTAAATCTTTTGTGGTAAAAAGTAACTGACATCTTTTTTTTCTCGAATACTTTTTCTGATAAACTCAGCAGAAATATCCATCAATGGTGCATCAGTAAGGTGTATCTTCTCGTTTGTTTCCATATCACAAGCCTTGCAGTTTGGTCTTGGATAGACATAAATGCTGTGGTGTTCTAAAATAGATGTATAATTTTTCCACTTATGGAAATGAAGTAGATTATCTTGACCCATGATGAGAGAAAACTCTTCATTTGGGTGCGATTCTCTTAAATACGTAAGCGTATCTACGGTATAGGAAGGAATTGGCAAATTAAATTCAATATTTGAGGCATGCATTCTGGGGTCGTCTTCTACGGCAATACGTACAATAGTAAGTCGGTGTTGTTGATCCAGTAAGGTTTCTTTAGTTTTAAAGGGATTTTGTGGCGATACCACAAACCAAATTTTTTCAAGAGAAGTATTCTCTAACATAAATTGCGCAATTGCCAGATGCCCAATGTGAATGGGGTTAAACGAACCAAAAAATAAACCTACTTTCATCGTATAAAATCACTAACTAGTTTGAATGCTTTTTGGCAAGAATGTTCTAAAGAATCGTTAGTAATGGAAACATCAAAAGCACTTCGATACTCCATTTCTTCGGCCGCTTTAGACACCCTAACTTTAAGGCTGTCTTCAGTTTCGGTACCTCTATTTTTCAACCTTTCTTCTAAAATATTTAAAGATGGAGGCGCAACAAAAATGGCTAATCCCTTTTCTTTGAAATGCTTTTTTAATGCAAGAGCGCCTTTTACATCAACATCAAAAATGATAACCTTTCCTTCAGACCAAAGCCTGTCTACTTCTTCGTTTAAGGTGCCATAAAACATATTCGTATATACTTCTTCCCATTCTAAAAAATGATTTTTTGTAATGCGGTTTTTGAATTCTTCAACAGAAAGAAAGTAATAGTCTTTGCCGTTTTTTTCGTTTTCTCTCGGACTCCTGCTACAAGCAGAAATAGAAAATGAAAGCTCAGCGATTTGTTCGAGCAAATAGTTGACAATGGTAGTTTTGCCTGCGCCAGAGGGTGCCGAAAAGATGATAGCTTTCTTATAAGACATTGAGGACTTGCTCTTTAATTTTTTCTAATTCGTCTTTCATCTGTACAACCACTTGCTGCATGCTTGCATCGTTGGATTTTGAGCCAATAGTATTAATTTCTCTTCCTATTTCCTGACCAATAAAAGCTAGCTTTTTACCTTCCGATGAGTCGCTTTTCATAACCTCATCAAAATAATCGAGGTGTAAATTTAGTCGTGTAATTTCTTCGGTAATATCGAGCTTCTCTAAGTAGTAAATAAGCTCTTGCTCAAATCTATTTTCATCAATGGAGGATTTTAGCTCTTCCATTTTTTCGCGAATACTGTTTTTAATGTTTTCAATTCTATTTTTTTCGTAGTCTGCGATGGTTGATAAATGGGTGCGAATGTTGTTTATTCTAAAGCTAAAATCTTTAGCAAGAACGTCACCTTCATCTTTTCGGTAATGTGTAATAGCTTCTATCGCTTTGTTGAGTAAGCTGTCAATATCATTCCATTCGGCGTCTTCAATTTCTTCTTTTTCACTTATTAAGACATCTGGCATACGCACAATAGCACTCATAATTTCATCTTTACTTCCCAGATCGTCTGAAAGTGATTTCAAATCTTGATAATAAGACTTTACTAGTGAAGCATTGATGCGGCTCTTTGGTTCGCTGATGTTTTGTTCGGCGAAAAGAGTAACCTCAATTTTACCTCGCCCTAGTGCTTGTCCTACGGTTTTGCGAATAAATAACTCCTTTTCTCTGTAGACCATAGGAATTCTTACATTTATGTCAATTTGCTTGCTATTGAGGGATTTGATTTCAATAGTCAGCTTCTTATTTTGACGATTTAGTTCGGCTCTACCAAAGCCTGTCATGGATAGAATCATTTTCTTTTAATTTGATGACAAAGGTACTAAATTGCTATTCTTGAAGGGGTTTAGTTTTATAACTCACTAAATATACTCCAAAACAGATTAAAATTGCGGAAAGAATTTTTATGAAATCCAGTTCATCGCTACTAGCAATAATAGCTACGATACTTGCCAAAACAGGCTGAAGGTAAATGTAGGTGCTTACCGTCGATGGATTGAGTGTTTTTAAACCATAAATATTAAATAAATAGGCTAAAAATGTAGTGCAAACAACAACAAAACCAACTTTCCACAAAATTTCGGCGGGCATGCTATTCCACTCTACGGATTGAAACTCTGACCATCCAAATGGGCTGACAAAAATGAGTCCAAATAAAAACACCCAACTGATAACAGTAATTGGCTTATATTTTTTCATAAGAGATTTTACCAACACAAGATAAATAGCGTAGGATGTAGCGTTCAGAAACACTAAAGTATTGCCAAAAAAATGGTCCTGACTAATGGTAATGTTTCCGCCGTTAGTAATTAGGGTTAATGCCCCCAAAGCACCTAAACCAATTCCTAGCCATTTTCGTTTACTGATGGTTTCGGTTGACATGATGCCGGCAAAGATTAATACCAAAATAGGATTAACAACCATTATTACGGCCGCATTGATGGGTGTTGTAAGGTTGAGTCCTTCGAAGAATAGCATCTGATTTATGGCTACACCGAAGAGTGCACAAAGTGCTAAAAGAGGGATGTCTTTTCGTGCTACTTTTTCATAAAAAAAGAAACGATAGCATAGCCAAAACATAAGTACTGCGCCGCTAACCCTCACAAAAATAAACCCCAAAGGATTAATGTAGTCAGGCATTACATCTTTAGCCACTGTGTAATTGATGCCATAAATTAGGTTGGCTCCAAATAAAGCCAAATGGGCTAAAGCGTTTTTATTCATTCAGCTTCTTCTTTAACTCTTCAACGGTCTTTTTACTATTACCCACAAAAATGGAATCATTGACAATAAAAACAGGACGTTTGAGAAAAGTATCTTCTTCCAAAATTAACCGTTTATAGTCGGCTTCAGTTAATGCTTGGTCTTTTAGATTCATGCTTTTGTATTTCAATGCTCTTCTACTGAATAAAGCTTCAAAAGAGCCAGATAAAGCCGCCATTTGGTCTAGTTGTTCTTCGGTAATTTTTTCTTCTCTAATATTTTGAGCTTCATCTTGCCAATCAAGTTCACTTAGTATTCGCTGACAAGTATTGCATTGAGAAAGGTGATATACTTTTTTCATTTTGTAAAAGTACTAAACTAAAATAGATGGTTGAAGATGTAAGATTTTAATAAAGAAGGTTTTTTTTTAATTATATTATTTATCACTTTTGGACAAATAACTTAAAACCCTAAGCCCATGAACTACTCTTACTTTCGCTCATTATTAGTTGTTTTACTTTTAAGTTTTACTACAAGCATTTTTGCTCAACTTACCGCACCCAATATTACCATTACCGATTTGGATGGAACCGATCATGAACTGTATGCCTATCTAGATTCTGGATATCAGGTTATTCTTGACTTTTCTTATGAATTATGTGGGCCGTGTTATGATTGGTCAGTAAATATTGGTCATGGACTGTGGGAAGAGCATGGTCCTGATGGAGATAATACCTTGCGTATGTTCCACATCGATGTTTACCCTGTTACAGATCAAAGTGTTTCAGAGTATACACAGTCTTGGGGTATTGAATATACGGTAGTAAACTTACCAGATAATCACCCCTCATACCCTGTTAGTGGTTATCCCGCCTTGTTTTTCATTTGCCCAGATAAAACGTTTAGTGAATCTGGAGGTTATGGTTATCCTAGTTCACAAATTGCAGCTGAATATTATATAGAGAAATGTAACGGTACTGATTTAAGCTCTAATTACTCGTTTTTTTCTGCTACTGAGGCTACACCTGCCAATTTGTGTAGTGACTCACTTGTGTATTCACCATCAATCACTGTTATAAGAAGTGGAGCGGTTGAATTTCCAAATGGCAATACATTTTTTGAAGGTGAGTACGATGTGCAAATATTCATCAATGGCATATATAACTCTACTCAAACTGTGGACCCTTGGGCGGACAATAGCGTTGGCACTTATAGTGATGAGTCTGTGTTAGAGCCTTTTCCTGTTAACTTAAATGATGAGGTTAGTTTCGTTATAAATTTTGAGGGTGATAACTTCCCTGATGACGATACGGTACATGTGACTATGCCATCTTCTGCAAATACAGAAACCTCTACCACTGAAACGTTGATAGTTGAAGCTGACGACGCGGTATTTTATGATGTGTATGATTCAAATAATGAATTCGTTCTAAATGGGGAAGGAAACTCTGAGTTTAACTTACCATCAAACAATTGCTACAGCATTGTATTTAATAATTCCCATGTTTATCCAGCAGTCTTAAAAGACGCTGCAACTGGCGCCATTTTATGTTCGTATGAGGTAGGCGATTATGTATCGTATGAAACACCACGCTTGTTTTTCAATGTATCAAAAACTGTCGGCATCGAAGAGGAATATTTTATCACTACAATTAAAGATAGCTACTTTTTAGACTTATTGGGAAAACGTTTCGAAATTGACAATCATGAGCATTTAACCCAAGGAGTTTACTTGAAAGTTACCGAGTACAAAAACGGAGATAAACAAGTCGTAAAAGTATTGCAGTCCGATCATTAATTAGAGTTTTTATTTGTTAATAGCTAATTGGGAGTAATGTATAATAATTACTCCCAATTTTTTATACAGATTAATTTCAAAAAGCTAACTTTGTTATAGATATTCTACAAATAATGAAGTTCAATACAAAAGTAATACACGCAGGTTTAGAACCTGATACAGCAACAGGAGCGATAATGACTCCAATCTACCAAACTTCAACCTATGTTCAGGCTAGTCCGGGGGACCATAAAGGCTTTGAATATTCAAGAACTGGAAATCCTACGCGAGCAGCTTTAGAAAGTAATTTAGCGGCATTAGAAAATGCAAAATACGGCTTATGCTTTGCTAGTGGATTGGCTGCTATCGACGCCGTAATTAAACTTCTTAAGCCAGGCGATGAGGTTGTTTCAACAAACGACTTGTATGGCGGAACGTATAGAATCTTTACAAAGGTTTTTGAAAACTATGGTATAAAGTTTCACTTCGTTGGCATGGAAAACGCCAATAGAATTGAGGAATATATTAATGAAAACACAAAATTAATTTGGGTAGAAACGCCAACAAACCCCATGTTAAATATCATTGACATTGAGGCAATTTCTAAAGTTGCAAAAGCCCATAATGTATTGCTTGGGGTTGATAATACTTTTGCTTCTCCATATTTACAGAATCCAATTGATAATGGGGCCGATATCGTTATGCACTCCGTTACTAAATATTTGGGAGGCCATTCAGATGTAGTAATGGGAGCTTTAATGGTTAACGATGACGCTCTTGCTGAACGCTTGTATTTTTTGCAAAACAGTTGTGGTGCTGTTCCAGGGCCTATGGATAGCTTTTTAGTGTTGAGAGGCATAAAAACCTTACACCTTAGAATCCAAAGGCATTGTGAAAATGGAAAAGCCATTGCTGAATTTCTAAAATCACACCCTAAAGTAGATAAGGTTTATTGGCCAGGTTTTGAAGACCATCCTAATCATGAAATTGCTAAACGTCAAATGAAAGATTTTGGAGGAATGTTATCTTTTTCATTAGTAGGTAATAGTTTAGAAGATGCTTTTAAAGTAGTATCTTCCACTCATTATTTTACCCTTGCCGAATCGCTTGGAGGAGTTGAGTCTTTGTGTGGCCATCCTGCAAGTATGACACACGCCGCTATTCCCAAAGAGGAACGCGAAAAAACAGGGGTAGTAGATTCTCTCATTCGTTTAAGTGTTGGCGTAGAAGATATAGAAGATTTGATTATGGATTTAGATAAAGCATTGAACACCTTATAATGAATATATATTACATAACAGGAGCCAGTAGCGGGATAGGAGAGGCAATAGCAGAACTCCTTTTAGAAGATAGCAACAATATAGTTTTCGGAATTGCGCGTTCAAGAACAATTCAGCACGATAGATACAAACACTTTTATATAGATTTGTCAACCGAATGGACAGATACCATATTCAAGAAACCAACCTTCAAAGCAGAAAAAATAATTTTAATAAACAATGCCGGTTCAATAGGGCCAATCAAACCTTTGCAAGAACACAGTGAGCAAGAAATAAAAGAAAATTATTTTTTGAATATCATTGCTCCGACAATTTTATGTAAGCAATTCATTAGTGCATTTTCTGAATCCAGTTCAAAGTGTATTGTATTAAACATTAGCTCTGGCGCAGGCAAGCATCCAATTCATTCATGGAGTACTTACTGTTCGTCCAAGTCTGCATTAGACATGCTTTCAATGACTGCCGACTTAGAGCCTTCTAACGTTAAGTTTTATTCAGTTGCTCCAGGAATAGTGGATACGCCTATGCAAGACGACATTAGAGATGCTGATGAAAAGCATTTCCCTGAACTTAATCGATTTATCGCTTATAAAAATGAAGGGGAGTTAAGTTCTCCTTTAGATGTAGCTCAGAAATATGTCGATTTTCTTAACAATAGCTCAAAGTTCAAAGAAGTCCTATATTCAGTAAGAGACTTTTAATCTTAAATTTCACCCTTTTTTTATTAAAAGTAGACATTTATAGTGTTTAACTAACTGAAAATCAGTTATATAGAAAAAATGTTTAAAATAAACAGCACTATGTTGATAACGAAAACATCAGAAGTGTTTAATTTCAAGGCTATTAATTTTTAACTATCTGTTAATCAGAGAATTACATAGAAAAGAAATTCAAAACAAGCCTTTTTTCTTAATTTAGTCTCATTACTTTCGATTTGAAAAAAAAATTTGAAATTTGAGTTCCAACCGTATATGTTTGTTTCAATTATTAACCAAATCAATATTTAAAATGGAAAAAGTATTTAAATACTTCGGTGATTTTTTTACAGGTTTAACAGCTTTAGTTTTAACACTTTTAGGATTAGGTGTTGCTGTTGAAATTCTATTCGGTTCAGGAGCAATGTTTGGTGTTACTGTTATTGAGAATGTAACCAATGTACTTGGCTCTTTAGCTGGTTCAGGATTTGCTGGATTTTTAGCAATTTTGATATTATTTTCTTTAATAAAGAAATAATTCAATATTAGATAGTAAAAAAAAGCTCGTCTAACGGCGGGCTTTTTTTAAATTAAATATTATCTTCAATCAAAATTTGTGAATATGAAAGATTTACTACAAAAAATAGAGTCATTGGCGTCTGAGCTTACATCCTTCGCTGTGGTTATATTATGCTTAGGAATTACAGTTCAGTTAATAATTGGTGAGCCACTATTTGGATGGAATGTAGTAGGAAATATTTCAAAAGCTATTGGCTCAATGGGTCAAAGTAGCTTTATAGGAGTAGCCGCTTTGCTTGTTCTGTATTCTATTTACAAAAACAAGAAGTCCTAGTGAGCTTCTAGCCAGTTTTCACCCTTTCCAACTTCGACCTCTAGTGGAACGCTAATTGATAGAGCGGTTTCCATTTTTTCTTTAATCTTTTTTTGTAGGATTTCTAATTCCGATTTGTGGACATCAAACACAAGTTCATCGTGAACTTGTAAAAGCATTTTCGATTTGTAATTTCCTTCATCAAGCATCTTATTTACAGCGATCATCGCCAATTTGATAATGTCAGCTGCTGAGCCTTGAATAGGAGCATTAATCGCGTTTCGTTCGGCATAACCTCTTACTACAGCATTTCTAGAATTAATATCGTTAAGCCTTCTTTTTCGTCCCAATATAGTTTCTACAAAGCCATTTTCTCGGGCCTTGTCGATACTCATTTCCATGTATTCTTTTACCTTGGGGTATTGCATAAAGTAATTGTCAATAATGTCTTTTGCTTCACTTCGTTTGATGCCTAACCGTTGGGATAAACCAAAAGCCGATATGCCATAAATAATTCCAAAATTCACCATTTTGGCGTGTGAACGTTGTTCTCTGCTGACGTCTTCCAAATTGATTTGGTAAACCTTTGCGGCTGTGGCCGTGTGTATATCTTCTCCCTTTTGAAAAGCGGAAAGCATCCCTTCATCTTGTGAGAGGTGAGCCATTAATCGTAATTCTATCTGAGAATAATCGGCAGCTAGAAGAATGTAATCACTGTTTCTAGGAACAAATGTTTTCCTTACTTCTCTTCCTTTTTCACTACGGATAGGAATGTTTTGAAGATTTGGATTTATTGAACTTAATCGTCCTGTAGCGGCAACTGCTTGTTGGTAGGTTGTGTGTATTCTATCGGTTGCTTTATCGGCAAGTTCCGGTAGAGTGTCCACATAGGTTGATTTTAGCTTTTGCAGTTGTCTAAACTCTAGTATTTCATCTATTATTTCGTGTTTTCCTTTTAATTTTAGCAGGGTATCTTCAGACGTTGAATATTGACCGGTTTTTGTTTTTTTAGGCTTTTCCACCAGCTTCATGTGTTCAAACAAAATTTGCCCCAATTGTTTGGGCGATGCAAGGTTGAAAGGAACTCCTGCTAGCTTTTGAACATTATCGTTAAGTTCAATTAACCGCTCTTCTAATTCTTTTGAAAAATCTGCTAAGGCATTTGTGTCAACTTTTATGCCTTCCATTTCCATTTTAGAAAGTACAGGAATTAATGGTAATTCAATATCGTTTAAAATACTTAGGCTCTGGCTGCCTTCAAGTTCCTTTTGAAAAATGGCCTTAAGTTGAAATGTAATATCAGCATCTTCACAAGCATATGGAAATACTTTATCTAGAGGTGCCTGACGCATACTCATTTGGTTTTTACCCTTTTTTCCGATAAGGGTTTCGATGCTTATGGGAGAATAGTTTAAATAATTTTGGGCAAGCACATCCATATTATGCCTTTGGTCTGGCTCAAGCAGATAATGGGCAAGCATAGTATCAAAATAAGGACCACAAACATTAATACCATATTTAAACAGCATCTTATAATCGTACTTTAAATTTTGCGCCACTTTTTCTATTTGGGGATTTTCAAAAAAGGCTTTGAATTCCTCTGCAATTTCATTTTCCTGTCCCTCAGCTACATGAACGTAGTGGGCTTTGTTTTTTTCATAACAAAAGGATAGTCCAATAAGATCGGCAGTAAGGGGGTTTAGTCCTGTCGTTTCTGTATCAAAACAAACAGACTTTTGCTGCAAAAGAACACCTAATAACTCTTGCCTTTTTGCCTTTGAATCTATTAAAATGTATTCGGTCTTTATGTCTTCAAGCCGTTGAAAAGAAGGCGTTGGCGGAACGTCTTCGGCCGCCATAGCAAACAAATCCATTTGAGCAGTTGGCGCTTTTTCAGTTTTAACTGGGGCATCTTCTTTTGGGTTGTCTTCACTTTCAGTTGTAGCAGTTTGGCCAAGTAATCGCTTTGCTAAATTTCTGAACTCTAACTCTTCGAATAGAGTTTGTACTTTTTCGGCATCAAATTTTTTGACTTCTAAGTCCGCTTCATTAATTTCTACAGGAGCATCTAGTAATATGGTCGCTAGTCTTTTTGATAGAATGCCTTTTTCTTTATTTGCTTGGATTTTCTCACCTAATTTTCCTTTAATGTCTTCGGCATTATCCAATAGCGTTTCTATATTACCGTATTCGGCAAGAAGTTTTTTGGCTGTCTTTTCGCCAACCCCAGGAAGTCCTGGAATATTATCAACGGCATCGCCCATCATGCCTAAAAAGTCGATGACTTGAGTCACTTCTTTTATTTCAAATTTATTTAGCACCTCTTGTACTCCCCACACCTCTGTTGGCTTCCATTTGTTTCCAGGTCTGTAGAGTAAAATATTTTCCGAAACAAGTTGAGCAAAGTCCTTGTCTGGCGTCATCATATAAGTTACAAAGCCTTCTTTTTCGGCTTTTTTGGCTAGCGTACCTATGACGTCGTCGGCTTCGTATCCATCGGCGAATAGCTTAGGGATATTAAAGGCGTCAAGAAGTTGGTCAATGTATGGCAAAGCGACAGAAATACCTTCAGGCATGGCTTCTCTATTGGCTTTGTATTCTGAATATTCAATGTGTCTTACAGTTGCTTTGGGGGTGTCAAAAACTACTGCAATATGGGTTGGCTTTTCTTTTTTTAATACTTCTACCAAACTATTTACAAAGCCTAATACGGCTGAGGTCTCTACACCTTTAGAGTTTATTCGCGGATTTTTGCTAAAGGCAAAATACGAACGGTAAATAAGTGCAAAAGCATCTATTAAAAATAGTTTTTTTACTGGTTTCATCTATGAATTGCTTTTTCTGCAAGATACAAGATTATGTGTATTTTTGTAAGTATGAAACGTCTAATCTTAGCCTTATTTTTATCCTTATATGTATTCGCCTGTGCTCAAGAGCCTATGCTCACCATGGAAGGTTGGTGGACGATGTCTGATGGTCAACATTATTTTGAAGATCAGAAAATTATGCCTGCTAAATTCGTTGGAGAAGACCTTTGGGGTATGGAAGACTATTATTCAGAGCTTGTGCCTGAAATGGGTTTGCCAGTTCAAAGCATTATTACTGCTCGAATGAATGGCGATGTCTTAGAAATTTATACTCTTGAAATAGCCCCTGAAGGGTGCGAAGAATACTAATTTTTTAAGGCTATAGGATTTATCTTAATAAGACCTATAAAGTCCATAACCCTCATGATGGGGTAAATGGGGTCAATCTCATACCACTTTCTTGCAAAGTTTGCCATTCCGCCTTCTGCGTGGTGGTTGTTATGGTAGCCTTCACCAAGCATGAATATATCAAACGGCATGAGGTTTTTAGAGGTGTCTTCAACGTCATAATTAGTATAGCCAAACTTATGAGCAAACCAATTAACGATAGTTCCATGGATTGGACCCATGACAATGTGCATTGGAATAAATAAGTACATCCACCAAGCAGTAGCAAAAGTGTAGTAAAACCAGATATAAAATAATGACCAAATAATTTTTACTAATATGGAACCAGCCATTTTATCAAACCACTTCCAATCAGGGAGATTCTTTTTTAGGGCTTCTTTCACTTCGATAGTGCCACTTTGGATGCCGGCAAATTTATGATATGTTTTTACCATTAAAGTCACAAAATTTGTAGAAAACAATGGCGAATGTGGGTCTTCTTCTTTATCAGCATGTTCGTGGTGTAGTCGGTGTAAAATACCGTAAACCTTGGGGCTCATATACGAGGAGCCTTGAGCGACAAAAGAAAAGACAAAAAAGAATTTTTCTACCCACTTTGGCATGGTAAACATCTGGTGTGCTGAATAGCGGTGATGAAAGAAGGATTGAGCGAATAAAGATAAGTACCAATGAGCAACAATGAATAAAAAAATTTCCATAAAAACGATTAAAAAGGGTTAGTTTTCAGGTACAAAGGTCGGTATAAATTACAAACAAATAAATTTTCTTAGATATTTTTATTCATTATAAATCACTGCTGTTACAGTCTGACCAACAGCTTCAAGGGTGTTTTTGTCGATATTGTTCATGTCGTCGCCATGGGTGTGCCAGTGTTTATTAAAGCCACTTTTGGTATTCATATCGTGCTCAATAATATCTATAGTAGGAATATTGGCTATGGAATTAATATAAAGATGGTCGTCGATAATTTGAGGTGTCATTTGATAAATAAAATATTCATCATGACCCAATGCATGGGCTTGTTTCCATACTTTTTTGAGAATGCGTTGAGCAAAATTTCTTGAAATTCCTTCGTGTGTAAATCGAGCGTCCTTAGCACCTACCATGTCCAACAAAATGCCAAATTGAGCGTAGTAATTTTCTACATGAGGGTTTTCACTCCAATATTTTGAGCCGATACACCAGCTTGTTGCAGAGTTAGGGGAAGCGCTGTTTGGGTCGCCATAATCTTCAGCGTCAAAAAGAATAATATCGATACCCACACGGCTTTCTTGCTGAGACAACAAGCGGGCAATTTCTATAAGTACGCCTACACCACTACCGCCATCATTGGCTCCCAGAATTGGTTCGTTTTGGCGTTCATCGTCGTAATCTGCTACATGCCTTGTGTCCCAATGTGCGCACAATAAAATACGGTTGTTTTTTTCAGGATTAAAAGACGCAATGATGTTTCTAAGCGTATGGCTCTTGCCATCATAAGTGGTAATGCTGGTATTTTGTTCTTGAACGTGTGGAGTATAGGTCAATAGTTTCTGGACTAAAAAATCGCCACATTTTTGCCAGCCTTTACTGCTCAAATAGCGAGGGCCAAAATCCACTTGTTGTTGAATGAATAGATAGGCACTGTCTACATTAAAAGACGGTATTTCAACAGCTTTTTTAGTTTCTTTTTTTACCGATTGAGTTGATTTTTTTTCTTCTTGACAAGAGAATAAAATAAGGATACTTAAAGTAATGGCAATAAAACGCATAGTAGTATTAGGTTTATTCTTTGATTTCCCACGAGCTTCCTTCGCTTCCGTCTCGCACTTCAATGTTTAGTTTTTTGAGTTCATCACGAATCAAATCGGCTGTTGTCCAGTCTTTGTTTGATTTGGCGGCACTTCTAATTTGCAAGACAATATCCATGATGTCGTTGCTCAAGTCTGTGTTGGCTTCTTCATCGTTTTTCAATCCTAAAATTGTAGTCACGAAAGTGTCAAAAATTTCAGTTAATGTTTTTATATCGCCTGTTGTGAGCTCTTCTGTTCCTGCTTTCGCACAGTTAATGATTCGTACAGCTTCGAAAAGGTGGGCAATAAGAATAGGCGTATTAAAGTCGTCATTCATTACATTGTAGCAGTCTTGCAAAATGGCGGAGACATTAACAGACGATTTGTTGCTTCCTTTTAGCTTGGCAATTGTTTTTTGAGCATTTAGTAGTTTGCTTAAGCCTTTCTCTGCTGCTTGTAAAGCATCGTTTGAAAAATCTAATGGGCTTCTGTAGTGGGCTTGTAAAATGAAAAAACGCACCGTCATGGGTTTGTAAGCACGCTCTAATAAATCGTGGTTACCGCTAAAAAATTCCTCAAGATTTATAAAGTTCCCTAAGGATTTACCCATCTTTTGTCCGTTGATGGTAATCATGTTATTGTGCATCCAAAAGTTTGCAGGATCACAATTATTGCAGGCATTTGATTGTGCAATTTCGGCTTCATGATGCGGAAAAACTAAATCCATGCCACCGCCATGAATGTCAAATGTTTCGCCCAAATACTTACTGCTCATCGCTGAGCATTCAAGGTGCCAACCAGGAAAACCTTCACCCCAGGGCGAAGGCCAACGCATAATGTGTTCTGGAGATGCTTTTTTCCAAATGGCAAAATCAACTGGGCTTTTCTTTTCACTTTGACCGTCGAGAGTTCGTGTGTTTTCTAAGGTGTCTTCAATGTTTCTGCCCGAAAGTTTTCCGTATGGAAAATCCTCATTGTATTTGTTGACATCTAAATAAACGGAACCATTAACTTCGTACGCATAGCCGTTTTGCAATATGCTTTTGACCATTTCTATTTGTTCAATAATGTGGCCAGTTGCTCTTGGCTCAATAGAGGGTGGCAAACAATTTAGTGCGTCTACTGCCTTGTGGTATTTTAGGGTGTAAAATTGTACCACTTCCATAGGCTCTAGCTTTTCTAAGCGTGCTTTTTTTGCAATTTTATCTTCACCATGATCGGCATCATCTACTAAATGACCTGCGTCAGTAATATTACGTACATAGCGGACTTTCAATCCTTTGTGTTGAAGGTATCTAAAGACTATATCAAAAGTAATGGACGGTCGGGCATGCCCCAGATGAGGCTCGCCATAAACGGTAGGTCCACATACGTACATGCCAACATGAGAAGGGTGAATGGGTTTAAAAACTTCTTTCTTTCGGCTGAGTGTATTATAAATGAATAAATCAGAAGACATTCCTGTACTGTTATTGGTTTACTAGTGTTTTAATATTCGTCAACATATCTGATGTTAACTCATGCAAATTAACGGAACTTTTCCAATTCCAATCGGTTTTTGCTACAGAATCATCAATACTTTTTGGCCAACTGTCGGCAATCGCTTGTCTGTAATCCGATTCGTAGCTAATTTCAAATTGAGGAATGTGTTTTTTTATTTCTTCGGACAGTTCTTTTGGGCTAAAGCTTAATCCAGCAATATTGTACGACGAACGAATAGCTATGTTGTCGCTTGGGGCGTCCATAATTTCTAAGGTAGCTCGAATAGCATCTGACATATACATCATTGGTAAACAAGTGTCTTCTTTTAAGAAGCAATTGTATTTTGCAGTTTTTAATGCCTCATGAAAGATGTGTACAGCGTAGTCGGTTGTGCCGCCGCCAGGCTTAGATTTCCAGCCAATAAGTCCAGGGTATCGAATGCTTCTTACATCAACATTAAACTTCTGATGGTAATATTCACACCAACGTTCTCCGGCTAATTTACTAATGCCGTATACAGTATTTGGCTCCATTATAGTATGCTGAGGAGTCATAAGTTGAGGTGTTGTTGGGCCGAATACAGCGATACTACTTGGCCAGAATATTTTTTGGATATGTTTTTCCTTTGCTAAATCTAGCACATGTGAAAGGGAGCGCATGTTAAGGCTCCATCCCAGTTCAATATTTTTTTCGGCTGTAGCAGAAAGTAATGCAGCAAGAAGATATATTTGTGTTATGTTATGTTTTTTAACAATACTGTACAGTCTTTCTTTATCCATTATATCCAGCACTTCGAAAGGTCCACTAGAACTCATTGCCGAATCCAAGGGGCGTATATCTGATGCGATAACCGAAGAATTGCCATAAATTTTTCTTAGAGTTAAGGTGAGTTCTGTGCCTATTTGTCCCGAGGAACCAATTATTAAAATTGTGTCTTTCATGAGTAGCTAGTAAATAGATTACAAATATAGTATTTAGTAATAACTATGATTCAAATCAGCTTTTTTTAGTTTTTCTTTGATTACCTTTGACGCATCAAAATGCTTATCTATGGATCCTAATGCATATAAAAAAGGCTTGAGGAATAAGTTGAGTAAGGAACAAGCGCTGGAAAAGTTGAATGCCGAGTCCTTTTTTAGGAAAACTGTTTCCTTTTACCGATATGTAATCATTGACAACCCTGAACAATTTAGAGACAAGTTGTTTGAAAAATGGAATGCGCTTAACTGTCTAGGTAGAATTTACGTAGCGCGCGAAGGCATTAATGCTCAAATGAATGTTCCTGAGCATCATTGGAATGATTTTATAAAATGCTTACATTCTTTTCAGGAACTAAAAGAGATACCTCTAAAAATTGCAGTTGAAGACGATGGCAAATCATTTTTTAAGTTAACCGTAAAAGTCAGAGATCAAATTGTAGCTGACGGATTAGCCATTGATGAATATGATGTTACCGATGTTGGACAACACCTTAATGCTGAAGAATGGAATAAAGCCATTGACGAAGGCGCGATAGTTGTAGATATGCGTAACCATTACGAAAGTGAAATCGGGCATTTTGAAAACGCTATCTGTCCGCAATCAGAAACTTTCAAAGAAGAACTGCCAGAGGTAAAGGAAATGTTGAAGGGCAAAGAAGATAAAAAAGTCCTTTTATATTGTACTGGTGGTATTCGATGTGAAAAGACATCCGCTTATTTAAAGCATCATGGTTTTGAAGATGTAAATCAGTTATATGGCGGAATAATTGATTACGCTCGCCAGCTGAATGAGGACAAAAAACTACCCAATAAGTTTAAAGGTAAAAACTTCGTTTTTGATGAGCGTTTGGCCGAACGAATTAGTGATGAAGTAATAAGCCATTGCCATCAATGCGGTACTTTGGCCGATACTCACGTGAATTGCAAAAATGTAAACTGTAACCTCTTGTTTATTCAGTGCGCTAATTGCCAAGAGGAACACCAAAAATGCTGTTCTTCGGAATGTTTGAAGGTATCTAAATTGCCAATAGAAGAACAAAAAAAACTTAGAAAAGGGATAGAGAATAAAGAGCGATTTCACAGCCACAGGAAAGTAGATTTATCAAATACATTTAAAAATAATTTATAACTTACTAACAAATTAAACACTATGCCATTTTATCATAAACTAGGGAAAATCCCACACAAAAGACACACTATATTTTCCAAGCCAGATGGCGGAATGTATTATGAGCAGTTGTTCGGAACTGTAGGTTTTGACGGCATGTCATCATTATTATATCATACTCATCGACCAACAATGGTAAAAGACATTTTGAGTGTAAAAGATGTGACGCCTAAAATTGCCGTTGAAAAAAACCTTAAATCTTTGAGCTTAAAGGGTTTTTCAGTACCTCCAGCAGATGATTATTTAGACAGTAGAGTAGCGGTATTGGTTAATAGTGACTGCCATATTTCTCTATCGGCACCAAAACAATCCATGACGGATTATTTTTATAAGAATGCCAACTGTGACGAAATGATTTTTGTTCATAAAGGAACAGGAACTTTGCGCACCATTGTAGGTAACCTTAAATATGGCCCTGGCGACTACCTTATGATCCCTAGAGGAATGATTTATGCATTTAAGTTTGATAGCGAAGACAATCGGTTATTCATAGTGGAATCAACAAGCCCAATGTATACGCCTAAGCGTTACCGAAATTGGTTTGGTCAGTTGTTGGAGCATTCTCCATTTTGTGAGCGCGATTTGCGTCAGCCAGAAGATTTGGAAACACACGACGAGCTAGGTGATTTTAGAATCATGATCAAAAAAGAGGGAAATCTAAACGAGTATATCTATGCTTCACACCCTTTTGATGTTATTGGTTGGGACGGCTACAACTATCCTTATGCCTTTTCTATACATGATTTTGAGCCAATAACAGGAAGGGTACATTTGCCACCTCCAATTCATCAAACCTTTGAAGCGGCAGGCTTTGTAGTGTGTTCGTTTTGTCCAAGACTTTACGATTACCATCCTGAGGCAATACCCGCTCCATACAATCATTCTAATATTGATTCAGACGAGGTGTTGTATTATGTAGATGGCGATTTCATGAGTAGAAATAACATTGAACAAGGACAAATAACTCTACACCCTGCAGGTATTCCTCATGGTCCACACCCTGGCGCTGCCGAAAGAAGTATAGGGCAAAAAGAAACTGAAGAATTAGCCGTAATGGTTGATACTTTCAAACCGTTAAAAGTAACTCAGGCTGCAATGGATTTAATCGACGGCGATTACTATCAGTCTTGGTTGGATAAATAATATTTAAACTTACTAACTATGTCAGCAGAAATTAAAAATTTAAAAAATCTTCAGAATACCGAGTACGGTTTAAAGAAGTTATTTGATGAGGCAGAAGACTTCTTGCCTTTGTTAGGAACAGATTACGTAGAACTATATGTCGGTAATGCAAAACAATCGGCTCACTATTACAAAACAGCTTTTGGCTTTCAGTCTGAAGCCTATGCCGGTTTAGAAACGGGTGTAAAAGACAGAGTATCATATGTCCTAAAACAAGATAAAATTCGCTTAGTCTTAACCACACCTCTAACAGAGGGAGGCCTAATAAATGAACACATTAACAAACATGGTGATGGTGTGAAGGTGGTTGCCTTGTGGGTAGAAGATGCCAGAAAAGCATGGGAAGAAACCACCAAAAGAGGGGCTAAATCTTTTATGGAACCCACCGTTGAAGAAGATGACTTCGGAAAAGTAGTTCGCGCTGGAATTCATACTTACGGCGAAACGGTTCATATTTTTGTGGAAAGAAACGCTTATGATGGGCCATTTTTACCTGGCTATAAGAAATGGGAAAGCCACTACAATCCAGAATCAACAGGCTTAAAATTTATTGATCACATGGTCGGTAATGTAGATTGGAACGAAATGAATACTTGGTGTGAGTTTTATGCCAAAGTGATGGGTTTCGCTCAAATTATATCCTTCGATGATAACGATATTTCTACGGAGTATACGGCTTTAATGTCAAAGGTAATGAGTAATGGCAATGGGCGAATCAAATTCCCTATTAATGAACCTGCCGATGGCATGAAAAAATCACAGATTGAGGAATATATAGATTTTTACAATGGACCTGGCGTTCAGCATATTGCTGTTGCAACGGATGACATCGTATCTACTGTATCGGCAATGCGTGATAGAGGAGTAGAATTCTTATATGTTCCTGAAAATTATTACGACGATTTATTGGAAAGAGTAGGTGATATTGATGAAGATGTAGATGTTCTAAAAAAGCACGGAATTCTTATTGACAGAGACGATGAAGGTTACCTATTGCAACTCTTCACTAAACCTGTAGTTGATAGACCAACGATGTTCTTTGAAATTATCCAAAGAAAAGGCGCTCAATCGTTTGGAAAAGGAAATTTTAAGGCTTTGTTTGAGGCTATAGAAAGGGAACAAGACAACAGAGGAACACTCTAAGTCTATCTATTAAATATTGTATCAAAACGCTCCAAATTTTTGGAGCGTTTTTTTATTTGAGTTTAAGATATAACTCATCTAGTTGAGCTTGGTCGATTTTAGCTGGAGCATCAATCATAACATCTCTACCTGAGTTATTTTTTGGGAATGCGATAAAGTCTCGGATACTCTCTTGTCCACCAAATAATGAACACAATCTGTCAAAACCAAAGGCGATGCCGCCATGTGGTGGCGCACCATATTCAAATGCATTCATCAAAAACCCAAATTGATCTTTGGCTTCTTCTTCGGTAAATCCTAGATGCTTAAACATTAATCGTTGTAATTCTTTGTCGTGAATACGAATAGACCCACCACCAATTTCACTGCCGTTTAATACGAGGTCATATGCATTGGCTCTTACAGCTGCTGGGTCGGTATCTAATTTGTCAATATCATTGGGTTTTGGTGAGGTAAATGGGTGATGCATAGCGTGATAACGCTCAGTTTCTTCGTCCCATTCTAACAAAGGAAAATCAACAACCCAAAGTGGTGCAAATACTTCAGGGTTTCTTAAGCCTAAAATAGAAGCCACTTCTAAACGTAATTCATTGGTCTGTTTACGTACTTTATCTGTTTCACCTGCCATAAGAAGCATAAGGTCACCAGCCTTTGCGCCCATTTTTTCAGCCCATTTCGCCAAATCTTCTTGACTAAAAAACTTATCAACTGATGACTTGAAAGTGCCGTCGGCATTACATTTGCAATAGATTAAACCTTGAGCACCAATCTGTGGGCGTTTAACATATTCTGTTAAGGCGTCCAATTGTTTCCTTGTCCATTCTGCACAGCCTTCGGCACATATGCCTATTACTAATTCAGCACTATCAAAGACCACAAAATTATTTTGTTGGGTAAGCTCATTCATAGTGTTGAAGGTCATTTCAAACCGAATGTCAGGCTTGTCCGATCCGTATTTTTCCATTGCTTCATCGTAGGTCATGCGGGGAAATTTTTCTAACTCTACGCCTTTGATTTCTTTTAACAGATGACGCGTTAGCCCTTCAAACGTATTTAGAATATCCTCTTGTTCTACAAATGACATTTCACAGTCTATTTGTGTGAATTCTGGTTGTCTGTCGGCCCTTAAATCTTCATCTCTGAAGCACTTAACTATTTGGTAATACTTGTCAATTCCACCCACCATTAGCAGCTGCTTAAAGGTTTGTGGAGATTGTGGCAAAGCATAAAATTGCCCTTCATTCATTCTGGAAGGAACAACAAAATCTCGCGCACCTTCTGGAGTTGATTTTATTAGATAAGGGGTTTCAACTTCAATAAAGTCTTGAGAATCTAAGTACTTTCTCGTTTCAGTTGAGAGTTTGTGTCTAAGCACTAAATTATCGCGTACAGGTGTTCTACGAATATCTAAGTATCGGTATTGCATTCTTAGGTCGTCACCACCATCAGTGTCGTCTTCAATAGTAAAAGGAGGGGTTTTAGCTTTATTTAAAACCGTCATTTCAGTCACTTCAATCTCTACTTCACCAGTCGGGATATTTTTATTTTTACTGCTTCGTTCAATGACTTTCCCAATTACTTGCACTACAAACTCACGCCCTAATTTTCTAGCTTTCAAACACAAGTCGGCATCGGCATCCATATTGAATGCCAATTGAGTAATTCCATAGCGATCTCTCAAGTCGACAAAAGTCATCCCTCCTAAATCTCTATTCTTTTGCACCCAGCCACTGAGTGTAACGATTTCTCCTATATGATTGTGACGCAGTTCGCCACAGTTATGTGTTCGTAGCATGAATTGTCTTGTTTAATAGTTCACAAAATTACGACTTATTTAATTTTAATAAGGTTTTTGAACGAATACTTTAAAACTCTACTTTTGTAAGATGTTACAAGAGCATTCTGACGATTATTTTATGCGTAAAGCCTTGGATGAGGCCGAGAAAGCATTAGCGCTTGATGAAGTCCCTGTTGGGGCTGTTATAGTTTGTGATAATCAAATCATTGCTCGAGCGCACAACTTCACTGAACGACTAAATGACGTAACGGCTCATGCCGAAATGCAAGCTTTTACAGCAGCGGCTGATTTCTTAGGCGGTAAATATTTGAACGAATGCACATTATACGTTACTTTAGAGCCTTGTGTAATGTGTGCCGGCGCCTCGTATTGGACACAATTAAAAAAGGTTGTTTATGGAGCCAGAGATGAGAAAAGAGGCTTCCAAACAAAAGCACCAAACGTACTGCATCCCAAAACAGAATGTGTTGGCGGAATCTTGTCGGAAGAATGCGGACAAATAATCACTAATTTTTTTGTGAGTAAACGCCAACTAAAGTAATTTTGTACCACTAAACTTTAAACTACTATGTATCCAGAAGAAATATGCACACCCATGCGACTTGACCTTACAGAGGCAGGTTTCCAAGAATTGAAAACAGCTGATGAAGTATCATCGGTATTAGATAAAAAAGAAGGCACAGTTTTAGTTATGATTAATTCTGTTTGTGGTTGTGCTGCAGGAAATGCTCGTCCTGCCGTGAAGATGGCCGCTAAGCATTCTAAAACCCCGACCAGCCTAACAACAGTATTTGCAGGTCAAGATAAAGACGCTGTAGCAAAAGTGAGAGAGTATTGTTTGCCTTATCCTCCATCATCTCCATCCATTGCTTTATTTAAAGGTGGTGAGCTAGTACATTTTATTGAAAGGCATCACATTGAAGGTCGTCCAGCAGAAATGATTGCTGAGAATTTAATGCAAGCTTTCGACGAAAACTGCTAAAATTACTTTTTTAATACGGTAGGCACTTTGAAATAATCCGAATCTTTAGTCGGGGCATTTTTAAGTGCCTCTTTTTTTGGAGAGTGTTTACCAATCTCATCTTCTCTTAACTTATTAGTTTCTTCATTTAAATAAATTAGCGGATCTATGTTTTCGGTATCGACTTCGTTAAGTTTATCTACAAAAGCCAAAATTTTATTTAAATCTTCTTCCATTTTAGCTTTTGTGTCAGAATTAAATTCTAACTGGCTTAGTCTGGCAAGTTTATCTATGAGTGTTTGGTCAATTTTCATATCGAATCAATTCTTGTTCTATAGTGTTAAACACTTTTTCCTTGAGCTCTTCAATGTTCATGCTTGAACAATTTTCTATGGGTTTGTGAATAGTTACCCTTGCTCGCATGGGTTTTCCTTTTGTAAAACGTTCAGGAAATATGTTTTTATTATCTGCAAATGTAATAGGAATTACACAAACATTTTGCTCTACGGCTAATCTAAATGGTCCATTTTTAAATTTTGCAAGACGCCTTTCATCTTTTATAATGCCTCCCTCAGGGTAAATAACCATGTTTTGACCTGCCTTAATTTTTTCACCAGCTTGTTCGAAAGCTTGGTAAGAGTTTCTTAAGCTAGTTCTATTTACCAAAACATTAAAGCGCTTGTAGTAATAGCCAAATATGGGCAGTTTTACAAGTGATTCTTTTCCAATAAAAGCGATTGGCTTTTTACTTATAAAAAACATCATGGGTATATCTAGCGTAGAGCCATGATTACTTAACAATAAATATTGCTTTTTTGGGTCTAGTTTATGTTCTTTTTTTATGATTGGAATAATACCGCTAGCGTACATCATAAATTTACTGATACGGTGTAAAAAGAAATATAAGAGAGGATAAAACTTTGGGCTAAGGGTCATGAAAATGGTAAAGGGTAAAAGGGCTAGAAAGGGTATAGCGAAGGTTAGTAAGAACCAAAATCGCCATAAAAGACTAAGAGCTGATTGTATTATTTTCATTTATCAAACAAAAATAGCTAATTCATCGACTTTTTTAAAGCAATTGTTATTTTTACACTTCAAAATTGACTTATGGCAAGAGTTTTAACAGGCATTCAAAGTACAGGTGTTCCACATCTTGGAAATATTTTAGGTGCTATTGTTCCAGCAATTAAATTATCGCAAAATCCGGCAAATGAAAGCCTGTTGTTTATCGCAGATTTACATTCGCTAACCACCATTAGAGAAGCGGATACATTGCGCCAAAATACTTATGCTACTGCGGCGACCTGGCTTGCTTTTGGCTTCGATACTTCCAAAAACCTTTTTTATCGTCAGTCGGATGTCACTGAAGTGTGTGAGTTAATGTGGTATCTGAATTGCTTTACGCCTTATCCCATGCTAGCAAATGCCCATTCTTTTAAAGATAAAGCCAGTCGTTTATCAGATGTAAATTCTGGATTATTTACTTATCCAGTCTTAATGGCTGCCGATATCTTATTGTACGATGCTGAAATTGTACCAGTGGGAAAAGATCAGCAACAACACCTTGAAATGACGCGCGATATAGCCGGTTCGTTTAACCATGCTTATGGCGATATTTTGGTTTTGCCTGAAGCACAAATCGACGAGCGTGTGATGACTATCCCTGGAACTGATGGTCAAAAAATGAGTAAGTCGTATAATAATTTCATTGACATTTTTTTACCAGAAAAGAAATTGAGAAAGCAAGTTATGGGTATTGTTACAGATAGCACACCATTAGAAGATCCTAAAGATTGGACATCGTGTAATGTCTTTAAGTTGTATGAACTTCTTGCTTCAGACGCTCAGATTTCTGATTTGAAAACTAAATACGAAGGCGGGAATTTTGGTTATGGACATGCCAAACAAGTTTTATTTGAGCTTATTCTTGATTCTTTTTCAAACGAAAGAGAACGCTTTAATCACCTAATGGCACATACCGAAGAGATAGAAGCTGAATTACAAAAAGGCGCTGAAAAAGCTAGGCTCATTGCTCGTTCTGTTCTAGAACGTGTAAGGAAAAAAGTAGGGTATTAAGAGACGGAACTAAATTTAGTTCCGTCTCTTAATATGTTTAGAATTTTCTTTTTTACTGGATCACAATTCGTTTATTGACAATACCAGCATCAGTTTTAACCGTTAGTAAATAAATGCCGTTAGCATTCGAGCTTATATCAATGGATTTATTAAAAATAGGATCTGGACTATTGAATTGCTTTGAATAAACTTTTTTGCCAAGGTAGTTTGTTATTGCAATATCAACAGTATTGTTTTCTAGAGTTTCAAAATTTACGTTAAATATTCCTCTTGAAGGGTTTGGAGAAACCTCAAGTTCTGAAAATTGTTTGTTTTCTAGTCTTGTACCGCCTAATATGTAATACTCTGTTTGAGAAAATGGTGTTGCCCATGAAGTCCCATTTGCACCACATGCGCCCCTTATTTTCCAAGCAATAACGTCTCCGTTGTTTTGATTGTATTTGGCCTGTGAAGTTACAGAGCCAGGGATGTTATTCCACTGAAATTGCTGACCCGTTGTAGTATTCGTCATTTCAAGGAAATAATGGTCAGGAGCACCACTTAGAGGTGTATCCCATGACATTATTACTGCCGTATTTGCCCCATTTGAACTGGTACTTAGGTTTAAAGGCATCTTATCACATGGGTCTTCAGTAGAGAATGAAGAAAAATCTCCCCAGCCCGAATGGTACATGGGGTCAGACGCTCCATTTGGGTTAGGATTTCCAGTACACCATGCTTTAGTATGCCATTCATAATTTGTGCTGGCGGCAAAGTTTCCTTTTAAACCATTTATATCTCCATTAGAGTTACCATTCACATAGCGGTAGGCGTTTGTGCCTATTTCTCTGATTTTTCCTTTAGATTGCCATACACCCCACGATGCATCTGGTGCATCTGCAAAGAATGTTACCCAATTAGCTTCTGTAGAAACGGATAGGTTTTCAAGATTAGCACAAGAAGGTAGGGTGGTGTATTGCGAATTTGGCGACCATGGCGATTGGCAGTTAGTCGTTCCGTCAGTGTTTAATAGTCTAGCTCTCATTGACCATTCATAGGTAGTAGATGGCTCCATAAAGAAACGCGTTCTTGTTGTGCCGTTAAAGGCTGCTGGAGTTTGAGGACCAGCAGCAATAACCGTCCAGTTGCTGGTTCCAACAGGACGATATCGAATCATATAATGCGAAGGAGACACATTTGGTGCTGACCAATTAAAGGATATTCTATTGTGGATAATATTATCAACATATAATCCTGATGGTGTAAATTCACAAGCCTCTAGATTAGAATATACGCATGAGCCATCGTCATTAGTTGCGTCACTATTAAAGTTTAATGCAGTTGGGTCGGTGCAACCGTCTATATTTTCAGCATTTAAGAATAAAACCTCTGAAACAGAACAGCCTATTTCGTCTTCAACATAAATAAAATTATTACCATAGCAAGAATTGAAATTGTAGTTTGATGATAGTTCCACATTATTTACGTAAATGCTAAAATCGTATTGTGAGTTGTTGACAATGACACCTATTATTCCATCACATGAGGTTGTATTCGTAGGGAAATTAGTTATGTATTCCAAATCTAAACTACATTCTATACATGAGCCATCATCTTCAGTGGCATTTGGGTTGTAATTTGGCGAAGAAGTTGTTGTGCAGCCAAATACTTCCAATTCATCACATGTTCCATCATTATCCGAATCATTAATGCAGTTAAAATTACAATCGTAGTATTGAATGGGATATATGCATGAGTTATCTTGCTGATTAGCTTGAGGGTTGTAATTACAAGCTTCTAAATCCATACAACCCATAACGTAAGGGCCAACAAAAATAGTAGTTGTCTGTGAGCATTGGCCGTTAGGGTCAGAAATTTCAAAAGTATTCTCTCCACCACATAAGTAAGTAAAGCTGGAGGATGTAGAGCCATTCCAACTGTAGTTGTAGGAAGATAGGCTTTCTGCAACGTCTATTATTACTAAACCGTCACAATTTTGAGGGCCTGACGCAGCATTGATAGTAAGTGTATAATCAAAGCTGAGCTCTGAAAAACTCGTCCAAGAGTCAATGTTATCATTTTCGACAGTCCATGTATTAGAAGCATACTCCACATCATCAACAAGAATACACGCTAAAGCAGCATTATTTTCGGAACTTAAATATAAGTTGGTATTATTATTGTTTTGAAGATTCAGGTAGTTAACATTTGTGTTATGGATATTTACACTCAGTAAGTTAGTGTTTGAACTTAAATTTATTGAGTCGATTGGTAAATTGTAAAGACTTACATAATTTAAAATTTCAAAGTCTTCAATGCCCGTTAGGTCATAGACGTCCAAATTATTTATAAATAATTGAGAAATATTTTGAGCCGTATAAGTACTCATGTAATTATCCATGACATCATCAAAGCCGAGGTTGATAAGATGTTGTTCAAAAGCATCATCTGGTATATAAGTAAGGCCGTTAAAGCAGCCCTCATTGACTAGTATGTATTGTGTTTCATCGTATTGGGTGTCGTCATAGTTTAGAGCAGTTTCGTCGAAACAGCTTGCAATAATGTTTTCCTGATCACAGTTTTCACTAAAAAACTTATCATCAGATAAAAAGAATTGGAGTTGACTGTTTGCCCAAGCGGTATCGTGGGTTGTTATACAGAATAGATTTGTATTGCCACCGTTTAGGGACAACGAATTTAAGTTGATATTTTGACTAATATCCAATTCATTTAGATTATTGAATCTACAATCTAGAATGGAAAGCAATGGACAATTTGTTAGGTCAAGTTCTTCCAAATAATTAAAATTACAATAGAGTATAAATAGGTTTTGATTTTGAGAAAGGTTAAGATTAGTTAATTGATTATTGAAAACAAATAAGTATTCAATTAATAAGTTATTAGTGAGGTCAATTGTGCTTAGATTATTAGCCTCAGCAGCTAAGTATATAAGTTGAGTATTTTGCGAGATGTCTAATGAAGAAAGGGCATTGTAAGATATATATAGCTCAGTAAGTAATGAGTTATTAGTTAGGTCAATTGAGCTAATATTATTTTGTGCAACAGTAAACCATATAAGATTCAAATTTTGACTGACATCAATAGTGCTTAAATTATTACCCCAACATCCAAAATATTCAAGGTTGGTATTTTGTGTGACATCTATTTCTGTTAAGTTATTTTCAGAGGCGTAAAAAGTGTTAAGGGCTGAATTTTGTGTAACATCTATTTCTGTTAAGTTATTATTAAAAATGTCAAGATATGTAAGAGCTGAATTTTGGGTAAGATCTACTTCAGCAATATTATTATCATAGCATACTAAAGTCGATAAGTACGGCATGTCTTCTATACCTATTAAACTGCTAATATTTCTGTTAGAAACATCCAAATATTCAATATCTATGATGTTAGTCGTTAATACTGAGTCATCTAAAATATCGTCATACCCATTTTCAATTAAATACTGTTCAAAATTATCGTCTGGGATATATGTTTTAGAAAAGTCTTCAAAACAATCACACTGATGAGAGCCTAAATTTGAAAATGTATTACTTGGCAATACATGCCATTGATTTGAAGGGTTGAAAGATAATGGGTTAGTCGATATCCCATATTGAATGTTTGATTTTCTAATTAAGGTGCTATTTTGGGTCCAAAATTGTCCCCCATTAGCATCAGTAAAACCTGCGCTGGCATCATTAGTCCAAGCAATACCTGGGTCTTCACCGATTTTACCAAAAACATCAATAATGACACCATTTTTTGATAAAGATAATGCGTCATTTCCATTAAAGTATAATGGTGATGGAAAGGGTGGTGCAGTTTGATCAGCTAAATTATATAGCTCTATGGAAACGTATCCAAATTGGTTAGTGGTAACAGTGTCAGAATTAGTTATTACCCAAGTTTGCCCAGGTAATAAAAACCCATTTAAACTCATTTCATCCGTAGCAACATTAGATCCATTGGTATATCGTTCTATGGAATAGTTACTCAAATCAATAATGTTAGGCGTTGGATTATAAATTTCTAAAGCTTTGTTTAGGGAAGAGCCTTCAACATATTCAGAGAAGAAAAGGTCGGAACAATTTAATCCAGAGTTATTGGTAAAATAAGCTTCATCAGTTCCACCAAAGTTTATTTGGATTTGTTCTTCCATCAAAACACCATTATTATTTTCAATGGACCAAGTTCCATTAGTTCCACCCCATTGACCTGCATTTAAGCCATCTCCATAATAATCATAGATTGTAAATTTCAAACAACCATCGGTTGGAAGATTTACATTCCACTCATAATTTTGATTGTTTTCTAATGGATTAGTATAATCTATAGGGGCATTACCATCATTAGTATTAATAGTTGTACCAACATTTTCATTGCCTTCAGACCATATTATTAAGCCATTTTCATCGGTAATTTGCATGTAAGTTTCAGCGGCATAATTATCAGTAAGAAGTTTTACTATAACCTCTTCTGATGTTTGACCATTGTTCATATTTATAAAATGAGACAGAGTATTATCTGCAGTGTTATCATCACTTGTAGTAAGTTCTATTTCAATCAATTCGCTATTGATAGTGATGTTGCCAAAGTCAATTGTTGTAGTTTGATACACTTCTAAATCACCAAAATAATTTGCTTGAGTAACAGACTCTCCATTACTAAAAACCTCAACAGTAAATGAAGTTAATAATTCTGTTCCTAAATTTTGGACTAGAACCGAAAGATTACCCGAGGCAGTTACGTCACAGCCTGTAGCTTCAATGGTTGATTCTAAAGAGATCAATGCAGCATTGTTACCTTGAGAAGGAGCAATACATTCTGAAAGGTTAGCGTAGTGGGCTTCAGCGTTAACTTGTGAAGATTCTTTTAGAATTCTGTTTGGACAAATAGTGTATATGATTGGCCAATAAGGCAAATTGTATAGACTGGCAATATTATCATCGTTAATTATAGGGTAGTTGAGCGCAACGCCATTGGGAGCTAACCAATTTCCAAAAGAACTATTTTCTAGTTCGCTAAGAGCGGTGTTTGGGTCACCTTCAAACCAAAGAATCATTACATCATCAGTAGTATTTGCACTAACGCCAGGCTCTCCAGCAGGGCCGTGAGCTCCCCAAATTTCTTGTAACACGCCATTTGAAGAATAATTCCAATCAGGACCACTCCAAACAGCACTTATTTGTAGAATAACTGTGTAACCTTGGTCTAAATAGTCGTAAAGCGTATGAGAATTTCCGTTTACATCTGTAGTGGTAAAATCAGGTGCTATACTACCATCTGGTAGCTGAGAATAACTGTATAACGAACTAATAGAAAATAGTATTACAAATAAATATTTCATTGGATTTGAAAATGTGTAAGGTTAAAATACACTTCAAATATCCATAAAATATTCTTTTAAATCGATATAAACTTAGTAGAGATTAAAAAAATCATGAAAAACATCCGAAGCTTAATTAAAGTTATTTGATAGGTAGTCCGTATTTACTTCTAAACTTGCGGTTTAATGCTTTTTGCTTATTGTCTAAATCTATCGGTTTTCCTTGTATGTATGCATATATCACTTCATTACCTAGCATATCTAAGGCATCGCCTTTTGAAACAAAAAATGTAGCTTCTTTACCGGCTAGTAAAGTGCCAACTTTGTCGTCAATGCCTAACATTTTTGCGGTATTGTGCGTTAGGGCTGCAACCGCTTGTTCGTAGGGCAAGCCGTGGGCTACAGCTGTGCCTGCTGAAAAAGGTAAATTTCTTTGTCCCATAGCCTCCATATCGCCTTGGTAACAAAAACCAAAAGTAATACCGGCATCGTACAATGTTTTAGCTTGTTTGTAGGGCATGTCTACATCACTATCTTCGGTTGATGGCAAACGGTGGATACGATCTAGTAATAAAGAAACGTTATGCTCTTTTAAAAAGGCGGTCATTTTATGAGCTTGTTGAGCTCCTACAATAACGATGTTTTCAATATCCATTTTTTCAGCCATTAGCACGGCATCGGTAATTTCTCGTTGTCCGTTAGCATGTATGTATAATCGTTTGTTGCCATTAAATAAGCCTTTCATTGCACGCATTTGAATATCATTCAATTGGTTGTTACTATCAAAAAAGCTTTTTGCTTTTGTAAAATAACGTTCAACTTCTTGACATTGGGCATCGTATTGCTCGGTTTTTTCGATATCTCCAGGCTCTGCCCACCAACCGGTTTGCACAAAATAGCGTGGCCAGTTGAGGTGAATGCCATCATCAACTTTTTGAGCCGCATCTTCCCAGTTCCAGCCATCCAGTTTCATGACTGATGAGGTTCCTGCAATACGTCCACCTTTTGGCGCTACTTGTGCTAGCAAAACACCATTGCTTCTAATTGTTGGGGTTATTGTGCTTTCAGCATTGTAGGCGATTAGTGAGCGAACGTGTGGCTTGAAAACACCTGTTTCTCTATAGTCGTTAGTTGCTCTTACGGCACCTATTTCAGTGATTCCAAGAGTTGTGTTTGTTGAAATGAATCCTGGATATACGTGATGGTCATAGATATGAATAATGGTATCAAAAGCTTGAGGGTTAATGCGAATATTAGTTGCATTAGCCACCATTTCTAATTTTCCATCCTTCATGGAAATGGCCGATATTTCAATGCTTTTGCCATTTCCAATATGTGCTTTTCCGCCTAAAAAAAGAATGTGTTG
Organism: Flavobacteriales bacterium; assembly: GCA_965661345.1. GTDB lineage: Bacteria > Bacteroidota > Bacteroidia > Flavobacteriales > UBA7312. Next base: position 133,863 of record CBFIDK010000002.1, on the reverse strand, counting down.
GGCAACAGTAAAAAATGGCAATAGGGTAAGTATAAAAATGAATGTTCTCATTGTGTTTTTTTTAATGATTGTGACCTTGGTGTTCGTCTAAGGTATCACAATGGTATAATAATTGATGTTCTTCTTTTACTTTTTGAGTGGGTTTTCCTACAGCTTTGTCACTCAGCATACGTTGTATGAGTCTCGCACGTTCGGTTTTGTTACGCTCTCTAAGTGCTTTATCTTTTTCAATATCAAAGTAGCAGCGTCCATCTACATACGTTTGCTGAACTTTGGCATAAACTGATAAAGGGTTTTCGGTCCACAATACAATATCGGCATCTTTTCCAGACTTAATACTTCCTACTCTATCATCAATATGTAATAGTTTAGCGGGGTTAAGGGTTACCATTTTCCAAGCCTCTTCTTCACTTACATTTCCATACTTCACTGCTTTTGCAGCTTCTTGATTTAGTCGTCTTGCCATTTCGGCATCGTCGGAGTTAATGGCAGTGACTACACCCATATCTGCTAGTATTGAAGCGTTGTACGGAATGGCATCGTTAACTTCGAATTTATAGGCCCACCAATCAGAGAAAGTTGACGCTCCTGCTCCGTGTTTTTTCATTTTATCGGCTACTTTATAGCCTTCCAAAATGTGCGTAAAGGTGTTGAGGGTGAATCCCATTGAGTCGGCAACGTGCATGAGCATATTTATTTCCGACTGAACGTATGAATGACAGGTAATGAATCGTTCGCTATTTAAGATTTCTACAAGCGTATTCATTTCTAAATCTTCTCTTGGCGCTAGCGTTTTTCGTTTGTCAGATAATGATAAGCTGTTATATTTTTCCCATTCTTCTTCGTAAGCTCGTGCTCTTAAGAAGTGGTCGTAGAAAACTTGTTCTACACCCATTCGGGTTTGAGGAAAACGAATGCGTTCATAATCGCCCCAATTTGATTGCTTAACATTTTCTCCTAGTGCAAATTTGATGAAGCCATCGGCGCCTTCAAACTTCATTTCTTCGGGCGAACTTCCCCAACGGAATTTGATAATTCCAGATTGCCCACCAATTGGATTGGCAGAGCCATGCAATAGTTGAGCGGTTGTAACGCCTCCAGAGAGTTGACGGTAAATGTTTATGTCGTCAGAATTTATAACATTGGCAATACTGACTTCAGCACTACTTGCTTGCGTTCCTTCATTCACTCCTCTACTGATGGCAATATGCGAATGCTCGTCAATAATTCCTGAAGTAAGATGTAAGCCTTGAGCGTCAATTTCTTGGTATTCATTGTTTTTGAAAAGTTCTTCGGCGATAATGTCAATGCCTACTTTGATAATTTTTCCTTCGGAAATAGCGACATCAGTTTCTTGAATTGTACCAACAGCTTCGTTAGTCCAAACGGTTGCATTTCTAAAGATGGTATTGTTTTGACTTGGTTTTTTATCCCAACCATATGCCATATTTGGGAACCACACGTCATTTACATACACCTCAGAATCTTCATTAGCGTCTTCTTCCTCTTCTTCCTCATGTGCTTCAATACGTTGCGCTTGCCATTCTTGTGTATCGCCATTTGGCATTGTAATGTTGCCTTTTAGTGTATCGTTGGAATATAAACTGTTTATTCTGTATACACCATCTTCCAACTCGTATTGTAGGCTTAGGTGTGGACCTTCTTGAACGAGTTTAGTTTTGTATTCAGAAGTGTCTCGTTGAAGCGTGCCTTTAATTTTATTAATGGAGCCACTGATAACGAAAGTATCTTTTTCAGCACTTAAAAAAGTGCCTCTTAGATCGATAAATTGTTCACTATTTATTATGTATTCTTTTCCTTGAATCCAGTTGCTTTGAATTTCTCCAGCATCAAAAATAGGGTCAGAACACACTATAAAGTTTGCCAGTTTTCCAGCTTCTAGACTTCCAATTTTAGCGCTCATTTCTAATAGTTCTGCTGGGTTAGTCGTTAAGGCCGATAAGGCGTCTTTAACTGTCAAGCCATGTTTAATGGCTTCCCTTACTTTGTCAATGAAGTCAGTTCGTTTTTCTAAATCTTTTGTGGTGAATGCTGTAAATATTCCTTGGTCAAACAATCGTGCTGGATTTGATGGTGCTAGCTCCCAATGTTTCATTTTTTTAAGAGAAACCATTTGAGCGGCTTGCGGATTACTGACGTCGTAAGCGTCAGGAAAATTTAAGGGGGTAACGACGGAAAAATTTGTTTTTTCTAATTCATTCAAACGCTGATATTCGTCGCCATTTCCAATAATTATATAGTCTATTTCAAACTCTTCGGCGATTTTGTGAATCCTAAAAATGTCCAACTTATCATTTACTTCAAAAAATTGTGGCACATCTTGCAATTCGTTCCAGGCTTCCAAAGAGCGGTTATATTCTTTAGTATTTCCTTGATCATACCATTCGGCATCGAGATAGGTTTGGTGAATTAACGCTAATGTTCCCATTAATGAGCTAGGGTATTTTTGTAGAGAGTTCCCTTTATTAAGGGAGTAATGTGCGCTAGCTTTTCCTTTTAAAATAGTCATGTTTTCGCTTTCATCGGCAAGTGTAGTGACTACTCCACTACCTCTAGCGATTCCATTATTTTGATGACTTAGCACTACTCCAAAACCAGCCGCTCTGTAACTTTCGGCATCGCTATTCGAAACAGAAAATAATTCGTTAGCATCAACTTCTGGGTGAACGGCTTCGTTCCAACCAGCACCACTTTTATTGGTGCTTTTGTATTGAGGTCTAGAAGACCAAATTTTCTTTTTAGCTTTTTCTATTCCATAAGTAGAATGTAAATCGATAAAAGAGGGATAAATATATTTCCCCGTCATATCATGTATTATTGCTCCTTTTGGAATGGTTGTGTCTGCACTTGCGCTTACGATTTTATCATCCATTATAATGAGCGTTCCATTTTTAATAGTTTGCTGAGGTGATATTACTAGAGTAGCATTTGTGAAAGCATGGGTAGCGTCAAAAGAATTAGCAACTCCGTTAATAGGAAACGTATGTTGAGCGAAAGCAGTAATGCTCATAAATACTACTGATAAGATTGTAATAGTGCTTTTCATTGTTAGTGTCAAATTTAGGGAGTTAAATTACAAAATACTGACGGAATTAATTCCTTACATTTGCATTAAATTTTTATACTATGTACACAGGACTATTACACTTGCATTCATATTTACCATTTTTGGTGTTTTTAATGATTTTTGTGGTGTTGTTGAATTCTTTGAGGGGTTGGCTAACAAAAACGCCTTTCGATAAATTTTCCAACAAATTTGTATTGATTTCCATGATATTAATTCATGTTCAATGGACAGTAGGAGCGGTATTATATTTCGTTAGTCCAAACGTAAAAAGCATGGGGGAAGCAATGGGAGATTCATTGTCTCGTTTATATGCTTTGGAACATCCTTTGTTAATGACTGTTGCTCTAGTTTTTATTACAATTGCGCGCTCTAAATCAAAAAAATCGGATGAGTCAAAACATCATAAAATGAATTTTATATTTTTTGCTCTAGCTTTAGCTTGTATACTTCTTTGTTTACCTCCAAGCTGGTTATAAATGAGTAAAAAACTAACTCAGGAATTCGTAGAAGAAAAAGCGGTTTTGGTGGGCTTAATTACGAGTGACCAAAACGAAGAACAAGCCAAAGAATACTTGGAAGAGTTAGACTTTTTAGCGCATACTGCTGGCGCTGTAGCGGTCAAACATTTTACTCAGAAATTACCCTTTGCAAATCCAAAGACATTTATAGGAAAAGGGAAACTGTTGGAAGTCAAAGAATTCATGAAGGAGCATGAGATTTCTCTGGTTATTTTTGACGATGAACTTGGGCCTTCGCAATTGCGAAATTTAGAAAAGGAACTAGAGTGTAAAATTATGGATAGAAGTAATCTTATCCTTGATATTTTTGCTTCTAGGGCTCGAACGGCACATTCTCGCACACAGGTTGAGTTGGCCCAGTATCAATACCTTTTGCCTCGTTTAACTCGAATGTGGACACACCTTGAACGGCAAAAAGGAGGGATAGGAATGCGTGGCCCTGGTGAAACGCAAATTGAAACGGACAGACGAATTATTCAACAAAAAATAGCATTGCTTAAATCTAAGCTTACCCAAATTGATAAACAAAAAGCCATACAACGTGGAAATCGAGGAGCTTTGGTACGAGTTGCTTTGGTGGGCTATACCAATGTAGGGAAGTCTACTATTATGAATTGCTTATCCAAATCGGAAGTATTCGCTGAGAATAAGCTCTTCGCAACCCTAGACACCACTGTCAGAAAGGTGGTTATTGGCAATTTGCCATTTCTATTGTCGGATACAGTTGGGTTCATTAGAAAACTCCCTCATCAGTTGGTGGAAAGTTTTAAGTCTACATTAGATGAGGTACGCGAAGCAGATATTTTATTGCACGTTGTGGATATTTCTCACCCCAATTTCGAAGAGCAAATAGAAATAGTTAATAAAACACTTGATGAAATCGAAGCTTCTGAAAAACCAATGGTAATGGTGTTCAATAAGGTAGATGCTTTTACTTATGAGAAAAAGGACGAAGACGATTTAACACCATCTACAAAAGCTAATGTTTCTCTTGAAGAATGGAAAAAAACGTGGATGGCAAAGTCTGGAGAAAGTGTATTTATTTCGGCTATTCAGAAAGAAAATTTTGACTCATTTAGAGACTTGCTTTATGAATTGGCGAAAGAGATTCATGCTAAACGCTTTCCATACAACAGCTTTTTGTATTAATATTTGCGTTAAACAATCGATTTTTTGGATGTAATAAATACTTTTGTACTCCGTTAGCTATGTTGTCATGAAAAAACCAAATTTTATAAAGATCCTTTTTCTTTTTTTTATTTTTCTTAGTTCCATTTGTATAGCTCAAGTGCCATTGGCTGATGGTTTAGTTCGTTTACATTCAGCAACGAATTCAACTTCTTTAAATCAAATTAGCAATCCATATTCGGGAAGCCTGTCATATAATGATTCGGCAAAGGCACCATATTATTTTAATGGGAGTTCATGGAGGTCATTAGTTGATTTAATTGATACTGATAACGATACTTGGATAAGAGTCGATGATGGCAATGATAACGATAAAGTAAATGTGAACATAGGGGGCGATGAATCGTATGAATTTGATAAATATCGTCTCCAATTTTTAAATGATAAGGGATGTGTATCTATTGGAAAAGATGCTGGATTTCCTCAAGTAACTTCATATGGTTACTGGTCATTTTATCTCACATTTATAGGTCAAGGTGCAGGTGAATCCAACACCACTGGCAGATATAACACTGCTGTTGGATTCGCCGCTTTAAATCAAAATACATCAGGAACATTAAATGCTGCTGTAGGAGATTTAAGCATGTATAATAACACAACAGGCGCGCTCAATACAGCGTTTGGGTACACTGCGTTATTTCTGAACGATACTGGCTCATATAATACTGCATTCGGAAGTGAAGCTTTATATGAATGTAAAGGCAATAACAACATTGGTATTGGTCATTATACTGATGTTCCAGATAATAATGCAGATAATCAAGTCCGAATTGGAAATACAGTTATATCTTATGCCGGTGTTCAAGTAGGGTGGTCCACAACTTCTGATTTATTTTGGAAGAAAGACGTAAGAGATTTACCCTATGGAATCAACTTTATAAAAAAACTTAGACCCGTCGATTTTAAACGAAAAAATGCGCCAGAAAAAGGCCGTGAAATGGGCTTTATAGCTCAAGAAGTAAAACAGGCAATTGAAGAAGTTGGATTTTCTGATCAAGGATTTTTAACGGAAACGAGCAAAGGATTGTTAGAAATTCGCTATGCTGATTTCATTGCCTTATGTATCAAAGGATTACAGGAACAACAAGCTCAATTGGAGGCCGTAATTGAGGAAAACAAAGAACTAAAAAAACTATCAGAGCGAGTAAAAGCATTGGAAAAGTCACTATTACAAGACTAATTTGGTTTTTTTAGGCAGTTTATCCCAAACTAAATCATAAGAGTGATTTATCCATTGGCATATCTGTTCGAATGTTATTTGGTCAACAATAACAGTATTCCAATGTTTTTTATTAGAATGGTATCCAGGAATGACTTGCCAATATTCCTCTCTGAGTTCAATGGCTTTCTCGGGGTCATACTTGAGGTTTATTCTCAAAGGGTCTTTTTCTAGTGCTAAAAGAGCAAACATTTTGCCATGAACCTTAAGAACCAGACTGCTTTCGTCAAAAGGGAAACTTTCGGTTACATATGGTTTTTTTAGACAAAAGTGTCTTAACTCTTCAATCATAATATGGCGTAAAGTGTCGGGCGACTTGGGCTAGCATCATTATCAAATGGTGCAAAGGATAAATTTAACAAATAGCATCCATCACTAATGTTGTCATTTACATAAATTAGCTCAGTAATGCTGCAGTCTGTTCTAGTATTTTCTGGGTAATTCCAAAATTCATGATGAGCTGCTAAAACACCTTCATCTTGTTCTTTATCTACAGACGGTAAGTCTATGAGTAAATGTTTCACCCCTTTTTCTCTTAGAAATTTAGCGGCCTCTTTATCTAAATATGGCGGATTGGTGTTAGAATATTGCTTGTTGAGTTTAGTCGTCGAATTAGGAATTGTTCTAATAATTATTGCTTCACACCCATCAATGAAGGCATCTTCAATAGTGTCTTTGGGAATTATTAAATCTCCTTTTGAAGTAATTGGTTTTGCGCTTATTAACTGAGAATAGAAAAAATAACTCTTTACACATTCGTTAACAGACTCTTTTTCATTTGAAATATGCCCAACGCATTCGGTATGGGTGCCATGTCCGTGTGGATTGAAAAAGATATTAAAGAAGTTTACCGATCCGCCTCTTTTTACTTCGCCAACCCAGTCTCCCATTTCAACAGCCTCCATTTTGACTGGTGGCACATACCATGCGGTTGGATTGTTTGCCCCGTTTTTTAAAGGAATTGATATATCAATAGGTTTTGATAAATCAACCTTAAAGGCTTTGCTTTTATGTGTTATATGAGCAATCATGCCCTAAAAGTATTTAATTTCTTCTAAAGTAGCCTTCTTTTATTATCAATTAAATTTATGCGGTTAATTTGAGCGTGTGTTTTTGATGAAAAATGCAAAAAACTGCTAAAAACTATAAAAAAACGAATTAAAACGGCTTAAAATGAGTTTATTTTGGTCTAAAACAGAAATAAAATATTTGTTGATTTTCAGAGGTTATTTTTTTGATTAAAATTTAATAAAACAGAAAAAAAGAGGCTAGAATGCCTTAAAAAGCTAAAAAAATCATTAAAAAACGTTATTTTTTTGAGTTTTCTTGATTTACTCAATGTAGAATAGGTCTGAAGATAAATAATCGGCAATTATTTTACCTTTTTTAGTTAAAGTGAAAAAACCTTCTTTTTCTGTGATTTCGCCTGAAAGCATCCATTTTTTGACTGAAAAATTGAAAAAATCGATTAAAAATGGCGAAAAACGTGATTTTGTATATTCAATATCTACTCCTTTTTTGGTGCGCAATGAAGTAAGTAAATATTCATTGTACCGTTGAACTTCTGTTAGCTCTTCAAAATCTTGTGGCAATTCGTTGTTTTGTAGACTCTTTATATATAAAATATTATTAGAGATGTTCCATAACCTTCGCTTTCCGTCAAAAGAATGTGCCGAAGGACCAAGACCAAGATAAATGTCATCCGTCCAATAGCTTCCATTGTGTTTTGCCTCAAAGCCTTCTTTTGCGAAATTGGATATTTCATATTGCTCCAATCCATTTTCAGGAATAAAGTCCATTAACATCTCAAATTGTGTTTTGCTTTTTTGTTCATCCAGAGGTTTCTGATGTCCTTTTTTAATAGCATGAAATAGAGGTGTTTTTTCCTCTACGGTTAGTCCGTATGCTGATAGGTGTGGAATTTCAAAGTCAATGACGTGTTGCATGTTTTCTAGCCACATATCATTGTTCAGTGTAGGGGTTCCATAAATTAAATCGATAGTTATGTTTTCCCATCCGGCATCTTGCACGCCTTTTATACTTGATTTAGCTTGTTCAACATTATGGGCTCTATTCATATATTTCAAATCCTCATTTTGAAAGGACTGAATGCCAATACTAAATCTATTAATAGGTGTTTTTGAAAGTGCTTTAATTTTTTCTGGAGTTAAGTCGTCAGGATTTGCCTCCATCGTAATTTCATTTACATCAGAAAGGTTAAACTGAGCGTTGAGATGTTCAAAAATAGCATTTAGCTCATCTGTTGAAAGAATACTTGGTGTCCCTCCACCAAAATAAATAGTCCGTATCTTCGTTCCCTCTAAAAATGAAGATCTTTTTTTCATTTCAGATACTATTGCGTTTAACACTTCGTTTTTGTTGTTCAACGAAGTCGAAAAATGAAAATCGCAATAATTACATTGCTGCTTACAAAACGGAATATGGATATAGATACCACTCACAACACAAAAGTAATTAAGAAATTTAGCAATCGCACCACTAAATTCTTTTCTTTAATGCTTTATTTTTGCATTACATTACCGTTATTAATTTCATGTCAAACAAATTCGACAAAACCTATGGATCATAAGTATTTTGAAAATTTAACTCCCGAAGAAAGGCGAGTGATAGTTGATAAAGGAACAGAGGCCCCTTTTACTGGCGAGTATGATAATTTTTATGAAGCTGGTATTTTTATTTGCCGAGCCTGTGGAAATCACCTTTACGACTCTTCCAATAAGTTTGATGCTGGTTGTGGTTGGCCTGCTTTTGATAAAGTTAATGAGGGTGCAATCAATAAATATTCAGATTTCCATTTAGGATATGAACGAACAGAAATTACGTGTGCAAAATGCGATGGACACTTGGGGCACGTTTTTGTTGGAGAAAAATTAACACCTGAAAATACACGTCATTGTGTGAACAGTATAAGCATTCGATTTATAGCTAACGACTCTTTGAAAAAAGCCACTTTTGCGGCGGGTTGTTTTTGGGGTGTAGAAGAATTGTATAGGCCTTTAAAAGGGGTTTATTCCACTGACGTTGGTTATATTGGAGGAAATACGAAAAACCCAACTTACAAAGAGGTTTGTTATGAAAACACTAATCATGCTGAAGCTGTAGAGGTATTGTATGACCCTAAGCAAGTGTCTTATGAAGACCTAATAAAAATATTCTGGGAAAACCATAATCCTACGACCTTAAACAAACAAGGGCCTGATGTTGGTACTCAGTACCGTTCTGCAGTATTCTATCATGACGATGAGCAGAAAGAAATCGCTATGAAAACGATGAAAGATTTGGATGAGTCAGGAAAGTTTAAAGATCCTGTCGTAACACAAATTGTGCCTTCAGAGACATTTTACAGAGCCGAAGAATATCATCAAGAGTACCTGTTTAAGCGAGGAAAAGGCAGTTGCAGTTTTTAATTTCTGTGTAAAGAGATACAAAAGACAGTGCCTTCTGGGCTAGAAGATTTCACAAAAAGTTTACCCATGTGGTATTCTTCAATAATTCGTTTTGATAGCGATAAGCCCAAACCCCAACCTCTTTTTTTAGTGGTAAAGCCTGGCTCAAAGATTCGTTTAAAATTATTTTTTGATAGCCCCTTGCCATTGTCTTCAATCTCTACATTCAGAAAATCTGATTTTGATTGAATTGTAATGGTAATTTTTCCTTTACCATTCATGGCATCAGCGGCGTTTTTACAGATGTTTTCAATTACCCATTCAAATAATGTATCATTTATAGGAGCAATCGCATCGTTGCATTGATTGTTTAATGTAATATTTACGTTGGAAGACAGCCTATTTTGCAAATAACTCACAGATCTAGAAAGAATATCGTAAATGTTTTGATTTTCTAAGTTTGGTTTTGAGCCCACTTTAGAGAAGCGTTCAGTAATTGTTTCTAACCGAATAACATCCTTGTTGATTTCAGCACTAATTTCGGAAAGCCCTTCTTTATTTTTTAAAATTTCAACCCAAGCCATTAGGGAAGAAAGAGGAGTGCCTATCTGATGAGCAGTTTCTTTTGCCATTCCAGCCCAGACCAAATTTTGTTCTGATTTACGCGAACGGTTAAAGGCTAAATATGCAGTCAGAATAAAAAAGAAAATGACCACCAGTTGCAGAAAAGGGTAAAAGCGTAGTTGAGAAAGAATGTAAGAGTCTTTGTAGTAGAGGAATTGTGTAAGAATCACTTCACCATTCATTGTGGCTTCTATTTTGATAGGCTCATGTTGCTCACTCATTATCTCCAGTTGCTTTTTGAGATATGCATCGCGAAATTTTCTATCTGGAAGATTTCTATCCCCAATAATTTCACCAACTTCATTGGTTAGAATAATGGGAATAGTAGTATTCTCTTGCATTATTCTGCTTGCTAAAATATTGTTGGTTGGCCCCATTCCAGAGTTTACCAATTGATAGGTAGCCTCAGCCCATAGTTCTATTTTTTTTCGTTCCTCTTTATCAAGTTCCTTAACTAAACTGTTGGTGTAACTTAATGAAACAAGTGCAATAATGCTTGCAAAAATAACAAGGACAATTTTCCAATTCTTTCTCTTACTGTATATATTTATTCCTCCCATTCAATGATATTGTCGTAGTCAGGGTTGTCCTTTATGTGTTGTTCAGTTTGTTTGTCGCCAAACTCACTTTTAACAACTTCTTTTAATTTTCTCTTTTCTTTCCTGAAACCCTCGTCAAGTGATTCTCTTAATTTTAAAGTGTTGTATGATATGTCTGGATCGTCAACAGTTCCTTTCATTTTAAGAAATAGAGCCATTCCTTTTAAACCATCGTCTTCCACAACACCAAATTCTGATACTTTCTTTTTATGATTTCTTCTAAATTTATTACTCAAAATTTCATTCAACAAAATTTTAAATTCATAGTCCATTTCATTATCAAACGTATGATATCCAGAACCAGCCATATCTAGAGCTGAAGAATAAATTTCCATAAATGGGATTTCAATTCTGTTGTTTTTTATTTCTATTTGGTTTTCTAAGTTAGAAAATTTTATTCGTTTTAGCTCTTCAACACTAATATAGTCAGACATTTCCATGAGTGGCTCAAATTCCAAAAGCTCGCCATTGTTTATGCTTACATCGATAAAAGAATACAAGTGATTATCAATTGGATTAAAGAATTTATCCCACTCATTTCGCAGGTAAATTTCTGAGTTTATTTTTCCTTTAAGGTGTTTATGACGCATTGTCCTTTGTCCGAAATTATGAAATTCATAAAATAGTTGTCGGACGTTAATTTTATCTAGTAAGGTAGTGCTAATTAACCTCATTTTTCCACTGGTTAACTGCTCAAATGAAAGGTTAGAAGTAATTTTACCAGACATTGTTTCAAGTTCGATGTTGTTGATGTTTAGCTTTTTGTTTTTATACTTCAAATTGCTTTGAAAATTTCGCATATGAAAACGGTCATAAGTGAAATCAACCATGTTAATTTTTACATTAGCTATAATGTCTTTTGGAAGCTCTATGGTTTTTGGTTGGCTGTTGTTTGCCGTAGAAGAGCTGTCAGCTTGTATTAACTCATCAAATGTAATCCAGTTTGAGTTTAATTCACCGGCAATTTTTAAGGGTGCATTTTTTAAGAATAGATAAGAGAATACATTTTCAATAGCACCAATAAATTTAAAATTACTTTCTTTTGCCAGTGTTCCTTCCAGCTGTTCTACATCTATATGGTCATTAACGACTTTTAAGTAAATATTAGAGTTTGACAGCCTTGGACTCTGTTCGTCGATTTCAACATTTAAGTCTTCAATTGTTATTTCTGCCGACTTGTTTGCCATTGCAATATCATAATCAATGTTATTTTTAACACCTATGTTTCCATCGTATGATATTTTGTAATCAAGCTTACCCTCTATTGATTTTAGTTCTGATTTATAGCCCCATTTTTCAAGCTCTGATAGTTTAAGTTGAGAGGAAATGGTGGTGTTAATTTGGGGGTTTTCTAAGCCTACAATGGATGCGTCTGCTAAAATAGGCTCATCATTTGCAATGAGTTCAATCTCATTTAATTTTATGAAATTAGTTGCATCATTTCTTTTATTACCATTTGTATAGCTTCCATTTAGTGATAATTGTTGCAAGTCAAATGGAATGTTTTTACTTTTTACTGAAGCGCCTTTTAAATAGAAATCAACATCAATAGCGGGGTTTTTTTGATTATCAGTTATAAGGTTTAAGTTAAAGGCGCTTTTACCAGAAATATCAAAATCTTCCATTGCAGATAAATACTCTTTAGGAATAATTTTAGTTAAGGAAACGATATCAAATTCTTGAGTTTTTAGATCTAGAATTAACGATTCGTTAGTCTTCTCAACTTCTAAATTAAATGGAGTGTTTCTAATGGTTAAATCGGAGTTTACCTTTAAAGATAGTGTATCAATTAATAGTTTAGTACTAAGATTGATTTCCTCATTTGGCAAATGATTTATGTTACTAAGGATTAGTTTTTTATTTAATAGTTGAGCTTCTATGTCAATAAATGTTTTACTGTCTTCAATTTTTAATTTAAGTTGTGTTTCTTTATTCAAAAATGAGCTAGTTAAACCTTCATCGGTGTAGTTAATTTTTATGTTATTTAGTGTTACATTTTCAAGTCCGAAATCAATTTTTTCTTCTACAGTGGTGTCGCTTGTTGTATTCCAGATTTCATAATTAGGGTTTCCATTTTTATAGTAGATAGAAATATAACCCTCTTCTAGTGAAATTTCTTGAATTTTATAGATTTTGTTATAAAGGTCTAGGGCATTAAATTTTACATTAATCTCATTTATCTTACATAGCGTATCTTCTTCAAAAGCATCAAGCATTGTGAGATTATCAAACTCTATACTTACGTAAGGAAAGTTTTTGATGGCCGAAAAGGAAATGTCATCCACCGAAATTTCGGATTTTAATTGTTTATTAATTTCTTCAATTACAATCTGCTCAAGACTATCTTGTTTGAAATAAATTAGAGATGCAGATGCCCCGAGGCCAAGAATGCCTAAGATTACAAGGGTTAGAAAAATTCGCTTTACAATTCGCATGATTTTTAAACGGCTATTTTTTAAAGTTTAGTATAATGCTAAATCATCTTTAACATTGATATTTCTTTTTCAGACAAAAACCTGTGTCGCCCCCTAGCGATATCTTTTTTAGTCAAACCAGCAAAATACACTCTGTCAAGTTTTACAATTTTGTAGCCAAGAGTTTCAAAGACATTTTTTAGAGTACTGTTTTTGCCAGTATGTATTTCCACACCTACTTCTTTTTTGGGCGAATTTTGTATGTATGATATTGCTTCTATATCCACTTTGTAGCCATCAACAACAACCCCATCTACAATTTTTTGCATGTCCGTCGATTTAAGGTTCTTGTCTAATGTGACGTGAAAGATTTTCTTTACTCGCTTTCTTGGGTTAGTGAGTTTTTTGGAAAGCTCACCGTCATTGGTAAATAGAAGCAAGCCAGACGTTTGCTTGTCTAGTCTTCCTACAGGATAGATTCGTTCTTTACAAGCTTTATCAATTAACTCAAAAACATTTTTCTTTCTGGGGTCGTCAGATAAGGTTAAAAAATCTTTTGGCTTATTAAGAAGAAGGTAGCGTTTGGTTTCTGAATTTAAAGTTTGATTATTGAATTTTACGGTATCAGTTTCTAAAACTCGAAAGCCCATTTCAACAATTACTTTTCCATTCACTTGTACTAATCCAGCTTTAATTAAATCATCGGCTTCTCTTCTAGAACTAATCCCTGAATGGGCAATAAATTGATTTAATCGCATGCCCGCTTTAGTGCTTTTCACATCCTTTTTTGTGATTCTTTTTTTGAAGGAATTATTGGGTCTGTACGACTCTGATTTTTTGAAATCGTTTTTGCGAGAAAATGATTCGTCGGTATTTCGACGAGATTTGGAAGCAGTAGATTTTCTGCCTTTATCAACACTTTTATTTATTTGCTTTGCCATCTTCTCTTTTTTGCAAATGTACTAAATACACCTATTTAAAAGGCGTTTTGTATGTGTTCAATTTTTTCATCCTTAGAGTTGAGAATAATTCCTACAATATCAAAGCGTATCTCGTGACTTAGATTGTTCATTTCAATATATGCTTCAGCAGCACTCTTCATTAGTTCTTGTTTTTTGATACTGACAAATTCTGAAGGGTTGCCAAAGCTTGAGTTTCGTCTGGTTTTAACCTCAACAAATACTAACTGCTTATTATGTTCAGCTATGATGTCAATTTCTGCTTTTTCCCACCGCCAATTGGTTTGTAGAATGGTAAAGTTTTTTTGGTTTAAGTAGTTTTTGGCTAGAGCTTCGCCCTCTTTGCCTAGCTCGTGAGCGTTATTCATAGTGTAGATGTATTGTTTCCCCAACATCTAAACGAATATTCTCCCCTAATTTTAAGGCTAAATTGTTATCGATATGACCTGCTGGGAAATTAAAACAAACAGGATAATTGTATTCGGAAACAGATTCAAGGATGATTTGTTCTGCTGTCTTTCCAAATGGAATGTTATTGTCATTCATTTTTGTCATGCCCCCTACAACAAGACCTTTTAACAAGCTGAGTTTTCCACTTCTTTTGAGGCTGGTCATCATTCTGTCTATGTGGTAAAGGTATTCATCTAAATCTTCGATAAACAAAATTTTATTCTCAGTGTCAATATCAGTTGGTGTACCGATGAGGCTGTAAAGAATAGAAAGGTTTCCGCCCACTATTTGTCCACTTGCTTTACCCTGCCTGTTAAGGGGATGGCCGTCACATTTCACATCAATATTTTCACCAAAAAGGGCATTTTTGAGGCTTTCAATAGATGCCACTGTATTGGATTTAAAACTTATTGGCATGGTGCTATGTACGGATGAAATATTTAAATTGTGAAGATGGGAATGTAGCACCGTAACGTCACTAAATCCAGCTATTAACTTTGGATTACTCTTAAAAATGGAAAAGTCTAAATGATCAATTATTCTTACTGTTCCATATCCGCCCCGCGCACATAATATTGCTTTAATTTCGGGATGGTTAAGCATGTGCTGCAAGTCTTCAATGCGCTGATTATCATCTCCCGCATATTGGTTATTACTGGCATAAATATTTCGTCCCAGCACCACTTTAAGCCCCCATTTTTCAAGAGTCTCAATAGCGTATTTTAGTTCTTCGCTATTTATTTTTCTGGCTGTAGAGATAATGCCAATTTTATCGCCTTTTTTAAGCTTTTGAAGCGGCTTTGCGGATGCGTTGTCTATGCTCATTAAAGTCTTCATTCTTTTAATATCTTTGCGAAGATATATTTTTAAATTTTTCATGACAAAAAAACGCTACACCGTTACTTCAGCATTGCCTTATGCCAATGGGCCATTACATATTGGACATATTGCTGGGGCTTACCTTCCTGCTGATATTTATGTAAGGTATAGAAGAGCAAGAAAACAAGATGTAGTGTTTATTTGTGGATCGGATGAACATGGCGCTGCCATTACACTTCAAGCTAAAAAAGAGGGCGTTAATCCCCAAGAAATTGTAGATAAATATCATGAGCTAAATAAAAAATCTTTTGCTGATTTTGGAATTGAGTTTGATATTTATCACAGAACTTCTGACCCTTTACACCATGAAACATCGCAAGATTTTTTCAGTGAATTAAACAATAAAGGGGCTTTTACTCAAAAGACATCAGAACAATTTTTTGATGAGGACCATTCGCAATTTTTAGCAGATCGCTACATAATGGGGACGTGTCCAAAATGCGATTATGATTCAGCTTATGGCGATCAATGTGAAAAGTGTGGCTCAGCACTGAGTCCTTCGGAGTTGCTAAATCCAAAATCTACTTTAAGCGGTAATGTTCCTGTAAAGAAAGAGACCAAGCATTGGTATTTGCCTATGCAAGACCATACAGAATGGTTAAAAGATTGGATAGAAAACGGCAAACTTGATGGTAAACAACATCACGACCCAAAAGAATGGCGTTCTCAGGTTATTGGCCAATGCAAATCCTGGATTGACGGTGGCCTGAGGGAAAGAGCCATGACAAGAGATTTAGATTGGGGTGTAAAAGTACCTATTGAAGGAGAAGACGGGAAAGTTCTATACGTATGGTTAGATGCGCCTATAGGATACATTTCGGCAACAAAACAATGGGCTAAAGACAATGGAAAAGAGTGGACAGATTATTGGCAAAATGATTCAGAGCTGATTCATTTTATAGGAAAAGACAATATTGTATTTCATGCTATCATCTTTCCAATTTTACTTAAAGCACATGGAGATTTTGTTTTGCCAAAAAACGTGCCTGCAAATGAGTTTTTAAATTTAGAAGGTCAGAAATTATCCACTTCCAGAAATTGGGCAATTTGGCTACACGAATATTTAAACGATTTTGACGGGCAACAAGATGCTTTACGCTATGCGCTTTGCTCTACAGCTCCAGAGTCAAAAGACACTGACTTTACTTGGTTAGATTTTCAAACGCGAAACAACAGTGAGTTGGTGGGGATTTTTGGCAACTTCATTAATAGAGTGGCTGTTTTGACAAATAAATACTGGCAAGGAACAGTTCCATGCACACATGAATTTGACTCATACGACAAAGACGTAATGAAGGAAATGAATAATTTTCCTGAAAAAATAGGAGCCTTAATTGAGCAATATAAGTTGAGGGAGGCATTAACAGAGTTTATGAATCTTGCACGTTTAGGCAATAAATATTTAGCAGATACAGAGCCTTGGAAGCTGAAGAAAACGGATGAAAAACGAACTGAAACGATATTAAATATATCGCTTCAAATCGCTAACTATTTAATGGTATTATCTGAACCCTTTTTGCCATTTACTTCTGATAAATTACAGGATTTATTGAAGGTGCAAAAATCCGACTGGAACGAAATTAAATCGATTGAAGCTGGTCATAAAATTGGAAAACCAAACCTCTTGTTTTCTAAAATTGAAGATGATCAAATTGAATTTCAAGTAACTAAGCTTGGCAAATAATTAAACTCATGAAAAAATTAATTTTATTAAACATTATTTTAACCTCACAGTTTGTTTTTGGGCAATGTGACGAAAGGTATCAAGACGAAATATTTTCTGATATTTTAAAAACAACAGTAGAATATACTGATGTGTACGACTGGTCATCTTCTGACTCAGGATTAGATATGGATATCTATCAAGCTGAAGGAGATACGGAAAGCAATCGGCCTTTATTAATTTTTGCTCACGGAGGTGTATATGTAGCAGGTAATAAAGACAATCCTGCTATGGTTAGCTTATGCGAATCATTCGCCAAAAGAGGTTACGTAACGGCCTCAATACAATATAGATTAATCTCACCATTTAGTTTGACTGCACCAAACGCTTCTGATTTACTTACCCAAACTTTAGTAAATTCTATTTCTGATATGAAAGCAGCGGTTAGATATTTCAGAAAAGATTATGCAGAAAATGATAATAGTTACGGAATAAACCCAAATCTAATTTTTGTTGGAGGCTATTCAGCAGGAGCTATAACAGCAGTTCATTTATCTGCTGTCGATGAAGCCGATATTCCTGATGGTCTTCAAGTGTTTTTTGATAATGCGGGCGGGATAGAAGGTAATAGTGGAAACGAAGGCTATTCTTCAGAAGTTAGTGGCGCAATAAGTTTGGCTGGAGCCATACAATCGGTATCATTTTTTGATGCTGACGATGAGCCAATTGTAAGTGTACATGCTACTGACGATAATACCGTAAGCTATGAATGTGATTATCCACTTCAAAATATTGATTTTTCTGTGCTTTGTGGCTCGGGGGAAATTCATAATGAATTAGATGCATTAGGCATTCTCAATGATTTATATACTTTGAATAGTGGTGGGCATGCTGCTCCCATTACAAATATCACACAAACTTCCGTTCCATTTATTAGTGATTTTTTGTACAATATTGTTTGTGAAAATGTATCAGTTAACAATAAGTTGAATTCAAGTGAACTAAAAATATTCCCTAATCCAGCTATTGATGTACTTGCCATTGAAAATAATACTGTTATTGAAAAAATAGTAGTTTTTGATAATTTTGGAAAAAAGGTAATCGAATCAGATATTAGAGATCGGCAATCAAAAATTTTAATTGGAGATTTGAAAGATGGACTATATCATTTACAACTAATCAATCAGTCTAAATCCGTAAGTCACAAGCGTTTTATCAAAAACACCATCAATTAATGATGAAAAAGATTAAGGTTGAAATGTACAAAGTGTACAAGCTGATTTCAATGTAAAAGTGTTTTTTGAGTCTAGAGAAGAATAGATAAAAACCATCAATTTTTTGGAAGAATAACAAAAGAGAAAGATGGCGCTCTTTGTTGGCGTATAGTTTCATGCGATAAGGGTTTGTAATCCTAGCAAACTTAGTAAATTAATTGTTTAATTTTAATTTAAAATCAACGTTTCAAATTAAACAATCGCCATCATCAACAAAAAAGTGTTTATTTCTTTTGTACAAATAAGCGTAATTGTTCCATAGATTATTAATTTTTGTATCTTGCAATGCAAAATTTTAGATAATCTAAAACGTAAGTATTTTGAAAATATCAGACAAGGCAAAGATTATAGCTTTTCTTCTTGCTAGTTTCTTCTCGGCAATTCAGTCAAATGCCCAATGTACGGTAAATGTACTACAGGATGATGAATGTAACAATAACGGAATCATAGAGATTATTCCTGATCCTACTTTTAGCGCCCCGTTTACGCTTGACGTAATTTTTCCAACCGGTGAAAATTTTAACACGGTGTTTGCTACTGACACATTTTTGCTCGACGATCTTGGTGGGGGCACTTATGATATCACTATAACCTCTGGAGCAAATACATGTAACATCCAACAAACACTTTCTGAAGTAATATTTAACTCTAGTCAGTTTACACCATCAATAAGTTTTAATGGCTACAATGTAAGTTGTAATGGTTCTTGTGATGGATCGATTCAGGTAAATATATTCCCATCACCTGAAACATACACTATAGATTTTTATGAAGATTCTGTATTCGGAGCGCCTTTTTATTCGATTGCTGCTAACAGTGCGTCACAAAATGGGTTGTGTGCAGGAGAATATTTTATATTGTTTACTTCTTCAACAGGATGTGAAATAGTACGTTCTGTTACGCTTCGCGAACCAGATGTATTGAGTGTTGATGAAACGATTACGAATATTCTGTGTAATTCTCAATTTGATGGAGATATCCAGATTGATGTTAGTGGTGGCGTAGGCCCTAAGATTAACAATAGTACTGGCGCAGTTGTAGACACCTTAGATTATACTTTTTCTTGGACAGGCCCAAATGGATTTACTTCAACCAGCGAAGATTTAAGTTCCATTGAAGGCGGTACTTATAATTTAGAAGTATCAGATGCCAATGGATGTTTGTATAGCGCAACTTATGATGTTTTAGATAATATTCCACCTGTTGAATTGTCTGTTCTTACTTCTGATTCGGTCAGATGTTTCGGTCAAAATACTGGAAGTGTGGAAGTTTTAGCAATTGGTGGCACACCAGGCTATGATTACAGAATTAATTCATCAGCATGGCAAGTTTCACCAGTTTTTGAGAATTTATCAGCGGGGACTTACTTTCTAGAAGCCAGAGATGTGAATGGATGTATAGACACTTTATCTCATGAGGTTTTTGAATACCCATTACTTGGTTTAGAATTGTTAAGCCTAGACACAATTTTTTGTGTAAATTCATTAGGGTCTTTTGAGATTGTTGGTACGGGAGGATTACCTGCGTATGAGTACAATTTAGCCGGAGATGTTCAAAATATTGGATTATATGATGATCTAGATGAGGGCAGTTATTTTTTAAGTATTACAGATGCTTATTCTTGTCAATTTGATACTCTAATTACAATAGAGGAGATTGACTTTTTATCAGTTTCATCAGATATATCTGACCTAACGTGTTTCAATTCTGCAGACGGAAGTATATCAGTTTCTGCTTCTTTGGGAACATCGCCTTACACCATTGACGTTGATGGTATAGTGCCTTCATTTTCGTCAGCTGATTCAAATCACTATTCAAATTTATCTGTTGGATTTTATGATATTTCAGTAACAGACGCCAAGGGTTGTCCGTTTACTTCAACGGTTCAAGTTACTGAGCCAACACAAATTGTTCTTGCTGTTCAATCTACAACAACCCCTAGTTGTTTTGGATTATCTGATGGTTCAATTTCTTTGTTCTCTAGTGGTGGTCAAGGTAATCTAGTATATACTTGGTTAAAAGATGGTGCTCCTTTTGCTGGAGCTACCAACACTCAACTTAATATTAGCGCTGGTAGTTATGCTGTTTTTGCAACTGATATAGCAGGGTGTAATTCAGATACTTTAACTGTAAATATCTCTCAACCTGATTTACTTGTACTAACTACTGACTCATCATCAAATCCAAATTGTTTTGAAGGTTCAGATGGCTTCATAGCAGTAAGTGGCTCAGGTGGAACTACGCCATACAATTATGCATGGACAGGCTCATCTTCGAGTACAAATAATTACATAAATAATTTAGAGCAAGGCGCTTATCAGGTCACTATCACAGACTCTAGAAACTGTACTGACAATTTAATTTTCTTGTTAGCTCACCCTTCACAAATGTCATTTGTTACAAACACCATTGATGTAAATTGTTTTGGAGAATCAACGGGGCAAATATCTGTTGATGTTTCTGGAGGTACTTTACCGTATTTATCGATTACTCATAATCCTTCATCGGTTGGTGCAGTGAGCTCAACGGCCTCAAACAACCTTACAGTTAATCAGCTGCCAAGTGGCTCTTACATTGTAACGGCTACAGATGCTAATTCTTGTTCTATTTCAGATACTTTGGCGATTGATCAGAACACAGAAATTTCAGCTTCATTTTCAAATGTGGTTTCAGAAACTTGTAATAGTGCCAATGCTGAGGCAACTATTGCCCCATCAGGAGGTGTTCCTGGCTATACTTATCAATGGCTAGCCTCTGGTCAAACAACATCTGTAGCAACTCAACTTTCTTCAGGAAATACATTGGTAACGGTTACAGATCAATTGACTTGTCAAAAAACATTTAATGTATTTATACCTAAAATTACTGAAGTAGAAATTCAGTCGGTTACAGTTACCGATAATTTATGCTTTGGCGGAAGTGATGGAGAATTAGAAGTAAAGGCTATTGGTGAAGCCTTACCATTTACGTTCACATTAACAGGCATACCGGGCTCTTTTGTATCATCTGACACTATCACTGTTATTGATAATCTTCCCGCTGGGACATACACTCTTTCTGTAGTTGATACTACTTCATGTGTAAATACTTGGAGTCAACCTCTTGTAATTGACGAAGACCCACCAATCACTGTATCGGTTGATGCTACACTTTCAACCTCTTTACTTTCATGTAATGGTGCAGACAATGGAAAGATATTTTTAGATATAAATGGTGGAAATCCTTTCCCCGGAAATTATTATTGGCTATTTGTCAATGATCCTGGATTTTCTCAACAAATTACAGTTGATTCAATTACGGGTCTATCTGCTGGAGTATACAACCTATCGGTACAAGATGCAAACGGATGCGTTGCTCAAACATCATATGAAATTTTCGAGCCTGATCCATTATCAGTTTCTCATGTAGTAACCAATACGCTTTGTAATTCGTCTAACGACGGTGAAGTATTTGTAATCGTTGATGGAGGTATTCCTTTATATAGTTTATCTAATTTACCTTCTTCGGTTACTGTAAGTGTTATTTCTCAAGATACGTTCAAGCTTACTGGCCTTTCAGAAGGAGTATATTTTTACGATTTAGAAGATGCCAATGGGTGTGAGAAGCTTAACAATTCTTTCTATGTAGGCGAGCCAGATGAGGTAGAAATTATCGGAATTTCATCTACTCAAGAAAGTTGCCTTGGATGGGACGCTAGTGCTAATGTTAGTATTTCTGGTGGTGTAGGTTCTTACACAATTCTTTGGACTTATGATGATGCTTATCAGTTACCCTTGCAATTGCAAAATGGCACTTTAAATACTTCTTCTCAAACGTCAAACCCTCAGAATTTAACGGAGGGCTTAATATATGTTCATGTTTGGGATATGAATTCTTGCTACACGAAAGACAGTATTTATATTACTCAAACTAATTCTCCAACTTTAGTACTTATAGGTACGGTAAATAATCTATGCTATGGTGACACTGACGGTCAAATTTCTTTGAATGCTACCGGTGGTACACCTTTCTATGAATTTTCTATTAACGGTGGTGTCAGTTGGCAGAATTTATCGACATTTCAAAACTTATCCGAAGGAACGTATAATGCAACGGTCAGAGATTCTTTAGGGTGTACAGCTGAATTAGAAAACATCGAGATAATGGCGCCGAACCCTATCAGTGTTTCAGTAGATGCTGAAGATGTAAGTTGTACATCATCTTCCGATGGTAGCGCATCTGTAATAACTGTCTCAGGTGGAACGGCTAATTCCGGATCTTATGGATTTAGTTGGCAAAACAGTCAGGGGGTTAATTTATGGCCTGCAAATCTATCGGCGGTAAACCCTACTGTTAACGGATTACTTCCAGGCACCTATCAGCTAGAAGTTGAAGATGACAACGGATGTTCTACGGTTTATTCTCCAGTTTTTATTGGTGAGCCAGCTCCAGTTACCATTGATTTATCTATTTTATCTGATTATAATGGCGTTGATATTTCTTGCTTTGGATATTCAGATGCAGTTATATTAGCTAATGCTGATGGTGGTACAGCTCCATTCTTATTTGAGTGGTTTAACTCTACTAATCCAAACGACATACGAACAAGTATTTCAGCTACATTTGATACACTGTCTCTTGTGCCACAGGATACTTATTCCATTACTGTGACCGATTCCAGAGGATGTGTAGCCGAAGATAATATCACTGTAAATCAACCAGAGCAAATAATAGTTGACTTTGAAGATGTAACACACATTAGATGTGAAGGAAGTCATGATGGACAAGCAACAGCAATTTACACTGGCGGTTTAGGATTTGGTAACTACGCAGTAAGTTGGCGTGATAGCGATTTAGATGTTATATCGTTAATCGCTCAAGCTTCTAATTTAAGTGCTGGCGATTATACTGCAACATATACTGATAATAATGGTTGCGTAGGAACAGGACAAGTAACTATCAATTATTCTGAACTATTCTCAATCAATAATAATGAAGATACGACTTCGGTTAGTTGCTTAGGCGATATAGATGGTTCGTTCAATTTCAATGTTTCAGGAGGATGGTTGCCATACACATTTGATTGGAGCGATCCTTTAAATCAACAATCGGCTACAGCTGTAGGCTTAGCGCCTGGTCAGTGGTATATTAATGTTATTACTGATGCTAATAATTGTGTTCTAGTAGATTCAGTTTACGTTACTTCACCCATTGATATTGTAGATATCTCGACCTATTCCGTAACAGATAATGATTGTTACGAAAATAATTCTGGAGCTATTACAGTAGAAGTAGTTGGAGGCACACCAAACTATCAGTTCCAATGGTCAGGGGCTAATGGCACGGTTGGAACTAATCAAAACATTAATGGGCTTTCAAACGGAACATACAACTTAGTAGTCACTGACCTTTATGGCTGTGAACATACTTCAACATATACGGTTGACGGTCCAGACAGTCCGCTTCTTATTAATTCTGTCATAACGACTAATGTAAGTTGTAATGGTTTAGAAGATGGTACAGCAAGTCTTGTTGGCCAAATAGTTGGGGGGACTCAGCCATATGTGAATGTAGACTGGGGAGGTGAAAACCCTTCAATATTAGCTGCAGGAGACTATACAGTAGTTGTTACCGATAATAATGGATGTACTAAGTCATCCACATTTGAAATATTCCAGCCAGATGCTTATTCTGTTTCTATTGATGTTGTAAATGAATATTGTGAAGGACAAAACGGAAGCGTTTTAGTTCAGGCTAGTGGCGGAACTCCAACAAACACTGGTAACTACGATTTTAGTATAGAGCCAATTTCTGGTATTTCACCAAGTTTTGACTACCAAATTTCAGCAGCCTCACAAGCAGAAATAATTATAGATTTCCCGTCTGTAAATGATGTTGCAGATACATTATTCCAATTAACTATTACTGATGAGAATGGATGTGAATTTACTCAAGAAGTTGAAATTCATCCTGCACGAATATTTAATTACAACGAAGTCTTAAATGTTTGTTATGGCGATAGCATTGCCCTAGACGCAAGTTTATTTGCAGAGTACGATTTATACAATTGGTCAGTTTCACCAAATCAAGAGATTTTTGAAAATAATTCTGAAGCGGACTTAATAGTAAATAACTCATCAACTGTAACCGTAGAAGTAGTTGATTTATCTTCATTATGTTCATTCACTGACGAACTAACTATTCAGGTGTTGAACCCAGTAATTGTTGCCAATGATGATATAGGTATAACTCGAGGAGAGTCATTGTCACTATCTATTTCTGAAGGCGAGTCTCCGTATCTATGGAGTACTGGTGAAACCTCAAGCACTATAGATGTAAGTCCGTTGATTACAACTAATTATGTGGCCTATGCATTAGACACTGTTACTGGTTGTATAGGAAACGATACAATACGTGTTTTTGTAGGGATGAACGAAGGTTTTTCTCCTAACGGTGATGGATATAATGACACTTGGGAAATAAGTTATTTGAACCAATATGAATCCGTAAAAATTGAAATCTTTAACAGATGGGGAGCATCAATTTGGGAAAGCAGTTCACCTAACATTTTCAACTGGGATGGTAAATACAATGGTAATGACTTACCTATTGGAACATACTATTATATAATTAGTTTTAACGACGATAACAACAAGGAACCATTAACAGGTCCTGTAACCATTGTAAGGTAATTAAGATGAAAAAATTCATACTATATTTCGTTTTATTAATAATTGGTAATGAAGCATTTGCTCAACAATTACCGCAGTTTAGCAGCTATCAATTAAGCCCCTTTTTATACAATCCCGCTTTTGCTGGCGTTGATGGAACTACTCAGCTTAATGCAGTAATTCGTAATCAATGGGCTGGAATTAGAGAAGCACCACAAACGGATGTAATTAACGGCTATGGCTTATTGCGCAATGAAAAGATGGCGGTGGGTGCTACTGCCTTTAAAGATGTAGCAGGTGCGGATAGTAGAAGAGGTATTAATTTTAGTTATGCTTACCACCTAAGGCTAAAGGAGGATATGAGTCTTTCTTTAGGATTGTCAGCTGGGTTTTTACAATACAAATTAGATCATACTATTGTTAACCCTTATGATGACGGCGACCCCATATTTAATAACTCTATTTTATCTTCAGTTGTGCCAACAGCAGCTTTCGGAGCTTATTTATATGCTGATGATTTTTATGCCAGTTTATCATTACCCCAACTTCTAACATCAACATTTGATATCCAAAGAGACTATGAAGATAATAGTCTTGTTGCCGATGGTCTAACAAATCATATATATGTTGGAGGGGGATATATCAAAGAGTTGAATAGTAACTTTACGCTAGAGCCCTCTGTTTTATTTATGTTTGCTCCACCGGCTCCATTATCATTAGAGATTATGTCTAAAGTGATTTATAAAGATATGCTTTGGACAGCACTTTCTTATAGGCTAAATGATGCTGTGGCGTTATATATAGGTGTAGATATCAATGAAAAATTCTACTTAGCGTACGCTCATGATTTTGTTACCTCTGAACTTTCAAAAGTTTCTTCTGGAACAAATGAGTTCAAATTAGGATTCAGATTTAATCAGCCTAAATAGAAAAAGTCCCTTAAATTAATAAAGGACTTTTAAGTTGTCTAACAATAAAGCTAACCAAAAACAAATGTTACGACTCAACAAATCTATCTAAATTGCTGAGTTTTAACTTTTTACAAAAACATATTTTTTAACATTGATATGTTAGTTAAACCCATTTAAAAGAATTTTTACAGCCTTTTTCTTACTCACTTAAAAGCATGATATTACTAGGTTACTTCTTGGCGTTAATTGCTGGTGTTTTTCTTGGATTATTTGGTGGTGGAGGATCTATACTAATAGTTCCCATTTTAGTGTATTTAATGGGTATAAATCCAATTAGTGCAACTGCTTATTCACTGTTTATTGTAGGTATAGCGTCTTTGTTTGGTTCTCAACAATACATTTATAAAAAACAAATTAATATTAAAATTGGATTAATATTTGCTTTACCATCGTTTATTGGGGTGTTTACAAGTCGAAAGTGGGTATTGCCTAATATTCCCGAAATTCTTCATATTTTTGATATACTTTCTATTTCAAAAGAGGCATTTATTTTAGTCTTTTTTGCATTGGTAATGCTATTAGCGTCATTATCAATGATTTTTTCCTGGAAACCAAAATCTTTGTCGGCTAGTAATAACTACTTATGGATAATTATTGACGGCTTTATTGTTGGAATTATTACTGGTTTAGTTGGTGCTGGCGGTGGTTTTTTGATTGTTCCAGCGTTATTATTATTTACCAATATTAATATTAAGGATGCCGTTGGAACATCGCTACTAATCATTACAATTAAGTCTTTGCTTGGTTTTATTGGAGAGCTTTCAAACCCTATAGAATGGGATTTAATGTTATTATTTAGTGTCTTATCTATTATCGGTGTTTATTTAGGGGTATACATATCAAAACATATAAATAGCTCGACATTAAAAAAAACATTTGGTATTTTTGTTTTACTTATGGCCATTGTGATTTTAATAAAAGAAACCTAAATATAAACTTACTTCAAATTTTAAAGCCTTATGAAAATTGAACAATTGTACACCAAATGTTTATCAGAAGCCACTTACTACATAGAGTCTAATGGAGAGGCGGCAATTATTGACCCTTTGAGAGATGTTGATGTTTATGTCGATATGGCAAAAAAAGAGGGGGTAAAAATCAAGTATATTTTTGAAACACACTTTCATGCTGATTTTGTTTCAGGGCATTTAGATTTAGCAAGAAGAACAGGAGCAAGTATTATTTATGGTCCAAATGCAGAAGCAACGTTTGACTTTCATAAAGGACAAGACGGCGAGTTATTCCAATTGGGAGATATTAGTATAACACTTTTACATACTCCAGGGCATACCATGGAGTCATCTTGTTTTTTACTAAAGGATGAAGAAAATAAAAACCACTGTGTATTTACTGGAGACACTTTATTTGTAGGAGATGTCGGTAGACCAGATTTAGCAGTCAAAGCAGGCCATATTACACAAGAAGATTTAGCAGGATATTTATTTGATTCTATACACACTAAATTGATGCCCTTAGAAGACGATGTCATTGTGTTTCCAGGACATGGTGCAGGTTCAGCTTGCGGAAAAAATATTGGAACAGAAATGTCATCAACAATTGGAGAGCAGAAACAAACGAATTACGCTCTTCAAGATATTTCAAAAGATAAGTTTATTGAAGAAGTAACAAATGGTCTACTAGCGCCACCATCCTATTTTTTTACTGACGTAAGCATGAATAAAAATGGCTATGAAGATATTGATGAGGTCTTGGATCGCAACTTAAATCCAATGACTTACACAGATATTATCAAGGCACAAGCTAATGGTGCATGCTTACTAGACACGAGAGAACCTTCAGATTTTAGAAAAGGATTTGCAAAAGGATCAATCAATATTGGATTAAACGGTCAGTATGCTCCGTGGGTTGGGGCACTAATTGACCCACGTTCTACATTAGTTTTAATTACCGATATAGGCTCAGAAAAAGAAGCCATAACACGTCTTGCTAGAGTCGGTTATGAGAAAGTGCTAGGGTTTTTAGATGGAGGAATTGATGCTGTTGAAGATGTATTACATAAAATTGAAAATGTAAACTCTGCCAATGTTCCTCGATTGATTGAAGAAAGAAAAGCAGTCGTTTTAGATGTAAGAAAACCTGCTGAGCTTCTAAACGGTTTTGTTGAAGGATCTACCCATATTAGGCTTCAAGAATTACCAGAAAAATTGTCGACATTAAATAAAGATGATACTTTTATAGTGTATTGTGCTGGCGGATACCGTTCAATGATTGCTTGTTCATTATTAGCATCAAATGGTTTTAACTCCTTGATTAATGTAGAGGGAGGCTATGCTAAATTATCTAATGAAGATTTATCAATTGCTTTAGGTAGCTCATGTCAATTAAAATAAATATGGATAGAAAAATAACACTGATAGATGTAAGAACACCACTTGAGTTTAGTTGTGGTAATGTAAAGGGGTCAATAAATATTCCAATGAATGAAGTTGTTCAGCGCTTAAGTGAGATAAAAGAGTTAGAGCCAATGCTTGTATTTTGTAAGTCAGGTGCTCGTTCTCAGAAAGTAGTTGATTATTTAAAAGAAAATGGAGTAGTGGAAGTTGAAAATGGCGGAGGATGGATGGAAGTAAATGCTTCTATAGATCAGTAGCCTCAATAGCCTTAAACTCATAACCAAGGTCACTAAAATACTTTAAAGTTTTAGGCAGACAATATGTAACGTTTTCTAGAGCTTTATCATTTTCGTGAAAGACTATGATTGAGCCATTTTTTGTTTTTTTCTTTATTAAGTTAAAACACTTTTCCGATGTCATTTTCTCATGAAAATCCCAACTTAAAACATCCCACATTATAATTTTATATGTCTTTCTTAGCTGCCAGATTTGTGAGGGTTTTATTTTGCCATAAGGCGGTCTAAATAGTTTAGTGTTCAGAATCTTACTACATTTTTCAACATCAGAATAGTAACGGCTATTTTTAGTTATCCAGCCATTTGGATGAGAAAATGTATGATTTCCAACCGAATGATTATTTTCTAATAACTCCTTGTGTAAAGATGGTTTTGATTCAGCCTCTTTGCCTAGCAGAAAGAATGTTGCTTTAGCATTATATTTGGCTAACTCTTGTAATATAAATGGCGTTAATTTAGTGTGGGGGCCATCATCAAAGGTAAGGTAGATTACTTTTTTCTTAGTTGGGATATTCCAAACTAATGAAGGGAACACTTTATTCAGAATCCCCGCCATTAATTTGATAAGGTTATAGCAATATTAAATTTCAATCCTATTGATATTGATTGTATAGCTCAACGATTTTCTCTTGCGATTCATTATCACTGTATTTTGTCGTAATACTATAAAGGTTAGAAACTATTTGATTAGCAAGCTGATATTCCCTTTGCATTTTACTTAGGATTTTATCATCAACACTGTTATAGTATTCTAATTCATCAAAGTAGGTGTCAGTAAGAATGGACACAATGTTTTGAGCCTTTTCCTTTTTTCCGATTCTATAATATACCTCTGCCATCGGAAGGTTAAAATAATTGAAAGGAATAGCTTCATTTGGCATAATTTCCAAACATCTGTCAATAACATTCTCTGCTCTCTCAAAGTCTCCTTCACGAATTAATGCTTCAGCTAATCTCACGAAGTTATTTCTAAAGTTCATGGTCATCCTCATGTTCGTTTCATCTAAATATACATTAGGATCTTGCATGTTACCCCATTTAAATTTGTTCATTAAGTTGTCATACATAATGTCTGAGGCTACTTCACCAGTTTGTCCATCGGCTGAATTTGCCAAGTAAGGAACAAATCTGTAAGCCAACCCTTCTAGTTGGAAATATTTTTCAAGCCCCATAAAATTTCCTGAACCTACCGTAATAGCGAAATAAATAGGTCTATCCCAATTAAAATTAGCAAGGATGTCTAATACCATCATTTCGTTTTTGTTGATGCTACTTCCAGAAAGTTCCCATTTTACTTCGTCAACAATTCTACTAGTGTCTTTCGCTTCAACAATTCCTTTTGCAATTATTTCTTTTTTATTAATTGGAATCTTTAGCTTATTTGTAGGGCAGTAGTCGGCTTTCTGTCCATTTCGGGTTAAGCCTTTGGTCTTATCGTTATCACTTGCAATGAAGTTAATAACGTCTTTGACATCGACGTACCCTTTTCCATTATCTCGAATGATTACATAATCTCTTGTGCCTTGCTTGTACTTCTCCCATTCCATAGAGGTTGGGATTGGGCCTGCATCATATGCTGCACGTCTCATCTGGTCAATATACCAGTCAGTATTAAATAAGCTTAAGTTTACAACTCTAATATCGGTTCTAATTCCTTCAACTTCTTGAGCATACCACAATGGGAATGTATCGTTATCGCCATTTGTAAATATAATAGCATTCGGCGCACAAGAATTCAGATAATTAGCTGCAACATCTCTTGCGGTGTAGCGGTCTGAACGGTCATGATCGTCCCAATTTTCTTTTGCCATTAAGGTGGGCACAAGTAACACGCACAAAGCAGTAGCGATTACTGAGCTATTTAACTTTGATAATTTTTTCGAAAGAAAATCGATAACTGCTAATACTCCAAGGCCAACCCATATCGAATAGGCATAAAAAGACCCAACGTAAGCATAATCCCTCTCTCTAGGTTGAAAAGGGTATTGATTTAGATAGACAACAATTGCTAGTCCAGTGAATAAAAACAGCAGTAGAACGACAAAGGCATCTTTATTGTTTTTGTTGAATTGGTATAACATTCCAATTAAACCCAGTAAAAACGGCAGCATAAAGTAGATGTTTCTACCTTTATTATTAGCCATATTTTCTGGTATGATGTCTTGAGGTCCTAGACCTCTAATTGTGTTGTCTATGAAAGGTATGCCACTTAGCCAATTTCCTTTGTTGATTTCACCATGCCCTTGTATATCGTTTTGTCGACCAGAGAAATTCCACATAAAATATCGCCAATACATATGCCCAATCTGATAACTAAAGAAATACTTTAAATTTTGAGAAAAAGTCGGCGGTCGATTAGTGTTTTTGTGTCCGCTCCACTGTTGATATGCTTTGGCATGAGAAGCTTGTGAAGAGCTCCACATTCTTGGGAAAAAGCCTGAAAATTTAGAGTCGTAAACTGGTTTTGATTTTTTTCTATCATTTGTAATTACATATTCTCCTTTTTCTTCATCTTTAGTATATACTGGGTTGCCATCTTTTAAATCTACGATTTTGGCATTGTAATACTGACCATTTAATATTGGCCAATCGCCATATTGCTCTCTGTTTAAATAAGATAATAGACTTACTGCGTCTTCAGGGTTGTTTTCGTCAATGGGCGTGTTAGCGTTTGACCTAATAACCAATATAAAAAATGTAGAGTAACCGATAAGAATAGCGGCGAAACTCACTAATGATATCCCAAGAATATCTTTATTGTTCTTTTTAGCATATTTTAATCCATAGACAATTCCTGATACAATAAGGATGAAATAAATTATTGTTCCAGTGTTGAATGGCAAGCCAGCGGTATTGATGAAAAACAATTCAAACTTTCCGGCAAGACTAACTATACCTGGAATAATAAAGCCTTGTAGTCCACCAGTAACTATTACCGCTAATAAAAAGACTTTCATCAATGCCATTTTATTAACTTCATGTTTCTTGAAAAAGTAAATGAAAATTACTGCTGGAATAGCCAAAAGGTTAAGTAAGTGAACGCCAATTGATAAGCCAATCAGATATGCTATAAGAATAATCCACCTAGAAGAATACTTATCGTCCGCTTCACTTTCCCATTTTAAAATTGCCCAAAATGTTATAGCAGTAAAAAATGAGGACATAGCATATACTTCACCTTCAGTCGCAGAAAACCAGAACGAATCTGAAAAAGTGTAGGTCAATCCGCCTACTAAAGCGCTTCCTAAAATGGCGATTTTGTTCGCTAAAGTGATGTCTCCTTCAGGACTAACGATTTTCTTTGCAAATGCACTAACGGACCAAAACAAAAACAAAATAGTTAAGGCACTACATAGTGCTGACATGATATTTATCATGAAAGCAATATTAGCCGTATCAGTTGCAAAAAGACTAAAAAACCTTCCGATAAGTTGGAAAAATGGCGCGCCAGGAGGGTGGCCAACTTCTAATTTGTATGCCGTGCTTATGTATTCGCCGCAATCCCAAAAACTAACTGTCGGCTCTATAGTTGCGTAATAAACAATAAATGCTATTGTAAAAGTTATCCATCCAAATAGGTTGTTTAGCTTTGAGTAGGTCATAGTATTGTGAGTAAATTTGGTTTGTGGCGAATTTAATAAATTAATTAATCATAGGCCTTACAATTTTGAATCAACAAAATAAAATATTTGATTCTTTGCAAAAGAGCTATAAATTATTATTTTTGCTCCCCCTTTATTGCCCGATGGTGTAACTGGCAACACGTCTGGTTTTGGTCCAGAAGAGTCTAGGTTCGAGCCCTAGTCGGGTAACTATAATTCTTTAGCAAACGCATACAAATAAAAAAAATTGTATATTTGCTATTACTATTACACTTTAACAACCAACTTAACAAGTTACTAATATGAAAAGTATTCTACTAAAAAGTACTAAGTCGACTATTGTCTTAGCATTATTATTTTCTCTATTTGCTCTATCTACAAGCGCTCAGGATTTTAATCCAGAAGTTTCTTTTAGCTTAGAAAATACTGTGGCAGATCAAACATCAACATTATCTTTTGTGATTTCACAATCCGAAGGCGAGTCTGATATCGAAAACAGTTCAATAACAATCAATGGCGGTTCATTTGATTTCAATTCAATCTCAGTTGGAGACCTTATTGGAAGTGGTTCTGGATTTTTTACAGGAGGTGCTAACAGTGGGGAGTTCACTTTAGTTGTCAGTTCATTTACAGCTTCTACTGCTGACTTAGATATCATTAGTGATAACGAAATGATAGGCGCAATGCAGCTTTCTAATACAAATGATGGTGTATTAATTTATTGTGCTAACACTTATGAGGATGGAAATAACACAACTGCTGGAAACAGTTTTCAGTTTGAATTAGTAGGAATATTTACTAACCCAATGAATAATGAAATAACAATGACATCTTTCTTGTCTTCTGAGTTAGATCAGCAATCAGAAAGCTCTGCTTCATTTGATTTATCTGCATACTTTAATCCTATGCTAGCAGTTACGCTTTCAAGTCAAGAGCCTTCAGCTTTTACTGATCTTACTTTCGATGTAAGCCAAGATGCTGGTCAGGAAGATATTTCTAGCGTTACATTTGTATTTGATGGTGGTTCGTTTGCTTTATCGTCTTTTAATGTTGGTGATGTAGTTGGTAGTGGTTCAGGTTCTTTTGGAGGTGATTTTGCATCCGGAGATTACTCAATAGTTGTAACTGAGGTAACTGCTTCAACTGCAATGTTTAATGCCGTTGATGGAGAGGATATATTAGCAATGTTTTCTGTTGTTAATTATGCTGATGGTGGTGCTGAAATTTCTTCTAACGCTCCAGCGGACAATAATTCAACTACGGCTGGAAACAGTAATGTCTTTACATTATCAAACATCTTCGTTAACCCTAGTGCTGACATGATATCAATGACAGCTAGTTTTATTTCAGAATTACAATCTTCTGAATCAATGACGTTTGAATATGAGTTGTTAGAAACAGTTGATTTTAGCCCAGTGCTTGAAGTCTCATTTTCTAACACCGATTGTGATGTAGCTAACGATTTAACGTTTACAATTTCTCAAGACAACGGTGAAATTGATATGGCATCATCTATCCTTACCATGACAGGTGGATCATTTGATTTCTCAGCATCACAAGTTGGAGATTTAGTTGGAACTTCTTCTGGCTTTTATGCTGCTGATATTGCCTTTAACTTAAGTTTATTCATAAGTGATTTTACGGCGAATGGCGCAGTACTTTTAGCAGTCAATGATGATGATGAAACACAAACTTCTACATTCACACTTATCAATTTAGCTGAAGGTGTTCAAATTACTGCTACATCTCCAGGAGAATTTGGTGAGCAAAACAACACTACAGCTGGTAACAGTACCACAGTTACATTATCCAATGTATTTGTAAATCCAGCTGAAGGCGATTACGAATTTTACGGCTCGTTTACATCCGAACTAAATAACTTTTCTGAATTTGGCGGTGGATATAGCATTGTATGTCCATGTGATGATGTGGAGTCTTCACAAGAAATTACATTATGTCCTGGAGAGACAATCACAGTAGGTGAAAATACTTACGATCTTGCAGGAGAATATGTTGACGTATTTACACTAGAGTCTGGTTGCGATAGTACAGTAACAACTACTTTAGCATTCTTTGACGTCTCGACGCCAACGCTTTCTGGTGAAGCAAACGTATTCGAAAACACTGCACATGATTACACCTCTGATGCAAATGCTGAGTCTACACTAGAATGGGGCGTTGTAAATGGCGAAATTACTTCAGGTCAAGGTACGTCAACAGTTGAAATTACATGGGGTGATGGTCCTTCAACAGGTACAGTTTGGTTGATAGAAACAGACGAGAACGGATGTAAAGCAGATACAGCATTTTTAGAAGTTACAATTTCTGAAGTTGTAGGAATTACTGAAAACGATATAGCATCAGTAAGTGTTTATCCAAATCCATTTAAAGAATTTACTACTGTAGAGTTTAATAATTCGGATAACGATATTTATCGAATTAGTTTAATGGATGCAAGTGGACGTATCGTTATGAATGCTTCTACTCAATCAAATAAGTTCATCATTAAGAAAGAAAACCTTAACGAAGGTATTTACTTCCTTGAGATTGACGGAAAATATAAATCACGACAAATTGTTGTGATTCAATAACACAAAAAAGCCCCAAATTTTGGGGCTTTTTTTTGATTTCAAATAGCGATAAGCAATACGATTTATAGTACGAGCTTTAATAAATCAACAATTAAATCTCCAACTTTTGCATATTCTCTAAAAAACATTACATTTGCAGAGAGAATTATTTGATATACGAGGGGGCATGCAGCCCCTTCTTTTATTAGTTATGCTAACGAAAGAAAAGGTACAAGAATTAATAGACGAGTTCATTTTGGAAAATGATTCTGTATTTTTAGTATCATTCAAAATGAGCCCTTCTAAACAAATTGAAATTTTAATCGACTCCACTGATGGTGGAGTTAGCGTTAAAAATTGCATACAACTTAGCAGACATATTGAAGGTAATTTTGATAGAGAAGAGGTAGACTTCTCATTGTTAGTTTCAAGTGCAGGATTGAGCGAGCCGTTTAAAGTTTTTAAGCAGTACAAAAAGAATATTGGTAAAAACGTTAACGTCTTTTTAAAGGAAGGCGCAAAAATATTTGGCAAAATGATTGATGCCGAAGAAGGCAAGGGAATTACACTTGAAACAACACGAAAAGAAAAAGTAGGAAAGAAAAAAACAAATATTATTGAACAGCAGTCTTTTAGTTTTGATCAAATAGACAAAACCAAGATTGTAATATCATTTTAAACAATTAATTAAAGATGAACGCAACAAATCTAATTGAGTCATTCTCGGAGTTTAAAGAGTTTAAGAATATCGATCGTGAAACGATGATGAATGTTCTTGAAGATGTTTTTAGAAATGTTATGATAAAACAATTTGGCACAGATGAAAACATTGATGTCATTATTAACATTGACAAAGGCGACTTAGAAATTTGGAGAAATAGAGAAATTGTAGCAGATGCGGATATTGAAGATTCTAACCTTCAAATTGCCTATGCAGATGCAATCAAAATTGAGCCTGACTTTGAAATTGGTGAAGAAGTTTCCGAACAAGTTTTTTTAGAAGACTTTGGAAGAAGACAAGTACTTTCATTAAGACAAACATTAACCTCCAGAATCTTAGATTTAGAGAAAAAAGAGGTTTTCGATAGATATGAAGATAGAATAGGTGAAATTATCAATGGTGAAGTTTATCAGGTTTGGAGAAATGAAGTATTAATACTTGATGGAGAAGAAAACGAGTTAATATTACCAAAATCAGAAGCTATACCAAGTGACTTTTTCAAAAAAGGCGATACTGTCAGAGCAGTAGTGAAAAGTGTTGAGATGAGGAACCATAATCCATTGATTATACTTTCTAGAACTGCTCCAGAATTCTTAGCCCGTTTATTTGAGCAAGAAGTGCCAGAAGTTTTTGACGGCTTAATTACCATCAAGAAGATTGTTCGTGTACCAGGCGAAAGAGCCAAAGTAGCCGTAGAATCCTATGATGAAAGAATTGACCCAGTTGGAGCTTGTGTAGGAATGAAAGGAGCACGTATTCACGGTATTGTACGGGAGTTGAGAAATGAAAATATTGATGTTATCAATTATACAGATAATATTCAGTTATTTATTACTAGAGCTCTAAATCCTGCAAAAGTATCATCCATTCAATTACACGAAGACACTAGCAAAGCAGATGTATATTTGCATCCCGATCAAGTTTCTTTGGCAATTGGTAAAGGTGGATTTAACATTCGATTAGCAAGTATGCTTACAGGTTACGAAATTGATGTTTACAGAAACATTGATGAAGCCGACGATGATGTTGAATTAACAGAATTTACAGACGAAATAGAAGGATGGATTATCGATGAACTAAAATCTATTGGTTGCGATACAGCAAGAGACGTCATTAAATTAGATAAAGACGATCTTGTTAAGCGTACAGATTTAGAAGAAGAGACTGTAAACGAAATATTAAATATTTTAAAAGCAGAGCTCGAATAACTTTAAATTAAATTATGTCAGGAGTGTCACAAAGACTATCAAAAGTTGCTAAAGAGTTTAATGTTGGTGTAGATACCATTTTAGACTTTTTAGAAAGTAAGGGAATAGATAATTTGAATAGAAATTCAAAGATATCTCCTGAAACATATGAAGTGCTCGTAGACGAGTATCAGCCGGACAAAAAGGTCAAAGCAGAAGCTAAAGAACTTAAAAAAGCAGAAGACGACCTTAAGCCCAAAAAAGAAGTCGAAGTTGTAAGAGTTGAAACTCCTAAAATGGGAGGACTCAAAATCGTTTCAAAAGTTGATATCAAATCGCCTAAAGTCGAAGAAGAGAAAAAGAAGGAAGAGCCTGTAGCAGTAGTTGTAGAAAAAGAAGAAGAACCTCAAGTAATAGAAGCCGTTTCGGAAGAGAAAGTTAAGGAAGTTAAAGAAGAGGTTGAAGAGAAAAAGAAGGAAGAACCAGTAAGTAAGCCGCCTATTCCAGAAAAAACAGAGGATGTCACTGAAAAAACAGCAGAACAATCTGTTATTAGGGGAAAAGCAAAGAAGTTAGATGGCCCAACACTCGTGTCGTCTCAAAAAATTGATTTAACACAGTTTAAGAAGCCTAAAAAGAAAACTCCAGTGGCTTCATCTTCATCTAATGTTGAAACCAAAAAGAAAAGAAAAAGAGTTTCGACAGCTGGAAGTAAAGACAAGCGTCCAAACAGAGGTAAACCAAACACAACACCTAGAGCAGAGCTAAGTCCAGAAGAAATTCAAAAACAAGTAAGAGAAAATCTTGCTAAACTTCAAAGCGGAGGTAAAAATAAAGGGGCTAAAATTAGACGAGAAAAAAGACAAGCTCGAAAAGAACAAGAAGAAATCAACCTCATAAAATCAGAAGAGGAAAGCAAAACAATTCAAGTAACAGAGTTTGTTACTACTGCAGAATTTGCGCAACTTATGGATGTTGAGCCTACCCAAATTATTTCAGCATGTTTCTCTTTAGGCATGATGGTTACACAAAACCAAAGACTTGATGCCGAAACACTATCAATAGTAGCAGAAGAGTTTGGTTTTACTGTTGAATTTGTTGGCGCAGAAGTCCAAGAGTCTATTCAACAAGAAGAAGATAAGGATGAAAATTTAGTTTCAAGAGCGCCTATAGTTACTGTAATGGGACACGTTGACCACGGTAAAACCTCTCTACTAGATTACATAAGAGATGCTAACGTTATCAGTGGCGAAGCCGGGGGAATTACCCAGCACGTTGGGGCTTATGAAGTAAATCTTAAAGGAAAGAAAATCACATTCTTAGACACTCCTGGTCACGAAGCCTTTACGGCTATGAGAGCGCGTGGTGCTCAGGTTACAGATGTTGTTATTATTGTAGTTGCAGCTGATGATCAGGTTATGCCTCAAACAAAAGAAGCAATCAGTCACGCACAAGCAGCAGGAGTACCTATGGTATTTGCCTTAAATAAAATTGATAGAGAAGCCGCAAATCCAGATAAAATTAAAGAGCAGTTGGCAAATGAAAATGTCTTGCTAGAAGATTGGGGAGGTAAGTTTCAGTCACAGGAAATTTCTGCCAAAACAGGCTTAGGAATTCCTGAGCTTCTTGAGAAAGTACTACTCGAAGCAGAAATTCTTGACCTAAAGGCAAACCCAGAGAAAAATGCTATCGGTACGGTTATCGAAGCTTCTTTGGATAAAGGTAAAGGTTACCTAACAACTATCTTAGTTGAAGCGGGTACGCTTAAAGTTGGCGATTATGTTTTAGCAGGCTGTTATTCTGGTAAAGTAAAAGCTTTACTTGATGAAAGAGAAAATAAAATGGACAATGCTGGGCCATCAACACCAGCAGTATTACTTGGGCTAAACGGAGCAGCACAAGCTGGCGACAAATTCAATGTAATGGACGATGAGCGTGAAGCTAAAAATATTGCCGCTAAAAGAATGCAGCTTCAAAGAGAGCAAGGTGTGAGGACTCAAAAACACATTACGCTTGATGAAATTGGAAGACGTTTAGCATTAGGAGACTTTAAAGAGCTAAACATCATTATTAAAGGTGATGTTGATGGATCTATTGAAGCCCTTTCTGACTCGCTACAAAAATTGTCAACGGATCAAATTGCAGTAAATATCATACACAAATCTGTTGGTCAAATTTCAGAATCAGACGTTATGCTTGCAGCGGCTTCAGATGCTGTAATTATTGGTTTCCAAGTTCGTCCATCTGTCAATGCCAGAAAGTTAGCAGAAAAAGAACAAATCGATATCAGACTTTATTCGGTCATATACAATGCTATTGAAGAGCTAGAAAAAGCTATGGAAGGTATGTTGTCGCCAGATATTGTAGAAAAAGTAGTTTGTAACATCGAAATCAGAGAAACATTTAAGATTTCTAAAATTGGTACCATTGCAGGTTGCTACGTACTTGACGGAAAAATTAATAGAAACACCAGAATTAGGTTAATTCGCGATGGAATAGTAGTCTATTCGGGAGAATTATCTACTCTGAAACGATTTAAAGACGACGTGAAAGAAGTATCAGCAGGTTACGAATGCGGTTTAAGCATAAGCAACTTTAACGATATAAAAGTTGGTGACATTGTGGAAGGCTTTGAAGAAGTAGAAGTCAAGAAAACACTACAATAAGTTAGTCGACAACTCCAGTACTAAATTCAAAATTAACAATAGCTGGAACAATATACGTTCCTCTATATTTCTTACTTATTTCTTTTTGAACTTTATAGGCTTCAATTCTAGTAATAAAATCACCAACTTGTATTTTATAATAAGGAGATTTAAATTCTAAATACGTTTTTAGATCTGGAAAATCCTGAGAAAATATAGCCCTTACCTTTTGTGATTCTTCTCGACTTTGACTTTGGTCGTGGTGAATTTGAACTCTAAATCCATCAACACCTTTTTTTAAGCTATTGATATAAATTTGTTTTGATGCCAATGTGTCAATTCTGCTTTCATTTTCATCAAAAATTGTAGAGTTTTGAGACAAAACAGTTGTACTAATCAAACAAAAACATATTAAAAACAAGTCTTTCATATTGCAAAGATAACGTAATTTCTTGCTGTAAGTGTATGAATTTGAGATTGATATAAATTTCAACATCCTCTTTATTTAGAATGAGTATAAATTGTTATAAAAATGAGCAGTTTGATACACTAAAAATTTTGGAATGTTCTACATTTGTGGACGTAAAAAGTGGCTCAATTCTTTACTGAATATTATATTATAAACATGGCTAAATTTATTAGATTAGATAAGCATCATTTCCCCTCAATTTTTTTACTATCATTTTTGTTTACGCTTTTCTCATTCACTGCATCTTCGCAGAGTGTAGAAGATGGCGAAAAGTTATACCAAGCAAACTGTACTGCTTGTCACCAAATTGATAGTAAGCTAATTGGTCCAGCACTAAGAGGAGTCAGTGATAAGTATTCTCAAGAGTGGTTGATAAAGTGGATTAAAAATTCTGCAGAACTAATCGCTTCAGGTGATGCTGATGCGATAGCAATTTATGAGGAGTATAATAAATCTCCGATGACAGCATTCCCATACTTTTCTGATGAAGATGTTATAAATATTTTAGCATACATTGAAGAAGCTCCTGCTAAACAAAAAGTAGTGGTTGCCTCAGCTTCTGATGGTGGTGCTGTTGCTGTTGATGATAGTAAAACTACAGACTACATTATTTTAACCATTTCAATTGTTTTACTATTAGTAGTAGCTGGCTTATGGAAAATTAAAAACACACTGAAAGTGGTGTCTGGAGAAGAAAGCAAAGACTTTTTTGCAGCTACAGCATCCTTAATTAGCGCTTACTTAGAACGCAAGTCATTAGTAGCGTTAACTGTTGTTGTTATAGCTGTATTTGGACTAAATTCAGCTTGGAACTTAATGACAGGCGTAGGGGTTACAAAAGGATATAAGCCCGAACAGCCAATTGCTTTCTCCCACAAATTGCACTCGGGAATGAACGGTGTAGATTGTAATTATTGTCACCATTCCGCAAGACACGGTAAATCTGCGGCTATACCTTCTGCAAATGTGTGTATGAATTGCCACACATATATAAGTGAAGGTCCTTCAGGCAAAGAAGAAATTCAAAAGATATATGATGCTGTAGGTTTCGATCCTGATAAAGGCAGATATATTGAGGATTATGAACAAAAACCAATCAAGTGGGTAAGGATTCATAATTTACCAGACTTGTCATACTTCAACCACTCACAACATGTCGTTGCTGGTGGAATAGAGTGCCAAGAATGTCACGGACCAATTGAAGAAATGGAAGTTGTTGAGCAACACTCAGAACTGACGATGGGTTGGTGTATTGATTGTCACAGACAAACTGAAGTAAACGTTGCTGATAATGACTATTATGAAGAGATGCATGCTAAATTCAAAGAAAATCACCCTGGTGAAGTGTTCAATGTAGAGGCAATAGGTGGTCTCGAATGTGGTAAGTGTCACTACTAAATCAAATATTAATTAGTTTAAGATATGACTAAGCAAAAAAAATACTGGAAAGGATTAGCAGAGTTAGCTAATGATCCGGCTATTGAAAATTTAAAACATAACGAGTTTGTTGAAAAGATTCCTGTCGATGATTTTCTAGGCGATGGCGAAACACTTTCCAACACGAGTACTTCTCGAAGAGACTTTTTGAAGTTTTTGGGTTTTAGTACTGCTGCTGCAACATTAGCTGCCTGTGAGACTCCAGTAATAAAATCAATCCCTTATGTTATCAAGCCTGAGGAAATCACTCCAGGTGTTGCGAATTGGTATGCTTCAACTTTTTACGATGGCAATGACTTTGCTAACGTTCTAGTTAAAACTCGTGAAGGAAGACCAATTTTTATTAAACCTAACGATTTAAGTTCAGCCGCTCCTAATGCTAGAGTTATTTCTTCAGTATTATCTCTTTATGATTCAAACCGATTAAAAGGGGTTATGAAGAATGGAGAGTCAGTCTCATGGTCTGATGCGGATACGGATATAAAAGATAGATTGTCTAGCATTGATGGTGATGTGGTGGTATTAACCAATACAATCATTAGTCCAACGACTAAGT
This sequence comes from Flavobacteriales bacterium, assembly GCA_965661345.1. Lineage (GTDB taxonomy): Bacteria > Bacteroidota > Bacteroidia > Flavobacteriales > UBA7312. Next base: position 92,123 of record CBFIDK010000002.1, on the reverse strand, counting down.
CACTATTGAATGCATTTTCAAAAAAATACGCTGCAAAGCATGTGCAATATGATGCCATTTCACACCAAGGTATGCTGGATGCCAATAAAGATTCTTTTGGGCAAAGAGTACTTCCTAGCTATCATTTAGATAAAGCAGACGTTCTTGTATCCTTTGGTGCAGATTTTCTTGGCAATTGGTTAAACTCTTCATTTGAGAAGCAATACATTGCTAATAGAAATCCAAAGTCTGGCAAGATGTCTCGTCATTTTCAGATTGAAACTAACATGTCTTTATCAGGTTCAAATGCTGATGTAAGAATTCCGGTTAAGCCTTCTGAAAAACTTAATTTAATAGAAAATTTGTACAACGCATTGAAAGGTAATGCTGCTGCAAATGATAAAATAAAAGATATCGTTTCAGAATTATCAGCTGCTAAAGGAAAGTCTTTAGTAATCTGCGATAGCAATGATAAGGCGGTACAGATTATGGTAAATGCCATCAACGATATGCTTGGAAACTACGGCAAAACCATTGATTTGACTCAGCCATCTTTATTAAGAGCTGGAGATGACAATGCCGTTGCACAACTTGTTCAAGATATGAACGATGGTAAAGTTGGAGCTTTAATCATAAGTGGTGTTAACCCATCCTATACATTAGCTAATGCAGAAGCGTTTAATGAAGGCTTGAAGAAAGTTTCTTTAACTATTTCTACTGCATTAAGCATGGATGAAACGTCTACAAATGTTGAATACGTTTGTCCTGATCGTCATTATTTAGAAAGCTGGGGAGATGCAAAGGCAACACTAAATCAAGTAGCCTTTACACAGCCAACAATTCAGCCTCTATTTGACAGTCGTCAATTTCAAGAATCGTTAATGACTTGGAGTGGCGATGACTCTGACTACTATACCTACTTAAAAAATTATTGGAGAAGTAAAGTTTCTTGGTCTTCTTCATTGCATGATGGTTTAGTAGAATTATCATCGGATTCACTTTCAGTATCATCATTTTCTGCAAACGTGAATTCTATTTCTAGCCAAGCAAACGGTCTAGAATTAGCACTTTATCAGTCAAACTCTATAGGTGACGGCTCGCAGTCAAACAATCCATGGCTACAAGAGTTGCCAGATCCAATCACAAGAGCATGTTGGGATAATTATTTAACTATTTCTGCAACAACTGCTCGTGAAAATGGCCTAACGAACTGGAATATTTCAGACGGTGCTTTGAATGGTGATATGGTTAGGTTAACGGTTGGCGACAGAGTAATTGAGAATGTCCCTGTTCTAATTCAGCCTGGTCAAGCTATAGGAACTCTAGGTTTAGCATTAGGATATGGGCGAACAGCTGCAGGTAAAGTAGGAAATGGAGTTGGAGTAAATGCCTATTCATTAGCAATTGATAATAACTACACTTTATCTGATGTAAAAATTGAAAAAGTTGAGGGAGAACATGGTTTTGCTTCAGTTCAGTTACATCACACAATGATGGGTAGAGACTTGATAAAAGAAACTACTTTGGCAGAATACATTGCTGATCCAAAAGCAGGAAATCCTGATTTATTATTTGATACGCACAAAGGAAAGTTATTTGCTGATGAGGTAAGTTTATGGAAAGAGTTTGACCATGAAACAGGTCATTTCTGGAACCTATCTATTGATTTAACTTCTTGTATTGGATGTAATGCTTGTGTTGTTGCATGTCATTCGGAAAACAATGTTCCTGTTGTTGGAAAAGAAGAAGTAAGGAAGAGTAGAGATATGCACTGGTTGCGTATTGACAGGTACTTCTCGTCAGACATGACGGAAGAGGTTGCTGAAGAGCAAGGTTTGGGAGCGGTATCTAAGTACAAAGCTATGGAAGTGCCATCAGAAAATCCTGATGTAGCATTTCAGCCTGTAATGTGTCAGCATTGCAATCATGCACCTTGTGAAACGGTTTGTCCTGTTGCGGCAACGTCTCATAGTGCAGAAGGGCAAAACCACATGGCCTATAATCGTTGTGTTGGTACACGTTATTGTGCTAACAACTGCCCGTATAAAGTACGTCGATTCAATTGGTTCGATTATGCTGAAAACGATGCTTTTGATTACAATATGAATGATGACCTAGGCAAAATGGTATTGAATCCAGATGTTACAGTCAGAGTCCGTGGTGTAATGGAAAAATGTAGCATGTGTATTCAAATGATTCAAAAAACTAAACTTGATGCCAAGCGAGATGGTAGAAAAGTATTAGATAAAGACGCACAAACAGCTTGTTCCATTGCTTGTCCTACAAATGCTTTAGTATTTGGAGATGTTAATGACGAATCAAGTGAAGTTAGAACATTAAAATCAGATGAGAGAAAATATTTCTTGCTCGAAGCAATTAATACCGCTCCTTCAGTATTTTATCAAACTAAGATTAGAAATAGAAAAGCTTAATTAATAAATTATGCAAAAAGAAAGCCCTATAAGAGAGCCACTAATTCTGGGTAACAAAAGTTACCATGATATTACCGTTGATGTCGCTAAGCCTGTATTGGCTAAGGCCAACAAAATGTGGTGGATTGTATTTGGAATCTCATTAGTATTATTTGTTTGGTGGATATTATCAGTTGGGTATACAATTGGTACAGGAATTGGTGTTTGGGGATTGAATAAAACTGTTGGTTGGGCATGGGATATCACGAACTTCGTATGGTGGGTTGGTATTGGTCATGCTGGTACACTTATATCTGCTGTACTATTGTTATTCAGACAAAAATGGAGACTATCTATTAACCGTTCTGCAGAGGCCATGACAATCTTTGCAGTTGTTCAGGCAGCCATGTTCCCTCTTATTCACATGGGGCGTCCATGGCTAGGGTATTTTGTTTTCCCTATTCCAAACAACTTTGGGTCACTATGGGTTAACTTTAATTCGCCTTTACTTTGGGATGTATTCGCTATATCTACTTATTTCTCTGTTTCATTTGTATTTTGGTACGTTGGCTTAATTCCTGACTTTGCCATGATTAGAGATAAAGTCAATGAAAAGTATTGGCCATTACGAAAGAAAATTTACAGCATTCTATCTTTTGGATGGAGTGGAAAAGCGAAAGACTGGCAGCGTTTTGAAGAGGTATCTCTAGTGCTTGCTGGTTTAGCTACACCTCTTGTATTCTCAGTACACTCAATTGTATCTTTTGACTTTGCAACTTCTGTCATTCCTGGTTGGCATACTACTATATTCCCTCCTTACTTTGTGGCTGGAGCAGTATTTTCTGGATTTGCGATGGTTCAAACACTTCTATTGGTGATGAGAAAGGTTGTAGGTTTAGAGGCTTACATAACTATCAAGCATGTTGAGTACATGAACATTGTAATAATGCTTACTGGAAACTTGGTAGGTATAGCATACTTAACAGAGCTTTTCATGGCATGGTATTCAGGTGTTGAATTTGAGCAATACGCATTCTTAAACAGAGCAACGGGGCCTTATTGGTGGGCATATTGGAGCATGATGACGTGTAACGTTATTTCTCCGCAATTGATGTGGTTCAAAAAACTTAGGACTAATATTGTATTTACATTTATACTCGCATTGTTTGTAAATGTTGGAATGTGGTTTGAACGTTTTGTAATTATTGTAACCTCACTTCATAGAGATTACTTACCTTCAAGTTGGACCATGTTCTCACCAACTTTCGTAGACATAGGTATTTTTGTAGGATCTATCGGATTTTTCTTTGTACTCTTCTTATTGTATTCAAGAACCTTCCCGGTAATTGCACAAGCTGAATTGAAAACTATTGTAAAATCATCTAGTGAACAATATAAAAAGTAAGAACATGAGTAAAAAAGTCATTTACGGAATATTTGATGATGAAGAAGTTCTTCTTAAAAGTGTAAAAGAAGTACGTTCAAAGGATATTTCTATCAAAGAAGTGTATTCTCCTTTTCCTATACATGGATTGGATCATGCATTAGGATTAGAAAGAACTCGATTAGCAATTGCTGCATTTATTTATGGTGTAATTGGCTGTGCAGTTGCTATTCTAATGACATACTATATTATGATTTTAGACTGGCCTCAAAATATAGGTGGTAAACCAAGCTTTGCCTATTACCTTAATATGCCGGCTTTTGTCCCTATCATATTTGAGATGACAGTATTATTTTCGGCACATTTGATGGTAATAACTTATTTATTCAAATCAAAACTATTCCCAGGACAAGAATCTTCTAGTCCTGACCCAAGAACAACGGATGATAAATTTCTTATGGAAATTGAATCTGATGATGAAAAGAAAATCAGCGACCTATTAAAAAAGACTGGTGCAACAGAAATTAACGTTAAAGACATTGCTTAGATGAAAACAGTTTCTACTAAAACCCTTTTAATAGCGATACCTTTTTTAGCGATATCGTTATTATTCTCGTCTTGCTCTAATAATGATGACGGAAAAACTGGATATGAATTTATGCCAGACATGTACCGTTCTCCTTCCTTAGAGATATACTCTTCAAACACATTTTTTGAAGATAGTCTTAATGCACGTCCTTCTGTTGCAGGAACTATGCCTAGAGGATTTGTTGCTTTTGATTATGAAAATACTTTAGAGGATTACATTTTAGCAGGTAAAGAGTTAAAAAATCCTTTTGAAAATACAAAGGAAAACGTTGAAAAAGGAAAACAACTTTATCAAATGTTTTGTGCTCACTGTCACGGAAAAAATGGTGACGGAAAAGGAAGTATTACTCATCCAGTTTATGGCGCTATTCCAAGCTATTCGGACGATATTATGATTCGAAGAACAGGTGGTAACATGAATACTTTGGCCGATGGTAATATTTACCACGCAATTTATTATGGACTAAATGCTATGGGACCTCACAATTCTCAAATAAACGATACTGAAAGATGGTTAATAACCATGTATGTTAAAGAATTACAAAAAGGAAACTAAAATTATAAAGAATAAAACAACTGTATATGTACACAGTAACTAAAAACACCAGATTAATCTCTTACGCTTTGATGCTTGTCGGGTTACTTGCCACTGTATTTGGATTTGTAAACGATGCTCACAGAGCTTGGCCAAGTTTGATGGTTAACAATTACTTTTTCTTAGCCATTTCTGCATTTGCAATTTTCTTTATTGCGCTTCAATACGTTTCAGAAGCAGCATGGGCAACACCGTTTAAGCGTGTTGCAGAGGGAATTACGTCATATTTTATAGTCGGTGGTATAATAATGTTGTTTATTATTATTGCTGGAAAATTACACTGGAATCATATTTGGCACTGGATGGCCGATGGAATTATGGATCCTAATGATGAGCATTATGATGCAATCATTGCAGGTAAAGAAGGTTACCTTAATTTCCCATTTTTCTTTATTCGAGCAGCAGCCTACATTTTTGGATGGTGGTATGCAGCTAAGCGATTAATAGCACTGTCAAGAAGAGAAGATTCGGAAGGAGGGCTAAAAAGTTATACAGCAAGCATTACTGTATCGGCAATTTTCATTGTCTTCTTTGGCTATACATCTTCAATGATGGCTTGGGACTGGATTATGTCTATTGATACACACTGGTTCAGTACTCTATTTGGATGGTTTGTATTCTCATCAATGGGAGTAACGGGCTTTACCATGATAGCTATGGTTGCTATTGTTTTAAAACGTAAAGGCTTTTTAGAGCAGGTTAATGAAAACCACATTCACGATCTTGGAAAATGGATATTTGCATTCAGTGTACTTTGGACATACATGTGGTTCTCTCAATTTATGCTAATATGGTATTCTAATATTCCTGAAGAAGTAACATATTACATGGCACGTTGGGAAAATTACAATGCTTTATTTTGGATAACTTCTGTTATTAACTTCATATTCCCTTTACTAATATTGATGAGTCGAGATAGTAAAAGAAATTTTGGTTACATAATGACAGTAGGTGTAATTGTTTTAATCGGACACTGGTGCAATGTGTTTTTATTGATTGAACCAGGCGTTGTGAAAGAACATTGGCACATTGGTTTCACCGAAATAGGAATGTTTGCAGGCTTTTTAGGTCTATTCTTATTCATTGTGAACAATGCTTTGACTAAAGCACCATTATTTGTGAAGAATCACCCTTTTGCTGATGAAAGTATTCATCACCATATATAGTATTATTTAGATAACAAAAAACAGATAAGCGAAAATGACTACTTTTTTAAGCTTCTTAATTATAACCCTAACAGTAATTGGTCTAGTACAAATAGTTCGAATAATCGAACTTGCAACTAAGTTAAAAGGACCGCAGGATAAAATAATTACTGACCAAGACAACCGTTACAATGCCTTAGCAATGTTGATTGTTGGTTTAGGCTTTACCGCCTTTGTAGCCTACTCATTTAAGTTGTGGGGCCACTTGATTTTACCAGACCCTGTTAGTGTACATGGTGAAGGAATAAAATTATTGTGGGATACCACTATGGTTTTAATCTTAGTAACTTTTTTTATTACCCAAACCTTATTGTTTGTATTTACTTATAAATACAGAGGTAAAGAAGGTAATACAGCTTTATTCCAAACGCATAATAATAAGCTTGAATTATTATGGACTTCAGTTCCTGCTGTTGTCTTGACGGGTTTAATTTTGTTTGGTTTGAGCACATGGAACAACACTATGGTTCCTGATACCACAAATGCCAAAATTGTTGAGGTATATGCTCAGCAATTTAACTGGACAGCTCGTTATGCCGGAGATGACAATCAGTTAGGAAGAGCTCACTACACCTTAATTGGCGGAGTCAATACTCTTGGTGTTGATATCAACGATTCAACTTCTTTTGACGATAAGGTTGTTAGAGAAATTCATCTTCCAGTTAATCAGCAAGTACTCATGAAGTTTAGGTCTCAAGACGTTATTCATTCTGCATATTTGCCTCATTTTAATGTACAGATGAACTGTGTACCAGGAATGAGCACTCAATTTGCTTTCACGCCAACTAAGACGACAAAGGAAATGAGAGAAGACCCTGAGATGATTGAACGTATGAAGATCATTAATGAAGCTAGAGCTAAGCGAGGCGACTCTCCGGTTGATTTTGATTTTGTTCTTCTTTGTAATAAAATTTGTGGATCTGCCCACTATAATATGCAGATTAAAGTAATTGTCGAAACTCAAGAAGAATACGATGCTTGGCTCGAAGAACAAGAGACTTTTAAAACACTAGTAAGTGCAAACTAAAACATTGATTAAGAATTATTATGTCAGATAATCACGAACACCACCACCACGAAGAAACATTCATTACAAAGTACGTTTTTAGTACTGACCATAAAATGATTGCTAAGCAATTTCTTATTACGGCTATGGTAATGGGAGTAATTGCGATATTAATGTCGGTATTTTTCAGAATGCAATTGGCTTGGCCTGCTGAAGGTTACCCTATACTTGAAGCGTTTTTAGGTAAATGGGCTCCTGACGGGGTAATGGATCCAAACATTTATTTAGCACTGGTAACTATACATGGAACCATCATGGTTTTCTTTGTTTTAACAGGGGGACTTAGCGGTACATTTTTTAACCTACTTATTCCATTGCAAATTGGTGCAAGAGATATGGCGTCAGGGTTCTTAAATATGTTATCCTATTGGTTCTTCTTTGTGTCTTCTGTTGTAATGGTCATTTCATTATTTGTCACCTCTGGACCTGCTGCTGCTGGTTGGACTATATATCCGCCATTGAGTGCTTTACCACAAGCCATGCCTGGCTCTGGATTAGGGATGACATTATGGTTAGTGAGTATGTCTTTGTTTATTGTTTCGGCACTCTTAGGGGGTCTGAACTACATAGTAACTATCCTAAACTTGAGAACAAAAGGAATGTCAATGACTAGGTTGCCTCTAACGATGTGGGCATTTTTAGTAACTGCAATTTTAGGGGTATTATCATTCCCGGTATTACTTTCTGCGGCCTTATTATTGATTTTCGATAGAGGATTTGGTACGGCTTTCTACTTATCTGATATTATGATTCAGGGTGAAATGTTATCGCAAACCGGTGGTTCGCCTGTATTATTTCAGCATTTATTCTGGTTTTTAGGACACCCTGAAGTTTATATTGTTTTATTACCGGCATTAGGAATCACATCCGAGGTAGTATCTACCAGTTCTCGTAAGCCAATATTTGGCTATCGCGCAATGGTTGGGTCGATACTTGCTATTGGATTCTTATCCTTTATTGTATGGGGACACCATATGTTTATGACTGGAATGAATCCATTTTTAGGATCCGTATTTACTTTTACTACGCTATTGATTGCTATTCCGTCGGCGGTAAAAGTATTTAATTACTTGACTACTCTTTGGAAAGGAAATATACAATTCACTCCTGCTATGCTTTTCTCAATTGGTTTAGTATCTACCTTTATTTCGGGTGGTTTAACAGGTTTAATATTAGGAGATAGCGCATTAGACATTAACGTTCATGATACTTATTTCGTAGTGGCTCACTTCCACATAGTAATGGGTCTGTCTGCTATCTTTGGTATGTTCGCGGGTATTTACCATTGGTTCCCGAAAATGTATGGCAAGATGATGAATAAAAACTTAGGATATGTCCATTTCTGGATAACCTTCATTTCCGCCTACGGTGTATTTTATCCGATGCACTTTGTTGGCTTAGCAGGTGTCCCTAGACGTTACTATTCTAACACAGCCTTCCCAATGTTTGATGGTCTGGTAGAAATTAATGAGTTAATTACAGTTTTCGCTATTTTGGGTGCTGTAGCTCAAATATTTTTCTTCTTTAACTTCTTCTACAGTATATATAGAGGAAAAGATGCGCCACAAAACCCGTGGCGTTCAAACACCTTGGAATGGACAACGCCTACACATGATAGAATACACGGTAACTGGCCAGGCGAAATCCCTAGTGTACACCGTTGGGCATACGATTACAGTAAGCCAGGTGCGGATGAAGATTTTGTACCTCAGATAGTACCTCTTAAAGAAGGCGAAGACGAACACTAACACTAACACTCTACTAGTTTAAAAATACATAGCCTCATCCTCTGGATGGGGCTTTTTTATTTTCACCTATTTGTAACATTGAGTACTAAGTACACGTATAATCAAGCACACTAACCTCCTTTATAAAACTTGTGTGCTTATGAAAATTAGATTTTGGATATTTTTTATTTTACTTCTTTTTGGTTTAAAAATTCAAGCCTTAAACTCCTTTAGCCACTCGGTGTATTTTGATATCAATCAAAGTGTTTTGAGTGACGAGGAGTTTAAGAAGTTTGAAAGTTATTTACATGAGGTATCCAAAAACAACAGGGTTATAAAGATTGAGGTGCTAGGCTATTGCGACGATATTGAACATAAGACTATAGCACTTAATCTGTCAAAAAAACGCTCAAACTACATTAAAAATAAATTAAAAAAAGTGTTTGGTACACAAGTGCTCAAACAAATCAATTGGTGCCATAAGCTGAATTGGCAATCTATGGATACTGAACAGATTAATTCTTTATTATCAAAATATAGACGAATTGATATTGTCTTTAATATAAACGATGATAATGCTTCCTCATCCATTCAAATGGGAGATAAATTTATTCTTAACGGAATTCTTTTTAACGGTGGGGATGATATTCTTCTCGAAGAATCCATGCCTACTTTAAAAACGTTATTTGATGAATTGATTGAAAATCCTAATCTGATTATTCAGATACAGGGACATATTTATGATGCAGATTTTGCATTTTCTGATATTTCGTCAAACGAAATGACGCTATCTGCACGCAGAGCTAAACGCATATTCGATTATCTCATTTTTAAAGGTATTGAAGAATCAAGATTGTCTTATATCGGATTTGAAGGTCAATTTCCATTGGGAAAAGGCGCTAAATACGATAGGCGCGTGGAGGTAGAAATAATAGCCATCTAAAGCTATTTCGTTAACTTCTATTTTAGTTTATCTTTGTTCTAGATGAATGAAAATTTAAATCCAGAAAGAGAATCCCTTTCTAAGGTAGATTTAGAACTTGACAAGGCATTACGTCCCAAGCAGTTTGATGATTTTAGCGGTCAACCCAAAGTGGTTGAAAATCTAAAAGTATTTGTTAGCGCTGCTAAATTGAGGGATGAAGCACTTGATCATGTATTGCTTCATGGCCCTCCTGGACTAGGTAAAACTACACTCTCTAATATTATTGCAAATGAGATGGGGGTTGGAATTAAAATCAGTTCTGGACCAGTTTTAGATAAACCTGGTGACTTAGCGGGTTTACTGACTAACCTTGAAAATGGAGACATTTTATTCATAGACGAAATACATCGTTTGAGCCCCATAGTTGAAGAGTATTTATATTCAGCTATGGAGGATTTCAAAATAGATATCATGATTGAGTCAGGACCAAACGCACGCGCTGTTCAAATAGAACTAAATCCCTTTACACTTATTGGTGCTACAACACGATCAGGCTTGCTTACGGCCCCTTTAAGAGCGCGATTTGGCATTAACTCACGATTGGAGTATTACGATGTAAAAACCCTTTCAGACATTGTAAATCGTTCTTCAAGTATATTAGATATTTCCATTTCAAAATCGGCAGCCGATGAGATTGCTGGACGTAGTAGAGGTACTCCCCGAATTGCTAATGCTTTGTTGCGTAGAGTTAGAGATTTTGCGCAAGTAAAAGGAGATGGAACTATTACACTGGATATTACTCATATTGCTTTAGATGCCTTAAACGTAGACGCTCATGGTCTAGACGAAATGGACAACCGTATCTTATCGGCAATTATTGAAAAATTTAAAGGTGGACCAGTAGGACTGACTACCATAGCTACTGCAGTGGGCGAACAGAGTGGTACTATCGAAGAAGTATACGAACCTTTTCTAATTCAAGAAGGCTATCTCATGCGTACTCCCAGAGGAAGACAAGCCACCGAAAAAGCATATCAACATTTAGGATTAAATCCATCTTCACAAATCGGTGGTCTCTTCGAATAAATCGCATAAAAAGTTAATTCATGATGAAGCCCTTCGATTGGGCTTTTCTCATTGTGGATTTTCCAAGGCAGGGTTTTTAGAAGATGAAGCACCACGGTTAGAAAAATGGTTAAATGATAATCATCATGGTGAAATGTCTTACATGGCAAACCATTTCGATAAACGCCTCGATCCCCGATTATTGGTTGATGGGGCTAAAACGGTTATTTCTTTATTATTAAACTATTACACCGAAGAGCGTCAAGCTTCAGATGCTCCCAAATTATCCAAATATGCTTACGGAGAAGATTATCATTTTGTTATTAAAGATAAATTAAAGAGTTTACTCGCATTCATTCGCGATGAAATTGGAGAAGTAAATGGTCGTGTATTTGTAGATAGTGCACCAGTTATGGATAAGGCTTGGGCAGTAAAATCAGGATTGGGTTGGATGGGAAAAAACACCAACATCATCAATAAGTCTAGAGGTTCATTCTTTTTTATTGCAGAGCTGATTATTGATTTAGAAATTGAAGCCGATAACGCTGTATTGGATCATTGTGGTAGTTGTACGGCTTGCCTAGATGCTTGTCCGACGCAAGCTATCATTGCGCCTTATCAAATCGATGGAAGTAAATGCATCTCTTACTTTACCATTGAGTTGAAGGATTCTATTCCAGACGATTTAAAGGGAAAAATGGATGACTGGATGTTTGGATGTGATGTATGTCAAGATGTATGCCCTTGGAATCGCTTTTCAATACAACACAATGAACAACGGTTTAATCCACACCCGGACTTGTTAGAAATGACAAAAGGCGATTGGGAAGAAATAACCGAAGTTACCTTTAACAAAGTCTTTAAAAAGTCAGCGGTAAAACGCGCAAAATATTCTGGGCTGAAGCGTAATCTAGATTTTCTTAAATAGTATTTTCAAATACCTCAATTATTACATTTTTATAATCAGAAAAAGTAGTTAAACACCAAATTTTTAATAAGATTAACTCGTGTTTGTTTAATAGACCAGCTGATTTCCTTAATTCTTTTTTAAATAAATCTTTATCAAAAGAAACTTTTTGTAAAATAGTTTGACAGAACTTGAGCATACTTTAAATAGTTTACACTAAAACGTAAAAACTATTCTATTTATTGCCCCACTGATAGGAGTCTAGTTCTAATCCACTAAGCGAAATTACTCTGTCAACTACAGTAGCAGCGAGTTCATCAAATGAGGTAGGGTTGCTGTAAAATGAAGGTGTTGCAGGACAGATAATACCACCAGCTTCTGTGATGGTTTTCATATTGTTGATATGAATAAGATTAAGAGGGGTATCTCTTGCAACCAAAATGAGTTTTCTTCTTTCTTTTAAAATAACATCTGCAGATCTAGTGGTAAGGTCGTTGGAAATCCCCTGAGCGATACGCCCAAGTGTTCCCATAGAACATGGACAAATAATCATTGTTTCAAAACGAGCAGAGCCCGATGCAAACGGAGCGGTAAAATCTTGTGCAGAATAAAATTTGTACGGTAATTTTTTATAATCGTTATTTCCAAGCTCTGTTTGCCATACATATTTAGCATTTTCGGACATAAGCACACCAACTTCGTCAATTTGATCTGAAAGTTGTTGTAGTCTGTCAAACAGGACTTTAGCGTATATAGCGCCACTTGCTCCACTAACTGAAACGACTATTTTTTGTTTCTTACTCATTTAGAGTACAAATATCGCAAAGAAAAACTTAATATGGAATTATATTTACCTTTGTTTAAGCCGTAACTAGCTCCGCCAGGGTGGTCTTGAAAGGGTGTAAATGGTAGAGAATTCGTGATTTCCCAAAACATAAGAAGCTTTGGTTTTAATTTAATTCCTGCCGCTAATTTAGCCCCAATGTCAATTTTATTGAAGTCACCTTTTGTGATGTCTTCATAACCATATATATCATAGGTTTTACCATCTACTAATATTGAAAAAAGCAATCCGCCTTCGTAAATAAACCCTTTGGATGTTTTTTGTATTGACCATGAAGTTTCAATGTAGGACAAGTCAATGCGAAAATTACTATTGAGGTCATTACTCCCTTTATCAATATAATACATTGCAAGCTCACCTCTAGTCGCTGAATTAATAGGATGATTTACAAATGAGCCTAATTTTACTCCTACTTTATTAAAGCCGCCTAATTGATCTCCAGAAACTTGTGACGTACTTATTCCTCCAATAGCTCCTGCTTTGAAGTTTTGTGCCGAAAGTACTCCAGCAACAAGTACATAAATAAATGTTAATTTTAATTGAATCATCTAAAACTTACACCAAAGCCAGCTGAGGTTATAGGGTAGTCTGAGAAAGTCTGACTGGCATAGACAGTAAATATAGCAAATTGAAGCCTAACTCCCGCAGCTGCCTGAAATACTGATTGAGCTTCAAACTCTAATTCTACAGGAATATTAAACGAAATAGTATTATTCCCGCTTCCTAGCTCAAAATTGGTATTAGAACTGAAAGATGTACTCACTGAATTATAGCCAATACTTCCGTAAGCTGTGATTAAAGCAAATTTCTTAGAAAGTATGAGGTTATATGTATTGGTATTTATGTTTAAACTAACATCTTGTTTCACACCTCTACTTTCAACTTCAAAAGAAGTTTTGAATTTGCTTAATGCTCCTTGAACAGACAGGTCAAAAGGTAATTTATTTACCACTGGTATCCATTGAAGAATGTCATGTTTAATCCCACCACCATATAATTCGACTGAGCCTTCGCCTATGAAGCCGATATCGAATGCATAAGTTGGAATATACCTTATATTTAGTTCAGTGCCTTTAAACAGTCCAATGCCAGCGTTTAAGGTCGGTACTGGAAGTGATGTTAAAGCGATATTCTGTTCAGGCATTGTAAATGTAGCCGAAAAATCATCGCTAGTATAGTCGATGCTTGCGCCCATTCCATCGCCAAGTATAGTTGGAGTAGAATTGTCACTACTACTAAAATTAGAGATGTCGTTTGGATTAAAAAACTTCATCTCATCTGAAATAGTAATTAAATTTATTGTGAGACTCACGTCAAAACCAGCGGGTTTATGAGGTTTTGCCGTATTGTACCAGCCGTTGTTTAAACCCGCGCCTATACTGTTTGCAAAGGGTGAGAAATATGCCGATAAAAAAGACGATACATCTTCGTTATTTTCTACTGAGCTTTGTTGAGCATTAGAAAAAAGAAATGATAGAATTAAAGTTAAGATTAAGATGATTTTCATTTCCAATCTCTTTAATCAGTTAGGTGAATCTTCTCTGCTTGTAAAACTTCTTTATTACTATTATCATATACGAATGCCACGACATTACAGTTACTTCTTACCCAAGAATCGTCAAGCGTGTAGTTGTAGCTAAAGGTAGAGGTTGTATTGCTCAACTGTATACTGCTGCCCCAAGTACCGTTTAGTACTTTTCTTAACATATGATTATGTTCATAATCTTCAATTAAGTCTGAGCCATCAATTTGCTTATAAATAACACCATCTTCGGTAATACACACTACCAATTTCAAACTATTATTGTCATCTGAAAGTCGTCTTGCTTCTACGTTTATAATATTGTTTTCTTCAGAAATTGAAAGTTCAATAGTCGGTGCTTGTAGCAGTTGACTGCTTACTTCAGTTGCCCAGTCAGTGTATTCTATAAGTGCATTCTCTGGATAACCTATTCTGTTTACCATCCCTATTGGAAAAGCTGAAGGCTCAAAAAATTCAACTAACTCTTCGCCTTCATCTGTTCTAAAGTCTGTAACAAAAACACCACTTGGTTGTGCGAAAAATCCAGCATGAACGGCAATACCAATCACTTTATCAGTATACAATTCTTCAATGGTATGTAATTCAGTTGAAGCTGCTGGGCAGTTGGTGCACTTGTAGCCCGTAAAATCCTCGATAAGGACTTTTTTGCCTAGCCAAGGAAAACTTGCTCCAGGGTCTGTGAAATTGTCTTTTTCAATGGTATCGCATGAAAACGTTAAACTTAGTAAAAGAAGACTAAGAAATATGTAATAGGTCTGTTTCATAATTAAAAGCTTGAAGTTATATTAAGCGTAAAGCCATTTGATGATGGCACGTTTCGACATACGCCACCGACACAAAAAATACCTTCTCTCACTTTTCCATAGCCTAATTCAAAACGATTTGTTCCTTTAGTATATCCACAACTAATGTTCAGATAATGCACAGCGTCGTAGCTTTTCCCTTCACTAGTATATCCGCCATTATATTGATCTACAAAAGCAAAAAACCAGTGTGGTGAAAAGGAATATTCAACTAAACCCATTACCCAATCGCCTTGGTCTTTGTAGTATTCATCACTTTTATCAACTGAGAGGTATTGAAACTCACTTCTTATAGTGTGTTTAGGTTTAAGTTTATAATTGACTTCAGCAATTCCTATTCGAGCATGTACGTTTTTGCCAATGATTTTCCCTTCTATCACATCCTTATTGTAAATGACATCTAGATAGTTTAGCATTAGTTTTACCTTTTTACTAATTTTCTTTTTAATGTCGAAGTTCAAATCTCTGAAGTAGAGTTCTTCATTTGCGACACTAAAGAATGCAGGACTGTGGTCTCTGTTAATAGTTAGTTCTGAAGGTCCACCATTCAAAGCGTTTATTCTTGAATAATTAACGGCTACTTGAGTGCCGTATTTCCCCCCTAATTTACTTTTCTTTTTGAAAGTGTAGTTTATTTCCCCTTGAAAGCCCAACTCTCCTGAAGGCTGAGTGGCAAAAGGGTAGAATGCAGCCAAAGTGTAAGCGTGTTGTTTACTAATGGCAGGGATGTAATTTAAGGTCAATTCTTTTCCTGTTGCGCCTCTTTTAGAGCGATAATCCATATTATCTACACGATGAGCCTCTAGCACTATTCCTAGTCCTCTTTGAGAATAAGAAATGTTTGTCATTAAGCCATTTCCAGGTGCATAGTTGTTATAGGTTACACTACCAGCAGGGTCATTATATTTATAGGCATATTCTGAGTTAAATGAAATTTTTCCTCTATTTACGGTTGTACGAATAGCGTAAGCAGCAACATTTTCAGGTAAGTTAAAAACTGGATTATTATCTTCCTCAAAACGACTTACAAAACTACCGCCAAGGATAGCATTTGTTTTACTGTTCTCTAAGGATGAAATAGCGTCATTAAGATTTAGTTCAGCATCAAACCCTCTGATAATTCCTGGTCCTTGCTCCCAGAATAAGCGTTGTGTGGCAACAAAGCCTTTAAGGGATAACCCTTTAAGTGGGCTGTATTTTAACCTAACGCCATCCATAACATTGTCTATTCCTAATGTTTTTTCTTCGTAACTTCTAAAGATTAATCCATTTCCAAACTGCTCGTAAAAATTACCAACAGTAATGTCCAAGCCATTGACGTTGTATTGTGCAAACCTATAAGGAATGCCATTGCCATTGAAATTTGATTCAAAACCTTGCAATACATTTAAATAACTCTCGAAACGAACACCGGCAGTGAAATTTCCTTTTGTGTATCGGATGTTCGAATAGGCGTTCATTAAAATGAATTCATCTACACCAACAGCATTTATAGCAGGGTCTTCATAATAGCTTTGGGTACTTAGATTGAAATCACCTTGAATAGTACCGCTTGAATTATCTTGTGCCCAAGTCAGAAAGGGAATAAAACTACAGGCAATAATAAAAGTGAGTTTTCGCATAATTTATTTTACTAATGCTTTTATTTTCTTAAACAAATCGTATTCATCACCATCTTTATAGCCAGTATGCTGATACACGATTTCCTTGTTTTCATTTAGTAAAAATGTGTGTGGCACAGACCCAACACCCATGGCTCTTTTGAGGTCGCCATTAGGATCGCAATAGACTTCGTAATCCCACATTTCAGCATTTACTTTTGGTTTTACTTTTGACATGTTTCTTGCGTCGTCAATAGAAATAGCAATGATTTTCACTCCTGTTTCATCTTGCCAATCTTCGTACACTTCTGCAATATTAGTAAGTTCTTTTACGCAAGGTTTACACCATGTAGCCCAAAAACTGATAACAATTGGATTGCCGTCGTTATCAAACTCCGAAGTATTAATGGTGTTGTTATCTAAAGTTTTTAAATCAACTTTTGGAAGCGCTCTGTTTTGTGAAAAAGCGATAATATTGATGCTGATTAGAGCTGAAATTAAAAGGAATTTTTTCATAGTAGTTTTATTTTAAGCATTAAAAAAAGGTCAGAAATTAGTTTTGGCTAATCTACTGACCTTTTTTGTTTTTAGCAAATTAACTCTTACTTGCTAACTGTAATTTTAACAGTGCTCATTTCACCATCAATTGTTAGGTGAGCAAAGTAAATTCCGTTAGTCATTTTATCAACGTTTAAATCTATGTTGTTATTGCCAGCACCTAAAGAATAGATGTTTGACATAACCGTTTCGCCTAAGACGTTCAATACATCAAGTCTAACATCAGATGATTGTGAAAGACTGAAAGATAACTTAGCATCAGATTGTACCGGATTAGGGTAAACAGCTAATGCAGAGATAGCCAATTCGTCTATACTAGATGGATCTGAAGCTTCATTATTCAAGAACGAAGCATCATCTTGACCAATATAATCTGCTGCTGTCATTTGAGCGATTGTAGTGTTGGTGTTATTTTTTACTGACCAGTTTCCATCAGTTCCACCATAAGCAGAAGAATTTAAACCGTCACCATAATAATCTCCAATTAGGAAAGTATAGCAACCAACAGATGGAAGGTTAACTGTCCACTCATAATTTTGATAATTTGTAAAAGGATCAGTTTGGTCGGCTGGAGCATTCTCACTACCTGTATCATAATTTCCAGCTATATTCTCGTTTCCTTCAGACCAAACTACTGCACCGTTCTCATCTGTGATTTCCAAATAGATTTCACTAGCGTAGCCATCAGTAAGTAGCTCAACAGTTACTTCAGCGTCTGTTTCGCCAGAGTTAAAACTGAATGATTGAGTTAACGAATTATCAGCATCGTTATCGTCAGTTGAAGAAATTACAATCTCAATTGATTCAGTATCGACAGTTAAGTTGCCAAAGTCAATTGTTGTAATTTGATATACTTCTAAAGCACCATTAAAAGTTTCAGACATAGCAGACTCTCCGTTAATCATAACGTCTACAGTGAATGAGGTTAATAATTCAGTACCTAAATTTTGTACTACAACAGAAAGATTACCAGAAGCAGTTACGTCACAACCTACAGCTTCAATAGTTGACTCAACTGATATTAATGCAGCGTTGTTACCTTCAGAAGGAGCAACACATTCTGCAAGATTAGCGTAATGGTTTTGTGCACTAGCTTGACCAGATTCTTTTAGTATTCTGTTTGGACAAATAGTGTATATGATTGGCCAGTAAGGCAAATTATATAAATCTTTGATTTCGTCATCATTACAAATAGGGAAATGCACTTCACCTTCTCCATTCGGGTTTAGCCAGTTACCTAAGTTACTATTTTCTAGTTCGCTTAGAGCAGTACCAGGATCACCTTCAAACCAAAGAATCATTACATCATCAGTAGTATTTGCACTAACGCCAGGCTCTCCAGCAGGGCCATGAGCTTCCCAAATTTCTTCGAATGTTCCACCAGCGTGGTAGTTCCAGCATGGCCCACACCATGTAGCACTAATGTCTAAAATTACAGTGTACCCTTGGTCTAAATAATCATAAAGTCTGTGTTGGTTTCCGTTGACATCCGTTGTGGTAAAATCTGGAGCAATTGAACCGTCTGGTAATTGAGCAGTAGCATTAAAAGTAAATGATACTAAACATACCAAAGCTAGTAAATATGTTTTCATAAATTTTCTTGTTAATTAGTTTAGTCCACAAATTTAATAAAAAAACAGTGTTTAAAATTAAAAAGAGTAAAAAAAAAGAGCAGCTTCTAGTGGCTGCTCTTTTGAGTAATTTATTTTGGGGGATTATCTAATCAACCTTAATAAACTTTTGAGATATACTTAAAGATGAAGAAGTGAGTTCAACAGAATACAATCCATTGCTTAAATTCTCAAGCTCTAATGGTATTTCATTTATCCCTTCGTTAAGTTTTATATCAACTTTAGAAACTACTTCACCTAAAACATTTATGATAGACAATTGAGAATGATTATCATAAACTTTACTGTTGATTGTTAGTTTTGCATTTTCGCGAGCTGGATTTGGATAAATAGTGAAACTAATATTCTCATTTTCATTTATTGAAGAAATCTCATTATTTTTAAAATAAGCTTCATCAGACCCTTGATAATTAACATTTATCATTTGTGCTAACAATTCACCGTCTTGAGTTTCAATAGACCAACTTCCATCAGTCCCGCCAGCTGCAGCAGCATTTAGACCGTCACCGTAGTAATCGCCAATAAAGAAATTCAAGCAGCCTAGTGAATTCAAATTCACTTCCCATTCGTAAGATTGGTTATTTGTTAGAGGGTTTGTTGGATCTGCTGGAGCATTCTCATCGCCTGTGTCATAATCTCCAGCAACTTCTTCATTGCCTTCACTCCAAACAACATTGTTGTCTTCATCTTTAATTTCAAGATAAATTTCTGAGGCATAACTATCAGTTAACAGTTTTACAACGACTTTTTGAGCCGTTTCACCTGAAAAACTATAAAATTGAGTTAAAGAATTGTCCGAGTTGTCGTCATCTGAAGTAATGACAAATTCCACGTCAGAACTTATAGTAAGATTTTGAAACTCGACTGTTGTTACGTCATACGTTTCCAATGTTCCGTTGAAGCTTTCGGTTGCTAACAATTGACCATTTGATGTGGCTTCCACATCAAATGAATTGATGGTTTCTGTACCAAAATTTTGCACCGAAATAGTGACATTACCAGTAGCACTTTCGGTACAGCCTTCCGGAATTGTGATTGCTGTAGAACTTACTATTGATGCGTTATTTCCTACAGTAGCAGGTGTACAGTTGGCAATATTAGAGTAGTGGGTTTGAGCATTAGCTTGCCCTGTCTCTGTCAGCCTTTTATTCGGACAAATGGTATATATTATTGGCCAATACGGTACGG
The DNA here is from genome assembly GCA_965661345.1 of Flavobacteriales bacterium. GTDB lineage: Bacteria > Bacteroidota > Bacteroidia > Flavobacteriales > UBA7312. The sequence goes on along the minus strand of CBFIDK010000002.1, from coordinate 72,103 downwards.
CGTACAAATCTCTAATATTATCGTCATTTATCATTGGAAATTGAACTTCACCTTCGCCATTTGGGTTTAACCAGTTGCCTAAGTTACTGTTTTCTAATTGGTCTAATCCAGTATTTGGGTCTCCTTCAAACCAAAGAATCATTACATCATCAGTGGTATTTGTACTAACGCCAGGCTCTCCAGCAGGGCCATGTGCTTCCCATATTTCTTCGAAAGTTCCTCCTGCGTGATAATTCCAGCACGGGCCGCACCATGTTGCGCTAATGTCTATTATTACAGTATATCCATCATCAAGATAATCGTAAAGTCTGTGTTCATTTCCGTTAACATCAGTTACCGTAAAATCAGGGGCAACAGAGCCATTGGGTAATTGAGCCATTAATGATAAACTAAAGGCAATGCCTAAAATTAATAATAAATGTTTTTTCATGATTCTAAATTTATTTGATAATTACTTTTTGTGTGCTTGTTCCAGCGCCATTGCTGAGTTCTAGCATGTAAATTCCTGTTTCTAAATCGCTTACATTGATTTGAAATTTTCGTTGGCCTGACGAAAAGGTTTTATTCGTTGAAAATACTGTTTGACCAAGTAAATTATGAAGTTTTATATTCACGTCACTAACTCTTCTAATTTCAAATTCCACATTCAATTTATCACTTGCTGGATTAGGGTAAAGGCTAATTGGTTTAACAGAAAATTCATTAATACTAACTGCAGAACCCAACCTTGGTTTTACATGAGTTGCATTTTGAACCTCTCTTTTATCTTCAGTTACAAAAGCAGCTATATTTAAATCTTCTAATTTTAGCTCAACTCCTGAAATACTTTCAGGAAGTACATAGCTAACAGTTCTTCTAACAAAAGTTCCTGGGGAAATAGAGTCAATTTGTTCACCCCATGTGCCTAAGGGTAAGTGACGAAGAATATGTTTGTGGTTGTAAGATGCATCAGAACCATCATCAGGGTTAAAATAAGAAGCGCCTGCTTGAGAGCCATATATGTTGTCTTGTAAAATAGCCACATTTAATCTGTTAAAACTAACCGACTGATTACCAGTATAATACATCTCAACTTCAACATACAATTTTCTGTTTGCAGTATCCACTACAGCATCCATGCCTATATTAACAACAGCAGTTTCTAATAAAACTTGATTTGAAACTGATGACCAAGCAGATCTACTCATGGAAGTTGAACTTCCTGAAAAAACATGTCTGTTTATAGTTCCAGTTGGATATCCTGAAATGCCAGATTGATCAGCAAGTGGAGTTCCAAAACTTGTGTTAAAATTTGGATAAGATGTAGGGGCGTAACCACCTGTGTGTACTCTAATAAGTATAATGTCTTGTGGGTTTGCCTCTTTAATGTTGTTTGCAATTTTATGACCATCTGGACAATAGCTACAGTTTCTTCCAGTATATTCTTCCAATAGTACGTTTTTATTTTCGGCTTGTGTAGTATCAACAAGTAATTGTGCCATGGAAGAAATGCTCAAGGCAATACCACTAATGAGTAGTAAATGTTTTTTCATAAGGTTTTTCAATTTGCTTTAAATATAAACTGTTACAATAACAATTTTTCGAATCGCTAATTTAAAGCATAATTTTTATTGTAGTATATAAACTATTAAAATTGTTTCTCAAAATCTTACCAGTTCAAAAGCATTTTTTATGGCTTTAAAAATGAGTGTTATTTATTTTTTTTCTTAGTATATTTGTGCAAAACCATAGATTATGAAAAAAGCAATACTTTTTCTACTTGTAGTATCAACGACTCATGTGTTCTCACAGAGTATAACTGTTGAGCCTCATGAATACAATGTTAACATAATGAATTCCACTTCTAGTTTGGGTGATTTAGGAACAGATATTACTGTACGAAACATTTCAGACAATACCATTGATATCAAAGTTTCTAGACAAATCATTAGCACAACACAAGGAACCTCAAATTATTTTTGTTGGACACTTTGTTACTTACCAAATACAAGCGTATCACCTGATGCTATAACATTTAGTGCAGGTCAAGTAGAGCCATCAAGTTTTCAAGTCCACTTTGACAACATGAACGTTGAAAATGCCGCAGCTTCTATAAAATACTGTGCGTTTGATGCCAACAATGTTTCTGATTCAGCCTGTGCAATTGTTAATTTTTCAGTAGGAACGGTAGGTATTTCTTCTGATACAGATAAAAAAACAAGTCTTTTTTCTGATTTTCACCCTAATCCAGCCACGACTTATGCTAGTTTAGATTACTCAATCTTACCTTCTCAAACAGCTGAAATTGTTGTTACAGATATGTTAGGAACAGTAGTAGAAAAAAAGGTCATTCAAAACAAGCAGGGCATAGTAAGGTTAAATGTAAGTAATACGCCCAATGGCTTGTATTTTGCCAATATATATGTTGATGGCAAGTTGGACGCAATTAAACGTTTATTAGTCAGTAAATAATAAAACAATCATATTCAAAAAATGCCGGCTTCAAGCCGGTTTTTTTTATATATTTTTACAGCATGTCCACTAAACGAAAAAAACAAGAAGCGCTAGACTATCACCAGCATGGAAGACCTGGGAAAATCGAAGTTGTTCCAACCAAAAAACACAGTTCACAGCGCGATTTAGCACTAGCGTACTCGCCAGGTGTTGCCGAACCTTGTATTCGAATCAGCGAAAACAAAGACGATGTGTATAAATACACCGCTAAAAGTAATTTGGTGGCGGTTATCACCAACGGAACGGCAGTTTTGGGCTTAGGAGATATTGGACCAGAAGCATCAAAGCCAGTGATGGAAGGAAAGGGTTTATTGTTTAAGATATTTGCCGATATTGATGTTTTTGATATTGAGGTTGACGCTTCAGATGTTGACAAGTTTGTTGAGGTTGTGAAATCCATCTCCCCGACTTTTGGAGGTATAAATTTGGAAGACATTAAAGCTCCAGAATGCTTTGAAATTGAAAAGCGTTTAAAGGAAGAATTATCCATTCCAATAATGCACGATGACCAACACGGTACGGCAATTATCTCTGCAGCAGCCTTGATAAATGCGCTTGAGATTGCTGAAAAGAACATAGAATCGGTAAATATTGTCATCAATGGCGCTGGAGCGGCCGCTATGTCTTGTGCTAAATTATACCTTTCGTTAGGCGCAAAAAAGGAAAATATAGTAATGCTTGATAGCAAAGGCGTTATTCGAAAAGACAATGAGAGTTTAACAGTAGAAAAGCAGTTTTTTGCTACGGATAAAGATATTAATTCATTAAAAGAAGCAATAAAGGATGCTGATGTTTTTCTAGGGCTTTCATCAGGAAATATTATGTCCGCAGACATGGTTAAGTCGATGGCGCGAATGCCTATCGTATTTGCTCTTGCCAACCCAGACCCAGAAATTTCTTACGACGAGGCTGTTTCAGCAAGAGAAGATATCATAATGGCAACCGGTCGTTCAGACCATCCAAACCAAGTGAATAATGTATTAGGGTTCCCGTATATTTTTAGAGGTGCTTTGGACGTCCGCGCTACATGTATAAATGAGGAGATGAAGTTAGCCGCTGTAAAAAGTATTGCCGACTTAACTAAGGAATTAGTTCCCGATACAGTCAATCTAGCCTATGGCGAAAAGGTTATTACGTTTGGGCCAGAATATATTATACCCAAGCCACTAGATAGTAGGTTAATTTCAGTAGTTGCGCCAGCCGTAGCCAAAGCCGCCATAGAATCTGGAGTGGCAAGAAAACAAATTACAAATTTCGAAGAATATGCCCAGCAGCTTGAAAAACGATTAGGCTTAGACAATAAATTAGTCCGACAAATTACAACCAAGGCTAAAAGAAACCCTAAGAAAATTGTATTCGCCGAAGCTGAAAGCTATAAAATTTTAAAAGCGGCACAGCAAGTCAAAGACGAAGGAATAGCCATCCCTATACTGTTAGGTCGAATACATGTAATTGAAAAACTCATTGAAGATAATGTTCTTGAATTAGAGGGCGTAGAGATTATCGACCCAAAGAGTAATGAAGAACGTTCTAGGCGTCATGAGTTTGGTCAAATTTTATTTGAAAAACGACAAAGAAAAGGACTTACATTGTTTGAAGCTCAAAAGCTAATGCGCGAACGAAATTATTTTGGGGCAATGATGGTTGACCAAGGATTAGCTGATGCATTTATCTCTGGAATAAATAGAAATTACCCAAATACAGTACGCCCAGCACTTCAAATAATTGGTACTGAAGAAGGCGTAGAAAAGGTAGCTGGAATGTTTATTCTAAACACCAAAAAAGGAAGTTTGTTTTTAGCAGACACCACAGTAAATATAAACCCAACTGCTGAAGAATTAGCAAACATTACTGAACTAACAGCCAAAGCTGTAAGACGTTTCAACATTACCCCAAGAATTGCTTTATTGTCATACTCTAACTTTGGCTCATCACAAAGCGCCAATATTTCTAAAATCATTGAAGCGAGGAAATTGATAAAGAAAAATAATCCGTCTTTGATTGTCGATGGTGAAATTCAAGCTGACTTTGCGCTTAACAAAGAAAAAAGAGATCAGAATTTCCCGTTTTCAGATTTAAATGAAAATGCAAACACCCTTATTTTTCCAAATTTAGAATCTGGAAACATTGCCTACAAATTACTTCAAGAATTTGATGATGTAGAGGCCATAGGGCCAATACTTATTGGAATGAGGAAACCGGTACATATTTTACAGCTAGGGTGTTCAGTTAGGGAAATTGTTAATATGGTAACCATAGCAGTATTAGATGCTCAAGTAAAACGAAAATGATAACACACATTCAAGGTAAATTAATAGAAAAAAATCCATCATACGTCATTATTGATTGTAATGGAATAGGCTATTTATTACGTATTTCATTACAAACGTTTTCAAAATTATCAAACGATGAATTTTGCAAACTGTTCACTCATTTATCAATAAAAGAAGATGCGCATACTCTTTATGGCTTTTTCGACAATGATGAAAGAGACTTGTTTAGACAACTCATTTCAGTATCCGGCGTAGGTCCAAATACAGCCCAAATGATACTTTCATCATTAAGCCCTCATGAAATACAACATGCAATAGTTTCTAATAACGTTGCTTCCTTACAAAGCGTAAAAGGAATTGGGGGGAAAACAGCACAACGAATTATTTTAGATTTAAAAGACAAAGTCATCAAGTTAGACTTGGCCAATTCTTCTACTATTTCACACAATACTGTTAAAGATGAAGCGTTAGCAGCATTAACAATGTTAGGGTTTAATAAAAATAGCATCGAAAAAGTAATTGACAAAGAACTGCTAGATACAGCTGATTTAGGAGTTGAAGAAGTTGTTAAGAGAGTACTTAAAAAAATGTAATATTTTTGGCGCCTTGTTAAGAAATCAGATAGTGATTTATAGAAATCTTATTTTTAAGCGAGCACTTTGGTGCTTTTTGTTGTTTTTAGCGCTGGGTACTAGTCTTTTTGCTCAGAGCCAGAGCGATAGTCTTATTTTTGATTTCCCTGACACCAACCCTTGGGACTCCCCACTAGAAGAACCATCGAGTGGTTTTTATCTATCAAATCCTTCATTTTTACAGCCAACTATAGAATACGATCCAGAAAGTAGATTGTATAGTGTAGAGCATCAAAACAATGGCTTACGACTTAGCAATGCCTCCTATTTAACCTTTGATGAGTATAACGATTATAACATCAGTAAATCTATTTCCGAGTATTGGAAAGAGAAAACAGCAAGTCCAAAATTAAACGGGCAAAACCAAAATAAAGGACCACTAAGCATCGACATTGGAGGTGAAATCTTTGATAAAATATTTGGAAATAGTACGGTTGATATTCGTCCGCAGGGTTCGGCAGAACTTATTTTTTCTGTAAAACACAACAAGACCGAAAACAATGCCATTCCTCTTGATAGGCAAAGCAATACCAGTTTTGATTTCAAACAGAAAATTCAAATGAATGTGATAGGTAAAATTGGCGACAAACTCCAATTGAATACCAATTACAATACTGAAGCTATTTTTGATTTTGACAATAAAATTAAGCTCGAATACGAGGGTGAAGAAGATGAAATAATTAAAAAAATAGAAATAGGAAATGTAGGGCTTCCGCTTAATGGAACTCTAATTTCTGGAAGTCAAAGTCTATTAGGATTAAAAACACAGTTGCAATTCGGACGAGCGACGGTTACAACCATTATTTCACAACAAAAAAGCAATTCAAAAGTAATAGATGTTGAAGGCGGTGCTCAAACCACAGAATTTGATATTTATGCCGACCAATACGAAGCTAATAAGCACTTTTTCTTATCTCATTATTTTAAATCAAAATATAATGAGGCCATGGCTAACTTGCCATTTATTAGTTCCTCAGTTAATATCACAAAGATTGAAGTTTGGGTAACCAATAAAACAGGTACAGTTGAAAACAACAGAAACTTACTTGCTTTTCTTGACTTGGGTGAGTCTGAACCCGACATGTATAATACCACCTTATTTTCCGACAATGCTGACCAATCATTTCCAGACAATGATAATAACACACTGTACCAGCAAATGCTATCTGAGGGTATTAATTTAAGAAATATTAACCAAGTAAATAGTATTTTTAATTCATCTAATTACCCTAATTTCTTAGGCTCACAAGATTATGAAAAATTAGAAAGAGCCCGTTTATTATCACCAACCGAATATACCTTTCATCCACAACTCGGTTACATTTCATTGAATAGTGTTATTGGTCCCGATGAGGTGCTTGCAGTGGCGTATCAATATACCGTTGGCGATGAGCTTTATCAAGTTGGTGAGTTTAGTTCCAACGGTCCATCAGCGCCAAGTTCATTATACGTTAAGCTATTGAAAAATTTGAGTTTTTCGCCCCAACTTCCTAACTGGGATTTGATGATGAAAAATATCTATTCCTTAGGCGCATACAACATTAGTGCAAAAGAATTTTATTTAGATGTTGTATTTGAAAACACGAGAGACAATGGGACCATCACAAACTATATTCCAGAGGAAGGACTAGAAAATAAGCCATTAATAAATTTACTTTCTTTAGACCAATTGGATGTGCAGCAAGAACGTCGCGCAGATGGTATTTTTGACTTTCTACCAGGCACTACAATTTTGACTTCTAACGGAAAAATAATCTTTCCAATTCTCGAACCTTTTGGAGATGATTTAAGAAGTAAGTTTAACAACAACGATATTGCAAATCAATACGTTTATGACGAATTATACGATTCGACTTTAACCATCGCACAACAGTTTCCTGAGTACAATAAATTTAGGCTAAAAGGAAGCTATCAGTCAGAATCTGGCGCAGAAATTTATTTAGGAGTATTTTCTATTGAGGAAGGGTCAGTGGTTGTTACCGCCGGTGGTCTTCGACTTGAAGAAGGGAAAGACTTTAACGTCAATTATTCCATGGGTAAAGTCAACATTATCAATGAAGGAATTTTACTCTCTGGCACACCAATTCGAATAGCAGTTGAAAGCCAGTCACTTGGTCTTCAGCAAAAAACGTTAGTGGGAACTCATGTCGATTACAGAATTTCGGACGACTTTATGCTAGGAGGTACGATTTTGAACCTTACTGAAAAACCCTATTCTAAGAAAGTAAATACCGGAGATGAGCCCATTTCTAATACTATTTGGGGTTTAGACGGAACATTTAGAAGAGAGTCAAGTCTTTTGACAAAAATTGTTGACTTCTTGCCAATACTTGAAACAAAAGAAAAATCAACGATTACTGCTCAAGGCGAATTTGCCCAACTGATACCTGGTCACCAAAGAGCGATTGGAGAGTCGGGGACGGCATATATTGACGATTTTGAAGCGAGTAGTACTGGCATTGATATTAAAAATCCTGGGGCATGGTTTCTAGCGAGTTTACCTAACGATCCCAATATTTTTCCAGAATCAACCCTTGAAAATCAAGCACCGCGATTAGGTAACTTAAATACTGGAGTTAATAGGGCGTTATTATCTTGGTACAATATTGACCCAACTTTTTACAGAAACTCTAACACAACACCAGCTCACATTGCTAACGACGATAACCAGTTGTCAAACCACAATGTAAGAGAGGTATTGGAAAAAGAAGTTTTTCCGAATAAAGATCCGCAGTATGCCACTCAAGTTTCAAACTTACCGATACTAAACCTATATTTTAGCCCTGAAGAAAGAGGGCCGTACAATTTTGATTCTCAAAATATTACAACTTCAGGACTCTTATTAAATCCAGAACAACGTTGGGCAGGGATAATGAGAAAATTAGAAACTACTGACTTTGAAACGCAAAACATTGAGTTTGTTGAGTTTTGGTTGATGGATCCTTTTAACGATGATTCAGACAATCAGAATGGCGGTACATTAATGTTAAACTTAGGAAACGTTTCTGAAGATGTATTAAGAGATGGTTTTAAAAGTTTTGAAAACGGCTTACCTTCTTCTCAAGAATTAGTAAACGTAGATGACACCAGTAGTGTATGGGGAAGAATGCCTACTACTTTTGCCTTGACCAATTCCTTTGATGTTGATGCTGAATCAAGAGAATTTCAGGATGTAGGTCTTGATGGTTTAAGAGATATAGATGAAAGAACGTTTTTTGACACAGCATATATTCAAAAAATTGGAGATGTTTATGGAACAAACAGTCAAGCCTATAGTTTAGCTGTTGAAGATCCATCATCGGATAATTACAACTATTTTCTTGGCGACGATTTAGACGATCAAAGCACTTCCATCATTAACCGATATAAATATTATTCTGGAATTGATGGAAACTCTGCAATTGCTGAGGCAATACCAACCATGTCTACTACAATTCCAAACACAGAAGACATAAACTTTGATAATACCCTAAACGAATCGGAAAGTTATTACCATTACAATATACCTATATATCCCAACATGCAAGTTGGCGAAAGCTATATCACGGATATTCAAGAATCTATTGCAAAAACTCCAAATGGAAATAGGGTAATTAAGTGGTATCAATTCAAAGTTCCAGTCCAACAAGCAGATAAAATAGTAGGCTCAATAAGAGATTTCAAATCTATCCGATTTATTAGAATGTTATTGAAAGATTTTGAAGAGCCTGTAATGTTGCGATTTGCAACTTTAGAACTAGTGCGTGGAGAATGGAGACGCTATAATTTTGATCTTAAAACCGAAGGAGAATACGTGCCAAACGATAATGTTTCCAACACCTCTTTTGACGTATCAGTGGTAAATATTGAAGAGAACGGGGAAAAAGTTCCAATTCCTTATGTTTTACCTCCTGGAATTGAGCAAGAAGTCGACAACACAACTACCTATGTGAGAAGACAGAACGAGCAATCTTTAGTATTAAAAGTCTGTGATTTAGAAGATGGCGACTCAAGAGCTGCTTATAAAACATTTAACAACGACTTCAGAACCTATAAGCGTTTAAAAATGTACGTCCATGCCGAAGCATCTGGCGAAAATGAATCGGATTTAGCCGATGATGAATTATCACTATTCATTCGATTAGGGACTGATTTTAACGATAATTTTTATGAGTATGAAATTCCGTTAAAAGTAACGCCATGGGGAGTATCAAAGCTAGACGATGATTTAATTTGGCCAACAGCAAATGAGTTAAACATTGCTTTTGAAGAACTGCTCGACGCCAAAAAAGAACGTAACAAAGCCGTTAGGGATGGAAATCACCCGAGTACTACCTACCCCTATTCAAGAATCGGCTCGCGAATAACGGTGGTTGGTAATCCAAACCTTAGTAAAGTTAAAACTATTATGTTAGGTATTCGAAATCCAAAGAAAGGTCAGCCTAACTCGACCAGTTTTGATGATGGCTCAACAAAATGCGGTGAAGTTTGGGTAAACGAATTAAGACTAACGGACTTTGACGAAAGAGGTGGATACGCCGCAAATGGAAGAATTAATGCGCGATTAGCTGACTTCGCAAATGTAAATCTTACTGGAAGCATGAGTACAATCGGTTTTGGCACCATTGATCAAAGCCTTTTAGCGCGCCAAAAGTACGATGCCTATCAATATGATTTTTCATCCTCTTTTGCGCTAGGTAATTTCTTTGGTCAAAAGGCCAATGTCAAAGTACCAATGTATATAGGTGTTTCTGAATCTATACAAAATCCTCAATACAATCCGCTTGATCCAGATATTACCTTAAAAGCATCATTGGATGAGTTACAAACAAAAGAGGAAAAAGATGAGCTGAAAGAAATTGCGCAAGATTTAACAAAGCGTAAGTCTATTAACTTTACGAATGTCAGAAAAAATAAATCCAATTCAAAATCATCTAAAAGTAGGATTTATGATCTAGAAAATTTTTCAACTACCTATTCAAGAAATGAAACCTTTTCTAGAAATTCAAACCTTAAAGAACGTACAACTGTCACTTCAAAAATGGCATTGAATTACAGTTATTCTGCACAACCAAAGAATATCAAGCCTTTTCAAAAAGTAAAACTCTTTAAAAACAAATACTTTTCTCTAATTAGAGATTTCAATTTCTATACCTTGCCTAAGTCCATAACTTTTCAAACCGATTTAGACAGGTATTATAATAAAACACAGTTTAGAAATTTAAACAATCCAGACTTTATTTTATCTCCTTTTTATAACAAGGCATTTGTATGGAATAGAAATTACAGCATTAAGTATGATCTAACGCGTACCTTGAAAACAGAATTTAAGGTTAGAAATACAGCTAGTATAGATGAACCTATTGGCGAATTAGTAAAGTCAGACCCAAACTACTCTGTTAAAAGAGATTCAATTTGGAATAACATCGTCAACTTTGGTCGACCGACATTATATCACCATTCGATTAATGCCTCTTATAATGTGCCGTTGTCTAAGTTTCCTTTGACTTCGTGGATAAATATGAATACAAAATATACTGCCAATTACGATTGGTTATCGGCTCCATTGAGTATTCAAAGTCTGGGGAATACAATTCAAAACAGTAACAACAAACAAATAAACACAACCTTTAACTTTACTCAGTTGTACAACAAAGTACCTTTTCTAAAAAAGTTAAATTCTTCAAATCAAAATAGACCTGTAAGAAGCTCTTCTAGAAATGTGATACAGTTGCCAAATCAGGCTCAAGACACGGTCAAAACATCCTTTAAAGACGTCATTAATGCACTTCTGAGAACAACACTTTTAGTAAGAAATGTTTCAATTTCGTACCGACAAAATCAAGGAATAGTAATGCCAGGGTTCACAAAAAAACCTCATTTCTTCGGTCAAGATTGGGATGCTATGGCACCTGGAATACCATTTGCTTTGGGAAGTCAGAGCATAGATATTAGAGAGTTAAGCGCGCAAGGAGGGTGGTTATCAAATAGGACCGATTTAAACCAATTCTTTAAACTGACCAATAGTGAAACGGTCAATCTACGAGGGACGCTTGAGCCAGTGAAAGGTTTTAGAATTGAATTAACAGCCAACAGAACAAAAACAAACAACACCCAAGAAATATTTAGATTTGACGATTTTACAAATGATTATCAATCGTTTAACTCAATTGAAAATGGCAGTCACAGCATATCGTTCATAAGTTGGAACACCGCTTTTATTCGTGACGCAAAAAATCATTCCAACCAAACCTTTCAAGACTTTAGAAATAATAGACTAACAATTGCTAATAGACTAGCTTTAGAGAATCCTTATGACAACTCAATTGTTGACAGTACGGGCTTTCCATTGGGATATCAAAGCACATCGCAAGATGTTCTAATTCCTGCATTTTTAGCAGCATATGCCGGTAAAAACCCCTCAACTATAGGTCTAAACAGTTTCCCTGATATACCATTGCCAAATTGGAGAATAAACTTTGATGGACTAAGAAATGTGGCATGGATTAAAAAACGCCTTAATAATATAATTCTTAGCCACTCTTATCAATCTACATATAGTGTAGGAAGTTTTGTCTCAAGTTTAGATTATGAGGAAGGTTTTGAAGGTTGGCCAAGCTTAGTTAACGAAGCCACACTCAATTATTTTGATAAATACGAAATTGATCAAGTAACATTGAGAGAGAGTTTAAATCCTTTGATAAAGGTAGATATGACTTTCAAAAACAGTTTATCGGCTCGTTTCGAACTTAAAAAGGAACGAACATTAAGCCTAGGACTGAGTAATAATCAGCTAACCGAACGGGCATCAAATGAATTAATCATTGGAACAGGTTACAGAATTAAAGAATTAGCATTCAATGTGAAAGCGGCCGGTAGAGTCAAAAAAATCAGTTCAGACCTAGACTTGAAATTGGACTTCTCAATTCGATCCAATAAAGTTGTGATTAGAAAACTTGAAGAAAACTTAGAGGAAATAACCGGAGGAAATAGTGTTTTGTCGATGAAGTTTACTGCCGATTATGTAGTAAGTAGTCGATTAAATCTTCGTTTATTTTTCGATAAAGTAATGACAAACCCATACGTTTCTAACAGTTTCCCATCTGCCGTTACAAATGGTGGATTTAGTGTGAGATTTACATTAGCTCAATAGAAAAATAATACAACATTTGTTGTATTTTTGCACAAATAAAATTTTATAAAAATGAATATTCCAGCTGAATTAAAATATACTAAAGACCACGAGTGGGTTAGAATTGAGGGTGATGAAGCAGTAGTAGGTATTACTGATTTCGCTCAAGGTGAATTAGGCGATATAGTTTTTGTTGAAATTGAAACTGAAGGCGATACTATAGCTAAAGAAGAGGTTTTCGGAACAGTAGAAGCCGTTAAAACTGTATCAGATTTATTTATGCCACTTTCAGGCGAGATAATGTCGTTTAATTCTGAATTAGAAGACGCGCCAGAAACAGTAAATACTGACCCTTATGGCGAAGGCTGGATGATTCGCATAAAACTTTCAGACACTTCTGAACTCGATGAATTGTTATCGTCGGACGATTACAAGGATCTTATCAGTTAATGCGTTTTGTTTTTGCTATATCTTGGTTAATAGTTATAGCATTTTTACATGCAGTACCTGGAAATGAAATTCCAAAATACGACTTCTTTGACTGGCTTCATCTTGACAAATTGGCTCATGCCTTTATGTTTATGGTGGCGTTTATTTTGTTAGCACATGCTATACATAAGCAATATAAGCAGTCCTTTTACCGTTACATCATTATAGCTTTGGCCATTTATGGTTTGGCTCTTGAATATTCTCAAGAATATTTTTTTGAGAATAGAAGCATGGACGTCATGGATTGGCTAGCTGATAGTTGTGGAATATTGATAGGGCTTGTACTTTTTCGTAAAATTCCTTTTTTAACCACAACCAAATCTGGTAAAAAAGTTTAAATTTGTTGTGTAACATTTATTGATATGGACCCAAAGAAAAATCCTAAAGTCGATTTAGAGAAAAAAAGAGGACTGTTTATGCAAATTGGTTTGGCAGTATCTCTTTTGATAGTTCTTGGTGCTTTCGAATACAGGACCTATGAAAAAGTAGTATCCTCTCTTGGCGACTTAATTTTAGAGGCTGATTTCGAAGAAGAAATCGAGAATACCTTTAGAGAAGAAAAACCACCACCACCACCTCCGCCTCCGCCAGATGAAATTGTAATTGTTGAGAACGAAGAAGAAATTGAGGAGACCGAAATTGAAGATACCGAATCCGATGAAGATTTAGAGGTTATTGAGGAAGAGGAAGAAACGACGGATGAGGTTTTTATGGTTGTAGAAGATATGCCTAGATTTGAAGGCTGCTCGGATGAAGCTTGTACTCAAAACAAAATCATGCAGTTCATAGGTAGAAAAACAAAGTATCCGCCAATTGCAAAAGAAAATAACATTACTGGAAGAGTGTATGTCAGTTTTGTAGTTGATAAATCGGGCTCCGTAACCGATGTTAAAATTTTAAGAGGAGTAGACAAATACTTAGATGCTGAAGCAGTGAGAGTAGTAAAAAGTCTTCCCAAGTTTAGTCCAGGAAAGCAAAGAGGAAAACCTGTAAAGGTTCAATACAATGTTCCAATTAGCTTTAGATTAAATTAAATTTTAGTTAAAACTTATTTAGAGGCTTGTCAAATTTGGCAAGCCTTTTTTATTACCTATAAATAAAGTATTTTTATAATCTTTTACTAATTCAGAGCATTTATGACCGATTCTATTACTGAATTTTTCGATTCTACCTATTTAAAAACATCCGAGCAACAACAAATTTCTGAAGAAGAAAATATAGTCAACGTTGTGGCTGTCATAAAAGAAGCTATCGATTATGACTTCAAGCTTGTGATGATAAGACAGTCATACATTACTCTAGCCAAAAAAATGATATCAGATGGAAGTAGTAAATTATTGATAGGTACTGTCATTGATTTCCCTTTAGGTAATTCTTCATGTGAACAAAAACTAGACGAGATAGAATCGGCTATAAACCTCGGTGCTGACGAAATTGATATTGTCATAAATTATACTGCTTTTATTCGTGGTAACATTTCAGAAATCACCGACGAAATAATTAAATGCACTAGTTTATGTCTTAAAAATGACAAAATAACCAAATGGATTATCGAATCAGCCGCGCTGAGTATGGATGAAATTTCTAGCTTATGTGCACTTATAAAAGAGACAGTCATTCAAAATTTTGGAATGGAAAATACAGAAAAAGTATTCGTTAAATCATCAACTGGGTTTTTTAAAACCAAGGACGGAAGTCCTAGTGGCGCCACCGAAGAAGGTATAAAAATCATGATACACAATTCATCACCTTTACCGGTAAAAGCTTCTGGTGGTATTCGAAATAGAATAGAGTTTGATCGGATGATTAATTTAGGTGTCAAACGTGTTGGAACATCCTCGGCGCTTAAAATTTTAAAAGGATTAGAAAGCGATTCTGATTATTAGTAAATAAATAGTAGTTGAATAAACTAAAAACATATCTCAGCAACCTTTACGATGATATCCATTTATTTGAGTTATTGAAAGGGGCTTCAAGCACTTTGATAATAAAAATGCTTGGTCTTATTGTGGGGTATGGCTTTGCCATATATATTACCAATCAATATGGGGCCTATGTTTTTGGCCAATACGTTACGGCGCTTTTGGTTGTAGAAATACTTAGTATTGTTTCTAGATTAGGAATAGACACATCACTGGTAAGATTCGTTTCTAAGTACGCTCAAAAAGGCGCTGTAAATTTGATAAATCAGTTATACTTCAAATCGGTAGCTATAGTCACTTTTGCGGCTATCTTTTTCACTTTGCTATTGGTGTTTTTCTCGGTAGAAATTGCGGAATTCATGAACCTTGAGCGAGAGTATTTAGTGATAGTCTCATTCTCGTTTATTCCATTGGTTCTCTTTTACATGAATGTCCAAGCAATTAGAGGGCTTAAAAAAATGGTGTCTTATTCATTTCTTAATAATGTAGCAATCACTTTTGGAGTCTTCCTTTTTCTTGTTCTATTCTCGGTATTTACGGCCTCAGAAGTGTTGCCAATTTATGCCTATGTTTCTAGTGTAATCATACTAACCATGTTGTCATATTTCTTGTGGTTTAATCATAAGTCAAAAGTTTCTGTTGTGAACTCTGATGACGATATGCCCCTGAGTACAAATGAGTTATTAACGACATCTTTTCCGCTCTTGTTGGGCCAATCAATGATGATAATTATGGGCAAAGTGGATTTATTCATGTTAGCGAATATGAGCAGTTCTGACCAAGTAGGGATTTATAATATTGCCTTGAAATTATCGATGTTATCTTATATGGGTCTGATGGCAATCAATAGTATTGCAGCGCCAAAGTTTTCCGAAATTTATTCTTCAGGAGATTTAGACGCATTAAAAAAGATAGTGCAACAATCTACTAAAACAATATTCTGGATAAGTCTGCCAGTGCTTACTTTATTAATTCTTTTTCCGGAGTTTATTTTGAGTATGTTCGGAGAAGAATTTAAAATAGCTTCCTTTACTCTAATTATACTTTCTGTTGGGAAAATGGTAAGTGCTATTTCTGGATCAGTAGGTACTTTTCTTCAAATGGTTGGCAAGCAAAAAGTATTTCAAAACATACTTATCTTTGCGGCTGTAGTTAACATAGTTCTAAATTATTTTCTAATTCCTTCTCATGGCATTGGTGGTGCAGCAATAGCAAGTGCTACCTCAGGAATATTGTGGAACGTATTAATGATAATTTATATTAAAAGAAATTTTGGTTTTTATACCATTTATATACCTTGGATAAAATGATGAGTTTTCCCAATTTATTTATTGTTGGAGCTCCAAAATCTGGAACCACTTCACTTTATCATTATTTGAAGCAGCACCCAGATATTTGTATTCCGAATAAGGAGCCCCGCTATTTCATCAAAGAATCTATTCTGTCCGTTTCGGAAAAAGACCCTATTAAACCCTATCTTCTTCGTAGTTCGATTCTTGATGAAAAAGCCTATTGCACTTTGTACAAGGATAAAGTTGAAAAAATCGTATGCGATTCGAGCACTCAATATTTGTTTCATTATAATGAAGTAATACCGAAATTAAAGGCACTAAAGCATGAACCTAAAATTTTGATTTTACTTAGAAATCCTATTGAAAGAGCATTTTCAAATTACCAACATAATTTGTCGACTTTTGAAAACTTGAGTTTCAATGATGCGTTAAATAATGAACAGCAACGCATTGACCAAAAGTTTAATTCCTTTTGGTATTACAAACACCTAAGTTTATACTCAGATCAAGTCCTAGCCTATCAAAAGGAGTTCAAAAGTGTTAAAGTCGTATTTTTTGAAAATTTCATTAACGATATAAATGGTACGCTTTCAGATATCTATGAGTTTTTAGAAATAGACTCATCCTTTGCCCACTCAAATTTCATGGTGAACACGAAGAGCACGGGTGTCCCTAAAAGGAGATGGGTAAACAGTCTTTTGAGGTATGTCTCAGGGCTATCGTTTCTTAAAAATACCTTTTACAGTTTGTTTGGGAAGGAAAAAACAAAACTCATTAGGGAAATTGTTATGCGAAAGAATTTAACAAAATCAAAGAATGGAATCGATGATGATGTTAGGTTAAAATTGGAATCTTTTTTCTTAGATGATATAAATAAGTTAAAAGAGGTATTACCTTTACACAATGTCAACTGGCTGAATGATGGAAAGAATTCATAATTTCATAAAAAAAATCTACGATAAGGTATTCACATTGCTTTATCGAAGCTCATTTAAAAAGTTGGGCAGTAAATCCACCATATGTACCCCATTTAGCATCAATGGCGCAAAGTATATGACAATTGAGTCGGAAGTTTACATTAAACCAAATTCGTGGCTGCTAGCGATTAATAATAAGGAGAATTCTAATCTAGATAAATTGACCATCGGATCAAAAACATATATTGGAAGAAACGTTCATATCGTTGCGCTTAAAGGCGTACACATTTCACAGAATGTTTTGATAAGTGATAACGTATATTTAGCAGATAATTACCACCACTTTGAAAATGGCAATATACCTTATAAAGATCAGGGAGTTGGTTTCAAAAAAGAGGTTATAATAGGGGAAGGAACGTGGTTAGGAGAAAACGTTTGTGTGATATCTTCACACATAGGAAAGCAATGCATTATTGGTGCAAATTCAGTTGTCACAAAAGATATACCAGATTATTCGATGGCCGTAGGCACTCCAGCAAAAGTCATTAAAAAGTTTGATCAAGCTACAAACAGTTGGATTGAGGTTTAACAGATGGAAATAGATTTAAAAAAATATAACCTTAAATGGTTCCCGATGTTTCTGCTATTAATTTCTGCAGGAAGCCTCGGCTTTGTTTTTTTTAGAAAAGAATTGTTATTCTTCACCTTCTTTTTATTTGTTGTACTTTTTTTTATTCGTGGTTTATACAAAGGTGAAATATTTAGATTTTTTCAACTAACAGTACTGTTTATATCACTGCTTTTGGTTAATTACTACTTCGCAATAGTTGAGCAGTCTACGCAAAAATTATTTGCAAATATTTTAATATTTATTTGCTCGATTTTTGCCGCTTTATATTATTCCAGAGAAGAAAATAAAAGTCAATTTGTTAAGCATTTAAGATTTATTTTAAAACTCGTTTTGTTTCATAGTGTAATCAACTTTTTTATATATCCCTATATAGAGCTCAGCTTGGTTGAAATAGCTAACGAGCGTTACAACTGTTTGACATTTAATAACATCTTTTTTTATTTGGGAGAAACTCACCTTATTAAGTTCTCTTCTTTTGAAATGGCTCGAAACCAAGGTATATTTTGGGAGCCAGGAATACTTCAGATTTTTATGAATCTTTTGCTATTTATAGAAGCCTTTATATATAAAAGAAGAGGTTTTATTTTTTGGTTAAGTATACTTTCAATTATCACTACTTTTTCTACTACCGGACTATTGGTGATGTTTATTCAATTGGTTTTATTCTTCTTTACTGCTTTCAAGCAAAATATTTACATATCTACACTTATTTTAGGAGTGATTGGCATTACATACTTTATTACTGCAGCCAATGTTCAGAATAAAATTTTAGGAGATGGACAAGTTTCTTTTCAAGCAAGGTTTTTCGATTTAGTGCAGCCATTATATATACTTGCAGACAATCCCATAACTGGAGTTGGTTTAGATGATGAGCAATACATAAGTACTCGTCAAAAAACATCATATTCTTTAAACCTGGAAGCGATTGATTTCACAAACAGAAAAAAAGGGTCTACGAATTCGGTAACATTTTTTCTAGCAGCAGCGGGGATTCCATTTTTCGTAATTGTTTTTTACTTGATGTATACTCAGCAGTTTATTTTGGAAAAACGGTTATGGTTTTTTATATTTATAGTCATTTCTTTGATGTCAGAGCCGCTATTATTAAGGCCGTTTTTCTTAATCTTTGTTATGTCTGGCGCGATACATTTTTTTGATAAATTTAGATGGAAAGAATACTAATTACTGGAGGTGCAGGGTTTATAGGCTCAAGACTAAGTTTACGCTTAATAGATTTGGGGTATAAAGTGACTGTGCTCGATATTCTTTCTGAACAGATTCATGGTCAAAATACTGAACACTCTTTTTTGTACAATAGTATAAAAGATAGTGTCAAATTTATTCGTGGTGATGTAAGAAATACTTCTGATTGGCAAAAAGCTATTGAAGATATTGACACCATTGTACACTTAGCTGCCGAAACGGGGACAGGGCAATCCATGTACCAAATAGACAAATATGTCGATGTTAATTGTGGCGGAACAGCCAAAATGTTGGACGTCTTGACGAACTCTGAGCATAAGGTTAAAAAAGTGATAGTTGCTTCGTCCAGAGCAATTTATGGTGAAGGAAAATATCATTGTGAAAAAGACGGTGAAGTCTTTCCAGAAAAAAGAAGACAAAGGGATTTAGATAATGGACTTTTTGATATAAAATGCGATATCTGTGGAAGTCCTTTGGCGCTACTGCCAACAGATGAAGACGCTAAAATACAGCCTGAATCAATTTATGCTATAACGAAAAGCAATCAAGAACAAATGGTATTAATCAGTTGCGATAGCTTGAACATACCAGCAGTTGCGCTCAGGTATCAAAACGTATATGGCCCAGGTCAATCCTTAACAAACCCTTACACTGGTATACTTTCAATTTTTTCAACCCGTATACTGAACAACAACAACATTAATGTTTTTGAAGATGGACAAGAGAGCAGAGATTTTGTTTACATTGATGATGTCATAGAAGCAACAGTCTTGGCCATCCAAAAGAAGATTAACAAAAGCATTGCCTTAAACGTTGGTTCAGGAATTTCAACTACTGTAGAGTATTTGGCTAACAGTCTTAAAAAACTATATAATTCTGAAGTTGAGGTAAATGTTTCTGGCGATTACAGAATTGGCGACATTCGTCACAACAAAGCGGATATTGAAAAAGTAAAAAATGTTTTAGGATTCACCCCAAAAACGCCATTTGATACTGGCCTTAGAAATTTTGTTGATTGGGTAAAGCAACAAGAGGTAAAATCTGACAATTACGATAAGTCTATCATTGAAATGAAGAAAAAAGGCTTAATGAAATGAGAATAGGAATTGTAACCGTTACGTATAACAGTGAACATGTCTTAGACGATTTTTTCAAATCAATTCAAAGCCAAGATTATAAAAATTTCCTACTATTTTTAATCGATAATGCTTCATCTGACAAATCAGTTGAGCGGATTAAATCTTGGAATTTTTCTGACAAAATCATAATTGAAAATGAGCAAAACCTTGGCATTGCAGCAGGAAATAATCAAGGGATAAAGTTGGCAATTGACAACGGTTGTGAGTTTGTGCTTTTACTGAATAATGACACCGTCTTTGAGGCAAAGCTTCTTTCAAAATTATTAATCGCACACTCAAAACACAATTCAAGTGTAGTGGTTCCAAAGATGAATTACTTTTCACCATCAAATAAAATTTGGTATGCGGGCGGTTTTTATAATGGCAATAAAGCCTTATTGAATTACCACAGAGGTCAAGGAGAAATTGACCTTAATCAATACAGCAATGACGATGTTGTAGATTACGCCCCGTCCTGTTGTGTATTGATTCATAAAACAGTCTTTGAGGACATTGGTTATATGGACGAAAAATATTTTGTTTACTTTGATGATGCCGACTTCTTCTACAGACTGAAATTAGATAATAGACATGAAGTAAGGTATTTGCCTGACGTCGAGTTCTTTCATAAAATCGGAAGTCTAACTAAATCAAGAAGTTCCAAGGGGTCAAATTATTACAGCGAATTTTTCATCAAGCAAAATTGCAAGAATCACGTTTATTTTTTGAAAAAAAATAAGTCGCGGTTCATCTTTTTTTACCTCGTACAATTGTGGCTTTACATGACTCTTCGATTTTTTGTTAGTACTAATTTCGAGAAAAAATGGAGTACTTTTAAATTAATACAATCCTCATATTTTAGAGGCTTAAAAATGTAGTGATGAAGGTAAATACATTTATAGTAGGAGCGCCAAAAGCAGGGACAACCTCTCTTCATTATTATTTAAGTCAGCATGAGAATGTTTGCATGAGTTCCATTAAAGAGCCTAACTTTTTTTCATCCAAAGAAGTCGCCTCATTATATTATAATTCTAAACCGGTCAATAGCTCAGAACAATACCACAGTTTATTTTCAGAAAATAAAAAAATATTAGGCGAGGCTAGCGTGTCATATCTTTTTTATGGAGATGTGCCAAAAAGAATTTACGATTATAATAAGGATGCAAAAATAATAATCATGCTCAGAGATCCTGTGCAAAGGGCTTTGTCCCATTACCTGATGGATTGTAGATTGGGCTTTTGCAATGAAAGCATTGAAAATATCCTTTTAAAAAACAAAAGCTATCCACAGTTTTTTCAGCAATTTATTGAACTAGGGTTGTACTACGATCAAGTTTCGAATTATTTATCCGTATTTGGAAAGGACAAAGTAAAGATCATCTTTTATTCCGATTTCAAAAATGATACTTCTCAGATAATGAACGACCTTACAGACTTTTTAGAGATTGAGAAGTTAGACTTTAGCTATACCATTCAAAACCCCTTTTTATCGCCCTCATCGCCCTTCATTTCTTTTCTGTATAAGTTCAATTGGATACGGAAATTTGTTAAGTTTTTTCTTTCAAATAAGAATCTAGACGTAGCCAAAAAAAGGTTCTTTCTAAAGAATAATAAGCCTAATTTTTCAGATAATTTAAAATCAAAAATTAGAGCATACTTTTTGGAGGATATAAATAAATTAGAAGGCCTATTAGACGTTAATTTAAGTAGATGGAAAAAAGACTAGCTATTATAGATCCTGTAGGAATTAAAAGCGGCATGAATCATTACGATATATACTTGTGCCAAGCCTTGAACAGTTTAAACGTTCAAACCTTTATATATTCTAATTTTGACTCCAAAACGGTACATGCTAAAGTGTTTTTCGGCACTTTTTTTTCTTCCACATTTTCCCAAACCATGAACTTTTTGAAAGGCATTATTTTGTCTTGCATGGATTGTAGAAAACAAGGGGTAAAGCAAGTTATCGTTCATGTTTTTTCTACCCACAACATGGCGTTTTTGACCTATTTGACGTGTAAGTTGTTTGGCTTAAAAATAATTACCATTTCCCACGATGTGTCATCTTTTACGAATCAGGACAACAAGCTGTACCATAAACTGATTTATAATCATTGGTCTGATCAAATAGTAGTTCATAACGAATATTCTAAACGAAACATTTTGCCACTTATTTCTACTAAGGTTCATTCAAAAATTCGCATAATAAAACATGGTGGGTTTACCGATTTACCTGATAATAAAATTTCAAAATCTTTTGCCAGGAATGAGTTGAAATTAAACACTGACACTTTCTACATTCTATTTTTTGGGCGGATGAAACCCACAAAGCGGCTTGACATTTTGTTAAACGCCATGACTTTTCTTAAGCCTAAAATTCATTTGATAATTGCCGGAGAAACAGGTAAAGAAAATTTTGAAAAATACCAACAGCGTATTGATGAACTTAACATTGCCGACAGAATAGTATTGGATCTCAATTACATTTCTGATTCAAAAAGAGAGCTCTATTTCAAAGCTGCTGATGCTATGATTTTACCTTATGAAATCATTTTTCAGAGTGGAGTGCTATTGATGTCAATGTCATATGGGTTGCCTGTTGTAGCGTCAAAAATAACTCCTTTTGAAGAGGTTGTAGAGCATGAAAAAAACGGTTTACTTTTCGAATCCTTAAACGCTAATGATTTAGCGAATAAAATCAATGGACTTTTTGACGATTCAAAATCCATACTAAAATACTCTAAAGCCTCTGTTGATACGATGAAAACCACATTTTCATGGACTGAAATTGCGGCTGCTTATAAACGTTTATTGTCTTAATCTTTTAATTACTTTTGTTGTGAAATGAAAAGAATACTTTTTCCACTACTACTGCTCTTCTTTAAGGTGTCATTTGCTCAATACAATTCTCCTTTAAGTCATACATATTATGCCAACTTTGAAAAAGACTTTCATGCAATTGGCGTTTCGGAGCACACGTCTATCAAACCCTATAAATTATCTGTAAACGATTCTACCTACTATACTTCTATTTCCCTAATAGAAACTAAAAAAACGTATCTATATAATTTTCTGAACGAGAATTTGTTTTTTGTAAAAGCAAAGGATTACGAATTTTATGTTAATCCTCTGATGCACCTAGAGTTGGGGTCTGATAACGAAAACAGATATGTTAACACTCGAGGGATAGAGCTAAAAGGAAGGATTGGCAATAAAGTCCGATTTAACACATCTTTTTATGAAAATCAGATGAATGTATCTGACTATGTTCTTGATTATATTTTGACAAACGATAGGGTTGTTCCTGGCCAAGGAATGGCAAGACTTATTGAAGCGAATTCGGATATTGACTTTTATGCTTCACAAGCCTATGTGAATTATGATGCTAACAAATACTTCAACTTTGAGATAGGTCATGGCAAACACTTTTTTGGCGATGGCTACCGATCCATGTTGCTTTCTGATAACACCTTCAATTACCCTTATTTCAAACTCACTACAAATGTTTGGAAGATAAAATACGTCAATCTTTTCTCAAGCTTACAATATTTGGATTGGGTTACAGATCCCAATGACATTAGTCGAGAAAAATTTAATGCAACGCATTATTTGAGTGCAAATATTGGCAATCGATTAACATTGAGTTTATTTGAAACCATACTCATTGGAGAAGATAGCTTAGGCAATGTCTTTAACATAAATTACCTAAATCCAATAATTTTTTACAGGCCTGTTGAATATTCTATTTCGTATTCAAGACAAGGAAATGCCATTATTGGTTTAGGCTTTAAGTATAAACTTTCTAACCTTTCGCACTTATACGGTCAATTGGTTTTAGATGAATTTACCTTGGCTGAATTGAGGGCTAATATCGGCTATTGGGCGAATAAATTTGGAGGACAAATAGGATTCAAATGTTTTGATTTATTTGGTTACGAGAACTTAAGTTTTCAAACCGAAATAAATTCCGCAAGACCATTTACTTTTAGCCACAAAAACCCAATTTTAGCTTATACACATTATTCTCAACCTTTAGCGCATCCGTTTGGCGCAAGCTTTTTTGAGAATGTTAATATTTTAAGGTATCGAAAGAACAGATGGACCGCTGACCTTAAAGTGATTATAGCCAAAAAAGGCGGGGAAATTGATGGCGATTCGAGAAACTACGGAAGTGACATTTTACTGTCATACAATGACAGTAGACAGAATTATGGAAATGAGGTAGCTCAAGGAAATACCACTGATTTTCAATTTGTAGATGTTAGATTAGGCTATTTGATTAACCCTGTTACGAATTTAAAAGTAGAAGTCGGAGTCAGCAACAGAGTTGCTGAAGACTTAACTTCTGTGTCTAAAAATCAATACTTATTTTTTGCTATTAAAACAGACTTGAGGAACATTTACTACGATTTTTAGACCATTTCTAAATAACAACATATTTATTCTTTTTAGAGCGCTTTGAAAATAGAAAAAGTGGTAAATTTACACTTTGGAAAAAAACCTTTCAATTAATTTGTAAGTAACTATAAATCAACCACTTATAAAATGTCTCTAAACGACATTCTTCAGCTTTCAAAAATCAGACTAACAACAAGTGTTGTCTTTTCAGCTATTGCCGGCTTTTTTATTGCTGGTGGGTCATTTAGTTCAATCGACTTGCTTTATTTAATTGTTGGTGGTTTTTTGGTAGTGGCATCTTCTAATGGCTTTAACCAAATCATTGAAAAGGACTTGGATAAGCTCATGAAAAGAACGTCCGACCGTCCTTTGCCAAAAAGCAGGATGAAAGTTAATCAGGCATTTTTCCTATCGGTAACTATGGGTGCAGTAGGGGTATTATTATTGTTTATGATAAACCTTTATTGCGGATTTTTTGGTGCTTTATCGGTACTACTATACGTTTTAGCATATACGCCTTTAAAGCGAACTACCTCATTCTCGGTTTTTGTAGGAGCCTTTCCAGGCGCTATTCCTTTTATGTTGGGATGGGTTGCAGTAACGAACAATTTTTCAATAGAGGCAGGTATACTTTTTGCCATTCAGTTTATTTGGCAGTTCCCACACTTTTGGTCAATTGCTTGGGTGTGTGATGATGACTATACAAGAGCTGGCTTTAAAATGTTGCCAGGAGGTAAAGACATAAATACCGCTTCCAAAACCCTGATTTATTCATTTTTCCTAATTCCATTATCAGTGTTACCTGTGTTTAGTTTTACTGGAGCATTAGAGATGTCTATTTTAGCTATGCTTTTGGCTATTTTACTTGGACTATGGTTTTTTACAAAATCACTTATCCTTTTTAAAACCTTGAAAGATGAGGATGCCAAAAAATTAATGTTTGCCTCATTCTTTTACCTTCCTATTTTACAATTAATTTATGTTATTGATAAACTATTATGACAACATTTGAAGAACAAAAAAAGAAATCGGCTAAGCCGTTATTGTGGATTTCGATGATTAGTATGGCAATGATCTTTGCCGGTCTTACCAGTGCCTATGTGGTGCGAAAAGCGGAAGGCAATTGGTTAGAATTTGAATTCCCTATTTGGTTTTACATAAGCACTGTCTTGATTATTCTTTCAAGTTTTACTATCAATTGGGCCAAGAAGAGTATAAAAAATGATGATCTTGAAAAGGCTAAAAAAGGCTTTAAGTATACCATTATTTTAGGATTGGCTTTTGCCTTGTCTCAATACATAACTTGGGAAGCGCTATACACCAATGGTGTATACTTTACAGGGCCAGGCAGTAATGCCTCAGGGTCATTTTTATATGTTATTACCCTTATGCATTTATTTCACATAGGAGGCGGATTAGTAGCTTTAGCGTTTACTACTTTCAAGGCTTCACGTGGAGCGTATAGCAGTAATAATTATCTAGGAGTTGAACTTTGTGCTATTTTTTGGCACTTTCTTGACTTTTTATGGCTTTATTTATTCCTGTTTTTACTATATAATCATTAATATTGCAAAACTTTTCAAACCTAGAAAAAATGACAGACATTACGAAAAATGAAACAGAAGCATGGTCTGGTGGAGAGAAACCATTTGTTGCGAGCTACGGTAAGCTCATGATGTGGTTCTTCCTAGTTTCCGATGCACTTACTTTCTCTGGATTTTTAGCTGCATATGGTTTTATGCGTTTTAAGTATGCGCATTTATGGCCAGTAGCAGAAGATGTTTTTACACACTTCCCATTCTTACATGGCGATCATCCTTTATTATTTGTTGCACTCATGACATTCATTCTTATTATGAGTTCAGTAACGATGGTATTAGCGGTAAATGCAGGAAACAAAAACGATAAAAAAGGGGTAACCCTTTGGATGTTACTAACCATCATTGGTGGATTTACCTTTTTAGGCTCTCAGGCTTGGGAGTGGGGGCATTTCATTCACGGAGACAAAGGCGGTATCGAATTGCCAAATCATGAAATAGTTCATGTAGTTGATGCAGATGCGCATTTTTATTCTATTTACGATTTAGTAGGAGTAGACTCTTACGCTGAAGATGTAAACATTACCATTGATGATGTAAAAGAAGCACTAGCTCAGCGTCCTGATTTAGGAATTCGATTATCTGATAAATCTGTAGTAAGTGATGCAGCAGCTCAGGCCTACTTAAACAATGCTGAAGTAGTACTTGGTGCTAATCTAGTTCGTAATGAATATGGGCATCAGTTATTTGCAAACTTCTTTTACTTTATTACTGGTTTTCACGGTTTTCACGTCTTTAGTGGGGTGGTCATCTTAATTGTTATATTCATTAACGTAATCAAAGGTACATACGAAAGAAGAGGGCACTATGAAATGGTCGAAAAAGTAGGACTATATTGGCACTTTGTCGATTTAGTTTGGGTATTCGTATTTACATTCTTCTATTTAGTATAATAACACAAAAAATAAAATTATGTCAGAGCAAACAGGAACATGGTGGATTTGGAGAGTATTTTGGATACTTCTAATAGTTACCGCTATTGAGGTTATTTTAGGAATTATTAAACCAGCTGTACTAATCGATAATTCGTTTTTAGGAACAACCTTGTTGAACTTAATCTTTATTATTTTAACAATTATAAAAGCGGCATACATCGTAATGGAGTTCATGCACTTAGGTCATGAAGCGAAAGGACTAAAGCTTTCTATCTTATTACCTGCAGTGGTGTTAATTCCTTACCTATTGTTTATCCTTCTAACGGAAGGCCACTATATATTTGGAACCTTATAATGAAGAAGTATAAAGGCTTATTAGCGGCGCTCATTTTAATTCTGCCTTCAGCTATTTATATTTTCTTTAGCTACGGCAATCACAATTTTGCGCACCTGCCTTATGTAGGCGGTGAAGATGAGTCTCAGCATAAATACATCCCAGATTTTAGTTTTACCAATCAGTTTGGAGAAACCGTCAGTCAAGACGATTACGAAGGAAGTATTTATTTAGCCAATTTCATCTTTACAACTTGTCCGACCATTTGTCCAGTGATGACTTATAATATGCGACGCGTACAGCAAAAATTGGAAAACTACCCTGGATTAAAAATTATTTCTCATTCTGTTTTTCCAGAATACGACACGCCTGAAGTACTGTTAGAATATGCTCAAAAAATGGAAGCCGATTTATCCAATTGGAACTTTGTGACTGGAGATAGAGCGGACATTTACGATATAGCAAATTACTATTTAGTCAGCGCAATGGAAGACAGTACCGCTGAGGGTGGATTTTTACATTCAGAGTATTTTGTACTCGTTGATAAAGAAGGAAGAATAAGAGCGAGAGAAGATGACAATGGAAACAATATTGGCGTTTATGATGGCACTAACGATTATCAAATTGATTTACTTATAGACGACATTAAAGTGTTAATGGCAGAATATAATTTAGCAAAGAAGGATAAAGATGAATCAAAACGATAAATTTTACATTCCACTCATCGTGGCTTTATCGGTAATCATTCCGTTGGCTGTTGCTGGATTAATGTTTTTGCCAGATGATTTGAGGTTATCCTTTGGGGGTGCCGATTTGAGGTCTTTACCATTTTTTCATGCTGTATTAAACGCTTCAACAGCTGTGCTTCTTTTCGTAGGTTTTGTTTGGATTAAAAACAAAAAGATAGCCCTACATAGAATTTCTATGATGAGTGCATTTATCTTATCGGCTATATTTTTAGTCTCTTATGTAATTTCAAAGTTATCCAATTCGCCAGTTCCTTATGGTGGTGAGGGCTGGCTTCGACCTACTTATTTTTTCATTCTCATTTCACACATTTTATTATCTATTCCTGTCTTGCCACTTGCTTTACTGGCGATTTACAGAGGAATTACTGGCGAATTTCAAAAGCACGTAAAAATCGTAAAATGGACATTTCCAATCTGGATGTATGTAGCCATTACAGGAGTTATGGTTTATCTTTTTATGATGCCGTATTATGCTTAAATTTGTACCTATGAAAAGAGTGCTATTAGTTTTTGTTTTTATTCTATCCAATGTCCAGGCCTTTTCACAGTGCGCTATGTGTAAATCCGTTGTGGAAAGCAACATTGAGGGAGGAAGCAGTATAGGAGCAGGTCTTAATGATGGAATTCTTTACCTTATGGCTATGCCTTACATTGCTTTAGCCATTGTGGCTGTAGTATGGTCGAGGTACAAAAGACACCAAAGAGCATAGTCAATAGTTTTATCTAACTTTGTTACCTATGAAAAAAGTCATTTTTCTGCTTTTTTGTTGTGCGCTATCACTTGATTTATTTTCTCAAAAATTATGGACATTAGAGGAATGCTTACGCTATGCTCAAGAAAATAATTTGACCATTAAGCAAGCCTACTTAAATGCAGATTTATCAAAGCAAAATCTATTCCAATCCAAAATGGGCTTATTGCCCTCGTTGAATGGAAACATTTCTGACAATACCAATTTCGGAAGAAACATTGACCCCGTAACCAACGAGATTACGGTTGATAGAATACGCAATAATAGCTTTGGGCTGAGTTCGTCCGTTACCCTTTTTAACGGCTTTCAGAACATCAATTCAATCAGAAAAAGCAATTACGATTATTTAGCCTCAAAGTACGATGCCGAAAAAATAGCTAACGATATTTCTGTAAACATAGTAACGGCTTACTTACAATTGCTTTACAATGCGGACTTGATTTTGGTCAGTCAGCAAAAAGTAGACGTTTCAGAGTTGCAAGTGCAACGCATCAGCAATATGGTAGAAGTAGGAAGTTTACCTGCGGGAGACTTGTTAAATACCGAAGCCCAAAAAGCCCAAGAAGAATTACAGCTTATCAATGCCGAAAGTCAAAGAGACATTGCCTTATTAAATCTAAAACAATTATTGGATTTACCCTCTGCCACTGATTTCACCATTGAAGATTTTGACGTTGAGCCTTCCGAACAATTTACGCTATTGAATACCGATGATGTTTACAATCAGGCTGTTGAAAATTTACCAAATGTAAAGAGTGCAGAATCTAAGTTGCAAAGTTCCGAAAAATCATTGGCCATTGCGCAAGGTGGAAGAAGCCCTCGACTAAGCATGTCGGCAAGTTTAGGAACAGCTTATTCTTCAGCAAGCCAAAAGTTTGTGGGTTACGATTCTCTAGCATTATTGCCTTATCCCATTTATGAAGACTATTCTTTTGAAGACCAATTCAACGACAACGTTAGTCAATCCATTGGATTTAATTTGAGCATCCCAATATTTAATGCTTGGCAGGCCAACAGTCGAATAAATCAGGCCAAAATAGGTGTGTTACAATCGCAATATAGTTTGCAACAATCCAAAAACGATTTGAGAAAGACAATTGAGCAAGCACAAAACGATGCGCTTTCTGCCCACAAGAAATACATTGCTTCCAAAAAAACAGTAGATTTTCAAAAGCAGTCTTTTCAGTACACCCAAGAGAAATACGATTTACAGCTTATAACGTCTTACGACTACAACAATGCAAAAAACACCTTGTTTAGGGCTGAAACAGACCTATTGCAAGCCAAATACGATTACATTTTTAAAACCAAAATGTTAGATTTTTACATGGGTAAACCCCTTACTTTTTAGATTATGAAAACAGTATTTTTTATTATAATTGGTGTCGCCTTGTTCTTTTATGGAAGAAAAAAGAATAACAAATGGATGAAGCGTTCGGGCATGGCGGTTGGTAGCATTTCGCTGTTGATTTTTATAGCCACTCAAGTCGGCTGGATTTCTTCCGAAGATCCCATTACCGTAAAAACCGTAAAGACGGAAAAAAGAGATATTATTGAAACCGTTTCGGCAAGTGGTAAGATACAGCCAGAAACTGAAGTAAAAATTTCTCCAGATGTTTCCGGTGAGATAGTCAGCCTATACGTAATGGAAGGCGATAAGGTCCAAAAAGGAGACCTCTTGCTAAAGATAAAGCCCGACACTTACCAATCAATGTTGGAAAGAAGTCAAGCCTCTTTAAACACTTCTAAATCGGCTTTAGAAAAAGCCATTGCCCAGCTTTCCGAAAGCGAGTCGAATTTCAATAGAAATAAAATACTATTTGACAACGGTACGATTTCGAAGTCAGAATTTGAAAAGATAGAAGCCTCGTACAAGGTTGCTGTTTTGAGTGTAGAAGATGGAGAGTATATGGTTTCTAGTGCTCAAGCCTCTTTGAGAGAAGCCCGTGAAAACCTTAACAAAACAAACATTTACGCACCCATTGGCGGAACTATTTCTCGCCTCAATGTGGAGCTAGGAGAACGCGTAGTAGGTACAGCCCAAATGGCAGGGACAGAGTTATTGAGACTTGCCAATTTGAAACTTATGGAAGTTGCGGTTGAGGTCAATGAAAACGACATTAACAGCGTAAGCCTCAACGATACTGCACTCATTGAAGTAGATGCCTATTTAGGGAATGTGTATAAAGGCATAGTTTCTGAAATTGCCAACTCTGCCAATGTAATGGGTGTGAGTGCCGATCAGGTTACTAATTTTGAAGTAAAGGTTAGAATATTAGATGAGGTTTCTTTCCGACCAGGAATGACCGCTACGGTAGATATCCAAACCGAACGGGCTTATGGCGTACTGACTTTGCCAATACAAGCCGTTACTACAAGAGAAGATACTGCTAATCCAGCTGAAAAGATGGAATGCGTTTTTGCACTTGAGGATAATTCGGCCAATATTTTAAAAGTTACTACAGGCATTCAAGATGATGAGTATATTCAAATTCTTAGCGGATTAGAAGAAGATCAAGAAATTATTTCTGGGCCATACAGTGCTGTATCACGAACACTCGAAGACGGTTCTTTTGTTGATTCGGAAGATGTAAATGAAAAAAAATCATCATCAAGTTTTTCGATTAGTGTAAACTAAATGAGCCTGATACTTAACATAGAAACTGCTACTAAAAGCTGTTCGGTTGCCTTGGCAAAAGACGGACAACTTTTGGATTGCATAGAAGAGGTTTCTGAAAAGTATTCGCATGCCGAACAACTCACGGTTTTTATTCAAGATATTTTGGCAAAGCACCAATTCAGCACTAAAGATTTAGATGCGGTTGCCATTAGTTCAGGACCAGGCTCATATACTGGTTTGCGCATAGGCGTTTCGACGGCTAAAGGCATGTGTTATGCTTTGGATATACCGCTTATTTCAGTTTCTACTTTGGAAGCCATGGCGCAAGTCGTGAAGGATGATTATGCTGAACATATTCTTTGCCCAATGATAGACGCGAGGCGTATGGAAGTCTATTATGCGTTCTTTGGCAAACACCACAGTTCCGTTTCTGCTAAGGTAATTGAAGCGGATAGTTTTGCCGATGAGCTGGAAAAGGCCCCAGTCCTTTTCTTTGGCGATGGCGCCGACAAATGCCAAGAAATACTGACTCACCCCAACGCCTATTTTGAATTAGGCGTTTACCCTTCAGCAAAAGGAATGGTAGAACTGGCGCAGCAAAAATTTACCGAAAAAGCATTTGAAGACGTAGCCTATTACGAGCCTTTTTACCTAAAGGAGTTTGTGGCGGGAGTGAAGCGTTAATATATTTTTCATTTTATAGTATATATTTTTATTATATTGCACTAAGCTGGCCTTAATGCAATGAAATAGAACTTATGTCTAAAAAACAACTTATGCGTATTTATTCTTTGCACCGTTTCCTCGCTGCTAAAAAACGCATACCCACAAGCCAATTGTGCAAACGCTTAGAAGTATCTAGAGCAACACTCTTTAGAGATATTGACATATTAAAATCAATTGGTGCGCCCGTTTCGTATTGTTATCTAACGCGAATTCACCAATACACCGCCGAATTTGAACTAACTCTGGAAGAATTAGTAGAAAAAATTTAAGCGTCTCACCAAATGAGACACTGAGCCATTAGTTTTGTTGGCATTATTAATTAAAAAGTTAAAGCAATGAAAACACTAAATTTAAAATTTACGGCTTTAGTAGCTATTGCCGTGTTATTAGGAACAGTATTTTTTACTTCTTGTAGTAAAAATGAAGTTTATGAACCTCAAAATGTAACAGAAGTAAGGCCTGAGTTGAGAGAGATTAAGGAGGGAATGACAGATCCAATTGTAATATGTGAGATTGCAAGGAAAAAGCATGACTGTAAAAGAGGTTTTTGGTTTTGTAGTCCTAACAGAAAAGTATCATCAACATACGAATTGAGTGGAAGAGAAGTGTCGTTAAATTTAAACCAAATGTTTTTAGTTGGAGAGAAATTACATATTGAATTTAGTTCTCAATTACCAGAAAGTCCAGAATACTTTTTCGCAGAAACTGAAGAAGAGATTACAATGAATAATTTGTTAGGGTATTCTTCAATAACTTTAGTGCCTGGTAATTATGAAATAGACTATACTGAAAATATTTATGGAACAATTGAGTTAGATTGTATAATTAAATAAATAAAGCAACCTCCTCAGTGCTTTAAGCACTGAGGTTTTTTTTAAAGCAATGAATAAATATATTATTACAACACTACTTATTATCACTTTATCATCCTGTAAATTGTTAATAGGGTATAAATCGGATATAAACTACAGTAAAGATAAAGTCCTTGTCAAAGCGCTCAAATACGATATACCTATAGATGAGACATACGTTAAAAGTTCATTTCCATTTTCAAGACAGTATATAAAAGTTGATTTATACAATTCCAAAGGAGATTTAATTTATTACTCATTATTTGATTCGTGTTCTTATAGCCCTATTAACTTTATTATTAATTTAGATAGCATAGCTGATATTTCGGTTTATTATTCGAAAACACACGAATCATATTCTTTTAATTTGGCGCA
The DNA here is from genome assembly GCA_965661345.1 of Flavobacteriales bacterium. Lineage (GTDB taxonomy): Bacteria > Bacteroidota > Bacteroidia > Flavobacteriales > UBA7312. The sequence goes on along the minus strand of CBFIDK010000002.1, from coordinate 38,744 downwards.
TTTCGAAAAGCTAACTTCGTCCCAACCTGAAAAATCAATCGTTGATTTTAATGTAATTTTTTATTGGTCTTACAAATATTATGGACCAACCAAATCATATTTAAGAGGATTACGAAAAGCTATAAAAAAACATCCACATTTGAAATTTAATGTTGTGTATGTGAATATTGATGGCTAGTAAAATATGAGTTAACTATACTTTTTGATAGTATGTCTTTTATACTATTTATGGATTAAACACTGCTAGTAAAGTAAATTCTTTAGAGCAAACTTTTAGTATTTTTACCTCATGAGTTCATTAGTCGTATATATAGATTCGTGGTGTCCGATGTGTATGCGTTTTGGGTCTTTTCTCAAGCGTTTGGATGTGTTCAAAAACATTCACCATTCCGATATACGCACTTATGAGGGCACAGCTATTTCCAAAGAAAAAGGCTTACAGCAAATAGCTTCTACCAATAAACATTCTCGCATCTTTTACGGTTACGATAGCATCTGGCAAATTGTACTCAGATTGCCCCTTTTGTGGGTGTTTGTTCCTGTTTTTTACATTTTAAAAGTGAGTAGGCTAGGGCATTGGGCTTATAATGAATTGGCTGTTAAGCGTCAGATTATTCCCTTGCATTGTAAAGAGGAAGAGTGTAAGCCTAATTAGAATTTTGAGCTTTCTTCATGGCTTTTTCCAGAGCCTTATGGTCTTGGCTGCCAAACAATACCTTTCTGCCGTTGTCCAATTCTATTTGCAACCCTTTATCGCCACTAACGTTGTAAGCCTTGCTCTCAAAACCAAATCGAATACCCCAACCGCCAAACTCTTTCAGAGGCGAATAGGTACGGGCTTTGTAACTTTTAATTTCTTCAAAAGTAATGAGTCGCTCTTTGAAATGAACAGGAAAAAACTGATAGTGTAGGCCTTGTTCGCTAACCCTTAGCTTAAGTTTCATAAACCAAAACAATACGGGCAAACCTAGACCAACTAGTATTGAAAAGCTAATAACCCCCTCATCGCTCATGGGTTTATCGCCAATAATATTACCCATAAGGACTTGCTCATATATACCGTACAATGAAAATGCAGGGAAAAAGAGGATAACTATCCAGAGTAACTTTTGTCTAAAAAATTGTTCTTCTTTAAAGTAGGTCATACCCAACAAAAATAAGATTTAATATCCTTTTAAAGAATCAGTATCTAAAAATTTATTTCTTATGTCTTCTCTACTAACTTCTTGAATATGCATTTGAATTTCTCTTTTTCCACAACCTTCAGTATCTTCAGCTATCCATGTGGCTTTGAGTACACTAAAAGTGTCATTACAGCATATTTGAACTGTCCTTGTGGCTTCACCAAATAGAATGCCATTATCAATTTGATCATCGATATAATCCATCATGTCGTTGGAGTATTGGATTTCTAAATTTTCAGCTTCAATAGGTTCTTTTTTACATTGGGAATTTGAACAGCTGATTAGGGTGCAATAAAGCGCAAGCACATACAGTAAGGGGCTTAAATTTTTCATTGGTTTTAGGGTTTAATTAGTTCTTCTAAAGTAAAACAATTAGCGCAGTAAATCAAGTGCTTGTTTTACTTCTGTAGTAGGCAATTTACAGCTTTTATTTTGACAGACAAAAATTGTGGTTTGTCCTTCTATCATTTTATGCTGTAGCAAAGGCAGAGGGCTTTCAGTTTTGCTTCCCAGCAAAAGGCAATTGGGCTGATAACTTTGGTAAAACGCTAAGGCAGTGGCATGGGCATCAGCACCCACTATAGCCACCTCGTAAAATGGCGCGACATATTTTAGCATCAGGCTTGCCCAATTGGAATAGCCAGAAGGGTAAGAAGACATTTGCCCTTTTATATTGTTCAGTTGTATGTTGGCCATATTTAGGTAGTCGTCATTGCCCAAAAGCTGTCCCAGTACAAAGAGGTTGTGCGCCATGGTTGAAGAGGAGGCGGGCAGTACGTTATCGTTAACTTCCATTTTTCGTGCAACCAATGGAGCGTCCTCATCAGAAGTGAAAAAAAACATGCCGCTTTCCGTATCGTAAAAATGACCTTTGCAATAGCTCACCAATTGTTGAGAATGCTCTAACCACTGAAGGTCAAAAGTCGCTTCATACAATCGAATAAAAGCCTCTATGGTGAAGGCGTAATCTTCCAAAAATCCATTGATAGTAGATTGTCCGTTTTTGTACGAATGCCACAGGCCACCGTTATTTTTCTTTTGTTGGTTTAGAATAAAGTTGGCGTTGCCAATGGCTTTGTTGAGGTAGTCCGAATGGCCAAAAGCCATATAAGCATCGGCATAGCCTTTACACATTAGGGCATTCCATGAGGTTAAGGATTTATCGTCCAAGCCTGGGCGAATGCGCTTTTCTCTTTCATTTAATAAGGTGCTGTTCCACGAGCGCACTTTTTCTTGCAATACCGCTAATTCAATTTTTTCTTTCTGGCAAAATTCTTGGTCAGACTGGTCGCGCAAAAGTATGTAGTTGCCTTCTTCCCACAAGCCTTTGCTATTGACATTGTAGTACTTAGAAAATAGGGCGAAATCTTCTCCCAAAAGGGTTTTTAATTCTTCTTTTTTCCAAACGTAATACTTGCCTTCTTCCCCTTCGCTATCGGCATCTAAAGCCGAATAAAAAGCAGCCGTAGAGTCGCTAAGTTCCCGCTCTATAAATTCAAGAGTATGTTCAACCGTTTGTTGGTAAAGCGGATTGCCATATGCTAAAAAAGCTTCGCTGTACAGACTGACCAATTGGGCATTGTCATACAGCATTTTTTCAAAGTGAGGAACTTTCCAAAATTTGTCGGTAGAATAGCGCGCAAAGCCACCACCTACTTGGTCGTAGATGCCACCGTAAGCCATTTTATTTAAAGTCAATTGAACGTATTGGCTTAGGGCATTGTCCTTTTTTAAATGGGCATAGCGCATCAAAAATTGATAGTTGTTGGGAATGGGAAATTTTGGCGCTCTGTTTGCTCCGCCCTCGTCGTGGTCAAACTGATGTTTCCAGGCTTCTATAACGTTTTCTAAATCTTGCCAAGAAAAAGAGGCTTTGTCTGTGTTGTAGGAAACTAGCTCGGAAAGTTGAATGCCTTTGGCTAATTTCTCGGCATACTCCAACATTTCTTGCGGCTTTTCTTCGTAGAAATTGGCAACTTGTTCAATTTGACTTATCCACTGTTCATTGGGAAAATAGGTACCTCCCCAAACGGGTCTGCCGTCGGGCAGAGCAATGCAGTTTAGTGGCCAGCCGCCATGCTGATGCATGAGCTGAACGGCGTTCATATACACTTGGTCAATGTCTGGGCGTTCTTCGCGATCCACTTTTATATTGATGAAGCGTTCGTTCATGACTTGTGCCACTTGTTCATCTTCAAAACTTTCGTGCTCCATTACGTGGCACCAATGGCAAGCCGAGTAGCCGATACTAATTATAAGTAACTTTCCTTCTGTTTTTGCTAGTGCTAGGGTTTCTTCATTCCACGGATACCAGTTTACCGGATTATGTGCATGCTGCAATAAATACGGACTGCTCTCATTAATAAGAGCATTGGTATGTGGGCTTTCTTTCATCTACGGTTTTCACCCTTTGAATTCTTCCTTGAAGTTTTTGTAAAAATGAGGGATAGTTTCTATGCCTTTCAAATAGTTGAAAATGCCATAGTGTTCGTTAGGGGAGTGTATGGCATCGCTGTCCAGGCCAAAACCCATAAGGATAGATTTAACGCCTAACTCTTGTTCAAACAAGGCCACAATGGGAATACTTCCTCCGCTTCTGACCGGTACTGGCTTCTTGCCATAGGTGCTTTCCATAGCGGCACTGGCTGCAAGATAAGCAGGGCTGTCCGTTGGGGCTACATATGGCTCACCTCCGTGGTGCGGGCGCACTTCCACTTTCACGCTTTTTGGTGCAATGCGTTTAAAATGATCTTCAAATAATTTGGTGATTTCTCCGTCGGTTTGGTTTGGAACTAAACGCATAGAAATTTTAGCAAAAGCTTTGGAAGCAATGACTGTTTTAGCACCTTCGCCCGTGTATCCGCCCCAAATGCCATTAACGTCAAGGGTAGGGCGTATGCCTGTTCTTTCCATGGTGGTATAGCCTTTTTCACCATGGGTATCGCTGAGGTCTAGAGCTTTTTTATATTCCTCTAAAGAAAATGGTGCGCGTGCCATGTCTTCTCTTTCTTGAGTGGATAACTCAACTACATTATCGTAAAAACCAGGAATGCTTATGTGGTTGTTTTCATCTTTCAAAGAAGCAATCATTTCACACAAAATATTAATTGGATTTGCAACGGCACCGCCGTACAGTCCAGAGTGTAAATCGCGGTTTGGACCCGTAACTTCTACTTCTACATAACTTAAGCCTTTCAGACCAGTAGTGATGGAAGGGGTGTCGTTGGCAATAATGCCAGTGTCAGAAATAAGAATAGCATCGCACTTCAAGCGTTCTTTGTTTGCTTTTACAAAGTCTCCTAAATTATCTGAGCCTACTTCTTCTTCTCCTTCAATCATGAATTTTACGTTACATGCCATGGAGTCGGTTTGCATCATAAGTTCAAACGCTTTAACATGCATGTACATTTGTCCTTTGTCATCGCATGCCCCACGAGCGAATATAGCACCGTCGGGGTGAATATCTGTTTTCTTTATAATGGGTTCAAAAGGACCACTTTCCCACAATTCTAGAGGGTCGGCAGGCTGAACATCATAGTGTCCATAGACCAATACTGTTGGTAGGTTTAGGTCAATCATTTTTTCGCCATACACGATGGGATAGCCCGCGGTCGGACAGATTTCAACCTTATCGGCACCAGCTTTTATTAAGTGATCTCGCACAGCTTCGGCACAAGCGTGAACATCTTGGCTGTATGCTGGGTCTGCGCTAATGGATGGAATTCTAAGTAAATCCATTAGTTCGTTAATAAATCGGTCTTTGTGTTCTTGAATGTAGTCCGTAATGTGTGTCATAATTTAAATTAAGCTATTTCCTGTCATTTCTTTGGGAATGTTTATTCCCATGAGGGTTAATATTGTTGGGGCAATGTCGCCCAGTTTTCCATTGTTTATATCCTTGTAATCTGTATTTAATAAAAAGCAAGGGACTAAATTTGTTGTATGTGCGGTATTGGGACTTCCGTCTGCATTGATAGCAAAATCGGCATTGCCATGGTCGGCAATGATGATAAAGGCATAATCGCTTTTCAATCCTGCTTCTACCACTTCTTTTGTGCATTGATCAACTGTCTCAACAGCTTTTACGATAGCGTTGTAATCTCCAGTATGCCCCACCATATCAGGGTTAGCAAAATTGAGGCAAACAAATTCAGCAGTGCCATTTTCCAATTCAGGAACAATTTTAGCGACCACTTCATGAGCGCTCATCTCAGGTTGTAAATCGTAAGTAGCTACTTTGGGAGAGCTTGCCATTAGTCGTTTTTCGCCCTCAAACTCTGCCTCTCTTCCGCCTGAAAAGAAAAAGGTGACGTGAGGGTATTTTTCGGTTTCAGCAATTCGGATTTGTTTCAGTCCATTTTCTGAAATGACTTGGCCCAGTGTGTTGTTGAGGTTGTCTTTTTCAAATATGACGTTTACATTCTTAAAGTTTTTGTCATACATCGTCATGGTAGTGTAATGCAAGTTTATTGGACGCATCTCAAAATCAGGCATTTCCTTTTGGGTAAGCGCTGTAGTAATTTCTCGGCAACGGTCGGTACGAAAATTGAAACAGATTACAGCGTCACGATCTTTTATTGTAGCTACTGCTTGACCATTTTCTGTAATGCTTATGGGTTTAATAAATTCATCCGTTACGTTCTCATCGTAAGACGATTGCATGCTTTCGCTGACAGAGGTGAAGTGCTGCCCCTTTCCTTCTACAAGTAGGTCATAGGCAAGCTTTACCCGTTCCCATCGGTTGTCTCTATCCATGGCGTAGTAGCGCCCACAAATGGATGCTATTTTTGCGCCATAAAGGTTTTGTTCTAAATTTTCTAAAAAGCCTTTGCCACTTTTAGGATCGGTATCTCTTCCGTCTGTAAAAGCATGAACAAAAACTTTTGTAAGGCCAGCTTTTTGGGCTAGCCTACACAATTCATAAAGATGGGACGAATGTGAATGAATTCCGCCATCAGAAACTAAGCCCATAAGGTGAAGGGGCTTGTTGTTGTCTTTAGCGTATTGAAATGACGCTTGCAGTTTTGGCATGCTTTCTAAGGTCTTTTCAGCACAAGCCTTATTTATTTTAGCCAAATCTTGATAAACAATTCTACCGGCTCCAATATTTAGATGGCCAACTTCTGAATTGCCCATTTGTCCCTCTGGCAAACCGACTGCTAAGCCATCTGTTTGTAGTTCGGTGTTAGGATAGGTTTGGTAAAGAGAGTCAATAAAAGGGGTGTTCGCATGATGAATAGCATCAGATTTAGTACGGTCACCATGTCCCCAGCCGTCCAAAATCATTAAAACCGTTTTCTTTCCTCGCATAGTCCCACAAAGATAATTTCTTTATTGGCAATACCATAAAATTAAGGGTAGTATAATTTCTCTAGCTCTTTCATATCATCGATTGGTAGGATGATGGTTTTATCGAATAACTTATAGCTAATTACATCCTGCTTTTGAGAGTCTGTTTTTTTCTTCTCATTTTTATAGGCATTGATTTTTAGGGTATCGCCTTTCTCAAAATTTTCAGGATATATAGAAAATCTCAGCGCAGAATTATGAGCAAAAATCTCATTGATCTGAAAGTTATTGTGGTTCTCCGGAGCGACTATGGTAAATTTATAATTTGTTCCAGAACCGCTCTCTTTCCTGCCACCCACCCAATGCTGGTAAGACGATGAAACTAAAAACTCCTGAGGCGTACAACTCAACAGAAGTATACAGATTAAAAAGTAGTTTTTCATACTTCCAAATTTAACTAATTATCAGGAGAAAAAAAATAGTTAAAAATTTACTATTTAAAATTAGTCTAAATAAAAACTAAGTCCATATATTTGCAAAAATAAAATTTAATTAAAGCCCTTAAATAAATGATTAATAAGCTTCAACTAATGACAATAATAATGATAAAAAAACTCCGATTAACAACAATAATGGCGCTGTGTTTTACAGTATCATTATTTGCTCAAAATTCAGCCGAAAATATTTTAGGTTCAAACGACAGGCTAATTATTGGAGGTTACGGGGAAGTTCATGGCAATTTCAACTTAGACGATAACAATAAAATGAACGCTAACGGAAAACTTGATGTTCACCGATTGGTTACATTTTTAGGTTATAAGTTCAACGATAAAATAACTTTTGTTTCAGAAATCGAATACGAACATATCGTGGAATTATATGTTGAACAAGCCTTTTTAGATTACAAAATTAAAGATAACATGAGCCTACAAGCGGGTTTAATGTTAATTCCAATGGGCATTCAAAACCTTTATCATGAGCCTCCTACATTTAATGGCGTTGAGCGAACTAATGTCGATAAATACATTGTTCCTACTACATGGCGAGAAATAGGTTTAGGTCTTAATGGCCGTTTAGACGAGCAGTCTATTAACTATCAATTGATGGTGGTAAATGGGCCTTTGGGTTATGATAATGGGGTGGCTAAATTTAATGGAAAAAATGGTATTAGAAGCGGCCGACAAAAAGGCGCTGAAGCAATAGTATCAGATTTTGATGTTGCTGGTAGAGTTTCTTATTTCGGAATTTTAGGGTGGAACCTCGGGGCTTCTTTTTACAAAGGCAACTCAGAGACTTCAGACTTTGAGGCTGATTCAACACAAGTTGGCTTGACTATGATGGGGGTTGATGCCCGTTACAACAATGGTCCTTTTCAAGCTCGAGGTCAATACATCCTTGCTAATCTAGAAAATACGGCAGAATACAACGCCAAAACATCTAGCGATATAGGGTCAAAGTTATTAGGATATTACATTGAAGCGGGCTACAACCTTTTAAACGGCAAGTCAGAAAATGAGCTGATTGCATTTGCGCGCTATGAAAGCTATAATACACATGAGGAGACGGACGGTTTTGACGCTAATTTAGCCTACGACAGAACAGATAAAACATTTGGCTTTACATATAAATTAAATAAGGGAGCGGCTTTTAAAGCAGATTACCAATTGAGAAGTAATGCCGCTTCAACTGAGGAAACAAAGCACTTTAACTTGGGTGTTGGAATATGGTTTTAATAATGATGAAAATGACTACTTGGCTAACATACAATTATATAGCTCGAAAAGTAAATCCTTCCTTTTTGCTAGTGATTCTATTTTTACTCGCGATGCCCTTATCGGTATTCTCACAATGGCAACCTTCAAAAAATACGTTGTCTAAAGCCGAAAGTACACTAGAACATTTTTTCGATTCAGCTTACAGCAAAACAAAGATTGATTTAGATTCGAATTATTTTGAGATTATTACGTCCGATAGCACCCATGCCTATGCTTGCATTCAACAAGCACCTAGCAAACACGATATGTTTGATTTCATTGCCATTTACTCCTCAGACATGGAGTTGTTAAAACTTCGCGTTTTGACTTACCGAGAGAATTATGGTGGAGAAATTGCTAATAAGCGTTGGTTGAAGCAGTTTTTAAATAGAGAAGTTAATGACGTTCAAGCCATTTCTGGCGCAACAATTTCTGTGGAGTCTATGAAAATGGCTGTATCTTCCTTAACCCAAAAAATGAAAAATTGGCAAAGCAGACAACTCTTATAAGCGGGATGAATTTCAAACTTCATCAGTTACCAAAACCGTTAAGACTGTCTTTAGCAGTTTTCATTTTGGCATTATCATTTGGTTATTTTTCTGGATTGGATATGCTTAAGCATACTACCGATTTTAAGGCCGAAGGAATCCAAGAAAACGTTTTAGGAAATGAGTTTGACGAAGAGGCAGACGAACTGCATTTTAAAATGTCTGAACGAGAGTTGCACGGGATTATCCATAGTCATGTTATTACGCTTTCCATGCTGTTTTTGATATTATCATTAATGGTATTTTTTACAACATTACCGCCTTTTTTCAAAACCTTTTTGATGATAGAGCCTACTCTTTCTCTGATAGTTACATTTGGTGGCTTGTGGCTGATGTGGCTGGGAATAACGTGGGTTAAATACGTCATTATGGTATCAGGAATACTGATGCACTTGTCAATAGTGTGTATGGTGTTGGTATTATTGAAAGATTTGTTGCTTAAAAAAACTAGCTAAGTTTTAAATACTTCATAGGAACAATAAGCATACCGAAACAAGACCCATCTTCTTTATTCAAATTTTTATGATGAATTTTATGAGCCCGTCTTATGGCCTTCAAGTATCGAGATTTTGTATTTCGAAAAAGTTTGATGCGTTGATGAATAAATATTTCATGAATAATGAAATAGGCTAAGCCGTACAGTGTAATGCCTATTCCAATATAGAATGATAAAGGTTCTCCAAATATAATTAGGGTAGAGCCAGGAATAGCGAAAATTAAGAAAAATGAATCGTTTTTCTCCAGCACTTTATTTTTATCAACTTGATGATGGTCTTTGTGTAGGCTCCATAGAAAACCGTGCATAACGTATTTGTGTGTAGCCCAAGCTACAAGCTCCATCGTCCAAAATATTACAAAAACTACAACTAAACCTACTAAAAAACTCATGGTGTAAAATTAAGCAATTAGTGCATTTTTTTGAAGATAATACTGACTTTCTAATACCTTGCCAAGACATATTTTGAACCAGGGTGTAAACTGCTCTGGGGAAGTCTTGACTTCCTTTAAAAGATCATCTGCATACACATATCTGTAGTCGCAAACTTCAGATGGATTTAGTTTAGGTTCATCGTCTGAAAACCCAATATAAACATGGTCTAATTCATTTTCAATAAGTCCATTATCAAAGCTTGCTTTGTAAAGGAAGCTGAAAGAGAAAAATAAATCACAGGATAGTCCCATTTCTTCTTTTAGTCGACGTTCTGCTGCTTTTTTTGTGAATTCATTAGTCCTTGGATGGCTACAAGCACTATTACTCCAAAGCCCTGGAGTGTGGTATTTGTGTAAGGCTCTTTTTTGGATGAGCATTTCACCATTAGAATTGAAAATAAATATTGATATTGCTCTGTGCAAAAGCCCTTTTTGGTGGGCTTCTAGCTTATTCATTTTGCCAATTGGGTTGTCTTTAGTGTCTACTAGGATAACTTGTTCTTCCATAATTACAAGGCATTAAAAATTGGATTGATAAATGTTTTCAATTCAGCATTGTCAGAGTTTAACTGTGTCGCAATAAATAGGCTATCAGAATCTAAATTGTCATTATAATTTAGAAAGCTAGGCGTATTTTTTTGAATGCAATACCTTAAAAAACGTAATTCAAGGTTGTTGGGGGCATAAGAAATGGCTGTCTCAAGCATATCCTTTCCTGAGTTAAATTCTGAATATTTAAAAAATGGGTTAAGTGAAAATTTACTGTTAAGCATTTTTGAAACAGCATGATAAGAATATGCTATTATATTTTCTTCTAAAGCACTTCCTTCAGTGAGTTCGAATAGCTTTTTACATTCTGCTTCATTATTAGAAGCTTCAATGTATAAGTTGCGCAATTCTGTGTAGTTAAAATCACTGGCTTGAACGACTTGAAGGCTTAGTGTTAAAATGAAAATTAATGCTATCCTCATATAAGGTTAAGTTGATTTTTGACCATTGATTGAATCATAAGTGCAACTTTGTCTGTATTCGGTATTCGAATACGCTCTTCCATTACTCTTGATGAAGGCAAAGACTTAATCTTTCTGAAAAGATTGTAATAATAGATGTAGGCTAAGTATACACCACCTCTTGAACTAAAGGGCAGTTTTTTGATGCCGTCTAATGCGTCATTAAAATCTTCTTCAATATCGGCTTCTATTTTCAATTTATCTTCTTCTGAAAATTCAACCATATTTACACCCGGGAAATAGGTTCTTCCTAGGTATGAAAAATCACTATTGGCGTCTCTTAAAAAGTTTACTTTTTGAAAGGCTGAGCCTAAGCTCATGGCAGAAGGTTTAAGCCTTTCGTACTCTTCTTCATCGCCGTTAACGAATACTTTTAAGCACATAAGTCCTACAACTTCAGCCGAGCCTAAAATGTATTTATTGTATTTATCGGTATCATAACTTTGTTCCTCATCAAGGTCCATTTCCATACTATCCAAAAATGTATTGATAAGATTCCACTCTATCTCGTAGTCATTTACTACTTTTTGAAAGCTATTTAAGATTGGGTTTAGGCTAATTTTTGACTCAATAGCTTCAATAGTATCTTCTTTAAATCTACGAAAAAGACGGTGCTTGTCATAATCATGAAAAGTATCAACGATTTCGTCTGCAAAACGAACAAATCCGTAAATACCATAAATAGGAGCATGAAGTTTTTTGTCTAGCGCTTTGATGCCAAAACTAAAACTTGTGCTGTAAGCGATAGTTGTTAACTTACTACACTTATCGGAAACCGAATCGAATAGGTGCTTCATAATGTCATAAGGTTAGATTCTACAATGTGTTTAGCTACTACTTGTCCGGAAATAATCGAAGGAGGAACTCCTGGACCTGGAACGGTTAGCTGACCTGTGTAGAAAAGGTTATTGATTTTCTTGTTAATTATTTTAGGTTTAAGATTTGCTGTTTGAAGTAAGGTGTTAGCAAGTCCATATGCGTTGCCTTTATAGGCATTATAATCTTGGACAAAGTCATTAACACAATAGCTTCTTTTATATTCTATATGTTCTTCTATGGCTTGACCTGTGTATTTTTCAAGCCTTTTTAGCATTATTTCAAAGTAATGTTCTCTTGTTTCATCATTATCCTCCAGTCCCGGTGCAATTGGCATTAAAAAGAAAACATTTTCCTTGCCTTCAGGCGCAACATGTGGGTCTGATTTGGAAGGGCAACATACGTAAAACAATGGTTTTTCAGGCCATTTTGGATCGCTGTAAATTTCGTCAGTATGCTGTTCAATATTTTCGTCAAAAAATAGGTTATGATGAATGAGTTTGTCAAGTTTTTTATCGACGCCAATATAGAACAAAAGACTTGATGGCGAAAACGTTCTTTTTTCCCAATAGGCATCGTTATAATTGCGGTATTCTGGGGGCAATAGTTTACTATCTACATGGTTGTAATCGGCAGAGCCAACTACAACATCAGTTTTGTATTCTCCTTTAGTTGTTTGTATTGATTTAATATTCTTATCAATAATATTTACCGATTCAACAGCTTCATCGGTTTTAAACTTAACGCCCTGTTCAAGGCAAATTTCTTTAAAGGCATCTATTACTTTTCCAAATCCGCCCATGGGGTAAAAAGTACCTTTTTTTATTCCCGAATAGGTCATTAAGCTATACAAGGCAGGCGTTTGACTTGGTGCCGTACCTAAAAATAAAACAGGAAATTCCAATAAGGCTTTTAAATACGGATTCTTAAAATATTTTGCAACGTGATTTCTGTAAGAAGTAAACACCTGCAGTTTGAATACGTTAGCAAAAAGTTCTGGTTTACAAATTTCTAAAATAGATAATCCGGGTTCATAGACTAGTTTATTAATTCCGAAATCGTATTTGTATTCCGCTTCTTTCATGAATATTTCCAGCTTTTTAGAAGAACCTTCCTCATAGCTTTCAAACAAGTCGCAAACCGATGACCAGTCTGCTGAGAGTTGTAGTGTTTTTTGATTTTCAAAAATTATTTGAAAACCAGGATCTAGTTGAATTAATTCAAAATAGTCACTTGCGTTTTTGTCAAACTGATGAAAGAATTTGTCGAATACATCTGCCATCCAGTACCAGCTTGGACCCATATCAAAGGTGTAGCCTTTTTCTTGGAATTGTCTAGCACGTCCACCTACTTCTTTGTTCTTTTCAAATATGGTGACGTCATGCCCTTCTTTGGCAAGAAAAGCAGCTGCACTTAAACCGGAAAACCCACTACCTATTACCGATACTTTACCCATATTATGATCTGATGAACTCGTAAAATTCGTTTCTTGTTTTGTTTGACTCAATGAACTCTCCAGTTAGTTTAGAAGTTTTCATTGAAGTGCCTTGGTGTCCAATACCACGGCATTGAACGCAGTTGTGAGAAGCTTCTATCATTACGGCTACTCCTTTGTTACTATCAACAATTTTATTGATGGCATCGTGAATTCGAACGGTTAAGTTTTCTTGAATTGCACCTCTTCTTGCGTAATGTTCTACAATTCTGTTTAGTTTGCTTAAGCCTATTATTTCATGATTGATTTGTGGAATGTAAGCAATATGTGCTTTTCCCATTATGGTTTGATGGTGGTGCGAGCACATCGAAATTACTGGAATATTTCCTTCGAAAATGATTCCATCGTATTCGTTGTTAGGGAAAGTTGTAATTTTTGGGAAGGCGTTATACCTTCCTGCCCACAAGTCATTAACGTAAGCTTTTGCTACTCTGTGTGGCGTTTCTTTAGAGTTAGGGTCATTTTCCCAATCACAACCTAAAGCTTCTAGAAATTCGCCGAATTTAACTGCGGCTTTATCTATCATTATTTTTTTTTCATCCTCGTTTAGTGCCCCTCCGATATTAATACCATCGGCGAAACCTATATTTCTCAATTCGGGATTAAGGTCAATAATTTGAGCTGTATTTTTGTAGTGTTTTGAATTATCCATAATATTCAACATAATTATTTTCAGTCTCGTACAGCTTTACACAATATAAGTGGTTGCCAGTAGACTTAATTCCTTCCTCGAGTTGTTCGTAAATTTTTATTGCAATATTTTCAGCAGTAGTGATGCAATCTTTCATGAAATCAACTTCTAAGTTAAGATTTCTATGATCCATTTTATCGACTATTTTTTCTTTGATGAGGTCACTCAAAATTTTCAAGTCAATAACATAACCGGTATCTCTATCTACATTGCCTTCAACGGTTACAAATAAAGTGTAATTATGACCGTGCCAATTTTTGTTTGAGCACTTTCCGAATATTTGCTCATTTTTTTCATCAGTCCAATTTGGATTAAACAATCTATGAGCGGCATTAAAGCGTTCGCGTCGTATTACTCTTACTTTTTTCATTTTGTATAAATTACAGAGCATAAAATTATACAAAAAGTATTAAGTTTGCAATAAAAAATGAAAGTATTACTTATTGGCTCTTCGAGTGACATTGCTCAGTACATGGTTAAAAATGCGTCTTCTGAGCTTGAATTTATTGAATTAACGTCTAACCCTACTGGCAGTCATCAGCATGAGATTGATGTTCAGGATGATAGCACTTTTCCTAGTGTAGATGGTGAAATTGATGGTTTAGTCTATTTTCCAGGCTCAATCAATCTTCGTCCGTTTTCTGGCCTTAAATTGAAAGATTTTCAGTCCGATTATGAAATAAATGTATTAGGATTGATTAAAATTCTTAAACATTATCACAAACAATTTGCTGAAAATTCTTCTTTAGTATTTATAAGCACCGTTGCTGCTCAAGTGGGTATGCCTTTCCATTCTTCGATAGCTTTGTGTAAATCAGCTATTGAAGGGCTTTGCCGTTCATTAGCTGCCGAATGGTCTCCAAAGATTCGGGTAAATTGTGTAGCGCCTTCAGTTGTTCAAACTAAATTAGCTGCAAGGTTATTTAGAACTGAAACTCAGGTAGAGCAAATGAATGCTCGCCATCCTTTACAAAAAGTTGGGCAACCTAAAAATATTTCAGATGCCATAGAGTTTCTATTGTCTGATAAATCATCTTGGATGACAGGACAAGTACTGCATGTTGATGGTGGTTTATCAACATTAAAGAAATAGAGGATGTATAATTTCTTTTGGCGATTCAAGTACTATCTGTTTGCCTTTATTTTAGTAGTCTTTGGCTATTGTTTGTATCAATTGACTGATGCTAAAATATATTTTGATTCTGAGCGAATTATCAACGAACTCGAAGCCACCAATATCGATATTAATGTTTTAGACGACAATAATTTGGTGTTTTTTGGGCTATCATTTTCTGACAGTCTATCTTATAACGATATGCTCGAGCTGAACGCTTTTCATAAAACGTTGAAAAAATCAAAGTATGTCAAAAGAGTATTCAGCCTCATAAACGATAGAGAGCTAATAAATACAGGTCTATTTCCTATTTCCAAAAGAAAGCTGAATTTAAGTAACGATTCACTGTACGCATTAAGCAAGGAGAAAATACTTCAAAATCAAAACAACTTTATTTCTAAAGACGGAAGAAATTTTCTCTTTCTCATTGAGAATGAGAGTGGATTAAGTAAGTCCGATAACAGACTTTTTATAGACTCATTGTATGCTACAGAACTGACCGATAAGATGTCAGGGGTATATATAAGTGGGCGTTCGCCAAGCGAATTGTATTTTGCTAAAAAGGTTATTCAAGAATTTATTATTCTGACATTGATTAGTGGGGTTCTCTGTTTTTTATTCCTTTTGTTTATTACTCAAAACATAAGGTTAGTATCTCTAACCGTATTTAGTGTAATCGCTAGTATTGTCATAACACTCGGAATTTCTCAAACCATTTTTGGAGGAATTGAACTGGTTATGATAATTACACCTGCAATTCTTTTTATTGTATGTCTTTCGGACATTATGCACTTGACAAATAAACAAGATAAAAATGAGCGTTCTATTGAAGCGTTTTTTAAGAAAAGAATGAGTACTGTTGGTAAGGCTGTTGCCTTAACATCTGTTACTACTGCCATGAGTTTTTTAACGTTTTTGGTAAATGATATCATTCCTATTTTACGCTTTGGTATAATCACCTCAATAGGTGTGGTTACTACTCTCTTTGTGGCCATGATAGTTTATGCTATTAGCGTAGATAAAAATTTCAATCAATCCACTCCAGTACCTTTTATTGAAAAAAACACTGACAGACTTATCGCTTTTTTGAAAAATGGACAGACCAACAAGGCATTTCATGTGGTTATGATTTTTTTCTTGGCACTTGGGTTTTATGGGGTTAGTAATGTAAAAATAGATAATTACCTCACGGACGAGATTAACAAAAAGTCTGAAGTGTATCAGCAAACAGCTTTTTTTGATAAACATTTTGGCGGAATAAAGCCTATTACTATTTTTCTAGATAAGGATAGAATTAGCGATGTCGCTCTTCTAAATGATGTGGAGAATGAGCTAAGGTCACTCGGCTTTGTAGTTGATTTCACAAATGCAAACTTTAACAGTTTAATTCTCGATAAAATGGGTTTCTCAACAGAGGAATACAAAGATCAATATTTCTTTATTTGCAGAACTGGGGACGAAGGCTCACTGGCGACTTTATCTAAGTTAGAAAAACTCGAAAATCGTTTTAAGCAAAACGATTTACAGTTTAATTATTCGGGGGCTGGATATTTATTTGACTTATTGGGCAATGACTTGACCAAGCAGTTAATTTATGGCTTGTTACTAGCGATATTATCAATTGGAATTTTATTCTTTTTGTTCAATAATTTTGATTACAATTACTTTATAATAGCCATTTTGCCAAACGTAGCGCCAATATTGGTATGCGTAGGAATCCTTTATAGTTTTGGCTTTTATTTTAGTTTATCTAATGCCTTCATTTTTACAATTGTTTTTGGTCTTATTATCGACGACTCAATACATGTTATCAGTGCTTATACAAATCATAGGAATCGAAATGTTAGCAAAGCCGAATCGTTAAATTTAGTAGTCAATAATACAGGAAGTGCAGTTATCAAAACCACTGTGGTGATAATGATTTGTTTGTTGCCTCTAATGTTTTCTGAGTTTAAATCGGTATCTCAGTTGTCGGTGATTACCATTATTAGCGCTGTTGTAGCAGTATTTTTCGACTTGGTTTATTTGCCGCTTATCATTAAGAAACTTAGCAAGTAAAGTTATATTTCCAGTAAAGTGTTTTTGAAAAATGACCAAAGATTTTCTGGCAATTTGTCTTTAGTGAAGAAATCGTAGTTATCATTTTCATGATTTAACACAACCTTACTTTCTGAAGTTGTAGAATGAAAAAACCAATATTCATCTTTGTCAAATTCACACTGCTTTAAAAAGATTGGTTGATTAATTTGCAGTTGAGTTTCTTCAAAAGTTTCTCTTTTTACGGCTAAAAAAGGGTCTTCATTGGGTTTTAGTTTGCCGATAATTGGCGTCCAAATTCCTGGATAGAAAGGATTGGAATCTTTTCGCTTAAGCAAAAGGACTTCTTCATTCTTTAGTATAAAATGTACACAATATTTCATTTTTGAATTCGTGGACAAAACCAGCTTTTACGCTGGTCAGAAGTGACTAGACTTTCTATTTTGTTCCCTTTAGGGTCTGTTTCTTTTCCATATACTTTCAGACTAAATGTAGATTCATGGAATGGATTTTTAAAATCCTTTAGTTCTGCACCTCCTGTGGAGTAACTCCGCTGCATGATGTCTTGTGTATTAAGAATCAGTTCTTTTATTTTTTTGGCTGAAAGTTCTCCCCATTTTTTTTCAGGATGTAGTTTTGTTGCATACAGCGCTTCGGACTTAATGTAATTGCCAACACCTGGGAAAAATGATTGATTCATTAGAGCTGAACAAACCGATTTTCCAGCATTAATTTTTGATTTAAGAAATGTAAAATGACGTTCAAAGTTGTAGTAATCATTCAAAAGATCAAATTCAATATTATGTTTTTTGTCAATGTCTTCATTATTTACAATTCTCATTTTGCCAAACTTTCTGACGTCTCTAAAGAATAATTCTTTATCGTTGGTATAAACTCGAAAATGACAGTGTTTTACAAGATGTTCACTCCATCCACCAGTCATTCCCAAATGAAAGTTAAACGTTTGTTTATTTTTCAAAGGAATAAATAAGTTTTTTCCAATAGTGAAAATGGGTTGAAACGTTTTTTCTAAATGTTTTTGGATGGTCTCAAATACATCAAAATATTTGGTTTCGTAGTATTCAGTGAGAATTTCAAACTGGATATTTTCTGAACCTTTAAAAAATTCGTTGTAGTAGGTTGACGCTATTTTTACTTCTGGACCTTCAGGCATTATTTCAATACAACTAATACTTCGTTTCTTCTATTTACTACTTTGTAAGGCGAGTCATAGACGAGCAATTCAAATTCATCAGTGTAATCAATAGAATGTTTTTCTAGTGTATCAATTAATTCTTTCTTTTTTCTTGCCACTTTAGTATCGTTAGCGTAACCCGAAAATCGTATAGTTGCTACTATCCTTTCATCAATAGAAATTAGCTCAATATCATTATTGTCAGGAATTGGCAGGCTTTCCATTTCGTAACGGTCTGGCATTAAAAAAAGCATTTCGTTTTTCTGTGAAGACATTCGCATATTTACAGGAGAGGTCATCCCAATTTGCTCTTGCCTATCGTTCCCGCCAAAAATGTAATTCGCTAAAACTCTAAATTTAGAGTTATCACTATTATCTCTCGTGTAATAGCTGGCATAGTATGCTTTAGAATATTTTCTAATTTCAACAGAATCGACTGTTCTTAAAACGGTATAATTAGTGTTGTAGCTCACATTAAAAGCATAAAGGGCATATAAAGATAGTAGTGTTAGAAGAAGAAAGCCAATTTTTTTCATCATTTAATTAGATTAGTAATGCTTTCATCCATTGGGTTTACGCCGCTTTTGTAGTAAGAGAGTAGTTTGCCTTCTGGGCTAACTAAAAATTTATTGAAGTTCCATGATACGGTATAATCATCGATTGCATTTGTTTTTTTAGAAGTTAGCCAATTGAAAAGGTCATGTTGATTTTTACCCTTCACATCGACTTTCTCAGTCATAGGAAAATCAATGTTGTATTTGCTTTCACAAAACATCTGAATTTCTTTTTCAGACCCTGGCTCTTGCATTCCAAATTGGTTGCACGGCACGCCTAATACTACAAGGTTATCGTAAGTGTCGTGTAGTTTCTGTAAGTCAGAATATTGTGAAGTGTAACCGCAATTGGAGGCAACGTTAACGACAAGAATGTATTTGCCCTTAAATTCACTCATTTTGATTTCTTTTCCATCAATAGAATTGATAGTTATAGTATGTATTGACTGTGCTGATAGTGTAGTCATGATAAAGATTGCAATTAAAGTTGTTAGTATGTGTTTCATTTGTTAGAAAAAAAATTGGGAGAACAATAAGATGTCCTCCCAATTGAATTAAATATAATATGAATTACTTTGTTAAATTTAGTCTTTTGATAGTTTTTCCATTAGAATAAATGTCAATTAAGACTTCGCCTTTAGTATTTCTATCAACTTTTTCTCCCAATAAATTTAGAGAATACATATAAATTTCTTCGGTGTTATACTCGCCTATTGACGATGGGTCTGCAGGAATTAATACCATATTAATAACGTGTACTACACCATTAGTTGCTTCTAAATCAGCAACAATTACGGTAGCCATATCAATCATTACTGTTGCGCCATCAATTGAGACGATTAAGTTATCGTCATTCAATGTCGGTATCGACATTCCGTCAGAAAGTCCAGTGGATAAAACATTGCCCGAGTGAACGTGATGCTTTAATATTGCAGTCAAAGCAGGAATATCAGCTAGCAATCCTTCTACAGTTCCGGCTGGCAGTTCACCGAAAGCCTCATCAGTTGGTGCAAATACTGTGAACGGGCCGTCACCAGAAAGTGTTTCGTTAAGTCCAGCAGCATTAATAGCCGCTTCTAAGGTGTTGTGTGAAGGTGACGTTTCTATAATATCCATTACAGTAATAGTGTCAGGATTTAGAACAGTAGTTATTAATATTGTGTCAATAAAGTGCACCACTCCGTTGGTAGCTTCAAAATCTGCTTGAGTAACGTTTGCTACTCCAAGCATTATCGAAATACCGTCATTAGAAACTGTTAATTCACCATCATTCATCATTGTAACGTTTAAGCCATCAGTTAGATCTTCTGAAAAGAGTGTGCTTTCAGTAACATGGCCAAGCAAGACGTTAGTAAGAAGTTCTGTATTGGCTAATAGTGCACCAAGTACCATTGGGTCTAGTTCACTGAAAACTTCATCCGTTGGAGCGAACACAGTAAATGGACCATCTCCTGAAAGTGCTTCAGCAAGACCAGCTTCATTGATAGCCGCCTCTAATGTATTGTGTACAACAGAATTTTCTATAATATCCATTACGGTTGATGAATCATTTGGTTCTTCAGCAGGAACAAGTACCATATCGATAACATGCACTACACCGTTACTTGCTTCTAAATTAGGAGTTGTAACTGTAGCCATATTGATCATATATGTCATTCCATCAATAGATACTGTAAGTGAAGCAGTATTTAATGTTGGTATTAAATCGCCATCATTAAGGTCTTCAGCCATTGTAATGCCACTTACCACATGATAAAATAATATTGACGTAAGGGTTTCAGTATCAGCAAGAAGTGCTGCAATAAAACCAGGTTGAGCTACTTCAAGAGCAGTAAATGCCTCATCCGTTGGAGCAAATAGGGTGAAAGGTCCACCAGTGTCTAATGTTTCATTTAGATTTGCGGTGTTGATTGCAGTTTCTAAATAAGTATGATTTTCTGAAGCCTCAACAATTTCCATTATTGTAGGAAGTCCTGGTTCTTCAATTATTTGTGCAACCATTCCAGCTGCGGCATGGTTTCCATAAGAACAATCGTAATCATATGTTCCTTCAATTGTAAAAACATGTGTATATATGACGTCACCGATTCCACTTACGTATGGAGATCCAAAACTTTCAGGATTGTTGAAGCTTTGCCCCGTTATAGTATTTGTATTTGCATTGACATCGTGAGTTCCTCCGTCATTAATCCATGTTACAGTATCTCCGACTGAGATGGTTAAAGACTCAGGTGCGTAATAAGACATACCGGCAGTTACAGTATGATTATCTGCATTCGCTCCTAATAAAAACGAGCTTATGAGTGCAAGGGTAAAAAATATTTTCTTCATAATAAATGTTAGTTAGTTAAGTTATTGATGGGTACAAATATAGGTACAAAATTGGTTGATTTTAAAATTTGTATAAAAAAAGTGTTAAAATGTTATACAAAGTTGTATATTTGCATAAGTATTTATAGCTATAGTGCTACAAAATTCATAAATTTGGTACAATGCCACGAAAGAAAAAAAAGAAAGTTTCGGTCGAAGAAATTAAGAAAAGAACTCCAAAAATCATCTTTTACACAGACAAGATGCGCATTAATCTTAAGTCAATCAGCAGTCTTGATTTTTGGTTTGAAAAATTTCCTAACGGCAAATACATAATCAATGACCAAATATAGCATAGACCAGTTTTCTCAAATCACTGGCATAACTAAATTTGTGTTAAGAACTTGGGAAAACAGGTACGGTTTTCTGAAAGCAGAACGAACCGATACCAAAATCAGATATTATACTGATGATTTATTAGTGCGTGCATTAAGTAGCAATTATTTGCTCGAAAATGGCTACAAAATTTCGGCTATTTCTAAAATGACACACGAAGAGATTTGTGTAAAGGTTGATGAAATTAAAAATCAATCGAACAATAATTCTAAAGATGCTTATTATATAGCAAAGTTGATACAATCGGCTTTAGATTTTGACTCTAAACTGTTTCACTTGACTTACGAAAGTGGCTCAAGAGAACTTGGAATTCTTGAATTTTACAAAAAAGTACTACTAGTTGCTTTTTCGAAGATTGGTATTTTCTGGTTAACTAATAGAATTGCCCCTTCTCAGGAGCATTTTCTCTCAGAATTAGTCAAGCAAAAAATCAGTGCTGCCGCTGACTCAGCCTCACACAATATAACCGATAAAGAAAATTGGTTATTGTTTTTGCCAGAAAACGAATTTCATGAAATAGGGCTAGTCTTTGCTAAGTTTTTATTGATAAATAATGGTTTTGAGGTTATTTATTTAGGTTCAAATATTCCATACGGTTCACTAGCACACCTAGCTGAGAAGAAGAAAATTGATAATGTATTATTCTTTTCGATATCGAACACATCAAAAAGTAATTTAGACTTTACTATAGATTACTTAAATAAAACATTTTCAGATGCTAATCATTATCTTGTAGTGAATGGTTTAGACATAGATTTCCTTACCAAAGATCGCAAGATAAACTTGATAGAAAATTTAGATGATTTTGTTGATATAATTAACTAGGTCAATCTACATCTCATTAATCTCTGAAGAAATTTCTTATGTCTTTTTTCTTCAGAGATTTTTAGTTTCATCTGAGTAGAATTCATTTGTATTTCAAAAATATCATCGTTATTTAGAAAGCTAAATTGGTTAAACCTTGAAGCAAGAATATACTCTTCATTTCTATGTCTGAAGTATAGAGCTAAGCCTTTTTTTCGTATTTCTATAGAGCAATAAATTAGCTCTTCATCAGCCTCAAAATCCAAGTTAAATGTATTGCTTGACATGTGCAAAATCTTGTATTTAGGAGAGCCAAAAATATCGCTTCTAAACATTTCAATTATGCTGTAAGCTTTTCCGCTTATTTCTATTAATTCTTCAGCAACTTTTCTTTGATTTTGGCTTGTTTTAAATAGCATAATTGTATATTTGTATAAGAATTTGTATTAATAACTATACAAAATTACATATTATTACCTAAATAGTAGAACTTAAGATGGCTCATTTTCAACTTATCAAAAAACAATTTTTAAAAACAGACATAGATACTATTTGGGATTTTGCTTCATCACCCAAAAATTTAAAGGAAATTACTCCTGACTATATGTTGTTTGACATTACGTCTGAGGGTTTGCCCGAAAAAATGTATCCTGGAATGATAATTACTTATAGGGTATCGCCTTTGCTCAATATAAAAATGAATTGGGTTACAGAAATTTCGCAAGTTAAAGACAAGCAATTTTTTGTTGACGAGCAACGATTGGGGCCATATACTATGTGGCACCATCAACATTTGTTTGAAGAGCAAGTCGGTGGAGTATTGATGACTGACATTGTTACTTATATTCCACCCTTTGGAATTTTGGGTGTAATTGCAAATTCACTACTTATAAAACGACAACTAGAGTCAATTTTTGACTACCGATTTAAAGTTCTAGATAAAAAATACAATTCTTAAGCAATGAAAAGACCTTGGAATATAGTAAGCCCTCCCGTTTACAGTTTACTCACTTTTGATGATGATGGAAAACTGAACATGAATATTTGTACTTATGTTTCAGCAGTAAGTATGCAGCCTAAAATGTATTCTATAGCAATAGATTACACTTCCAAAACGTATAAAAACCTTCAAAAATCATCAAAAGTAGTTTTGCAGCTACTTAGTTCAGACAACTTAAAAGTGATTAGAAAACTTGGCAAAGTAAGTGGTCGTCTTTTTGATAAAGACCGTTATTTAACGTCTTATAATTTGCTTGAAAATTGGAAAGAGTACAAAGTGCTTAAAGGTGTTTCAGCAATTCTGGAGTTAGAAAAAGATTCAGAAGTGCGCCACCATGGAGACCATGCTATTTTCTTTTTTAATGTAACTGGCTTTAAAACGTTTTCAGATAATAACGTCTTGTCTTTTCAAGATTTAGTAAAGAATAGAATAATACTTTAATATGCATTTAAGCAAAGAAGATATTCAAAAAACACCCCGAGTAAAACGGTTGAATCTTATCAATTCAGTTACAGGAGTAAAGCCTGCTAATCTTATTGGTACTGTTTCAGAAAGTGGCGTTACTAACGTAGCCATTTTCAGTTCATTAGTACACTTGGGTAGTAATCCTGCACTATTGGGTTTTATAATGCGTCCACGTCATGAAGTTAGGCGAGACACATTTGAAAACATTATGCATTCTAAATGCTTTACCATAAATCAGGTGCATCCTGAATTTGTTGCTAATGCTCACTACACCTCTGCAAAATTTGAAAAAGAAGAATCGGAGTTTGAAAAGTGCCAACTAACCGAAGAGTACATAGAAGGTTTTGCCGCGCCTTTTGTAAAGGAAAGCAGGTTAAAAATTGGAATGAAATACGAAGAGTCAATACCAATTAAAATCAATAATTGCATAATGATTGTAGGTTCTATTCAACATTTAATTGTAGATGAAAATGCAGTAGATGAAAATGGGCAAATTGATTTAGAACGTTTGGATAGCGTTGGAATAGGAGGGCTAAACAGGTATTATAACCTCCAAAGTATTGATAAATTTCCCTACGCTAGAGTTAATGAATTACCTGATTTTTTTAATGGTTAATCACATATAAGCAATACTTTTGTTGATACGAATTTACAACTAAACAACTACCAATGGGCAGAATCATTTTTTCGACAATTCTCATACTATTTTTGCTGTCTCTTGATGCTTACATTTGGTCAGCATTTAAACAGACTTTTAACAATCGTCCATTCCTCAAATATATTTTTGGAGGAATTACCCTAATTACAATAGCACTAATTTATTTCCCTGCTATTAATACCAATATGACTCTTTATCCAGGATATATGGTAGTTATTTTTGGCTTTGTGTTTGCAATCATAGTCGCGAAATTATCCATGGCATTTCCATTATTAGTGGATGATATTATTCGGTTTTTCAAATACATCTATAAAGTAATGTTTGAAAGCAAAAGTTTGTCAATAGGCGGTAGTCCCATTAGCAGACTTGAGTTTTTGAAGAATACAGCTTTAGGTCTTGGAGCAATAACTTTTTCAGTATTTACTTACGGAATAATTGTCGGTCGATTTGATTTCAAAAAACATTTTGTAAGTCTAAAGCTCAAAAACTATCCCAAAGGGGCAAAGCCACTAAAAGTTGTTCAGATTTCAGATTTACACCTAGGAAGTTTTCAGCGAAAAGATAAATTAAGAGAAGCTGTACAACTTATTAATAACGAAGAAGTAGATTTAATCTTTTTCACAGGAGATTTAGTCAACAATTATGCCGCTGAGGCTAAGCCTTTTGTAGAAATTCTCAAAGAATTAAAAGCCAAACACGGAAAGTATGCCGTGCTCGGAAATCACGATTATGCAGATTACATAGGCCTAGACACCTCTACATCTGAAGGTCGGGAAAAATGGCAAGCTAACCTCAATGAAATAAAGGGTCATTTCAATGCTGCTGACTTTAACTTATTGCTGAATGAAAATAGATTGGTAGAAATTAACGGCGTTGAGATTAATTTAGTAGGTGTTGAAAATTGGGGAGACGGTCGATTTTCAAAGTATGGCGATTTGGAAAAAGCCATGCAGAATACCAAAGACGGTATTCCTACATTATTATTGTCTCATGATCCAACGCATTGGGAAAATAGGGTGTTACCTTTCTCAAAGCAAATCGATTTACAACTAGCAGGACACACACACGGCATGCAATTTGGTATTGAATTTGCAGGAATAAAATGGAGTCCTTCTAAATGGAAATATAAATTTTGGGCGGGGCTATATCAAAATGAAAATAAATTCCTTTACGTTAATAGAGGCATAGGTCATTTGGGCTATCCTGGAAGAGTAGGAATTTTACCAGAAATAACGGTTTTAGACATACAATCCACTTAACTAACAAATTATGAGAATCTTTTTATTAATCCTTTTTACATTTTTAGCGACACTTGTTCAGGCGCAAGATGTTAGAGTCTATGGTAGTGTAACCAATTCCTTAAATAATGAGCCTATACCATTTGCCAATGTTGTTATTGATGGTACAACAATTGGTGCAACAACTGATTTTGATGGTAACTTTGAAATTTTGGGTATTGCGCCAGGACTATACAACTTCAAGTGCAGCTATATAGGCTTCAATACGTCTATAAAAACAGAGATACAGTTAACTTCTAATAAGAATTTGAGACTGAATTTTGCAATGACCGAGAATGCCCAAATTATTGAAGAGGTACAAGTTACCGCCAATACATTCAATAAGACAGAAGAAAGTCCAACTAGTTTAAGAACTATTAATGCCTCTGAAATTTACAGAAGCCCAGGGGGTAATAGAGATATATCTAAGGTTATTGCAAACTTACCAGGAGTTTCTAGTACGCCTTCTTTCAGAAACGACATAGTAATTAGAGGTGGTGCGCCAAATGAAAATAGATTCTTTTTAGACGGTGTAGAAATACCTAACATAAACCACTTTGCTACCCAAGGATCTTCAGGTGGCCCTGTAGGAATTTTAAATGTTAACTTTATTCGCGAAGTAGATTTTTACTCTGGTGCCTTTCCAGCAAATAGAGGGAATACTTTAAGTTCGGTTATGGAGCTCAAGCAAATCGAAGGAAGTGACGAGGAGTTTAGCGGTTCTTTTATGGTTGGGTCTAGTGATGCAGGTTTAACGATAAACACTCCATTGTCAGAGAAATCAACCATGCTGCTTTCAGCCAGACGCTCATACTTACAGTTTTTGTTTCAAGCTTTAAAACTTCCATTTTTACCAACCTACAACGATATCCAATTTAAGTTAACACACAAGCCCGACAATAAAAACCAGTTTAATATTATTGGTTTAGCAGCAATAGATGAATTTTCATTGAACCCAGAAGCCAACGAAGGTGTTGACGACCCACAACAATTGGCTCAAAATGAATATACCTTGAATAACTTGCCTGTAAACGAGCAGTGGAATTATACTCTTGGTGGAACATGGAAACGCTTTTTTGACAACTCCAATTTGTTTGTAGTCTTTAGCCGTAGCCACCTTAATAATACTGCCGTAAAATATGCCGACTATGCCGATATTACATCACCAAAACTCATCGATTATGAATCTCAAGAAATAGAAAACAAATCAAGAATAGAGTACAATTTCAGAAAAAGCAACATTAAATTTAATGTAGGTCTCAGCTTAGAAGATGCAACCTATTTGAATTCAACAAATCGACTACTAACAGTTGGTGATTCTATTTACACCAAGCGCGTGGAAACGGATTTGCACTTCATAAAGTATGGCGCTTTTGCCCAGTTAAGTAAAACGTATTTAGTGGATCGATTAGTGACGTCCATTGGCTTTAGAGTAGACGGCAATAGCTTTACAGAAAATACCACAACACCCAATTTTTCGCCCAGACTTTCATTGGCTTACAACCTTTCAGGAAAATCTAGCCTTAACGCCAATCTTGGACGATACTATCAGTTACCTGCGTACACAATATTAGGCTTTGGACTAAACAATAATTTTCAAAATCAAGATGCCGAATACATTCGCTGCGACCACGCTGTACTGGGATTAGAATATAACCCCTCGAATTACAGTAAAATAACTTTAGAGTCCTTTTACAAGCAATACAGCAACTATCCATTTTCTTTAATCGACAGCATATCTTTAGCGAATTTGGGTGGAGACTTTGGCGTTATTGGAAATGAAGATATATCGTCAATTTCTGAGGGGAGGAGTTATGGTGTAGAGTTTTTAGCACAGCAAAAACTGAGTTCTTCCGTTTATGGGATTATGTCATTAACATACTACAGAAGCGAGTTTGAAGATAAAAACGGAGAGCTTATTCCCTCGGCTTGGGATAACCGATTCATTTTCAATATGACGGCGGGTAAAAAGTTCAAACGAGATATAGAATTAGGACTAAAATTCCGATATACCGGAGGTGTTCCTTATACCCCTATTGATTTAGCGACATCTAGTAATATAGCCATTTGGAACATTAACCAAAGAGGAGTTTTAGACTATGACGCACTTAATTCACAACGATTGAAAAATGTTCACGGCATAGACTTACGTTTGGATAAAAAGTGGTATTTCAAAAAGTGGAGTTTAAACGCCTATATAGATGTAGAAAACCTCTATAATTTTAAAATACAATTGCCATCTGAAGTAGGTATTGACCCTGTAATTGGAGAAGAAGTTTACAGCTCACAAAATGCTAATCAGTATTCTTTGTATGAGATTGTTAATGAGTCAGGAACAGTTTTACCAAGTATAGGATTATTAATAGAGTTTTAAATGAAAGAGAAGGTACTAATAACGGGGGCTAACGGAAGCCTGGCAAAGAGAGTAAAAGAAAATCTACTCTCAAAAGGCTATGAGGTAGTTACTCTTACTTCTAGCAAGAAAAGTGCCGATAATAAATCTGTATTTTTTTGGGATATTTCTTCCAAAGAGATACAAAAGAAAGCGCTTGAAAATTGTCAGCATATCGTTCACCTTTCTGGTTTTGGAATTATTAATCCTTGGACGGAAAGCAATAAAAAATTGATGTATGACAGTCGAATTACAGCGGCTAAACTACTTTACGATAAATGCAAAGAGTTTGGTGTTTCACCAAAGACCTTTGTCAGTGCATCTGCTATGGGTTTTTATGGACATTCATCAAGTCAAGAATTTAAAGAAACGGATAGTCCTTCAAACGATTGGCTTTCAAATATGTGTGTCGATTGGGAAAATGCTGCCGAAGAGTTTAAAAATATAGGAAGTAGAGTAGTGCAGATGCGTATTTCATTGTTGTTAGCAAAAGATACGGGTTTCTTACAGCCAACGGCCTTGTCTATGCAATTAGGACTTGGCGTAGTATTTGGCAAAGGTTCACAGCCTTTTGAATGGATTCATATTGACGATGCAGCAAAATTTGTAGAGCATGCCATAGAAAATAATCATGTAAGTGGGCCATACAATTTAGCCTCTCCGCAAAAGTTTTCACAATACGAGTTCATGAAACATTTGAGAAGAAAAATAGCAAAGTATTCTTTATTGATAAAATTACCCAAGTGGGTTTTGTCAATTCTTTTTGGTGACAGAAGTACTATACTTATTGGAGGCTGTGGCTTGTCATCTGAAAAATTAGTCTCTTCAAAATTTTTATTAAATTATCCAACTTTGGATAGTGTCATTGCGAAAGAATTTAAAAAATGAAGTACAATACTAGCATATTTTGGTTTAGAAGAGATTTAAGATTGCACGACAATCATGGCTTTTTTAATGCCCTAACAGAATCAAAATCTGTAGTACCAATTTTCATTTTTGACACTTCAATTCTTAATGAATTAGATGAGGAAGACAGAAGAGTTAGTCTTCTTTTTGATAAACTTAACGAGCTTAATAAGGAACTTTCCGAGCATGGAAAGAAAATTCATGTAATGCACGGAAAGCCTTCAGATGTAATTGATTCTATTTATGCGATAAAACCTTTTGAAGCCTGCTATACAAATACAGATTATGAACCTTATGCCAGACAAAGAGACGATGAGATTAAGCAGTCTTTACAAGCAAAAGGTGTAGAGTTTCATTCGTTTAAAGATCAAGTTATTTTCGAGAAAGATGATATTCTTACCGATCAAGGAAATCCATATGGAGTTTTTACGCCTTACATGAAAAAGTGGAAGTCGAAATTTAAAATTTCGATGATTCAGCCATACGCTTCTCAAGATTTACTAGACCGTTGTGAAGCTGTTGACAATTTAAAATGTGTAGAATCAATAGAAGAGCTAGGATTTATCTACAGTTCATATATTTTACATAAACCCAATTTAGACTACCGTTCTCTAATCGATTACGATATAAATAGGGATATTCCTGATTTAGACGGAACAAGCAATACTTCTGTTCATTTACGATTTGGATTTGTAAGTGTTCGAGAGATAGCCAGCATTGCTTTTCAGTATTCAGAACCATTACTAAATGAAATAATTTGGCGTTCCTTTTTCTCGCAAGTATTGTGGCACAACCCTCATGTAGTTACTTCATGCTATAGAGAAAAATACAACAATTTGAAATGGAATGATACTGCTTTATTCCGAAAGTGGAAATATGGTCTCACTGGTTTTCCTATTGTTGATGCGGGGATGCGCCAGTTGTTCGATACTGGTTATATGCACAATAGAGTGCGAATGATAGCGGCTTCATTTTTAGTGAAAAACTTAGGAATTGATTGGCGATTGGGAGAGGCTTACTTTGCTTCTAAACTCATGGATTTTGATTTAGCGTCAAACAATGGCAATTGGCAGTGGGTTGCTGGTACTGGCTGTGACGCATCACCTTACTTTCGTGTATTCAACCCTGACACACAACTTAAAAAGTTCGATCCAAAACTTAAGTATTGCAAAAAATGGATATTCGAAATTCATGACAATGGGTATTATCCAGTTGAAAGAATTGCAGATGTTAAGGCTTCCAGACTCGAATCTATTGCTAGATACAAAGCATGTCAGTAAACTCTAAAATAGTAAGCGTTATTGGTGCTGGAGTAGGTGGAATGGCCACAGCGATACGATTAGCGGCAAAGGGATACCGTGTTACTGTTTATGAGTCAAACACTTATGTTGGCGGAAAGTTATCACAAATTCAATCTGGTGATTTTCGTTTTGATGCCGGCCCCTCATTATTCACTATGCCTGAGCTTGTAGATGAGCTGTTTGAGATTGCTAACAAAAACCCTAGAGATTATTTTAACTATCAAAAATTGGACGAAAGCTGTCGTTATTTTTACGAAGACGGCACACACATCATTGGCTATACTGACCCCGAAAAATTTGCTCAAGAAGCAGCTAATAAAACCGGTGTAAATGCCTCTGATGTAATTAAACATTTACAAAAGAGTCAATTTATTTACGATTCAACAGCATTTTTATTTTTGCAAAAATCTTTACATCGTTTTAAAACATATTGGTCGCTTAAGGTTATTAGCTCTTTTCTAAAACTACCTTTTCTTGGAATTTTTAAAAGTATGCATAACGCCAATAATGAAACACTCAAAAATGACAAGATGGTTCAATTGTTTGACCGTTACGCAACTTACAATGGCTCGAACCCTTATATAGCGCCTTCTATTTTGAATATTATCCCGCATTTAGAATTTAATAAAGGCGCTTTTTTCCCCAACAAAGGAATGTATTCAATATCCTTGGCATTGCACGATTTAGCCCTTTCTTTGGGTGTAAAATTTGAGCTTAACTCTAAAGTTGATGAGGTGTTAGTGGAAGATAAAAAAGTAAAGGGAATTGTAACAAATGGAGAGACCATCTTATCTGATTATGTAGTGAGTAATTTAGATGTCTTTTTTGTGTATAAAAACCTATTAAAAAACGAGTCGTTTTCTAAAAAAATAGCGGCACAAGAAAGATCCACTTCGGCACTCATATTTTACTGGGGAATAAACGCTTCCTTTCCAGCTTTAGATCTACATAATATATTTTTCTCGGATAATTACACGAAAGAATTTGAAGCCTTAGAAAGCGCCCAATCCATATACGATGACCCAACAGTTTATGTAAACATTACTTCCAAGAAAAAACCGTCAGATGCTCCTGAAAATTGTGAAAACTGGTTTGTTATGATTAATGTTCCTTCAGTAGAAAGCCAAGACTGGGATAAACTAATTACAAAGGCCAGAGCATCTATAATTGAAAAGCTCAATCGACAGTTAAACATTGATGTTGCTTCATTGATTTTGACAGAGGAAATACTAGACCCTATATTAATAGAATCTAAAACGGGCTCTTATAAAGGGTCACTTTATGGTACTGCATCGAATAAAAAAATGGCCGCATTTTTTCGTCACCCCAATTTTTCTAGCGATATTGGTGGGATGTATTTTTGTGGAGGAAGCGTGCATCCAGGAGGAGGAATTCCTTTAGCACTTTCATCAGCAAAGATTGTAGATGGATTTTTTTAAGAGCTTAACCATATGAATTTTTCAAAAGTCAATATTAGTATTATTCTCTTATTTATCTTTCACTTAGTTGGAGTGGTAGGATTATCTTTGTCTTTTCGAGAGTTGTTTTTAGCCCTCACGCCTTTTAACCTTTTACTCTCGCTTGGACTATATATTTGGGCAAATGATGACTTTTCAGCTGATTTTTTTAAGCTCTGTGCTGTTCTCTTTGCTATTGGGTATTTCGTTGAGGTTATAGGTGTGAATACCGGCATATTATTTGGAGAGTACACTTATGGCGAAGCCTTAGGTTTTAAAGTCCTCAATACCCCTTTAATGATTGGAGTAAACTGGATACTGTTATCGTTCTCAATATTTTCGGTAAGTAATTTTTTTCTCAAGAAAAAATGGCCAACTATTTTGCTAGCATCAGTATTGATGGTGTTGATGGATGTATTGATTGAGCCAGTGGCTATTTCATTAGATTTTTGGAGTTGGGCGGCAGTAGACATACCCCTGCAGAATTATGTGATGTGGTTTATAGTTTCTTTAATAATGAACGCCATAATCTCTTTCAATCGACCAAAGTTAGATTACAGAATTTCGTTTGGCTTGCTGCTATCACAAGTATTATTTTTCACCTTATTATCAATGAGTTTATAATGGATTTTTTAGAACATAAATTTTTCTATTTCATATTGTTAGGGTTTACCATTTCATACCCTTTGGCTCAAAGTTTTGAAAAAAGAATACAATTTCACACAAAATGGTCCAAGATAATTAAGTCATCATTAGTAATGATGCTTCTTTTTATTCCTTGGGATGTTTGGTTTACAGTAGAGAATGTTTGGGCATTTAATAAAGACTATACAATAGGCTTTAAAATATTTTCCTTGCCAATTGAAGAATGGCTATTTTTTATATTTATACCCTTTTCATGTGTCTTTTTGTACGAGGTGTTAAATTACTTTTTCAGTCAAGACGTAAACCCAAAACCATATCAAATCTTTTCTTATAGTTTAGCGGTTTTATTAATCGTTTTGAGTGTCGTATTCTCTGATAAGCTATACACTTTAGTGTGTTTTACACTAAGCTCGCTTGCATTATTTATACTAGCTATTTATAACCCAAAATGGATAGGTTTATTTTTTAGAGCTTTTCTTGTTTCCATAATTCCTTTCTTATTAATAAATGGGTTTTTGACGGGAAGTTTTACTGAATTTCCTGTTGTAAGTTATAATTCATCTGAAATTATTGGAGTTAGATTATTAAATATTCCAATCGAAGACAGCATGTATTCTTTGTTGATGCTTTTGATTGTAATTGCCTTTTACAACAAGTCCTGATACTCTGAAATAAACAGTCAATTTTAAGCAATTATATTTTTTTAAAGCTTGGTTAGTGTTAAATTTACACTTTTTGTCTTATATTTGTCAAAAACATAACCATTATTAAACGATTAGCTATAATAACATCTGGTGGAGATTCACCCGGAATGAACGCGGCGATACGAAGTGTTGTTCGTTCATCTATATACTATAATGTAGAATGTTATGGGTTCTTTAGAGGCTTTCAGGGCATCATCGAAAACGATTATAGAAAGTTAGAGATGCGTTCGGTTAGTAAGATTTTGGGATTAGGCGGAACAAAGCTGAAAACAGCGCGTTCAATGGATTTTCATGATCCAAAAATTAGAGAAATTGCCTATCAGAATTTAAAGAATTTAGAAATTGACGCTTTAGTTGTAATCGGTGGAAATGGTTCACTTACTGGAGCCAATGTTTTTTCCAAACAATTTGATTTTCCATGTGTAGGAGTGCCGGCGTCTATTGACAACGATATTTATGGCACTGATAATTCAATTGGGTTTCATACTGCACTTCAGACTATTGTTGAAACCATCGATAAAATCAGAGATACTGCGCGTTCACACAACCGATTATTTTTTGTTGAAGTAATGGGTAGACATAATGGAAATTTGGCCTTGCACTCAAGTTTAGCTACTGGAGCTTGTCATGTTATTATCCCTGAAAAAGAATTTCAAATTTCTGATTTAGCCGACAGACTCAAAGAGGGTAAAGTATTAAAAAAGACCTCGAGCATAGTGATTGTTGCTGAAGGAAATACATACGGACCTTCCTACAAAATTGCGGATGATCTTATAAAAGTATACTCTGACTATGAAACTAAGGTTAGTATCCTTGGACACCTACAAAGAGGAGGTTCGCCAACTGCTGAAGACAGAATAATTGCCAGTAGATTAGGCAATGCTGCAGTAAAAACTCTTTTAGAGTCTAAATCAAATCATATGGTTGGACTAATAAAAAATGAAATAGTATTAACGCCATTACAAAAAGTGGTGGAAAACAACAACAACATAAACGAAGATTTATACAAATTAAACGAAATAATTTCTAGATAAAATGACAAAAATTAAAGTTGCAATAAATGGATTTGGAAGAATAGGTAGAAGCTTCTTCAGACAATCGTTACAATCTAATGATATAGAAATAGTAGCGATAAACGACTTAACTGATGTGAACACATTGGCACATTTATTAAAATACGATTCTACACATGGCGTATTACCAAATTTCATCAGCGCTTCTGCTAATTCTATTTTAGTAGACTCTACAGAAATTCCAATTTATTCATGTCCTAATCCACAAGAGTTGCCTTGGAAAGAAGTTGGTGTTGATGTGGTGTTAGAATGTACTGGTCGCTTCCTAAAAAATGAGGAAGCTTTACAACACGTTATTGCTGGAGCAAAAAAGGTCATTGTATCAGCTCCATCACCAGATGCAAAGACTGTAGTTTTAGGTGTAAATGATGAAATTATCAATGAAGATGATTTTGTATTCTCAAACGCTTCATGTACTACTAACTGTCTTGCGCCATTAGCAAAAGTAATCAACGATCACTTTGGAATTAAGTCTGGCTATATCACTACCACACACGCATTTACTGCTGACCAAAGTTTACAGGATATGCCTCACAAAGATTTAAGAAGAGCACGTTCGGCGATGAATTCTATTATTCCTACTAAAACAGGTGCTGCATCGGCAGTAGGAAAAGTATTACCACAGTTAAATGGTAAGTTAGATGGTATAGCATTACGAGTGCCAGTTGCTTGTGGTTCAATTACTGATTTTGTGTGTGTTGTTGATAAAGAAACTACACGTGATGAAGTAAACAAAGTATTGCAAGATGCTGCAGATGGCTCAATGAAAGGTATTTTGGCGATGAGTTCTGACCCTTTGGTATCAATTGATATTGTGGGAAGAAAAGAATCATCAATTGTTGACACTGAGTTAACGAAAGTTGACGGAAACTTAGTAAAACTAGTATCGTGGTACGACAATGAGTCCGGTTATTCTGCACGTTTAATCGATTTGTGTTCAAGAGTATTTCACGAAAGTTTAAATAAAGATTTAGTCTAATGAGTAAAATAGTAGTCATAGCTCATGATAATTTTAAAGCCGATTTGTTGCGCTTTCTTAAAGATAAGAAGTCGTGGTTTTTTGGTAGAGAAATTGTAGCTACTGGTCGAACTGCTGTTTTCTTAGAAGAAGGTGAGTTGAACTTACCGTTAACACACGTTAAAAAAGGGGCAGAAGGAGGATACCTTCAGATAACGGACATGATTAAGCGTGGAGAAGTCGAAATAGTATTTTTCTTTAGAGATGCTACCATTCTTCAGCCTTATCATGAAGATATCACTTCTTTATTGAACGCTTGTGATTTAAACAACATTCCTACTGGTACAAATCAAGCCGCTGCGGAGTTGCTAATTATTGGTAAAATCAGAATGGAAGCATCACTGAGCATTCAATCTAAAATTGAAAATAAATAATGAAGGTTAGAAATAACATATTATAAATTATATCATGAAAGTAATAGGGGTAGATATAGGCGGAACAAATACCGAACTTGGTATTGTTGATTCAAACGACGGAATTGTAAAACTAAGTAAGTTTAAAACCAAAGGAAACGATTCTTTTAAAGACTATATAGATTTGTTAACCGAGAATATTCGTCTGCTTACCATAGAACATGATATTCAATGTATTGGCATTGGCGCGCCTAATTTTAATTCTAAAACTCAAACATTTTGTCCTGTAAATTTTCCATGGGACGATTTAGAGCCATTCAACCTAAAAAAACACATTGAAGCGGAGTTAAATATTCCTACTTTTTTAGTCAACGATGCAAACGCTTCTGCCTTGGCTGAAAACCGTTATGGAGCGGGAAAGAAATATACCGATTTTGCACTTATTACAATTGGCACTGGACTTGGTGGTGGTATCATCATAAACAATCAGTTATTTGAAGGTTCTTCTGGTTATTCTGGAGAATTTGGCCACACTAAATTAGAGGGTCTTGATAGACAATGTAATTGTGGAGGAACGGGCTGCCTAGAAACTATTGTTTCTGCTAACGGAATCAAAAAGTCTTTTGCGGTAAATATGAAAGAAATAAAAAGTAGCCAACCCACACACATCCCATCTATCAAAATGATTTTTGAAAAAGCTAAAAAAGGCGATGAAAGATGTGAAGCAATTTTACAATTCACTTTTCAAAAGTTAGGTCAAAAAATTGCTGATTTCATACATGTACTTAATCCACAGGCTATTATCTTTTGTGGAAACATTTCCAAGTCTTTAGATAACTATATGGAAGTCATAAAATCGTCTTGTGAAGAACAACTACTAAGTGATTTCAGAGGTCAAGTGTATTATGGCGTATCCGATTTGTTGGAAGATAAAATGAATGTTCTAGGGCCAGCGTCACTTGCCTTTACTAAATCAGAAAGTTTAGTCAGTTAAATCTGATTACTGTTCGTTAAACTTATAAAGTTCAGCCGGTTTGTGTGAAACACCTTTTTGTTTTTCATTGGTTTTTTCTACAACTCCTTTACTCATAATCTGTTTTCTGAAGTTTCGTTTGTCAAGCTTTTCGTCAAGTATAATTTCGTAGAGTTCTTGAAGCTGCGAAAGTGTGAACTTTCTAGGAAGCAGTTCGGACGTTACCTCATGATTAATTTCTTTTCTTAAAAAGTCTACTGCTTCATCCACAATTTGGTTGTGGTCAAATGCCAATTCAGGAACTTCATCAATATTTGTCCATTTCACATCGTGCGCAAAATAAGAAGCTTCAGGGTTATAATCTTCCATTCTTACAATAGACGCATAAGCAATGGTAATTACCCTTTCATCTGGATTTGATCTGAAGTTTTCTAACCACTCTTTATCTTTTTCTTGCTGCACACGTTTTGGGTGTCCGAATGTTTTAAATTGTTTGAGGTATAAATTATTTAGTTTAGTAAGGCTAAACAATATTCGTTCAGCTGCAGCATCTATATCTTCATCTAGCTCTATGAGGTCGCCAGGAATGGCAAATTGAGTCTCTTTTTTATTTTTTTTCGAAAAAGGATCAACCTTTTTTTCTATCGTAAGAACTTTAAGTTTTTTTTCGGCATCATCAAATCCGAAAATCACACAATCGACCGAAACATTAATTTTTGACATAGTTTTTTAGCGTATTACCTATCCAAAAATATTAAAATATAAACATAACGACTCTTTATAAATGTAATTTTTACACACTCTTACAAAAAGAAGAAGTTAAAATGCACTATTTCCTATCGTAGTGAAAGAAAATATTTGCCCAAATAATTTTTGAAAGATGAAATAGATAAGGAGTTCCAAACAATAATAGCGTACCAACTATTGTGAAAATATCAAACAGTGAAAGGTTTAGTTTTAGAATTTGATCAGCAGTATATACGCCAACAAAAATTGCGATTCCAAGCGCATATGAGATGTACATTGCGCCAAAATAAAATCCTGGTTCTTTACTAAATTTCAAATTACATTCTTGACATTGGGGATGAAGGTCACCTATTTTTTTTAGATTATATGAATGAGAAATAAAAAATTCGCCTTCATGGCATTTTGGGCATTTAAACTTTAGAATACTGTATAATTTTGAACCTTTTTTTATCATCTATGACAGTAAAAATATTAGTCCCAAAAAGACAATGTATAATGAAATTATAACTATCGACCTTAGCTTATTTATGGGCTTTAACCAATAGATTAGTGTAATCGGAATTGAAAATAAAATTAATAGAATTGATGAAGTTAGTATAATATCGTTGGATGTTGAAACTGTTGAAATTTCATCAATACCGTTAATTAATAAGTATACTAAAACGGGTAGACCTATACCAATACAAATGTCAAAAATATTACTGCCATATGCATTTGAGAAGGCGTCTTTATACTTTCTGTTTCTGGCATCCTTAATTGATAAAATAGTATCCGGAATACTTGATGCGATAGCTGCAATAAAGAAGGTAATAAAAAATAAATTCAGATTTAATTGTACTGAAAGGTGTTCGCTACTACTTACCAATAATTTACACGATGCAGAAATAAGAACAAGGGAAATAAGTAAAATCACCATTGCTTTGAATGAAGAGAGTTTTTTATTCCCTAAAATTAAGCCAGCGATATCAACATTAATAATTTTCCTTGCGATACTCGATGTTGAAATACTGTGTTCGATCTCTTTTCCCTCTTGATTTTCTTCTTGTTTTTTGGAG
This sequence comes from Flavobacteriales bacterium, assembly GCA_965661345.1. Classification (GTDB taxonomy): domain Bacteria; phylum Bacteroidota; class Bacteroidia; order Flavobacteriales; family UBA7312. The sequence goes on along the minus strand of CBFIDK010000002.1, from coordinate 593 downwards.
CGCATCTTAAAAACCATAATAATGTACAAGCAATACAATAAGATTAGAACAATGGAAAGAGTTATCGAGATGCCGCCTAAATAAAGTCCAACAACTAATGCTACTTCAGTTAGAATGAGAAAGAAACCGTCTTGCTCAATAATTTTTTTATCAGTTGGAAAGAGTTCTACTCCGTCTTTATAATAAATAATTAGAAACGAAATTGTAGGAATGATTGCTATATTGAAAATAGAACTTCCAATAATTGTGGCATACCCTGCTGAAAAGCCTTCTATATCACCAACGTAAAAAAGAAAGAAAAACGAAATTAGTAGTTCGGGTAATGAACTGGCAACTGCGTTTACTGTAGGGCCTTTAATTCCTTCACTGAGATTTCGTGTTAAATAAGATGAAGCAAAATCAAAGGACTCGCTAACCTTCCAAATAAGGTAGGTGGATAAACAAATTAACAGAAAGGAAATTATCATTAGGTAAAATTAAGTAAAGAAATGATAAATCAATCAGCGTCTTAATATTTTTTACTGAAGCACTATCTTTTTGTTCACGCTTCCATTTAAGGTAGTAATTTCTAAGAAGTACACGCCTTTGGGTGT
>CBFIDK010000001.1:0-381652 GCA_965661345.1 Flavobacteriales bacterium | reverse complement strand
AAAATATCATTTTAGAAATTATTTCTAATGCACTAATCTTTACTCCTGTAAATAAATCGCCTGTAATAATCCATGAAAGTAATAGCGTGTCTATAGTCCCGACTAATCGCCAACTAATCGTTTTTGCTATATGTCTTTTACTTAAAATCAAATTTTATACAATGTCTATTTACCAATAGAATACACATCAAAACCTAAGTCTTTCAGCTGCTCTCCATCTAAAATGTTTCTTCCGTCAAATACCTTTGCGGGCTTTACAACGCTTTTGTAAATGCTCTCCCAGTCGAATGACTTAAATTCATCCCATTCAGTAATAATGGCAATGGCATGAGAATCTTTACATGCTTCATAGGGGTCAGCTTCAAACGTTAACGCCTTTCTATTTTCTTCCGATGAACGGCTATTCAAATAATCTAAATCCGTTAACATCCTTTGCTCGCTAACCTTAGGGTCATAGACGCATATTTTAGCACCGTTTTCAATGAGTAAGTCTGCTATATATATAGCGGCTGATTCACGTGTATCGTTTGTATCTTTCTTAAACGCCCAGCCAAGAAGTGTGATTTTTTTATCAGATACTGTGCCAAACAGGGATTTCATTATCTTTTTAGCAAAGCGTTCTTTTTGATAGTCGTTAATTTTTATGACTTGGTTCCAGTATTCTGAAACCTCATCCAAATCTAAAGACTTTGCGATATATACTAAATTCAAAATATCTTTTTGAAAACAACTGCCTCCAAAACCAACAGAAGATTTTAAAAATTTGGAACCTATCCTTGAGTCCATTCCAATGGCTGTGGCTACTTCATCAACATCTGCGCCTGTTGCCTCACATAATGCCGAAATACTATTTATAGAACTAATACGCTGTGCTAAAAAGGCATTAGCAACCAACTTAGAAAGCTCGGAAGACCACACATTTGTTGTATATATTTTCTCTCTAGGAATCCAGTTGGTATAAATTTCAACGAGCTTATCGATGGCTTCTTTTCCACTTTCTGTTTGTTGCCCACCAATTAATACTCTGTCGGATTTAAATAAATCTTGAATGGCTGTTCCCTCTGCTAAAAATTCTGGGTTAGATAATACTTCAAACTTTACCCCATTGCCAGTCAAATCTAAAATAGATTGAATGGCTTCTGCTGTTCTGACTGGTAATGTAGATTTTTCAACAACAATTTTATCTGTTTTTGCCACTTTAGCAATTTGTCGTGCACAAAGCTCAACATACTTCAAATCTGCAGCCTGACCTTTACCTTCGCCATAAGTTTTTGTAGGCGTATTTACTGCAATGAAAATCATTTCGGCTTCTTCTATAGCCTTTTCTATATCGGTAGAAAAGAATAAATTTTTGCCTCTAGCCTTTTCTATTACCTCGGCAAGACCAGGTTCAAATACAGGTAGGTTATCTAAGTTTGAATCGTTCCAAGCGTCGATTCTGTCTTGATTAACATCAACAACATTTACCGTTATTTCAGGACTTTGTTTTGCAATTACGGCCATGGTTGGTCCTCCTACATAGCCTGCCCCAATACAACATATATTTTTAATCTTCATAGTACATTAAATTTTTGTCAAATAAAACTATGCCTTCATCTCCAATGCTATCATAACTAAATTTAACTGTTCTTTCTATAGTCTTTTTAAGTTTCTTTTCTAGTTCAAATAAATATTCTGTATTAATTGAATCGCCAATTAATACTATTTCGATTAAACCAGAATCAATACCCTCTGCGTAATCGCCAACTAAAATAATTTTTTTTACCTGACCAATTCTAGTAATTACATTTTCTACAATATCGTCTAATCTCAAATGTTTTTTAACAAGCTCGTGCAATACCGAGTAAAGTGGATGCTTGATATTAGCATAGTAAATGACTTTGTTTCTTTCTTTATGACTAACAAGGTAACCTGCATCTTTAAGTTTGTTCAATTCCTTTCTTACCCCATTGGTAGATTCTCCGAACTCACTAGCAAGGGCATTTAAGTGACCTCTGTTAGCTGCTCTAATGAAGAATTTAACAAGAACTCGTAAACGTGTTTTGGATGTAATTAATGAATCTAACATAAAATTTGGAACGGCTTCGCCATTGTGAGTCACAGACTCTTTTGTCTTTTGACATTAAGAATATCAAGTAACAAAAGTACTTAAATTATATGAATATCAGATTAAATGTCTAAACTAATTATCATGTTCAGACTGGACAATTTCACCCAAATTCTATTGGATGAAACTTTGATGATTTCACCTGATTCGTTATTGAATTGCTCAAGACTTATAGAGTCACCAACATTAGTTAGAGAAGTATTAACATTTATACAGTTTTTTCCCTCAAGATGCGACTTTAAAGTATCTATTTCCTTTTGAGGCACACTTACAATTTTTTTATCAAAAAACATGTATCGAACAACGCCTGAGCAATCAAATACAAGATTCCTATTAGCTTCTTGAATATGAACAAATAGTAAAGATGAAATAGCAGGCGTAATAATTTTCTTTTTTCTGTCGCTCCACTGGCTTACTTTAACAACCGAAGGGCAATATGATTTAATACCCATTGAATTTAGACGATCATTTACTTTTAGCTCATGACGAGGCTTAGTATAAATCACAAACCATTTAAAAAGAGCAGGATCATTAGATGTTAAAGAACTTTGAGTTTTATTCATAGCTGTAAGAAATTCAAATTAGCATTTCTTTTTTTTCTTACAGATAACTCTTAAAATTATCAGTAACAATACAACAGAAGTTAAGAATGTAAAAAGCAAATGCCTATGAATGGATGACTCATGAAAAATAATTGCTGAAATTAGGATAAGTATAGAATAGCCAACAATTATTAAAGTAGATTGGACATGAGAATAGCCAAAATTCAGTAGCTTATGATGAAGATGATTTCTATCAGGATGAAATGGGCTTTTTCCAGATTTAATTCTTAAATAAAATACTCTAAGTGTATCAATAAATGGGTATGCAAAAAGCGCCAAAATATAAACAGGTTTATTAACAAAGAATTGAGAAGAATCGTATGTATTAGATAGAGCAATAGTTGCAAATACAGCAAAGGTAAAGCCAACTACTAAGGAACCAACATCACCCATAAATATTTTTCTTTTTCCGCGGGTTAAATTAAACCTTAGAAAAGCTAAGACACCGCCCAACATAGCAGATCCACTAATTATTCCAACAATAATATTATTGATATAGAAAAAATATATAAATGATGACAACACTATTACAGCTATTGATCCAGCTAGACCATTGATGCCGTCAATCAAGTTGTATGAATTAATAATAATTATAAAAACAAAAACTGTAAAGACAATTGAAAAGAACTCATTAAGTTCATAAATACCAAAAATGCCATGAAAACTATCAATCATGATATCTGTCAAAGAAATAAAAATCAAAGCAGATAAAATTTCGGCAAAAAGCTTACTCCTTGCTGATAATCCAACTATATCATCTTTTAGTCCTGCAGAAAATAATATGACAAGTGGAGCAGTTAAAGAAAATAAAATTTTCATTTCATCAAGTGATACCACTAGTGCACTAAAAAAAGCAGACGTGAAAAATGCGCCAAATGCAATTCCAACTCCACCCAAAACCGGTGTCTTTTTGATATGAGAACTTCTTTCATTTGGATTTGCCGTCAAGTTTTTCACAACACTGACATAGACTAATGTAGGCATAATAGCGTAAGAAGATAATAGCGCGATTAAAATGACTAGAAAAGACAATAACAAAGAATCGCCTTGAAGAAGCAGGGATACATATTCTGAAAATGTACTAATCATGTACTAAAATCTTTAATAAAACATTTAAATATATATTAATTATAAGTACATCCACATAATTCAAACTATTTATTTTTTGAATGTATATCCTAATCCGCAGCCTAAGTGGTAGCCGTATGATGTTGAAGCATCAATGAAATTTGCTTGTTTAGTGTATGCACTAAATCTGATATTTTTTGAATTGTAATTATACTTTAATTGAAAACCTCTTTGCTCTAAACCACCAAGATGGTAACCCAAAACAAATTCATGTTGGTTTATAGCTCTGTGAAGGTCTATTGATAAACGAGGAACTGAATACAATCCTAATCTGTGATCAACCGAAACGGTATAGGAATCTACCAAATTACTTGTAATGGCCTTGTTAAATGACCCGCTTAAACGTGTAGGAAGCGTGTATTTGTAGCTTTTCAAATAAGGCTGAAACAATTCTTCTAAAGTATCCAACTCACTAAAATACGTATCCGCATCAATGTCTGAAATGTCATCTATTTGAATAGGTTCTAACTCATCAGAATTAGTTATTTCAAAATGATTTGTTACTTCTTCACTCCAATTAATGAAGCCCAAGTCCTTTACCGACAAGCTATACTTACCTCCAAACTTCTCATCAGTATAATCAAAACCCAATGAAACACCTTGTCCATTTGAATTAAACAAATTGCCAAACTTATCGTCAGATATTAATAAATCTTCAGGATTGTCAAAATATTCACCCCAGTCGCCCACTTCAATACCCTCTGCAGAAATATCATAACCAAAGGACTCGCCAAATTCACCAGAAGTAAGACTTAAACTTGTAAATTCACCTGAAACGAATTGATGCCCCGCAATCAAAGAGAGCGAAGCAGAAAAATTATCAGAAAATTTATAGCCAAAAGTAATGTCAGAGTAGTGGTATAAAAATCCTTCAAGTGGAAGTAAATCGATTTGTTCACCCAACATTGAGGTATTTCCATACAAAGCCAGCCTAAAAATGTCATCAGCAAATAAGCCATAAAGGTTAATATGATTTCTAAGAGCTAAACTTATTCCCTTTGGCGAAGTGTACTTAATTTCATTATTTACATCAAGATAAATACTATTTTCATCACCCAATGAACTCATCAGTTCTGTTTTCTGACTATCATCTATGTAATTCAAAGAATTTAAGATTGTCTCAACACTGAAAGCGGAGTTAAACAATCCAACGTCTGTATTTAATTCAATAGAATGATTTTGAGCTTTCAGTAAAAATGGAACTGAAAAAATTATTGATAATAAAGTTATATTCTTCTTCATTTTAAGTTTGTTAAGAGTTAAAAACAACTAGTCAAAGACTACTCAAAAGTTTCTTCACTAAGTAATGTTTCAAAATTTGCAATCACTGTAAAATCTATTTTGTAATCGCTGTATAATTTTACGAATTGGCCTAGAGGTTCTGTATTTAGAGTGGCCTCAATACCAATATAAGCTGTGTTATTTAACATATTACTTAAATCTTCAAAGGGGAAGTTTAACTCACTCTTTGTTGATTGAATTGTTACACCATTTACATCTAACTCACTGGCTTGAACAATACTTTCACTTGATAACTCTGTCAAAAGCACACCATCTTCGTTTAATAATTGCATTTTAAATTCTGCAGAGAATGGGAAACCATTATCTACAATGATAGAAAATGATCCATTTTCAATAAGGTCAGGAACCGAAAGGCTTACATCAACAGTATCTTGAATAAAAATATTTGTCGCTTGAAAAGAAACAGGTATTTCTACTTGAAGCTCAGACTTAACTCCATAGTCAAGGTAAATAAATCCATCGTCTTGAGAGTCGTTATCTCCATTTACAATCATTTCAAAATCAAATGCCAAGGCGTTAGGTCTGCTTTCAACTATTTCGTCAATATTTGAATTTGACTCATTAAAAACAATTTCTGAAGTTGAAGGTATAACTGGCTGATTCTGGTTTTGACTTTCAAGAGCAGGCTCAATAACAAAAGGTGTTGCTAAAGATGCGCTTTCCAGAATCAAAGAAGATGACTCATTGAAACTTTCAATTCTTTGAATATTTAAATTAGCACTTGCTCCAATATAATTTTCAGTAACCATTCTAACCTCAATAAATTCAAAGTCCAAATCACCATTCAAGCTACTTAAGTCTACAAATGACGACTCGCTACTTTCGGTAATAGTGTCTTTACCAATAAATCCCCATGCAGCAGAAAGTGCTATTCCTTCTATTGAGATAGCGCTTGAAATACCATCACTAACAGAAATTGTCACTAACTCATCGGAAGAATCGATTTTCGCAAAAGACTCTACATAAATTGTATTGAAGTCATTTCCCTCTTTTCCAGTCAAATCAAATTCGTAACCAGCTAAAGAAATTGTCTCGTTAATAGAACCGCCAGCAGGAATTTCTCTAGCAACATAAAACTCTTGTCCATTCAAAGTAGCACTTGGAATACGGTATTCCAATTGCATTGGAGTATTCAAATCACTCTCTATAGTCATAACGATATCACCATCAGTCATCAAAATTCTGTTTAAGAGAGCATCGCCAACATCAAAAGTGAAAGTTGTATCGTCATTAAATAATTCCTGATAAGGCATACTAATTTGTGCTTGTCTCATTAGTATATCCTTTATTTCAACAGAGGCTAATAATTTATCTGAATAGTTTACACTAAATGAAGCTGAAGGAGTTGCTAAATCTGCGTTTAAAATTTGTATTTCAATATTTCCATACATAGTTTTATCAGATAAATCAATGGCATTAGTATAGGTAGCATTAGAATTAAGTATCGGAATTGTAAAAGAACTTAGGTTAACAATTGATCCTTCATCAGTCAAGGTTCTTAGTTTAATGGAAATGTTTTCTAAATCAACAGCAAAACCATTTGTAAGTTCAAACTGCAATGTTCCATCTTCGAAATAAATCATGTGAAAGTCTTCAGAAGCATCATATTCAAGAACATTGTTTTGAATAATTCCAGGAATTTGCTGATTAAATGGCGGGAAATTCACATCAACGAAAGCCCCGTCAGACAAATTGAATGGGTCTACAGAAATGATTTCCCCAAAACTTACCCCCTGAGAAAAGGAAATATTGGGAATTTCCACATTTCCTAGTGAAGCTGAGTTATCAAAATTAATTGGATCAAATTCTATTAAATCTTCAAAACTATAATTCACTAATTCTTGCTGATAAACAAAAATCAATCCATTATCACTCGTAGTGTCAATGGAGATTGTTGAATCGCTTAGCAATTCATCAAAGCCCAAACTACCAGATGCAATTGGTGCACTCACACCAACGTCCCAGCTAGGTAATTCATAATCTTCCTTGAACTCACAAGAAGAAATAATCAATAACGATAAAATAAAAAATTTAGAGAAAGTATTCATAATGATTGTTAGTTAAGCGATTGCAAATTTAATTGCATTTTACATATTTAGAAAGTTTTTCTAACTAAGTTTCAAAATTACCGCACTAACTGACAATTTAACAGTTACAAATTATCAATACTCAAAAAATGTCAGTCAAGCATGTGGTGGCATTACTTTTGTAACAGTATATAGAAAAAAACCTATGGCAAAGCAAGGAAACATTAATGTACAAACGGAAAATATCTTTCCAATTATCAAGCAGTTTTTATACTCTGATCATGAAATATTTTTGAGAGAACTAGTGTCAAATGCCGTTGACGCTACTCAAAAAATGAAAACACTCAAATCAATTGGCGAGTTAAAAGCTGATATCAATAAATTAAAGGTTGAAGTAATCATTGACAAGAAGAACGAAACTTTAACTATTAGAGATAACGGAATTGGAATGACGGAGGAAGAAGTTGATAAATACATCAATCAAATTGCTTTTTCTGGAGCAGAAGAATTTGTGAACAAGTACAAAGATGTAGACGCAAAAAATTCAATTATTGGTCATTTTGGATTAGGCTTTTATTCTTCTTTTATGGTATCAAATCAAGTAGAAATAATTACTAAAAGTCAAAAACTAAACAGCACAGCTGTAAAATGGACTTGTGACGGCTCACCAAATTACACCATCGAGGAAACGACAAAAAAAGTAAAAGGAACCGACATCGTTTTACACATTGATGAGGATTCAAAAGAATTCTTAGAAGAGTCAAGAATAAGTGCTATTCTCAATAAATATTGCAAATTTCTTCCTATAGAAGTAAAATTTGGAACAAAGAAAATCAATGTTAACGACCCAAGCGGAGAGAAAGACGACGAAGGAAAAATTAAACAAATTGAAAAAGAAGTCGACAACATTATTAACAATACTACTCCAGCTTGGACCAAATCACCACAAGATTTAAAGGAAGAAGATTACTCAAATTTCTACAGAGAATTATATCCTATGGAGTTTAATGAGCCTATATTTAATATTCACTTAAATGTAGACTATCCGTTTAACCTCACTGGAATACTTTATTTCCCAAAACTTAAAAACAATTTAGAGGTACAAAAAAATAAAATAAACCTATACAGCAATCAAGTATTCATCACTGATAATGTAGAAAATATTGTTCCTGAATTCCTTACTTTATTACACGGTGTTATTGATTCACCAGACATCCCGTTAAATGTTTCTCGATCATACCTACAAGCAGATGGAAATGTTAAAAAAATATCAAAATACATTACCAAAAAGGTTGGCGATAAACTTCAATCAATGTTTAAAAATAATAGAGAAGATTTTGAAAAAATATGGGACGATGTTAAAGTATTCATTGAATACGGCATGCTTACAGAAGAAAAGTTTTTCGAAAAATCTAAAGACTATTTTTTATTGAAAAATACTGACGCCATTTATTCAACAATAGACGAAATCATTGAACGTGTAAAAAGCAATCAAACCAATAAAGATGGCAAAACTGTTTTGCTTTACACACATAATCAGGAGGAACAAAATACCTTCGTGAGAATGGCGAAGGACAAAAGTTATGAAGTCATTGAATTAGAAGGACCTCTTGTTAGCCATTTAATTTCAAAAATAGAGTCAGACTACAATGATATTCAGTTCGCGAGAGTTGACGCTGACACTATTGAAAAGCTTATTCAAAAAGAAGATTCTACACCATCTATTTTGAGTGAAAAAGAGGAAGAAAAGCTAAAAGAAATCATTGAAAATAAGATTGATGATAAAAAGTTCTCTGTTCAATTGGAAAGCTTATCGACAAACGACTCACCTTTTTTAATTACTCAAAGTGAGTTTATGCGCAGAATGAAAGAGCAACAACAACTTTCTGGAGGTATGAATATGTTTGGTGAACTTCCAGAAAACTACAACCTCGTGGTTAATTCTAATCACAAATTAGTTGGACGTCTTTTAAACGAAGAAAATGAGGATAAAAAATCCGAACTAATCAAGCAGTTTTTAGATTTGGCATTGTTATCTCAAGGTCTATTAAAGGGCAAAGAGTTAACAAATTTCATCGATAGAAGTGTGGATATGTTAAAATAGATTAGCTGTTTTTTTGAGTTTGAATCGGTAAGGTTTTTAATTATTCAAATATATATTTTGAATTAAAGCAGTATATTTGAGCGTCCTTAGCATTTAACCTAATGATAATAATCTATCTTTAATGAAAGCATTACTAACTACAATATTTCATCTGCTATTTTATTTCTCTCTTTCGGGTCAAATAATAATAAATGAATACTCTGCAGCAAATTATGATGGCTTTAATGATAATTACGGAAATAGCGAGGATTGGTTAGAACTGTTCAATCAATCAGCAGCTAACATTGACCTTAACGGCTATTACCTCAGCGATAAGCCTGATAACCTAACAAAATGGCGTTTCAATTCTTCTGTAATTATAGCTCCAAATAGTCACTTATTAGTCTATTGCTCTGGAAGAGATGAGATAGTTGGTAATAATATTCATACCAATTACAAATTACACCAAACTAAAGGAAATGAATGGGTTATTCTTACTGACCCTGATGGCGTTACCGTTGTAGATTCTGTTTTTATTAGACCTTGTCTTACAAATTCCTCAAGAGGAAGAACAGTAGATGGCGATGCTAATTGGGGAGTATTTGAAAACCCAACTCCAAACGGCATTAATACGAATGCTTTTACAGACTATTCATCAACACCGTCATTTAGCCCAGCAGCTGGAGTTCATGCTGGTGCAGTAAACGTAACTATTACTGCTGACCCAGCAACTACTATCTACTATACTACTGATGGCAGTTTGCCAGATGTATCTGACATCGAATACACTGGGCCAATTGCAATAAGTAATACTACTGTACTAAAAGCAGTAGCGTATAGCCAAGACCAAAACATTCTTCCAAGTTTTATGGAGTATGGAACGTATTTCATAGGCGTTTCACACCCTCTAAGAATTCTATCGGTTTCTGGAAGAGAATCAAATAACAATGGTGATCCCGAACTTTATGAATTAATTGCAAATGGGCAACAAATAGAGCCAAGAGGAACATTTGAACTCTACGAAGCAGACGGTACACTTATTGACAAAGCAAAAGGTGAATTCAATGAACACGGAAACGACTCCTGGGCATATGCTCAAAGAGGCTTTGACTACATTACAAGAGACCAATATGGCTACAACCACGCAATTAAAGGTCAGCTATTTAACGATGTAGAAAGAGATAAGTTTCAAAGACTTATAGTTAAATGCGCAGCAAACGATAACTATCCCTTCTCCTATGGAAGTTCAGGCGCTCATATTAGAGATGCATATGTTCAATCCCTATCACAAGTTGCTGGCTTACGAATTGACGAACGTTCGTATGAACCTTGTGTAATGTACCTAAACGGCACCTACTGGGGCGTTTATGAATTACGTGAAAAAGTAGATGATTTAGATTATACTGATTTTTACTACGACCAAGACTCTGTTGAATTTCTCAAAACTTGGGGAGGAACATGGGTTGATGTACTAGTTGATGGTCAAAATCCACAAGACGTTAATGACAGCTGGGATAACACTAGAAATTTTATCGTTAACAACGACATGAGTGTTCAAGCCAACTACGATAATGCTAAGAGTATTTATAATGTTGGAAGCTTAATTGATTATTACATCCTTAACAGCTACACTGTGAATGCTGATTGGTTAAATTGGAACACAGCATGGTGGCACGGACTAAAGGAAGATGGCGACAAAAAGAAATGGCGTTACGTCCTTTGGGATATGGATAACACTTTTGAGCATGGCGCTAATTACACTGGTGTCCCAAATACAGACCCTGATGCCGATCCATGCGATGCAGAAAGTTTAGGAAATATTGGTGGTCAAGGACACATTCCAATATGGAATTCATTGCTTGACAGTGAAGAATTTTTCGATGACTACATTAACAGATGGTCAAACCTTTCAAACTCCTACCTGTCATGTGAGTTTATGATACAACACCTCGATAGTCTTATTGATAACATTGAGCCTGAAATGCAAGCGCAAATAGATTTGTGGGGCGGCACTTATGCGGAATGGGCTGATAATGTGCAAGAAATGAAAGACTTCATGAACGACAGGTGTAATGTTTTAAACAGTGCAATTGTTGACTGCTATGATGTCGAAGGTCCGTATGATGTTACAGTGATCATTAACGGTATCGGCGAAGTCAATTTCAATGAATTTTTTGATGTAAACAACCTAAATACTCCGCTTTCTGGCGATTACTTTGGAGGAGTAGAAATAGACTTCAGTGTTACAAGTGGTAACTTTTCAAATTTTGAAATTATTAGTGGCATACCATACGCTTACAATCCTACCGATACGGATTTTTCTATTGAACTGTTGAGTGATATTACTGTAATATTCTATTTTGATGCCAACGAATTAACCTTTTTGGTCGAACCTGCTGGCTCTGGAAATATAGTAATTGATGGGGTTAATATCAGTGCTTTCCCTCACAGTGAAAGTTATATAGACGGTGTAAATGTATCACTTGGCGCACAACCAAATGTTGGTTGGGAAATGGTATACTGGAGTAGTAATAACCACTCTTTCGTTCCCACAACTACAAATGAAGATGTTGCTATCACAATAAATAATGACGACACCATTGTTCTACATTTAAATCAACAAACATTTGATATTACATACATAGTAGAACCAACAAATGCAGATGTTAGCTTACTAATAAACGGAACTAGCATTTCAAACTTTCCATATACAACCACAGAAACGTATGGGACTAATGTAAGTGTTCAAGCCCAATCCAATATCTTTTGGGAGTTTAGACATTTCACCTCATCCAACGGATATATCGTTGGAGAATCTATTTCACCATTTCAAAACTTCAACGTCAATAAAAATGACACAATAGTAGTTTACTTTGATGAAAATATATTCTATGACGTTAATTACAGTATTTCTCCACAAAATAGTGGTCGAATAATTGTTAGTGACACAGCCATTGTTGAAAGTTCCCAAACCATAACATACCTAGCTGACGAACCAATCAATTTACAAGCACAACCCATTGAGGGCTGGAGGTTTTCTCATTGGACCATTGAAAATAATAATCTGCAACCCAATGACAACGAAACTAATGTAAATTTCACTGTCCGCTCAGAAGATAATGTAATCGCCAATTTCAAAGAACTATTTGAAGTATATGTGCCAAATTCATTTACTCCATCAAACGGTGACAACATGCACAATTCCTTTGAAATATCAATATTCTCAAAGGATGGTGTAGAATTTGCATTTGAGGTATACAATAGATTTGGAGAACGTATATTTATAAGTAACGATGAAACCGATACTTGGGATGGCTCATACAAAAATGGCATCCAAGTTCCTGCGGGAGTTTATATATACACTTTAACCGTCAAGTCATTATTTACTGGCCGAAGCATCAATAGAAAAGGCACAATTACCATACTTAGATAATTTTCGGATTTACTATTTTTTATTTCTTCAGTTTCAAAAGAGACAGACGAAAAAAAATAATGACTGTATTTTAACTAACTTTACACCCAGTTATGACGGTAATCAAGATTAAAAAAATTGCTAGACATTTCACAGTTGGAAATGAAGTTATTAAGGCACTAAAAACTATAGACCTTTCAATAGAAAAAAATGAATTTGTGGCCTTAATGGGACAATCGGGATCAGGAAAATCTACCCTGATGAATATTCTTGGTTGCTTAGACACGCCGACCGAAGGAAGCTACACATTAGCTAACAATAATGTCAGTCAATTAGACGACAACAGTCTTGCAGAAATCAGAAATAAAGAAATTGGATTTGTATTTCAAAGTTTTAATCTCTTACCAAAATCTACTGCCTTAGAAAATGTAATGTTACCACTGATTTATGCTGGTTTCAACAAGGAAGAACGAGAGATAAAAGCATTAGATGCTCTAGAAAAAGTAAACCTTTCAGATAGAATCAATCACCGTCCAAATGAACTATCAGGAGGGCAAAGACAAAGAGTCGCTGTAGCCAGAGCCCTGGTCAATAATCCATCTATTATTTTAGCCGATGAACCAACAGGAAATCTTGATAGTGCAACTTCCGTTGAGATAATGGCATTATTTCAAGAAATCCATAAAAATGGCAATACCGTCATCATTGTAACCCATGAAGACGAAATAGCGCAATATGCCCATCGAATCGTGAGACTAAAAGACGGAGAAATTGAAAGTGATAAAGTTAATAGCTCACCAATAAATTCATAACCTTATGAAGATTTACACAAAAAAAGGCGATAATGGGACTACCCAGCTAATTGGTGGGAAAAGAGTTCCTAAAAATCATGAACGAATTGAAGCTTACGGAACTGTTGACGAACTCAACTCATACATGGGACTACTGCGTGACCAAAGTGTTGGTGAAGAAACGCATGATCTTATAATTACGATTCAGAACAAATTATTTACCATTGGCGCTTTACTTGCAAACCAAGATGGCACTAACAAAATGAAATTACCTCTACTAGATGAAGAAGACGTAACTCTTTTGGAAAAAGAAATTGATAAAATGAACGATTCACTTCCAGAAATGCGATCGTTTATTTTGCCTGGAGGACATACAACAGTATCCTTTTGTCATATCGCTAGATGTGTATGCAGACGTGCCGAACGATTAACCACACAAATTGGTGAAGACATTTTGCAAAAAGAAATAATTTTAAAATATTTAAACCGACTTTCTGATTACCTATTTGTTTTAAGCAGATATCTAACAAAAAATCTTGACGCAACGGAAATCCCTTGGATCTCAGCTAAGTAAAAAAAATCTTGTCTATTTCTTTAAAAAAATTACTTTTGCAAAAATTTAAACTATGTATTGGACATTAGAATTAGCTTCTAAATTAGAAGACGCCCCTTGGCCAGCGAATAAAGATGAGTTAATTGATTTTGCTATTCGTTCAGGTGCACCTATGGAAGTAGTAGAAAATCTTCAGGAACTAGAAGATGACGGTGAAATGTTTGATTCTATTGAAGATATTTGGCCCGATTACCCTGATAAAGACGACTTCTTCTTTAATGAAGATGAGTACTAACAATCAACAGCCGCTTCTAGCGGCTTTTTTTATGCTATAAAGTGAGCAATCCCTTAAAAAAAAGTAAATTTGCGAATTGTAACACATCTTAATTTTATGTAATGGGAATATTTGATTTTGCTACCAAGATTTTCGGAAATAAATACGATAAAGATTTAAAAGAAATTAATCCTATTATTGAAAAAATTAAAAGCGTATATCCTTCCATTGAATCGCTTAGTAATGATGAACTTAGAGCTAAAACTTCTGACTTTAAAAAGCAAATTGAAGATGCTACTAAAGACACTTACAAAGAAATAGATAATCTAAAAGAAAAAGCCGAATCAACAAACATCCAACTTCAAGAGAAAGAAAGCATCTACACTGAAATAGATAAACTTGAAAAAGATGTTGTAGAAAAAACAGAAGATTTACTCGAGCAAATACTCCCTGAAGCTTTTGCTGTAGTTAAAGAGACCGCAAAACGTTTTTCAAACGGAAATATTGAAGTTACCGCCAACGATTTTGACAAAGACCTCGCTGCGGCATATGGTAATGTTGAAATAAAAGGTGAAAAAGCCATTTTTCGTAATAAATGGATAGCTGCGGGAAATGAAATAGTTTGGGACATGGTTCATTATGATGTTCAGCTAGTTGGTGGTTATGTGCTTCACTCTGGAAAAATTGCAGAGATGCAAACGGGTGAAGGAAAAACATTATCGGCTACACTACCCGTTTATCTAAATGCCCTTCCTGGAAAAGGGGTGCACCTCGTAACAGTAAATGATTACCTCGCAAAAAGAGACTGCGAATGGATGGGGCCACTTTATCAATTCCACGGATTGTCCATTGATTGTATCGATAGGCATCAACCAAATTCGGAAGAAAGAAGAAATGCTTATCTAGCTGACATAACTTACGGGACTAACAACGAGTTCGGATTTGATTATCTTAGAGATAATATGGCCCGACGACCGCAAGATTTGGTACAACGGCCACACAATTACGCCATTGTAGATGAAGTTGACTCGGTGCTTATTGATGATGCCAGAACACCTTTAATTATTTCTGGACCAACACCAACTGGTGATAAACATGAATTTAATGAACTAAAACATAAAATTCACGACTTAGTTGATGCCCAAAAGAAATTCATAAATACAGTTCTAGCAGACGCCAAAAAACTCATTAAAGAAGGCAACAATAAAGAAGGCGGATTCAAACTTCTAAGAGCTTACAGAGGACTTCCAAAAAACAAAGCTTTAATTAAGTTTCTAAGTGAAGATGGCGTCAGAGCCTTACTTCAAAAGACAGAAAATTTTTACATGCAAGATCAAGGCAAAGAAATGCCTGTTGTAGATGAAGATTTATTTTTTGTAATCGATGAGCAACACAATTCTATTGAGCTAACCGATAAAGGCATCGACTTAATAACTAGTAGTACCGACGACAGCAACTTTTTCATTATGCCAGACGTGGGCTCGGAAATTGCTGAGTTAGAAAAAGGAAATCTAAATGATAAAGATAAGCTAGTCAAGAAAGAAGCTTTAATGAGAGACTATTCCATCAAAAGCGAACGAATACATTCAGTTAATCAATTGCTGAAAGCCTATACGCTTTTCGAAAAAGATGTTGAATACGTATTGATGGACAATAAAGTCAAAATTGTCGATGAACAGACAGGTCGTATCATGGATGGAAGACGTTACTCAGACGGACTTCACCAAGCAATCGAAGCTAAAGAAAACGTAAAAATTGAAGCTGCCACACAAACGTTTGCTACCATTACGCTACAAAACTACTTCAGAATGTACAACAAGCTTTCTGGTATGACAGGAACTGCTGAAACTGAAGCTGGTGAATTTTGGGACATCTACGAGTTAGACGTAGTTGTAATTCCAACAAATCGACCAATACAACGAGACGACAAAGAAGATAAAGTTTATAAAACTGCTCGTGAAAAATACAATGCTGTAATCGATGAAATTGTTGAACTTAGCAATGAAGGGCGACCAATTTTAGTTGGTACAACATCTGTTGAAATTTCTGAACTATTGAGCAGATTACTCACCATGAAAAACATCAAACACAATGTTCTTAACGCTAAACTACATCAGAAAGAAGCGGATATTGTAGCTGAAGCAGGAAAGGCAGGAAATGTTACTATCGCCACCAACATGGCTGGTCGTGGAACAGATATTAAGTTAAGCGATGAAGTAAAAGCAAATGGTGGTTTGGCTATTATTGGAACAGAACGCCATGACTCAAGACGTGTTGACAGACAGCTAAGAGGACGTGCTGGACGACAAGGCGACCCTGGTTCATCACAGTTTTTTGTTTCATTAGAAGATAACTTAATGCGACTATTTGGCTCCGATAGAATTGCCAAAATGATGGACAGAATGGGCTTAGAAGAGGGCGAAGTTATTCAGCATTCAATGATTACTAAATCTATCGAAAGAGCTCAGAAAAAAGTTGAAGAAAATAACTTCGGTATTCGAAAAAGACTACTTGAGTACGATGACGTCATGAATGCTCAACGAACAGTTATCTATAAAAAGAGAAAACACGCCTTATTTGGAGATCGATTAGCAGTTGATATTGACAATATGATTTATGATACATGTGAAAGTATCGTAACTGAATACCAATCAATGCAAGATTTTGATGGCTTTAAATTAGACCTGATTCGTTTCCTAAGCATTCAATGCCCAGTTAATGAAGATGACTTCAAACAATTAAGTACTGAAGAATTAACAGAAACGATTTATCAAGCTTCAATTGAGAATTATAAAATTAAAAACTCGACAATTGGTAAAAAGACATTCCCAGTCATAAAAGATGTATTTGAAAATCAATCGGCAAGCTATGAGAACATCGTCATTCCATTTACAGATGGAATAAAAACCCTTCAGGTTGTCACAAATTTAAAAGAGGCTTACGAAACCGAAGGTGGAAATATTCCGCTTTCCATAGAAAAAGGAGTAACATTAGCAATCATCGATAGTTCTTGGAAAGAAAATTTAAGAGAATTGGATGACTTGAAACAATCCGTACAAAACGCTACTTATGAGCAAAAAGACCCACTACTAATTTATAAGTTTGAGTCGTTTAACCTCTTTAAGCAAATGATGGAACAAGTCAATAAAGACATCGTATCTTTCTTAACTAAAGCCAACTTACCGGAGCAAACGTCAGTAAAACAAGAACAACAGCATAAGCAAGAACGTTTACAAACAGGCCGACAAGATATTGGTGGAAATCCAAACGGAGGAGCAGAAAGACAAAAACCAAAAGCTCAACCTGTAAGAGTAGAAGAAAAAGTGGGAAGAAACGACCCTTGTCCGTGCGGTAGTGGTAAAAAATTCAAACAATGTCATGGCAAATAATTAGCCAATGACTTTTTTCCATCTAATATATCCCGAGATGGACATTATCAAATACACAACCATAAGTGCGGCATAAATCTCCAATTCTTTATTGATATACAGCCAAATCGTAACGCTGTTTATTACAATCCAATACTTCCAAGAAGAAAGTACCTTTTTAGCTTGAAGATAGGTAGCTAAAAAGCTAAAGACTGTTGTGAAGGCATCAATATATGGACTCTCAGCATCGGTATAAACATCAAAAAACAAGGATAACGCAAAGGCTAAAAGCGAACAAATAGTGATATAATAAAAATGAAAAATAGGCTTTTGTTCATTTACATTAATTGCTAATACATTATCGTCAGATTTTTTTTGCCATAAAAAATAGCCGTAAAAACCCATTATTACATAATAAGAATACAAAATAGCCTCAGAATATAGTTTTGTGTGGTAGAATAAAAAAATACTAAGTAAAGAAGCCAAAATTCCGAAAATCCAACATTCGATTCTCTCCATAATCAATAAGCCTAAATACAGCAAACCAAAAATAACTGCTAAAATTTCTATGATAAGATATAAATCCAAAAGCCTAAATTGAACTACAAATAGAATTAAAAAACAGATATGATTCAAACTTAACAGACAATTATTTTTTTTTAAATTCTTTTTAGTAGATTTGCCTAATAAGCCAAAAAAAGTGAACATTCAACCCCAATTACAATTCTATTCCGTCAACTCTAAAATCTTATTTTACAGAATCCTAATTCTGTGAATAATCTAAAAGTTGACACAGTCTTATTTTATTAATTAAATACTTAAAAACATGATTAAACTTAAAAACATGATTTCAATTAGCACTCTCGCGCTAATTCTATTCGCTAGTTGCTCGACGAATTCAACTCAAGACACACAAGATTCAGGCGAAATTCAAATTGAAGAGCTGAAAAAAGAAACTTTCGTTTTAGTCCACTCCGCATGGCTTGGTGCTTGGCAATGGGAAGGTGTAGCCAATGTACTCAAAGAAAAAGGATTTAATGTAATCACTCCAGATTTACCAGGCCATGGAAGTGATAAAACAAGTCCAGCAGAAATTACAATGGAAGATTATGTGAAGACTATAACCGACATCCTAGATAATCAAGAAGATCCTGTTGTCTTGTTAGGACATAGCTTTAACGGCATTACAGTTAGTAGAGCAGCCGAATTGAGACCAGAAAAAGTAAAAAGCTTAGTTTATCTTACAGCATTTTTACTGCCTAATGGCGGCTCTTTCTTAGGTGCTGTACAAGGCGTTGAAGGATCAAAAGCTGTTGAGAATTTCCGCGTATCTGATGACAAAACATTTGCCTATGTTGTTGATGAAGAAATTCAAAATGCTTTTGCTCATGACATTCCTGCAGAAGCATTTGAAGCTGCTAAGCCATTTATTGTGGCTGAACCTTTAGCTCCGTTAACGTATGAGCTTGAAATTACTGACGAAAACTTCGGCTCAATTAAAAAGTATTATATCGAATGTACTGAAGATAGAGCAATTCCTATAGAAATTCAAAGAGCTATGTATCATGACCAAGTAGAAGAAGTTTTTACTTTGGAATCAAGTCATACACCTAATTTTTCGCAAGCAGGAAACTTAGCCGAAATATTAGTTAACATTCAAGAAAAGTAATTGCATTTTTTTGGCTTTCACCTATTACAAAGCATTCATCAAAAGTGAGTGCTTTGTTTTTTTAACCTGCCCAATCGCTTCTGTCAAGAGATCGAAACTGAATAGCCTCAGCAATATGTGGAGTGTCAATTCGTTCTGCTCCCTCTAAATCAGCAATAGTTCTTGCAACTTTAAGAATACGGTCGTATGCTCTTGCTGAGAGTTCAAGTTTTTTCATCGCATTTTTTAAAAGGGATTGACCTTCAATTGAAAGTTCACAATGTTCCTTTATTAGCTTAGAATTAATTTGAGCATTACAATGTATTGAGTCTGATTCAGAATACCTATTAAGTTGAATTTCTCTAGCTCTAATCACCCTTTTACGAATAACCACACTAGACTCTGACTTAGACTTATCGGCTAACTCATCAAATTTAACTGGAGTTACCTCAACGTGTAAATCAATCCTATCTAATAATGGCCCTGAAATTTTGCTTAGATATTTCTGTACTACGCCTGGGCTACAAAGGCATTCTTTTTCTGGGTGATTATAAAAGCCACATGGACAAGGGTTCATGGAGGCTACTAACATAAAACTTGCTGGAAAATCTACACTAAACTTAGCTCTAGAGATAGTGACAATTCTATCTTCTAGAGGTTGGCGCATAACCTCTAAAACAACTCTTTTAAACTCAGGAAGTTCATCTAAAAAAAGAACTCCATTGTGTGAAAGGGAAATTTCACCTGGCTGAGGAAATGCTCCGCCACCCACCAATGCAACATCGGAAATGGTATGGTGTGGTGATCTAAATGGTCTGGTTGTTAGTAAGGACGTGTTATCAGACATTCGACCTGAAACTGAATGTATTTTTGTAGTCTCTAAAGCCTCGTTCAAACTCAAGGGTGGTAGAATACCTGGAATTCTTTTTGCCAACATCGTTTTTCCTGAACCTGGAGGGCCTATTAGTATCACATTATGCCCGCCTGCCGCCGCAATTTCTAATGACCTTTTTATGTTTCTTTGTCCTTTTACATCTGAAAAGTCAATATCGGATTGCTGAATAGCATCAAAAAACTCTTTTCTGGTATCTACGAACAATGGATTTAAGTCAATTTTACCATTTAAGAAATCTATCAGCTCCTTAATGTTCTCAATACCATAAACATCAAGATTATTGACTATTGCGGCTTCTTTTGCATTTGCTTTTGGTACAATTAAACCTTTAAAGCCTTCTTTCCTTGCCTGTATAGCTATGGGTAATGCACCTTTAATAGGTTGTAGGCCTCCATCTAAAGACAATTCACCCATGATGACAAAGTCTTTTAACTGTTCTGCCTTTACTTGATGTGTTGATGCTAGTATGCCGATAGCAAGCGGAAGATCATAAGCAGAGCCTTCCTTTCTAATGTCGGCGGGCGCCATATTAATTATAAACTTCTTTCCAGGAATTCGATAGCCTGTATTTTTTAAAGCTGCTTCAATGCGATAATGACTTTCTTTAACAGCATTATCAGGAAGACCAACTAAAAAGAATTTTATTCCAGCTGAAGCATTTACTTCGATTGTAATGGTAGTAGCATCTATACCGAAAACGGCAGAGCCATAAGTTTTAACAAGCATTTAAGTTTATTTTGTTTCTACAAACTTAGTCGTAGAATCTATCTATTCCATCTTCAAGCCATGATTTAAATAAATCAACTTTGCCATAGTCTTGATAATTTGCCGAAACACCTAATTGATTTTCATCATGGTCTAGAATTACGTAATATGGCTGAGAATTTGTCTTATACGTTTCAGCCTGAAGCACTGTCCACTTATCTCCTACTGTTCTTACTTTCTTCTTTTTACCAGCAATTGTAGTTTCGTATTGCTCGTTTTCTGGTAGAGGTGTTCTTTCATCAACATATAAAGAAACGAGCACAACCTCATCTCTAAGGATTTGCTTAACTTCTGGATTAGACCATACTTCCTCTTCCATTTTACGGCAATTCACACATGCCCAACCTGTAAAATCTATCATTACTGGCAAGCCTACTTTCTTAGCATAATCTAGTCCGTCCTGATATTCATGAAAGACCATTAGCCCTTGAGGCCCTAAGTGTTGCCCTTCATTCTCATTGTGAGAATCTGCTGAAGCCCCGCCGCCAGCAGTATATCCTACACCATAGGGTGATTCACTGTAATGCATTGGCGGAGGAAAAGCATTGATTAACTTTAAAGGCGCTCCCCACAGTCCAGGTATCATATAAATGGTCAATACTCCAGTTAGTATCGCAGAAAATAATCTTCCTACAGAAAGGTATTTTAAGTCGCTATCATGCGACAACTTAAACATTCCTAATAAATACATGGTTAGTAAAGCAAATATTACTATCCAAATTGCAATAAATAGTTCTCTTTCTAAAAGGTGAGTTTGCCAAACCAAATCTGCGTTTGATAAAAATTTGAATGCTAAAGCCAACTCTAAAAATCCTAAAACAACCTTTACAGAATTTAGCCAACCACCAGATTGCGGTAATGAATTTAACCAACCTGGGAATGCCGCAAATAGTGCAAATGGTAAAGCAATAGCTAATGAAAATCCTAACATTCCAATTACCGGCCCTAAATAATCACCTCCAGATGCTGCTTCAACTAAAAGTGTTCCAACAATAGGTCCAGTACAAGAAAATGATACCAATGCCAATACTAATGCCATAAAGAAGATGCCTATAAGCCCTCCTCGATCAGAAGCTTTATCCGCTTTGTTTATCCATGAATGTGGTAATGTTAATTCAAATGCGCCTAAAAAAGAGGCTGCAAAAACAACTAATAATAAGAAGAAAGCAATATTAAAATACGCATTTGTTGCCATGCTGTTCAATACCTCTGGACCAAAAATAGCCGATACACCAACGCCTAAAGCGACATATATGAATATGATGGATAAACCATAAATAATAGCATTAGAAACTCCTTTTGCTTTGCTTTTACTCTGCTTAGTAAAATAGCTCACCGTCATTGGAATCATCGGAAATACACAAGGGGTTAATAAGGCTGCAAAACCACTAAAGAATGCAATAAAAAATATGCTCCACATTCCTTTTTTTGATTTTTCATTCGAATTGTTTGATGAAGGTGTGTCTTCTGAATTTACTAAATTAAGAGAAGATGAATTTTCTTCAACAACTGTTTCTGTTTCTGCACTTGAGGATTCACCGCTTCCCAATTCAAAAGAGAATTCAACATACTCTGGCGGTAAGCATTGCGCCTCATCGCAAACCATAAAGACAAATTCACCACTAACATTAGATGAGTTAGACGTCAGTTTTACTTTTTGACTAAAAACTGCCTTTTTCTTAAAATACTTGAGCACCATATCAAAGTTAGGATCGAACTCTTCAATGGGAGTTCCTTCTTCAGTATTTCCAACTAGCTCATAATTTTCAGATTCAAAAAACGTAAAAGCGGTTGGTATCGGACCATCATCGCCAACAAATTGAGAGTAAACATACCATCCGTCTTCAATGTTGGCTTCGAAAACTAAATTATATTCTGAGTTACCTAGATCTTCCTGGAAAAAAGTCCATTCAACGGGATTGAAAATTTGAGAAAATAGTAAGCTTGGTAAGAATAATAAAAGGGCTAAAAGATGTTTTTTCATAATTATTTATTTATCTGTTGTTTTAAAACTAATAGTAATTCCGAAGGTTTTTGACTGCCAATAAGATACCTTAAGCCATCTTTATCGACTAATTCTATACATTCTTTTCCTCTAGTATAAAAATGTATCGCACCTTTTCTATGTAAGTTATATACCGCTCTATTAAAAAAGAACCTGCTGTAATTTATTTTGGAAACACTTTTGATGGATGACAAATCAATTTTAACTTTTCGAGCTGTCCAAAGTCCTTCCAGGATAATACTTCCATTGCTGACTTTAGTTTTGAAATGAATAATAAAAACAAGTACTGCGGACACTAAAACTATTGCAACGCCTAAGAAAAATAAAAGACTACCAGAGCCAATAGCATCTTGAGTGTTTTCCGACCAGTAAAAGGATAAGAAACAAAAAAGAGCTAGAACCATCCTTCTTAAAAAAGATAAACGGTTGTAGCCTAAATGCTGGCTTTCCTCAAATAATAATTCATCACTCATGATTGATTTTTCAATGGTTGGACAAGATAAACTTTTTCTGTTTCTGCGACAAGTTTGTAAGACTCATTTATACGTTCTCCAACAATACATACAATATCACCTAACGAACAAATGACCCAAGTATTTTCTTTTTGAATGGTAGAAAATTTATTATCAATCAAATAATCGCTAATTTTTTTATTTCCTTTCATCCCTAAGGGGGTAAAAGAATCTCCAAACTGCCATTTCCTTAACATTAATGGAAAATGTAATTTATCGAAGTCCAGTATTGAAACTGCACTGTCTTTTATAAAATCAAAAGATGAATAATTATGAACGCTAAAACTTAATGAAATAGGGAAATTCAATTCTTTGGCATCTTCATGTATTAAAAAATATTCATCGGATTGCTTTGGAATTGATGAAAGTGACAATCCATTTCTTTCTCTTACTAGTCGATATTCTGTATTTAGAACTTGTTTACCTACTTCAGCATCCAATAATGAAAATACATCCTTCCAGTTAAAAGGGCCATAACTTTTCAAACACTCGTACAAAATGTTGTTTTTTTCATCTTGAGTATGTAAATAATCCGCTTCAAATACTTTTGCGCCTTCTTCATCAAAAGTATGATGCTCAAAATAATACTCAACTTTACTTTTTAAGAAAGCGTATTTACGCTTATTTTCTTCAATTTCTTGTAGCAATTCCGATGATGATAAATTAGGTAATACTTCATGTCTTAATTTATTTCTTTGGTAATCGGATGTTAGGTTTGACTTATCTAATCGGTATTTAATGGCATTTTCTTTGATATAACCTTCAATTTGTTGAACATTAAAACATAGCATCGGACGAATGATTTTTCCATTTTTTAAAGGGATGCCCTGTAGTGCCTCTAAGCTAGAATTTCTACTTTTCTTAATCAATAATGTTTCAACGTTATCATCTGAGTGATGGGCTGTCAGAATTTTATTATAGGAATGCTTTTGTGAAATTTCATCAAAAAATTGATACCTTAAATCTCTTGCAGCCATTTGAATTGATAGCTTGTTAGTTTTAGCATAATTTTTGGTGTCAAATGATTTCGAATAAAATTTTACTCCAAATTGTTTCGCCAAATTGCTTACATACTGCTCGTCTAAATCGCTTTCTTCATCTCTTAACTTAAAATTGCAATGCACTATTCCAAATTCAAATTGTAAATCCTTAAATAAATACGCCATGCATACACTGTCTTTACCCCCACTAACCGTAAGTAACAATCTATCCCCTTTTGAAATAAGGTTATTTTCAGAAATGAAATTTGATAAGATATTAAGCATTTAGCACCTCCAACATGGCTTTTGCTTTTAATTCACATTCGGCGTATTCGGTTTCCGGATTTGCTTTAGCGGTAATGGCACTTCCAACAGCCAGAGATACATAGCGTTTAGCTGCATCGTAAATTATGCTTCTGATTATCACATTAAAATCAAAATCTCCTGAAGGGGTAATGTAGCCTACTGAACCTGAATACAATCCTCTTTTAAAGGCTTCGAATTCTTCAATAAGTTGCATGGCTCTTATTTTTGGAGCGCCAGTCATACTTCCCATAGGAAATGTAGTTTTTAAAACCTCAGTCCAATGAACGTCATCTTTTAGCTCAGATGTTATTGTAGAAATCATCTGATGAACTTGGGTAAAGGAATAAACGCCAAACAATTCTTCCACCTGCACAGAAGATTTCTTGGATGTTTTTGACAAATCATTGCGGACTAAATCAACAATCATAACGTTCTCTGATTGTTCTTTTGGACATTGCCGAAGGTCCTCTTTTAAAGCTAAGTCTTCTTGCTCGCTTAGGCCTCTTTTTCTTGTCCCTTTAATGGGTTGGGATATGATTGTACTTTTAACTTTCTTGATATAACGCTCTGGGCTAGCACTCATTAGATACAAATCATCGCTTCTAAAAAAAGCCGAAAACGGTGAATTCGAAATTCTATACAGATTTTCGAAAGTATTTACTGGATTCAAATCCGCTGACTTTGCAAAAAATTCTTGACAAAAGTTAATTTCATAAATATCACCTCGTTTAATATGCTCTTGTAGCTTATTGAAAGTCGAGATGTATTCTGCTTTGGATATTCTACCGTTTACACTTACTGAAGATGGCTTATACTCATCAATTTCAGTCTGCATAATTTCCTTAAAAACTAACTGCATTTCTTTTCTAGACACATCCAAAGGAAAGTGAATACTAATGTCATTTTCTATAATTTCAAATACCCACTTAGGCTGAAAAAAATACACATTAGGAAGGTCTAACTCATCGGCATTATTAGATTGTAAGTCCTCAACTTCATTTTTTAAATCATAGCTCATATATCCAAACATCCAATCCTTTTTTGAATTGTGAAAAGACCTTAATGAATTGAATGAGTCAGAATTGGAGACAAGTGTTGAAATCGAATCTACACCAACTAGCATATGGTATTTCATATGTAAACCATTTTCCAAGCCAATACCTCCTATGTAGGCAGCTGTTTCTTGAAATTGAGATGCCCAAAACAATAGATTTTTCTTGAAGGCGTCAATATTTGCAATCTGATATGTAGCCGTTTGTCTCACCCTACAAAACTAATGATTATTACATCTGTAAAGAATAAGAATTTATTGTAATTGGATTATTTTTTTTAACTTGGCATATAACTAATTGAACTATTATCATGAAACAAAGCGAATTTATCATCACGGCAGTGCTCGTTTTGGCAGCCTTTGGATTAGGGTTTTACAACATTACTAATTCTACCCCAACAGTTAATAATACTCAAATGAATGCATCTGTATCGATTGAGGCTTCAAGCACAAATAAGACAGTAAATTTGAATATGGTTACCTTTGGAACAGAAACTATCGAAGAAGACTTTTACACTGAAATGGACACTATTTTGTCAATTGATTCTATCGCAGAAGAAGTTTCTGCTGAGTAAAATTATTTTCTTCTAACTGCCAAAGAAAAACTAATGAACATTACGGCAATAAATGCCGAAATCCGTCCGATATAATCTCCAAAACGCACATAAAAAGTAATGTCTGAATTGGTTACTAATGTTTTTTTAATAACAACCTCTTCATCCCAAAGCGTGGGCTGATGTATTTTTCCTTTTATATCTATAAAAGCTGAAATGCCTGTATTTGCGGACCGGGCAATTGGCCGTCTGCATTCGATAGCTCGTAAACTGGCATAGTTTAAATGTTGCTTGTAGCCAGGCGTATCCTTCCACCAACCATCGTTAGTTATTATGGTAAATAAATCTGAGCCATTTCGGACATATTCGGAGGTGAATTCTCCAAATATAGATTCATAACAAATAATAGGAGCAACGTTGGCTTTTCCTCTGAAAACTTCTCTGTAATCTTGAGTACCTAAGCTTCCAGAAATACCGCCTAGGTCGATGGTTAAAAATTCAAAATTGTCCAATAAAAATGAAAATGGCGTAAATTCAACACCTTGTACTAGCTTTGATTTATGATAAATTGACAAATCGTCTTTCTGAACAGAAATAGCGGAATTGTAAACATCATAATAGTTTTCTGAATCAATAAATTTTCGAGCAGTCTTACTTATTTCATCTGAAGAGTCATACACTTTGAAGGTTGTTGCTCCAACTATAATTGACAATTGCGGATACTTATCAATTAACTTTCTTAATCGGATTATTTCATTTGAATACTCTATTTTATTCTCCCACAAACCGTCAACTATTGCTGTTTCAGGCCCAATTAGATAGTCAACAGTAGAATCTAATTCAGGCTCAACTAATTCAATAAGTTTTTCTAATTGCTCTAATGAAGAAAGTCCATCAAACTTTTCAAAATAAGGGTCAATATTTGGCTGAACGACCACTACATTTACTTCTTGACCTTTTTCTTCAGCCCCAATAAAGATATTGAGTAAAAAAGGGAGTGTTAAAACAATGAATGGTAAGCGATAAACTTTTTTATTTTTAAATGAATGGTACACTACTACATTAAACAGCAATATCCATAAGCTACCGCCAAGTACACCTGTATACTCGTACCATTGAATGATACTTGTATATGTTGAAAAGGCATTGCCCAAAGTCAACCAAGGCCAAGATAAATCCCAGTTAAAATGTAAATATTCAAAGCTTAACCAAAAAGTTATTAATGCCCACCAAGCTCTTCTGTCGTTAAATTTTGAGCGCACTACTGAAAACAAAAGTATTACGGTAGACATCAGAATACTGTTTACAAGTATGGCTGCAATAACACCGAATAAACTTGCGTGATAAATCCAATAAGTCGTTCCAAAATTCCAAAGCACAAATACCAGTAAAGAGTAAAAAAATACTTGCTTCTTATTAGGTGCATTCTCTACAATTGAGAACAAAGGAACAAAAGCAAAAAAGATAAGAAATGGAAAGCCATCAGATGGCCATGAAAAAACCAGTAATAAAGCAGAAGCCAAACAAAGTAATAAATTACGATACATCTTTTTGTATTATTGCAATAACAAATATCGCATTAATTGAGCATTTCAAGACATATACCGAATCTATTTACATTAGGTAATTTATTTTTTGGCTTATTAGCCATAAAGTTTGCCTACTCTAACGAATTATTCTTTGCTTCAATTTGCATTTTAAGCGGAGCCTTTTTGGACTTTTTTGATGGTTTTTTTGCGCGATTACTTAAAGTTAGCGGCGAATTAGGCAAGCAATTAGACAGCCTGGCCGACTTAGTTACATTTGGTGTAGCGCCAAGTGTTATTGTTTTCAAACTTATTTTAATGGGTGATTCTAATGAATTTAATTTTGACACTCTGGCATACATTGCTTTTTTGATCCCGCTTTTTTCGGCTTACAGATTGGCGAAATTTAATATCGACACTAATCAATCTGATACTTTTATTGGCCTTCCAACTCCAGCAAATGCATTGTTTTTCATTGCTATCCCCATAGCTTCACATTTTGAAAACGATAGTTTTTTACTCGAATTTTTATCTCAAAAAATAGTTCTAATACTATTTGTTTTAGCAATGTGTTGGCTTATGGTGTCTAGTCTGCCGTTTATAGCACTTAAGTTTAAATCTTATAAATGGGCAGGCAACCAAAACCGTTTTATATTAATTGGATTAAGTATACTATTATTATTGCTTTTCCATTTTGTAGCTGTGCCAATTATTATACTTTTGTATACAGTATTATCGTTCATAAATAATCCAAGAAAATGAAATTTATTGCAGAGATTGATGTAATGCCCCTCAAGGCACTTTTAGACCCACAAGGAAAAGCCGTAAGTAGCAGCATGAAAAATGTTGGTTTGCCAGAAATAACCAATGTAAGAATTGGTAAACACATTACCTTGGAGATTGAAGCAAAGGACAAAGCAGAAGCTAGTGAAAAAGTAGATAAAGCTTGTACAGAATTACTTTGCAATCAGATTATGGAAGGTTATAAATTTGAGATTTACGAAGCTGAATTAGCTTCTTAATTCGAAGTTTTCACCTAGATACACTCTTCTAACTTGTTCGTCGGCTGCTAACTCCTGTGCAGTACCCGATTTTAAAATTTTACCTTCAAATAAGAGATAAGCTCTATCAGTAATAGAAAGCGTTTCGTGAACATTGTGGTCAGTAATTAAAATCCCAATATTCCGCTCCTTTAATTTTGAAACAATTTGCTGAATATCTTCAACAGCTATAGGATCGACTCCAGCAAATGGCTCATCTAGAAGAATAAACTTTGGGTCTGTTGCAAGACAACGAGCTATTTCTGTACGGCGCCTTTCGCCACCAGAAAGTAAATCACCAAGATTTTTTCTGATGTGTTGAAGCCCAAACTCGTCTAGAAGAGACTCTAATTTTTCGAATTGTTTTTCCTTAGACAAATCAGTCATCTCTAATACTGCTAGAATATTATCCTCAACGCTCAACTTCCTAAAGACTGAAGCCTCTTGCGCTAAATAACCAATACCCATTTGAGCTCTTCTGTACATAGGCTCTTCTGTCACGTCTTTTTCATCCAAAAAAACATTTCCTTTATCAGGTTTAACGAGACCAACCATTATGTAAAAAGAAGTTGTTTTGCCAGCACCATTTGGACCAAGTAGTCCAACAATTTCACCTTGATTTACTTCAAGTGAAACCTCATTAACAACTTTTCTGTTACGGTATTTCTTTACTATGTATTGAGCGTTTAACTTCATTATTTATCTTCAAATTTTGCAGATATCTTAATGCTTAATTCATACAAAAGCATGAGTGGGAATGTCACTAAAATTAAACTCATTATATCTGGTGGTGTTATGATGGCTGCTAATATCATAAGTACTACCAAGGAGTGTCTTCTGTATTGCCTCAAAAAGGCAGGTGAAATTAAGCCTAATTTACTCAAAAAGTATACTAAAATTGGCAATAAGAATACTATCCCATTTGCTAAACAAACGGTCGTTACTGTTGAAATAAATGAGTTTAGATTAATCTGATTTGCCACTTGAGAACTCACTTGGTAGTTTCCAAGAAATTGAACCGATAATGGGGCAACTGCAAAATAACCGAAAAGCACACCAAGAATGAAAAGTAATGAGGTATAAAAAACAATCCCTCTTGAGTATTTTTTTTCGTCTCCATGTAAAGCAGGTTTTACAAATCGCCATATTTCCCAAAACACATATGGAAACGCACACACAAAACCGGCAACCAAAGAAGAAACTATGTGAGTACTAAACTGGCCTGACATTGTGATGTTCATTAATTCAAATGGAGCCTCTTTTATACACAATGCTTCTCCGAAGTTTAGCGTTTCAGAAAGCCAACAGAAAAATTTATAGGTTGGGAAATCAGGACTTTTTGAAGCCAAAATTATTCTGTCAAATAAAAATTCTGGAAAAATAAATGCCAAAGTAGTGAATACTAAGATAGCCGCAGCACTTCTAATAAGGTGCCATCTTAAAATCTCCAAGTGGTCTAAAAAAGAATGTTCCTTCTCCTCTCCGATTTTTTTCATTACAAAATACCTTCTTTTAATATATCGTGAAGATGCACTATTCCATGATATTTTTCACCCTTACAAACTATTAGTTGTGAAATATTATTGTCCTCCATAATAGTAAGAGCCTTGGCAGCTAATTCATCAAACTGAATGGTTTTTGGAGTTTTACACATAATGTCTTTAGCCTTAAGGGTACTCCAATCAGAACCCTCATTTTCAAGCATTCTTCTTATATCTCCATCAGTAATTATTCCAAACAGTCGACCGTCTTCAATGACAGCAGTTGCACCTAATCGTTTATTAGAAATTTCAATAATTACATTTTTAATGGTTTCATTTTGACCAACACAGGGAATCGATTTGTCAGTACATAAATCGTCGACTTTTAAAAATAGTTTTTTACCTAATGAACCTCCTGGATGATACTTAGCAAAATCTTTATCAGAAAAATTTCTGCACTCCAATAAACAAACAGCCAAGGCATCACCAATGACTAACTGAGCTGTCGTACTTGTTGTTGGGGCAAGGTTATTAGGACAAGCCTCTTTTTCAACTTTAGAAAGTATCGTCCAATCAGAGTGTTGAGAAAGGTACGAATCAGCATTTCCAGTGATTGCAATTATAGAATTTCCCATTCCTTTAAGAAGAGGAATTAAGGTCTTTATTTCAGAGGTTGATCCACTTTTAGAAATACACACAACAATATCATCTGCTTGAATATTTCCCAAATCGCCGTGCATTGCGTCTGCTGCATGCATAAATACTGACGGCTGACCTGTCGAATTGAATGTGGAGACTATTTTTTGAGCAATATTTGCACTTTTACCAATCCCTGTTACTATTAATCGACCATTAGACTTTAAAATCTCCTGCACAATTATTCCAAAATTATCATCAATAAATTCAAGTAATTTAAGAATGGATTTACCTTCTAAATCGATTGTTGATTTTGCAATAGATTTTATTTCATTAATTGATTTCAATAGACTAAATTTGATTTAATAAAATAAATTCTCTAATTTTAGAGGGGATTACTTTTAAGCAAAAGTATCAAATTTAGCTTGATTATTATTAAATGACTCTACAGATTACATCTCTTACGGATGAACTTCAAAAATATTTTGGATTCAACCGATTTAAAAGCCAACAAGAAACCATCATTCAAAACACACTGGATGGCAATGACGCTTTTGTTATTATGCCAACTGGTGGTGGTAAATCAATGTGTTACCAACTTCCTGCCTTAATAAGTGACGGGTGTGCGGTTGTCATTTCTCCCCTCATTGCATTAATGAAAAATCAAGTCGATGCTATAAGAGGATTTAATGATAGTGATTCTATAGCCCACGTGCTTAATTCATCTCTGTCAAAAAAAGATGTAACTATAGTCAAAGAAGACGTTGAAAGCGGTAAAACCAAACTGCTTTATGTCGCTCCTGAATCACTTACTAAACAAGAAAATATTGACTTTCTGAAAGATAAAAAAATCTCTTTCTATGCCATAGACGAAGCGCATTGTATTTCTGAATGGGGTCATGACTTTAGACCTGAATACCGAAATCTTAAGAAAATTATAGAAAATATTGGTCGTGCTCCAATTATTGCCCTTACTGCTACTGCCACGACTAAGGTTAGAGAAGATATTCAAAAAAATCTGGGAATTACCGACTGCCCAGTATTCTTTGACTCTTTTAATAGAGACAACCTTTATTATGATATTAGACCAAAAATTGATGTTGAAAAAGAAATCATAAAATACATCAAACAAAACGAAGGGAAATCTGGAATTGTATACTGCTTAAGCAGAAAAAAAGTTGAGGAAATTGCCGAAACTCTTCAGGTTAATGGCATTAATGCTCTCCCCTATCATGCTGGTCTTGAAAACAAAACACGTGTTAAGCATCAAGATGCTTTCCTTATGGAAGATGTAGATGTAATAGTAGCTACTATCGCCTTTGGAATGGGTATAGACAAACCCGATATTCGCTACGTTATTCACCATGATATCCCTAAAAGTTTAGAGAGTTATTATCAAGAAACAGGAAGAGCAGGACGTGATGGTGGCGAAGGAAATTGCGTCACTTTTTACAGCTATAACGATATTGAAAAACTCGAAAAATTTTTACAAGGAAAACCAGTAGCTGAACAAGAAATTGGGCGTCAACTTATTCTGGAAACCATCTCTTTTGCAGAGACTTCAATATGTAGAAGAAAATACATCCTTCATTATTTTGGCGAATCGTTTGACGAGGCAAATTGCAATGAAATGTGTGATAATTGCCGACATCCAAAACCAAAATTTAACGGCCAAGATTACATAACTCAGTTACTAGAATGTGTCTTAGCCGTGAACGAAAGACTTAAAGCAAAAGAAATGGTAAAAGTTCTTGTAGGAGAAAGCAATTCATTAATCAAACAACATAAATCAGAAGGGCTAGTAGAATACGGTAAAGGCAAGCATAAATCTAAAGGATTTTGGCATGCAGTTATTCGTCAGTCTTTAGTTAAGGGACTTCTTGTAAAGGAAATTGAAAGCTATGGAATTCTTAAAATTTCTGAAAAAGGAAATGAGTTCTTGAAAGAATCGTACGAAGTATTGTTTACAGAAGATCACGATTATGACGCTATCAACTCTAAAAATGCCTACAGTAGCAACCAAAAATCCGCTGCTGCTGACACTATGCTTTACAAAAACTTGAAAGAACTCAGGAAAAAATTCGCGAAGTCTAAAGGGCTTCCACCAAACATAATTTTTTCTGAAGCGTCTCTTATTGACATGGCTAATCAGTACCCCATAACCATCGAGGAATTGAGCCAAATTCATGGCGTTGGACAAGGAAAAGCCAATAAATTTGGAAAACCGTTTTTGGAATTTATTAAAGAATACGTTGAAGAAAACGACATCATTAGACCAGAAGACATGGTTATTAAAACTATAGCTAAGCAGTCTAGTAATAAAGTTTACATCATTCAAAGCATAGACAGAAAATTACCAATTGAAGATATCGCTTCAGCAAAAGGTCTAACTGTTGAGGATCTTATTTCTGAAATTGAAACAATTGTTGAGTCAGGCACAAAAATTAATCTAAATTATTACCTCGACGAAATTATCGATGAATATCAAGAGGAAGAGCTAATCGATTTCTTTAAAAACTCTGAAGAAGCAACATTTAATGAGGCTAGAAATGAGTTCGAGGAAGATGAATATACAGACGAAGAATTGAGATTATTCCGAATTAAATTTATTTCTGACGTTGCCAACTAAGCTGTTATCGCAAGCCAACTCATAAGCCCAACGCTATGTTGTAAAGCTTTTTCATCAACATCAAAGTTCGGATTGTGCAAATACCTTCTTTCTCCATTTTTTTCACCTACACCTATTCTGTAAAAACACGAAGGAACATGATGTGAATAATAGGCAAAGTCTTCGGCAGTCATCCGTTTTGGAATTTTTATCACACTTTGATTGCCCATCAGCTCTGACGCTTGCCTAAAACAATGCTCTGTAAAGTGGACATCATTTTTTAAAAAGGGATAGCCTTTTCGGATTTCGAGAACACATTCGCCACCCATATCTTTAGCCGTCTTTAGACAAATATTTTCTATTATTTGATGGGCCTCGGCTCTCCAATTTTCGTCCATTGCTCTAAATGTTCCTTGCATACTTACTGTTTCTGGAATTATATTTCCAGCACTTCCGCCTTCAATTACCCCTATTGACAAAACTGATGGAGTATCAGAAACACTATCAAATCTTTCATAAAGATTTGTAATTAATCTAGCAGCAATGAGCAAAGGATTAATTCGTCCTTCTGGAATAGCCGCATGACCACCTTTACCAATTACATCAATATATATTTCATCGGCTGAAGCCATAAACATACCCCCTTTCATTCCTATTGTGCCACAGTCTAATTCTGGAGAAACGTGTTGACCAATAATTTTCTCAACCTTAGGGTTTTCCAAAACTCCTTGTTCAATCATAAGTGATGCTCCCCCTGGCAATTTTTCTTCACCTGGCTGAAAAATGAGTTTTATACTCCCTTCCCAGTGGTCTTTCAATTCGTTTAAGATTCGTGCAACACCCAACAATGAGGCGGTGTGAAAATCATGACCACAAGCGTGCATAACGCCTTCATTTTTTGAGGCATAACTCACGTCATTCAACTCATTAATGGGTAAGGCGTCAATATCTGCACGAAGAGCAATGCATCTTGAATCAGGATTTATACCTTTAATCAAAGCGATAATGCCAGTTTCTACAATACCTGACTCAAATGGAATGTTATACTCGGATAATTTTTCTTGAATAAATTTAGAGGTTTCATACTCTTTGAAAGAAAGCTCTGGGTTTTTGTGCAACGCCCTGCGAAGCTGTACAGTATCATCAAAGTACTGTTGTGCTAAATCTAATATTTGGGCTTTTAGTTGTCTCATTTTGACAAGATAAGTTTTAGTCCTCCTAATAAAAGTATTAAACCAAACACCTTTTTTAAAGTCTTCGTATCTACAGTTACAGCCCATTTAGAACTGAAATAACCTCCAATTATAAATGCCAATGAAATAATTACAGCATATTTCCAATTTACAAATCCTTCTTTGTGGTAATTCCATGCTGCTAAAATTCCTATTGGGGGCAACATTACTGCCAAACTTGTTCCTTGCGCGTTATGTTGACCCATACCCACTAGTAGCATTAATAATGGAATAATGATTATACCACCACCAACGCCAACAAATCCGCTGAGAAGTCCTGCGCAAAGACCTATTAATACTAGTAAAAGTAATGTTGTAAAAGACATAGTATAATTTCCTTGCGAAGATATGTAATTCAAAATATCTTTGCCCAATGATAAAAGTACAATCCTTTACCTTCAATGGTTTCCAAGAAAATACTTACGTTATTTTTGATGAAAGTAAACAATGTATCATAATAGACCCTGGGTGTTATGAGCAAAGTGAACAACTACAACTTGAAAAATTTATAGCAGACAATGACCTTAAAGCTGTTAAACTGATAAACACCCATTGCCATATTGACCATGTTCTTGGCAATCGATTTGTGTCCGAAAAATGGAACGTAGATCTAGAAATACATGAATTAGACTTACCTACACTACATTCCGTAAAAGAGTATTGTCAGCTGTATGGATTTCATAATTATGAAGAAAGTCCAGAGCCAAAAACATTCCTAAAAGAAGGCGACACAATTAATTTTGGCAACAGTAGCCTAGATATTTTATTCACGCCAGGACATGCTCCAGGCCATATAGTTCTTCATTCCAAAGAGGAAAAATTTATAATTGGTGGTGATGTCCTTTTTCAACTGAGCATTGGACGAACAGACCTCCCTGGAGGCGACTATGACACCCTCATTAGTAGTATAAAAGATAAGTTGTTGCCATTGGATGAAACTACAAAAGTGTTTTGCGGTCATGGACCAAGCACCACAATTGGATATGAAAAAGCAAACAACCCTTTTCTGAAATAATCACTACATTATCATAAATTAATTAAAAAGCTCATGAAAACACTACCCCTTTATAGTGCTATAAAAATACGTTTTGGTATTTTTCTGCTAATCTTTATTTATTTCCTATTGGATGTTTTTATTTTTAAAACCTTTGAATCTTACATTGACGTATCGGTTTTTATAGGATTGCTCTGTGGTTTTTTTGGTGGGTATTCAAACAGTATTTTTAATTTAAAAAAAATCTTTTTTAAGTATAACACTCAAAAAATTACTTGGAAGCTAGATATTGATAAAGAAATTCAAGAAGCGAATATTGACTGCATTTCAAACATTAAAGAAGATTGGAAGTCAGTCTATTTTGAAAACAATGAGGGAGAACACGAAATAGTGACCGCTAATTTATCAAAGCGTCAAAAAAGAATGATAGTTAATCTTCTAAACAATTTTGCTTCTCGTAATCCAAAATTAGAAGGAAATAGGTAAATATCCCAAAAGCATACAGCCCCGCCGTGATATAAAAAATATACGCATATGGTAAGTCCATGCCTTTTAAAAATCTGAAAATTTGAGAGCTAAAATACCAACTCCCACTCCATATTGCGGCCGTTATGGCACTCAATATTTCCTGATTGTTTTTTCCAACATAATTCATGGTCAATTCTGAAGTCATTGGGGCTGCCATATTCATTAAAGGCGTTCGTATCCAAAAACACAGAATAGCTAAAGGCAAGGCCCACCAATATTCCACAAAAAATTCGGTAGTTGCTAAAGCAACCAAAGCTATTACAGCGATGGACTGAGTTAAGGTAATGCCTACTTTAAAACCTAGTAAATCTTTCACTTTTGGAACCAATAGTGCCATTGTAGCTACCAATAAACTTGCTCCCCCACCAATCAATGCAAAGCCTGATGAGTCAACACCAAAGTCGTGATAGAAAAATAGATTAATGAAAGGGATGGTCAATCCTGCTCCAATAGAAATTATAATCGTTGGCACAATAGCTTTGGTTACTAACCACCAATCATAAGATGCCCACTGAATACCTTTTTTTTCGTTTATTACATCTTCTTCTTTAAGTTGCATCAAATAATAAATTCCAATTAAACCCATCACTGAAATTACTATCAAAATCATTCCTTCATCGAGTTCACTAAACATAGCTCCCAAAAAATAAATGATAATGCTGCTCGCGATGGTTCCAAAGCTGTGTGTTGCATAGTTAAGAGAGATAGCATGTGATTGATTTTCTTTTTTTGTGCTCCTCATAATATACGGAAGGCTACTAACTTGAAAACTAGTAAAAACAACACCCCAGAAAATAAATAATGCAGGTAATATTGAATAGTAGCCTTTTGAAATAGCAAAAATCATAGCAATTGCTACCAGCGGCACGCCTATACTTCCTATTAGAAAAAAAGGTTTAAGTCGCTTGCCTTTTATATAGAATCCTAGAGGAAAAGCCAATACCATAACAGCTAAAAAACGATACGAAATGAAATTAGCAATTTCGGGATCTGTAAAGCCAGACTTAGCAAGATAAATATTGAGTATTAAAAAAAAGGCTGCGCCGATAAGCTGAATAAAAAATTCAGCTTTTATCATGAACAATACGTGTTCTTCTAATTGGGCATATGCTTTTAGAACTTTTCTCAATCAATTAGGCTTAACATCTTCTCTTCTACTTCTTCACTGTCCCAGATGCTCTCAATGTTTGGAATGCTCATTATTTTTTGCATCAGTTCCTCTTGATGTTGACCTATTTTCCATGCTTCAGAATATCTAATATTACTGAATGAAACCATTGAATAAAGGGGTAACCATTTTTCGGGGTGTTTTTTAGAAAAATGGAGTTCTATTTTTTTCTGCAATAAAAATTGAGGATCGGCAGTCTTATCGCGCATCACAATAAAATTATGCAAGGACAAATCCTGAACACCGTCACCGTCTGGCTTTCTAATTTCTGAATATTCTTTAAAACAGTTCAAAAAGTCATCCCCATGTTTCTCCAT
The DNA here is from genome assembly GCA_965661345.1 of Flavobacteriales bacterium. GTDB lineage: Bacteria > Bacteroidota > Bacteroidia > Flavobacteriales > UBA7312. The sequence goes on along the minus strand of CBFIDK010000001.1, from coordinate 343,759 downwards.
CAATTCGTCTAATACAAAACAGCCTTCAAAACCAGCATTCATTCCTTGCCCATAAAATGGTACGGTAGCATGAGCCGCATCGCCAATTAACAACACTTTATCGTCAACTGTCCATGGGTCACAACGCATAATGGCTAATGAAGCTGTTGGGTTCTCAAAATACTCTTCAACCAAATTTGGAATTAAATCAAGTGTATCTGGAAAAACTTCTTTAAAGAAATCATATACCTGTTCGGTTGTTTTTAAATTGTTAAAAGAATGTTCTCCTTCATAAGGAAAAAATAGAGTGCAAGTGAAACTCCCATCCATATTCGGAAGGGCTATAAGCATATAATTTCCCCTAGGCCAAATGTGTAAGGCATTGACTTCCAATTTATGAGAGCCATCTGGATTTGCCGGTATTGTCAACTCTTTGTAGCCGTGTTCGATATAATGTTGGGAATACTGAAAACGATCTTGCTTGACCATTTTGGAACGAATAACTGAATATGCTCCATCAGCACCAATTATCATATCAGCATTGACCGTTTTTCTATTTCCATTTTTGTCTTCAAAAATGGCTTCTGCAGTGTTTAAATCTACATCTAAGCAACGGTAGTCAAAGTGCAAGTTCACATTTTCTTGCTCTCCTGCTAAAGTCATTAATAGCTGGTTTAATCCACCTCTTGAAACAGAGTAGATTGCTTCTCCATCTTGTCCATATGCTTGGTCGGTTAGCGTACCATCAACGGCGTGCATAACTCTTTTATACATTGGAATAGCCATTTTGCTAACGTCAGCATCTATACCTACTTTTTTTAGCGCATTCCATCCTCTTGCGGATAAGGCTAAATTAATTGAGCGACCAGCAGCTAGCTTTACTTTACGCATATCAGGCCTACGTTCAAAAACCTCAACTTCAAAACCTCTTTTTGAAAGGTAAATGGCTTCCAAAGAGCCAACTAAACCTGCACCGGCAATTGTTACTTTTTTTCTCATGATAATGCTTTTTCTATGATTTGTCCTAATTTGAAAATATCTTCAAAACTGTTGTATAGTGGAACAGGCGCAAGGCGTATAACATTAGGTTCACGCCAATCGGCAATGACCCCTTCACTACTTATAAAATCAAACATATCTTTTCCTTGTCCGTGCATCAAAATTGACAGTTGACACCCCCTATTTCGTTCCTCTTTTGGGGTAATAATTTCAAAGTTACAATTATCATATCGAGAAGAAATACCGTTGAAAATAAATTCCATGTAATTAGTGAGCTTTCTGCTTTTTTCAACAAGCTTGGGCATTCCAACCTCATCAAAAATATCCATGCTGGCTTTACATGCTGCCATCGAAAAAACTGGAGCATTCGAAAGCTGCCAACCTTCTGCGCCTAACATCGGGACAAACTCTTTTTCCATCAAAAAACGACGTTCTTCATCGTGACCCCACCATCCTGAAAATCGTGGTAATTCGGGACTGTTTTTATGAATATCATGAACAAATACTCCTGAAACACTTCCAGGTCCAGAGTTCAAATATTTATACGAGCACCAACAAGCAAAATCTACTTGCCAGTCGTGTAAATTAAGTGCAATATTTCCAACGCCATGCGCCAAATCAAAACCAACAAATGCACCAACAGACTTGGCTTCTTTAGTTATGTTTGACATATCAAATACTTGGCCAGTATAATAGTTCACTCCTCCCCAAAACACTAATGCAAGTTCATCGCCAACCTCTTGAATACACGATATAATATCTTCCTCTCTAATACAGTGTTCTCCCTCACGTGGACTTACTTCTACAATAGTATCTTCTGGATTTAAACCATGAAATTTGACTTGACTTTCCAACACATATTGATCTGATGGAAAAGCCTTCGCTTCACAAATAATCTTTGTGCGTTTTCCCTTAGGTTGATAAAAGGAAACCAGCATTAAATGTAGATTTACGCTCAAGCCGTTCATAGCTACTACTTCACCGGGATGCGCACCAACTAGTTTAGCAAATGGCTCACTTAAAATTTTGTGGTAAGACACCCAAGGATTTTTGGCTTCAAAATGTCCTTCAACACCATATTTAGCCCAATCATCAAGTTCTTGCAACAAATGAGTTTTGACACTTTTTGGCTGTAAGCCCAATGAATTGCCTGTAAAATAAAGTGCTTCTTTGCCGTTTACCTCAGGGATAAAAAACTTCTGTCTATAAGCAGATAATTCGTCTGACTTGTCTGATTGTAAAGCAAATTCTAATGAGTTTTGCATAACATAAAATTAGGGTGCGAAGATACCAAAAGCTAGTGGGATAATAAAAAGTAGCAAATACATTATTAAACTACTTCCTTCTAACCAAAATGTGTAGAAAGTATCGCTTCTTTCCTCATTAGTTTTATAAATCAAAAATCCAACATACAAGGACGTGAAAAGCAATCCTATCAGTAGCGAAAATGAAAAACCAGCCACAAAAAAATGAAGTATTGACATCAACTCATACAATGCTAAAGACCATAGAGCAATTTGTTTTGACGTTTTAACCCCAAACATCTGAGGTATAGTTTTCATATAATGTTTATCGTATTTTAAATCTCGAATATCAAAAGGAATAGTGATTGAAAAGACAAAAAAGAATCTACTTGCAATCAAAAGACATACTTCGTCAGAAAAAGGAACAGCACACTCTACTACTACCAAACCTACGCTGACAATAGTCCACACAATGACGATTAAGAAAATTTTCAGTCTAGGCGTTTCCCTCAAACGAATTGAGTAGTCAGAAAAACGAATGCTAAAGGGGTACAAAAGTGTTATCGCAATTGCCGGAATCAAAATGTAAAATGAATTGACAGATAATGATAATGAATAATAAATTGACAACACTAAAGAGATCAATGTAAGGCCTTTCAATGACCATTCTCGATTTCTTATCCATTCCAATTGGCTAAATCCATTTTTTGAAGATTTAAACCTCACATAGCGTTGGAAATTATAACTAAATAATGTTGAAAAAAACACAAATGGCAATAAGTGACTGGCATCAACATTTAAAAGCAGAGCCGAACTCTGACAAAGTGCAACTACACAGACTGAAATAAAAAGGTTGCTAATCAGAAAAAAGGAGCTCAATTTTGTTGGCAGGGACATTTATCAAAAATATAAAATTGTAGTGTTAATATACATTGTCATTTTATATTTTTGTACCTGCTAATATTTTTTCGATGAATCAATTTTCTGAACGACATATAGGTCCTAATTCAAGCGACCAGGAATCAATGTTAAACTCGATAGGCCTAACGACTATTGATGAACTTATTGACCAAACTATCCCCAGCTCAATTCGATTGAATGAAAAGATGGATTTACCTGACGCTATGTCGGAATCTGAGCTTTTAGATCACATGAAATCTCTTGGTCGAAAAAATAAAAATTACCGTTCATACATTGGCTTGGGGTATTACAACACTATATTACCAGGAGTCATTCAAAGAAATATATTAGAAAATCCAGGTTGGTACACTGCCTACACTCCTTATCAAGCTGAAATTGCACAAGGAAGACTAGAAGCATTATTAAATTACCAAACTATGGTTTCAGACTTAACAGCCATGGAAATTGCTAACGCTTCGCTTTTAGACGAAGGAACTGCTGCTGCTGAGGCCATGTTGATGCTTTTTAATTCGCGATCTAAAGAAAAGAAAAAGTCCAATGCAAATGTATTTTTAGTTTCCAAAGATTGTTTACCTCAAACCATTGACGTTCTTAAAACTCGTTCAAATCCAATAGGCATCGAATTGGTTATTTCTGACCACAGTGAATTTGATTTCTCCAGAGAAGATGTTTTTGGTATGATTGTTCAATACCCTTGCAAACATGGAAACATAGAAAACTATAAAGTACTTGCCAAGGATGCAAAAAATAATGACGTTGGTGTAGCTGTTGCAGCTGACTTGTTAAGCTTAACCCTACTAACCCCTCCAGGTGAGTGGGATGCAGATGTAGTGGTTGGAACCACTCAGCGTTTTGGAATTCCTATGGGTTACGGAGGCCCTCATGCTGCCTATTTCGCCACAAAGGAAAAGTATAAAAGAAATATTCCAGGAAGAATTATTGGAGTAACAGTAGATGCTGAAGGAAACAGAGCCTTAAGAATGGCGCTTCAAACGCGTGAGCAACACATTAAGAGAGAACGTGCAACATCGAATATTTGTACCGCACAAGTTTTACTGTCTGTAATGGCTGGAATGTATGGCGTATATCACGGTCCCAACCGACTAAAAAATATCGCAAGAAAAATTCACCATTTAAGCTGTATTCTATCTGATGGGCTGACCGAATTAGGTTACAAGCAGCTCAATAAGAACTATTTTGATACCTTACTTGTTGACGTTCAAAACGTATCTGTCGAAACCCTAAAGGTATTTGCCGAAGATGCCAAGATGAATTTTAACTATATCGACGATAAGCACCTTTCTATTTCTATTGACGAAAAGGATAATCTGCAAAACATAAATGACATACTAAGTGTTTTTGCAAAAAGCTGCAACCATCCAGACCCAACTGAACTTATCAATAAAGTTCTGAATGGGAATTATACAGATGCTAATGCTTATATTCCTACTGAACTTTACAGAGAAAGCGACTTTCTACAGCATGAAGTTTTCAATTCCTTTCACAGTGAAACGGAAATGATGCGTTACATAAAGCGATTAGAAAACAAAGACTTAGCGCTCAATCATTCAATGATACCCTTAGGGTCATGCACCATGAAGCTTAATGCAGCATCTGAACTCTTTCCGTTAAGTTGGGTAGAGTTTAGCAATATTCATCCCTTTGCGCCTGTAAACCAGGCACGAGGATATCACATAATGTTCCATGAACTCGAAGAATCGTTGTGTGAAATTACTGGTTTTGCAGGCATGTCATTGCAGCCCAATTCAGGTGCTCAAGGAGAATACGCTGGTCTTATGGTCATACGAGCATATCACGAAAATCGAAATGAATCGCACAGAAATATATGTTTAATTCCCTCATCTGCTCATGGAACTAATCCAGCTTCAGCTACAATGGCGGGCATGAAGGTTGTAGTTACTAAATGCGATGAAATGGGCAACATTGACCTTGACGATTTGAAAGAAAAAGCAGAAACATACAGTGATACTTTAGCCGCACTAATGATTACATATCCTTCGACACATGGTGTTTTTGAAGAAAATGTAATGAAAGTAACAGACATCATACATCGCCATGGCGGTCAAGTGTATATGGATGGCGCTAATATGAATGCGCAGGTTGGATTAACCAATCCAGCAAAAATTGGAGCAGATGTGTGTCACTTAAACCTACACAAAACGTTTGCCATTCCTCACGGAGGAGGTGGGCCTGGCATGGGACCAATTGGAGTAGTTGAACACCTCAAGCCATTTTTACCAAGCAACCCAATAATTCAAACTGGTGGAGAAAAGGCTATATCGTCTATTTCTGCTGCACCTTGGGGCTCTTCATTGGTATTATGTATTTCATATGCTTACATCAAAATGCTTGGTGAAGAAGGATTAACAAAATCAACTGAAGTAGCTATTCTTAACGCTAATTACATTAAGGAACAACTAAAAGAGCATTATACTATTCTTTACACCAACGAAAAAGGAAGAGTTGCTCATGAAATGATTTTGGATTGCAGACCGTTTAAAGAAATAGGTATTGAAGTTACCGACATCGCCAAACGATTAATGGACTACGGCTTTCATGCGCCAACGGTATCTTTTCCAGTAGCGGGAACACTAATGATAGAACCTACAGAAAGTGAAAGTCAAGAAGAATTAGACCGTTTTATTTTGGCAATGACCTCTATTCGTAATGAAATTAATGCCATCGCAAATGGTGATTTTGATGAAACAAACAATCTGTTAAAAAATGCACCTCATACTATTAATATGATAGCTTCTGACAATTGGACAAAACCTTACAGTAGACAAGAAGCAGCTTTTCCTGCTGAATATGTATCAAAAAATAAATTTTGGCCAACTGTAAGAAGAGTTGATGATGCATACGGCGACCGAAATCTCATATGTTCTTGTGTTTCAATAGAAAATTACGTTTAGTCAACATAAATCATTAAAAAATACTTGTTAAATATTTTAGGATTATTTCTAAAAAGGCTGTAAATTCGCTACAACTTAACCGAAAATTAACAAGTACCAATGAAAACATTTTATTCAGTTTTATGCTCATTTTTAGTTGTTGGAAGCGTTTTTGCTCAAGGCATTAACTCACAAGAATTAAAGATAGCTCCAAAAAAAATTATTGATTCTACTATTCCGAAAACTTTTTCTAGCACAGTAGAACTAAGATCATCTATTGAATGTAACCCTGATTATTTTTATTGTGAAAATTTTGAAGATGTATCTGTTCCGAGCTTACCATCTGATATGAACACCTCTAGTTTAGAAGAGAACTATTACGTTCCTTATGACGGGAGTACAATTCAAGTTCAAGGCTTTTATACAGGAAACAGCACTGACGCTGGCGCAGGTGGATACTGGACATATTTAGATGACCATACAACTTTTGCAATGACTAATGACGATGCATGCTTGCCAGGTGGTGGTGCGCCAAATGAAAATAATAACTGTGACCTTACTCTTGAAGTGCTTGAACTTCCTGCACTTAACTTCGCTGAAGGTGATACAGGCATGTGGCTTCAGTTCGAATATTATCACGACAAAAACTGGGGTGGTGGCGATGCATACGTTGAAATAAGTACTGATGGTGGAGATAACTTCTCTGATTTAAGCGGACCTCTTCCAGAAACTCAAGCGTGGCAATCGGCCGCTTACAACTTAAGCGACTATTACGCTGATACCAATGTGGTTATTCGTTTCACTTGGTCCGATAACGGTAGCTGGGCTAGTGGTTTAGCAATCGATGATATCATAGTAAACCCTCTTCCTGAGTATGCTATGAAACTTAACGAGCAACTACAACTTTTCCCAAGTGCATATTTTGGCGGAACTACTTACCAAACAGTACCACTTGAACAAGCAAGTGCAACAGCATATAATTTTGCTGGGTATGTAAAAAATATGGGACTTAACATTTTAGATAGTGCAAGATTGTATTCTTCAATCGCTGCTGAAGGGTTTAGTTCTGAAAGTTACGCAGCCAATACTGGCTCGTTACTTGTAGATTCTTTCTACTGCAACGATGTGTACACTGCAACAGCTACAGGAACTTATGAAGCTGAAATTTATGCCTCTGATGAAAATGGCACTCAAACAGAAACTAAATCTGTGCAGTTTGTCGTATCTGATAATGAATACGCTAGAGATGATGCTGACTTTACTGGCGGATACAGTGGGGGATCATTTGTAAATAACGATGGAACTGAGCAAAGAGGAAATATATATGACATCTATAAAGATGCTATGCTTTACGGTATCAAAGTAAGAATTCACCCTGCAACATCACCAGGATGTATGGCTAAAGGTGTACTTAACATGGTAGATGTTGAAACAGGAGACGTTAACTACTTAACTGAAACAGCTGAAATGAATGTTGGCTCAATGACTGACGATTGGATGAACTTTGTGTTTGATGTGCCTGTTCAGCTTATGGCAGGTGATGTGGTACTGCCAACTATTTATGCTAGCTTTAATGCTACTGATACTTTAGTAATTGCACAAACTGGTAACTCACAGCCAGGAGAAACTCTTTTACAAGATATCGATGGTATTTCTGGTGATCCAGGTTTGTGGTATTACACAACGTCAACAGCAATGGTTAGATTAAACTTTGATCCAACATTAACTCCTCCTGCATCTGTAAATGAGGAAAATGCAATCAAATTTAATGTATACCCTAACCCTAACAACGGAATATTTAATATCTCTACTAGCTCAACAGCTAATCAAGAAATTGAAATTCAAAATGTTTTAGGTCAAACGGTTTACAGCAGACTAATCAATGGTAATACCCAAATTGATATATCAAATTACGAAAAAGGAATTTATTCTATCTCATTAACTAATGAAAATGGAGTAAGCTCTACTAAGAAGATAATTTTACACTAATATTACACTTAACCTTAACTTTAAAAAAAGCAGACTAACCTCTGCTTTTTTTAATTAACTCAAATTATTATGAAACGAATTTTACTGTTTTTTGTAACATCAACATTCTGTTTATCCGCATATTCTCAGCATAAAGTAAACAGCATTGTAAACACTCCAAAAGAATCCAAAAGTTTTAATCAGTTTAAATCTACAGTGAATGCTGTTGTAGATAGCGCTGATATTATTTGGTATGAAAATTTTAGAGAAGGTCTTGACGGAAATAACAACTCAATTGATCCGGCTTGGACTACACAAGGGCCTGATGGTGCAATTTGGGAATTAGATTTCGATGGCTCTAATGGTGATTATGCCGGAGACGAGCCTTTTTTATTGGAGTCTGAATCCGCTGCCAATGGATGGATGATTTTTGATGCTGACGGTTCAAACGCAGGATTACCTACTGCTGCTTATTCCAACCGTAAAGGCTCACTAACATCGCCCTACATAGATCTTTCAAATTACTCTAATGTAACCTTATCCTTTGAGCATGCATACAGATGGTGCTGCTTCGGCTCTCATGAGCTTACAGTATTTATCAATAACGGTAGTGGTTGGTCTGATTTAAACAGCTTTCAAGTAAATGATTTAGGAACCGTTAACGTTTTATCAGGAACTGTACAAGTTGAGATTATAATAACAGAATTAGCCGCATTAAATGATAGCGTTCAAATTCGTTTTGATTGGGCAAATAATGCCGAAACAGCTTCACATTACTACTGGATGATTGACGATGTTAAAATTTTAAAAACACAACCTTATTCATCAAATATCTTAACAAGTTACAACAGGGTCCCGAGTAGCTACTTTGGAGGAACATCTTACCGAGTTATGCCTTTAGATCAAATTTCTCAAACCGCATACTTTTTTGGTGGAATTTTAGAAAATGTTGGCTACAATACCATTGACAGTATCAGATTAGATGCTTCTGTAGAATCAGAAGGGTTTAGTACCGAAAGCTTTGGATATAGTATTGTGTCTGGAGATAGAGACACCATTTTTGTTAACGACGGATTCACACCTTCTGACACTGGAGTGTACCTTGCCTCAATACGTGGTAAAGATGACAACAACTATATATCTACAGACACACTTACAGAACGTTTTCAAGTTACAGAATTCGTTTACGCTAGAGATAATGGAAACAACGCAGTTAATTATGGAAGATTTGGAATTAATGGTGATGGCACAAGACAATACGGAAATGTTTTTGACATATACAACACTGTAACGGCTTATGCAGTAACTTTAAGATTAAGCGAACGAACTACCCCTACTGCTACAGGAAAAATCATTATCAATTCTGTTGACCCCAATTCTGGCGACGTAAGTTTCTTAACCGAAACGGAAGTATTAGAATTTGGCTCACTTACTGAAGAATGGTTTAATGTAGTGTTAGATCCTCCAGTAATATTAGATGCTGGGCAAGTTATTCTACCTACATTGTACGCTGCTTTTAATAGTAATGACACCATCTACATTAGTACGTCTGGAAACAATCCTAACAACGGCGAAAGCCTTGTACAAGATATTGATGGAATTCAAGAAGGCGTAGACCCTGGCGCATGGCTATATACTACCTTTGCACCTTGCTTGAGACTTAATTTTGACCCAAGTGTTGTAGGGGTTAATACAACTATAAACGATAGGGATGAAAAGTTAAAGTTTGCCATATATCCAAACCCTAATAATGGTGTATTTAAAGTTCAATTGAATTTACAAAAGAATCAAAACATTAGTCTTGAAGTAAAAAATATATTAGGAAAATCAGTTTATGCTGAACAGATAAACAACACTAACTTAATTAATAAGTCGCTAGATTTAAGCCATCTTAGAAAAGGAGTTTATTTCATTACAATAACTGATAGTTTAAATTCAAAATCGACCAAAAAGATAACCATTCAATAAATAAGTCGATCATTCTAAAAAAACGGACTCTTTAAAGTCCGTTTTTTTTTTAATAGTTTTTTACTTAACTTCGCCCAACAAACTTAAAAAAACTTAAAACCATGAAACACGCTCTAACGCTTTTAGGGATTTTTCTATCCTTTCAGGTATTTTCTCAGTTCAATTACTCATCCATTAGACTTCAACCAGAAGTAAATAATAATGTTTATAAGCTTAAATCTTCTCCTACAGAAAATGAAAGTAGTATTTCCAACGCTTCATCTGCTCTTGAAGAAGATGATGTTGTACTTTGGTCTGAAGACTTTGCAAATGGTCTTGACGGAAACAATCAATCTACAGATCAAGCATGGTCAGTAGCTGGTCCAAATGGTGCCATTTGGGAATATGATACTGACGGCTCTAATGGAACCTATGCTGGTCCTCAACCGTTCACCATCGATTCCGAAACCAAAGGGAATGGATGGATGATTTTTGACGCTGACAAATCAAACCCTGGCGCACCACCTACTTATCAGGAAAGACAGGGGCAATTAATTTCGCCTTATATAGATTTATCCAACGACACCAACGTAACTCTTACCTTTGAGCACGCCTACAGGTACTGTTGTAATGCTAACCACGAATTGAAAGTATACATTGGTACTCCAGACGGATGGAGTTCAACAAGTTATTCAATCAATGAATTGAGTGCAAATGTATTGAGTGGAACTATAAAAAAACAAATCATTATAACAGATCAAGCCGCATTGAGAGATTCTGTTAGAATACGATTTGATTGGGCAGACGGTGCACAAACTGCTTCGCATTATTATTGGCAAATTGACGATGTGAAAATCATTAAAACTAAACCATTCGATGCTGACTTAATAAACGCTTTTCAAAGAATGCCAAGCCCTTATTTTGGAAGTACTGGATTCGTGATTTTACCAAAATTACAAGCTGAACCAACTGGCGTGTTCTTTGGTGGATACGTTGAAAATGTTGGCGCTAACACAATTGACAGCCTGCGAATTCGCGCAACCATAGAAGGGGAAACCTATAATGGTCAAAGCAATGGCGTATCTATTGCATCATCTGGAAGAGACACAATCTTTACAAATAGTGGTTTTATACCTAGTACAACAGGTTTATATACTGCAAACATTTTTGTCACAAACGATAATAATGATGTAAATACAGACACTATTCAAAGAGGTTTTGCGATTTCTAACTTTGAATACGCTAGAGATTTTGCCGATTTCACTACAGGAGGATTAGGTTTATTTCCTTTAAACGATGAAGGAACTCAACAATATGGTAATGTATTCGATATTTATGCTAACACAACATTATATGCTGTTAGAATTCAGCTTGACGACAGAACGGGTGCAAATGCTAAAGCTAAAATTTTAATAAATACTGCTAATACAACTAATGGGGCATTTGACGATTTTTTACATGAAAGTATCGTCTTAGATTTAGGGGAACATACTGGCAATTGGGTTAATGTTTTGATGGAACCACCAGTTCAACTAACTGCTGGGCAAGTCATCCTAGCGTCTATTTATGCCGAATCAGCTACAACTAATGACGACACCATTTTTGTTAATACCTCAGGAACTAACTATATAAATGGTGAAACTATTGTTCAAGATATAGATGGTGCACAGGAAGGTGTTAATCCTGGCGATTGGCTATATTCAACTTCTTCAGCATGCATTCGTTTAAACTTTGACCCTGATGCTACTGGCATAAATGTGGGAATAAATGAAAATGAGAGGTTTGCAAAAGTTAATGTTTTCCCAAATCCAAATACAGGTACTTTCACTGTCAATATACAAACCGAAAAGGCAACAGACATTACTCTAAATATTACAAATGTATTGGGGCAATCGGTATATAGCGAAAACCTTTCAAATGTAAGCTCACTCAGAAAAGAGGTAAACCTAAATGCATTTGAAAAAGGCCTTTACTTTATAAACGTTGAAGGCGAAGATGGAAAAAGCAACAGTCATAAAATTGTGATTAAATAATACTAACACACCTAAGACCAGACATAAATAGTATGTCTGGTCTTTACAAAAAAAAATTAGACCATGAAAAAAACATTACTATTGCTATTCGTATTTACAAATACCTTGATAGCTCAGCAAAAAATATCCTTTAACACAGAAATTAAATCTGATTTTTATCAGCGCGTTATTAATAGCCAAAGATCTGCAAGTCAGTCTCAAATAGACTGTTCTACAAATCAGAATTATCTTTACTGTGAAGATTTTGAATCAGTAAGCACACCAGCCTTACCTTCAGACGTAACTACATCATCTTTGGAAACTGGTTATAATGTTAGTGTTAATTCATCAAACCAAGTTGTTAATGGCTTTTATACTGGAGACAGCGAAGATGCTAATGCAGGAGGGTATTGGCCAGTAACTGAGCACACACAGTTTGCAATGACAAATGATGATGCATGTCGACCAAACAATGTGACACCTAATGAGAACAATAATTGCGATTTGAGCTTTGAAGTCCTTGAACTACCAGAACTGGACTTCACTAATCAATACAATGTATTTTTGATTTTTGAATATTTCCATGATAAAAATTATGGTGGTGGAGACGCTTATGTAGAATATAAGATTGCTAACGGAAGTTGGGTAAACTTATCTGGAAATTTAGACGATGGTGACGCTTGGCAAGAAGGAATTTTTAGTTTGTCTGATTTAAACAATACTGATTCTGTTACCATTCGATTTGTATGGTCTGACAACAACAGCTGGGCAAGTGGTTTTGCTATTGATGATATTGTAGTTGGAGAGCTCCAAGACAATGAACTTTCACTTCAATTAGTTAATCAATTTATAGCTGGAAACTCCTATGCCTCAACGTATTCAAAAATCCCATTATCTCAACAAGGCGATGGAATGTACTTTAGAGGAGTAGTTAGAAACATAGGAAATAATCAGCAAGACTCTACTAGAGTAAAAGTAGAAATTGCTTCAGAACAATATATGACTCAAAGTTATGCGCAAAACCTTATGTCCTTAGCAAGAGATACATTTTATGGCAATAATTATTTCACAGCTAATGCGATCGGTGATTTTCAAATTGATTTTGTGGCAGAGTCTGACAGTACTGTTACAGATTTACAGTCATTAAATTTTGAAGTTACAGAATTTACATTTGCAAGAGATAATAGCGTAATGGATTTCTCTTTTCCCCTAATTTCAGCAACAGGTGGCCAGCCAACTGTTGAACATGGAAACTCTTTTGATATTAAGGAAAGTACAACTTTATATGCGGTTGACGTATATATTGCAGATAATAGTGATGCCAATGGTAAGCTTCAAGCTAAGGTTTACAGCATAAATGACGGAATCGCTAACTTCCTTTACGAATCAAATGAGCTAAGCATCAATTCTGTGGGAAGTTGGCAAAGTGTAAAATTTGCTGCACCTGTTCCATTAGAAGCTAATAATGAATATTTAGTTACAATTGGCGGAAACGGATTAACCTCTGACACTACTAGAATTGGTGTTTCCAGCGCAATTAATGGAAGTTATGGATGGCGTATACACAATGGGTATGCTGGCTCAACTGGTACAGCTCCACAAGACGGAATATACTTATCTGTCCCAATGGTAAGAATGAATTTAGACCCTGATGTTCCTGGACCAATTGGCATAAAAGAAGAGAAGGCTCTAGAGTTCTCAATTTATCCTAACCCGAATAATGGAGAATTTAGCATAAATGTTCCGGCAACAAAATCAACAAAGCTAACCGTTGAAGTAAGAAATGTTCTGGGACAAATTGTATATAGTGAAGACAAGTCAGAAAGCACTATAAAAATGAATTTATCACACTTAGACAGAGGTATTTATATTATAAATGTTGAAAGCGAGAATAATCTGTCTTCAAGTAAAAAAATAGTTATCCAATAAATTTGGATACACTCAAAATAAAAAAAGACCAGCCAAGGCTGGTCTTTTTTATTGCTTTAGTTTTTTAAAGAGTTGGGATGCAAAAACAAAATCATTGAGTTCTTTGCAATCTGAAGATATTATAGAATCTTTATTGCCTTGCCAAGCCAATTTACCTTGGCTGATAAAGGCAATGTTGTCGCCTATCTCCACAACAGAGTTCATATCGTGTGTGTTAACAACTGTTGTAATATTATATTCTAGAGTAATCTCATGAATAAGGTTATCAATGATTATGGACGTTTGAGGATCTAAACCTGAGTTTGGCTCATCACAAAACAAATATTTTGGATTCATCGAAATTGCCCTAGCAATAGCCACACGCTTAATCATTCCTCCACTTAGTTCAGCAGGAAATAAATCATTTACATTATTGAGGTTCACTCTATTCAAACAAAAGTTTACCCTGTCTCTCTTTTCTTCCTCACTCATGGTGGTAAACATATTTAAAGGAAAAGCAATGTTTTGTTCTACGGTAAGGTAATCAAATAAGGCGCCACCTTGAAATAGCATTCCTATTTGTTGTCTGAGTTCTCTTTTATCTTTTTTCTCTAAATCATTAAAAGAAGCGCCATCAAAAATAATTTTTCCAGAATCGGGCGTATGCAAACCAACCATGCACTTTATAAGTGTCGTTTTTCCTGAACCACTCGCGCCAATTACCAAGTTAGTTTTACCCGCTTCAAATGAGAATGAAACATCTTGTAAGACATGCTTGCTGCCAAATGATTTATTTATTTTCTCAACATTTATCATGATAGCATAAGTTGAGTGATTATGAAATTGACAATTAAAATGACAATACAACTGTAAACAACCGCTTTGGTACTAGACTTTCCAACTGCAATAGCACCACCATCTGTATAGTACCCAAAGAAAGATGATACCGAAGAGATGGTAAAAGCAAAAAATACAGTTTTTACTAAAGCATAAAGCACATAAAAAGGCTGAAACCAATAGAGTAAACCTTGCAGAAACTCTGCCTTACTGATAATACCTCCGAGAGTTGCGGCTAAAAAGCCCCCAAACATCCCGATTGCCATGCTTATAATTACCAAAATGGGGAAAAATAAAACAGATGCAATAATTTTAGGTTGTATGATAAAGGCAGAAGAATTTATTCCCATAATCTCGAGAGCATCAATTTGTTCTGAAACTCTCATTGTACCAATTTCAGAAGCTATGCTTGACCCTACTTTTCCAGCTAATATTAAGGCAATCATAGTGGGTGAAAACTCTAGAATTAAGGACTCTCTAGTAGCAAAGCCAATCAGATACTTAGGGATAAAAGGATTGCTCAATTGCAGGCCAGTTTGAATTGTAACAACAGCCCCCATGAACAACGATATAATAGACACAATAGTCAAAGAATTAACTCCTAATTTGACCATTTCATCTAAAACCCTTCTAAAATATACCTTTTTGTTTTCAGGTCGGCTAAACACATTACCCAACAGAGAAAGATATTTGCCAAACATTATTAGACCTTGTATCATATTCTTCAAAAATAATAATATTTATTGCCTCAATCTTAAAAGCATATAGTATTTTTGAAAATAGTAATATATTAGATTATGAAAAAAACGAAAAATTTATTTTTTCTTCTATTATTTTCTTTCTTTCTCATGAGTCTGTCCTCTTGTAGTATTTTAAAAGAAGACTGCGATTGCCCTAGCTTTTCGAAGGCTAATGAACCAACAGAAAAACACATCTAATTTGTTTTTAGATTAATTCTAAATAAGTAACTTAGCAGCATGAAAAACCTAAGTGATTTAAAACTTGGAAAGAAGGCTGTAATAGATTCTTTTTCTGATAAGGAACTTGCCTTAAAACTCATGGAAATGGGATGTCTTCCAGGTGAGCGAATTTACATTGAACGCAAAGCACCATTAGGTGATCCCATAGCAGTATCTATATCTGGCTATTTATTGAGCATGAGGAAATCAGAAGCCGAAACTATCTTTGTAAACGAAATCAAGTAGTCGTTGACATTTCCTCAAAAAATTAAAGTTGCCTTAGTTGGAAATCCAAATAGTGGAAAAACGACTTTATTCAATGCCCTCACAGGCTTAAATCAGAAAGTCGCTAATTTCCCCGGAATTACAGTAGAGAAAAAAGTTGGAGCGTGTCAAATCTCACAATTAGCAAGTAAAAACAAGGTCGACACTGAGTTTATTGATTTACCTGGAACTTATAGTTTATATCCAAAATCAGTTGATGAAAGCGTCAGCTTCAAAATACTTTGTGACTCAAAAAACGAGCACCATCCTAACGTCAATATAATTATTGCTGACGCATCAAATCTTAAACGTTCTTTATGTTTGGCTACACAAGTTATTGATCTTAATACGCCTTGTATTTTAGCATTAAGCATGACTGATTTGACAACAGCAGACGGTGTAGAAATTGATATAGAATTATTAAGCAAAAAGCTTGGAATTCCTGTAGTTCCAATAAATGCTCGTAAAAAAATGGGTATTGGAAATCTCAAGCAAGAAATCATTCAAGTTATTAATGACTTCAAAGCGCCAAACAATTTCGTTGATATAAAAAATCTTGCGCCAGAGCTAATTGATACTATCCAAAATGAATTTACAATCAATAGCGACTACAACGCCTTTCAAATTGCTTGTAATTACAAAGCCATTACTGGATTTTCAGACACAGAAAAAGCACGTTTTGAAAAACTCACCAAAGAGTTAAATTTTAATCCAAAAAGGTCTCAGGCTACAGAAACTGTAAGAAGGTACAAAGCCATTGACAAACTCATTGAGTTGTGTGTTAAATACCCTGAGTTCAGTAAAAACAATAGCCTTACTCAAAAGCTTGATAATATCCTTACGCATCCTGTCTTAGGTTTTGGGATTTTCTTATCCGTTTTATTTTTGATTTTTCAGGCCGTATTCTCGTGGTCAGAATACCCTATGGAGCTAATTGATAATGGATTTGCACAGCTTTCACAATTTGTTGGAAATACATTGCCTGAAGGTGTGCTTAATAGCCTAATTGTTGATGGCATAATTGCAGGTCTTGGCGGTATTGTTATTTTCATTCCACAGATTGCATTTCTTTTTGCCTTTATTGCCATTTTGGAAGACACGGGCTACATGTCAAGGGTAAGTTTCATAACAGATAGATTACTTAGAGGTTTCGGACTTAGTGGGCGTTCATTAATTCCATTATTGAGTGGTGCTGCTTGTGCAATACCTGCGGTAATGTCAGCGCGAACCATTCCCAACTGGAAAGAAAGAATTATAACTATTATGGTCGTTCCTCTGGTGAGTTGCGCCGCAAGACTTCCTGTTTACACCTTGCTTATATCCATGATGATTCCTGCTGAACAAAAATGGCTGATATTTAACCTTCAAGGTCTAACAATGATGGGTTTTTATCTTATTGGCTTTGTTTCAGCAATATCTATTGCTTGGGTAATGAAGTATATTCTAAAGTCGAAGGAAAGGGGGTATTTTGTAATGGAAATGCCAACATATAAAGTGCCTGACTGGAAAACAGTTGGCTTAACGATTTTTGAAAAAGTTAAAGTGTTTTTAATTGATGCCGGAAAAATAATTGTAGCAATTTCAATAATTCTTTGGGGACTATCATCTTACGGCCCTTCTGATACATTCCAAAAAATAGAAGAAAAGTATAAATATGCAGAAGATGCTGAAGTACAAATTGCAAGTGAAAAGCTAGAGGCTTCATACGCTGGAATCATTGGAAAAAGTATAGAGCCCGTAATCAGACCGCTTGGATTCGATTGGCGAATTGGCATATCACTTATAACATCCTTTGCCGCACGAGAGGTGTTTGTAGGCACAATGTCTACAATTTATAGTGTTGGCGATGCAGATAATACGAAGTCGATAAGAGAGAAGTTGATGTCTCACAAAAATCCCAAAACTGGAGAAGCATTTTTTACCCCTGCGGTAGCACTATCACTCATGCTCTTCTATGCCTTTGCGATGCAATGCATGAGTACATTAGCTATTGTTTTTAGAGAAACAAACAGTTGGAAATGGCCAGTCATCCAATTTATATATATGAGTCTTTTGGCTTATCTCGCTAGTTTTGCCGCATACCAAATACTGAGTTAATGCAAAATCTCGATTTATTTCTTCCAAAAGATTCAATCGGAACTATTGAAAAATGGTTAATAGATTACAACTGCCAACTATCCATAAAAAAATCAAGGAGTACCAAATTAGGAGATTACCGCTATTTCAATGGGCAACACCAGATTTCAATAAATGATGATTTAAATCCATATTCTTTTCTCATTACCCTAACACACGAAATTGCTCATATGGTTGTAAAAGAAGAATATTCACCAAGAGTAGCGCCACATGGCAAAGAATGGAAAATTACTTTTCAGAAACTGATGATTCCTTTTCTGCCAATCTTTCCTGAAGTCATACAAAAACATTTAGCACTTTATTTGAAAAACCCTAAAGCATCAACGAGTTCTGATGTAGAACTTGTGAGAGCTCTAAGACAATTTGATGATAGAAGCATACTAACTATTTCTGATATTCCTGATGGAAGTATTTTTGAAACTACAAACGGAAAAAAATATCTAAAAGAAAAACAATTAAAAAAAAGGTATCAGTGCAAATGCCTTTCAACAAACAAAAGATACCTATTTAACCCTTTAGCGGAGGTTAAAATTTGATTTCGTATTTTTACAACTCAAACTTCATAAGCATATGAATACTAACAATTTTGCTATTATAATGGCAGGAGGTATAGGCTCAAGATTTTGGCCTATGAGTCGAAGTACATTTCCTAAGCAATTTTTAGATATACTAGGAACAGGCGAAACCCTTATTCAACAAACATTTAGGCGATTAAGTAACTTTTGTCCTTCAGAAAACATTATTGTAGTGACAAATGTCAATTACAAAAACCTCTGTATTGAGCAATTAAAAGACATCAAAGAAAGTAATATTTTGTGTGAACCCGCCATGAGAAATACGGCGCCATGTATCGCATATGCCTCTTTTAAAATTAATAAAATTAACCCTCATGCCAATATAATTGTTGCTCCTTCAGATCACCTCATCACAAATGAAAATGAATTTACAAGAATTGTAACCGACTGTTTTGATGTGTGTTCAAAAAACAACTATTTATTGACACTTGGCATTAAACCATCCAGACCAGATACTGGCTATGGATATATTCAATTCAACGAAGAAAAAACAGAATTCAACCAACATATTCATCCCGTAAAAACATTTACGGAAAAGCCAGACCTAGAACTTGCTAATCAATTTCTTGAAAGTGGTGATTTCTTATGGAACTCAGGTATTTTTATTTGGAGTGCAAAAGCAATAATCCTTGCACTGAGAAAGCACCTGAGAGATTTATATGACATTTTTCAAGATGGAGTTGAATACTTAAATACGGATGAAGAAGTAGAATTCATCAATAGGGTTTTTCCTGGTTGTAAAAATATTTCTATTGATTATGGTCTAATGGAAAAGGCCGAGAATGTTTGTGTATACCCTTCAGGTTTTGGCTGGAGCGATTTAGGTACTTGGGGGTCTTTATGCACTCATTTGAAATTAGATGAAAATAACAATGGAGTCATTGGTGACGGAGTTATGCTTTATAATTCTCAGAACAATATCATTAATGCTCCTAATGATAAGGTCATAGTAATAGAGGGCTTAGAAAATTATATCGTCATTGATAATGATAATACGCTTTTAATCTGTAAAAAAGAAAACGAGCAAGAAATCAAGCAGTTTGTCAGTGATGTAAAACGCACAAAAGGCGAAGATTACGTCTAAGTTATTTTAAGCTACCACACATATCTTCAGGCCTAACCCATTGGTCAAACTCTTCAGCAGTAAGATACCCTAAATTAACGGCCTCATCTTTTAATGTAGTTCCATTTTCATGAGCCGTCTTGGCTATTTTAGCTGCTTTTTCATATCCAATTTTGGTGTTTAAAGCAGTAACTAACATCAATGAATTGTCTAAGTTTTTCTTTAAATTCTGATGATTCGGCTCAATTCCTAGCGCGCAGTTATTAGTAAACGACACACAGGCATCTGCAATAAGTCTTGCTGACTGCAAAATATTCGCCGCCATCATGGGTTTGAATACATTAAGTTCATAATGCCCTTGTAGTCCTCCGACTGCAATTGCGACATCGTTTCCAATGACCTGAGCACAAACCATTGTTAAAGCTTCACATTGGGTTGGGTTAACTTTTCCAGGCATTATTGAAGAGCCAGGCTCATTTGACGGTATGATTATTTCACCTATACCACTTCTAGGACCCGAGGCTAATAATCTTATATCATTCGCAATTTTATTTAAAGAAACTGCTATTTGTTTTAAGGCACCATGCGATTCAACAATAGCATCGTGAGCCGCTAAGGCTTCAAACTTATTTTCAGCACTTACGAAAGGTAAGTTGGTAAACTCAGCAATTTTTTTTGCAACTAAATCGGCGTAGCCGTCTGGCGTATTAATGCCTGTCCCCACAGCAGTTCCGCCAAGAGCAAGTTCAGACAAATGATTTAGAGTATTTGTAAGGGCTTTCAGACCATGATCTAATTGAGAGACGTATCCAGAAAACTCTTGCCCAAGAGTCAATGGAGTAGCGTCCATTAGGTGTGTTCTGCCAATTTTTACAACCTTCTTAAAATCATCAGACTTCTTTGCTAATGTATTTCTTAACAACTCTATTGCTGGAATGCTTGTTTCAACAATCATTTTATATGCTGCAATGTGCATTCCTGTAGGAAAGGTATCGTTAGAAGATTGTGATTTGTTTACATCATCATTTGGGTGAATACATTTTTCAGTATCATCAAGACTTCCTCCATTAATTACATGTGCCCTATTGGCGATGACTTCATTGGTATTCATGTTTGACTGAGTACCTGAGCCTGTTTGCCATATTACAAGTGGGAATTGATTATCATGTTGTCCTTCAAGAATTTCATCGCAAACGTTAGAAATCAAATCTCTTTTCTCAGTTGAAAGTACGCCTAGTTCACAGTTTGCATGTGCTGCTGCCTTTTTCAAGTAAGCAAATCCATAAATCACCTCTAGAGGCATGCTTGAAGCTTGACCTATTTTAAAATTGTTTCTTGATCGTTCAGTTTGAGCACCCCAATACTTGTCTGATGGCACTTTTACTTCTCCCATTGTGTCTTTTTCAATTCTATAGCTCATGATTTTTTTATTAGATAATTAACACTTACTTTTGTACAAAGTTAATTCAAAATATAAGATATGTTTATTGGTTTTTTACTCTTTATAGTTATCGCAGTTATGGCGTTCTGGTTGCTTACTTTCATTGTTAGCTTTTTACCTTATTGGATTGGCGCTTGGTTCATTGAGTCTTACAAAAATAAAGACTTAGTTGAAGAACTAGAATAGTCTTACAATACATTCAACACATTTTCTGGTGGTCTTCCGATTACCGTTCCCTTACTGCTCGCTGCTATTGGTCGTTCGATAAGCTTTGGATTATTAATCATTGCACTTATCAATTCACTATCACTTAACTCTTTTCCTTTATAATTTTCTTTCCATACCGATTCGTTTTTACGAACTAAATCGATGGGTTTTATATTTAAATCTTCTATAATCTGTGTTAATTGTGCAGAAGTCAAGGGGGTTTTTAAATATTCTATAATATTAATATTACATCCTTTACCCTCTAATATATTTAATGCTTGTCTGCTTTTACTGCACCTCGGGTTGTGATAAATTGTTATTTCCATAGTATTAGTTTTGACCAAATTCCATTAAATACGCTTTTATAAAATCATTGATTTCACCGTCGAGTACAGCCTGGGTATTTGAAGTTTCGTACTCTGTTCGTAAATCTTTTACCATTTTGTAGGGGTGCAAGACATAGTTTCTTATCTGTGAGCCCCACTCAATTTTTTTCTTTGTTCCTTCAATTTTATCTTTTTCAACTTGTCTTTTTCGAAGCTCTATTTCATACAATTGAGATTTTAAAAGCTGAAGCGCTTTTTCTTTATTTTCAAGTTGCGAACGGGTTTCCGAATTTTCAATGACAATTCCTGTTGGAGCGTGTTTTAATCTTACAGCGGTCTCAATTTTATTAACGCCTTGACCACCTGCGCCACCTGCTCTAAAAGTATCCCAACTGATATCAGCAGGATTAATATCAATTTCAATAGATTCATCGGCTAATGGATATACAAAAACGGAAGAAAAAGAAGTGTGACGTTTTGCGTTAGAATCAAATGGAGAAATACGAACCAACCTATGAACACCATTTTCACCTTTAAGGTTTCCAAAAGCAAAGTCGCCTTCAAATTGTAATGTCACAGATTTTATACCTGCAGCATCACCAGATTGAAAATCTAATTCTTTGACTTTAAAGTTATTTTTCTCTCCCCACATTATGTACATACGCATGAGCATTTCAGCCCAATCTTGACTTTCGGTACCGCCTGCCCCTGGGTTAATCGTCATAATTGCAGGAAGATTGTCTTCGTCCTTACTCAGCATGTTCTTAAACTCCAAATCGGTTAATTTTTTCAGACATTGTTCAAATTGCTGAATCATTTCCGACTCTTCTACATCTCCTTCAACAAAAAACTCATACAATACATATAGGTCGTCGTAGCTTTTTTGAAGACTATCAAAAGCCGTTACCCATACTTTTTGTTTATTAATATTCTTTAAATGCTGTTCTGCTTTTTTTGGATCGTCCCAAAAATCTGATGCTTGAGCCTGTAACTCCTGTTCTTCAACAAAGCTTTTTTTATCAGAAATTGACAAGAAGCCTTCTAATTCTGATATTCTGAGTTTTATATTTTCTATTTGTTCTTCATTAACCATCGGTCACAAATTTAACGTTTTAAAGCTTGTTTACACATTCCCAAACAAGTTCAGACTCAAACCCTTTTCTAAGAAGGTAGTCAACTACTTTTTTCTTTCTTACGAACGTATTTTTATCCTTTAACATTGAGTTTTTTTTCTCCGCTAAATGACTAATGGTATCAAGATAGTCTTGCTCGTCAATTTCATCCATTCCGAGAAAAACACAACTTTTAGGCACTTTTAATTTAGAAAGCTCAAAGGCTATTTTTCGTTTTCCCCACTTTTTTATTTTGAATTTTCCACTGCAAAAAGCTCTGGCAAACCGTTCTTCATCAATAAATTTATTTTGGATAAGGTCTATCAAAATTTCCTCAGATAATGCTGTGCTTAAACCATAACTTTTGAGTTTTGTCATGACTTGATATTGACAACGGTCCATTATGGCGCAATACATCTGGATTTTTTCTTTAGCAATTTTTATATCGTATATTTTATCCCCCATCCTTTCAAAGGTAGTATTTTTGTACCCAATGAAAAATAAAAAAGCAATAGGCTTATTATTTCTTGCAAATATTATTTCTGGTTTCGCTCAAGGAATTAGTATGATTGCTATCCCTTGGTATTTTGCTGATATTTTGGGGATGAGCGGAACGTATGCTAAAGGCTATGCTATTCTTACTTTTTTCAGCTTGTTTTGGGGAATATATTCTGGGACATTAATCGACAGGTACTCTAGAAAAAAGTTATTTCTTTTTTCCAATTTAATTTGTGCCATTATCATCGGGTCTATAGCTTCTTATGGAATCGTTAATGGCTCTACGCCATGGATTTTGGCGCTTACTGTATTTGGCACTACTATGCTACATTACAACATCCATTATCCAAATTTGTATGCTTTTGGTCAAGAAATAACAGAGCCTAAAAATTATGCTAAACTTAATGCTTATATAGAAATTCAAGGCCAATCTACAAGTATTTTAGCGGGTGGCTTTGCCGCTTTTTTATTAACTGGCTCAACAGATGGAACCCTCAATATTTTAGGTTTAAAAATTCCATTACCTTTTAGTTTTACAGCTTGGGAAATTCATGAAATATTCTTGATGGATGCTTTCACATATTTGTGTGCATTCATAATTATTTTATTCATTAATCATGTTCCAGTCATTCAAAAAGAAATAGATAAAGGAAGTATGTTTAACCGTCTATATAAAGGCTTTTCTTTTCTTAAAGAGAATCCATTACTATTTATTTTTGGGGTTTGTTCCTATGCTATATTCACTTTTTTAATTGTAGAAATCTTTGTGCTACTTCCATCTTATGTAAGTTATTATTTAAAGGAAGGCGCTGATATTTACGCTTCTTCTGAGGTGTATTATTCTATTGGAGCCTTGTTCGCTGGCTTTGGAATTCGTGCAATCACTAAAAAAACAGACATCGTAACCAGTATTATTATTTTAATGATACTAACTATTATTACTTGCCTACTACTTACCTTTTCAAAGAGTGTAGCCATCCTATTTGCTATGAGCTTATTGATTGGGCTGTGCAACGCTGGAACTCGAATCCTTAGAATTACTTATATTTTTGAAAAGGTATCCAATAATATTATTGGTAGAAGCGGAAGTATTTTCAACTCGATTAGTATTCTGATACGAACGTTAATGATTATACTTTTCTCGACACCATTTTTTGTGTCGTCTGAAAATATTCGGTATGGCTACTTAGTAGGCGCAGCATTCCTGGTGATTGCACTTATCCCTCTAGTGAAAAACAGACGTAAGTTAAAAGATTTGGAAATTATTTCTTCCTAAACGTTAATTACTTTTCGCTCATTATTAAAGAATCTGTACTGTAATAAGTGATAGGTAGTATCTTCTTCGACTGCTAGTTTACAGCCTAGATCTTTAGCCCAAGTACGTCTTTGGTTTTTGAACCATCCTTTGTTTATGTAGCTAGCTACAAACGGATGTGTCTTTAAAATGATATTATCGCTTTTGCTTATCGCTTTTATAAGTTTTTGACCTATTTCGTCAATAAGTAAAATGCTAGCTTCAATTTTTCCAGTTCCTTTACAAGAAGGACAACCTTCTTTTGTGTCAATATCAAGAACTGGCCTAACCCTTTGTCTGGTAATTTCAACTAATCCAAATCTTGAAGGTGGAAGGATATGATGTTTAGCTTTGTCGTCAGACATGAAACTAACAAGAGAATCGTATAGTTTTTTTCTGTTTTCACCATTATACATGTCAATAAAATCAACAACGATAATACCACCCATATCTCTCAATCTCAATTGTCTAGCTACTTCTTCTGCAGCAATTAGATTAACTTCAAGAGCATTTGCTTCTTGATCTTGCTTTGAGTTTACACGCTTACCGCTATTAACATCAATAACGTGCATGGCTTCAGTGTGTTCTATTACAAGATATGTGCTTTTACGCATGGTTACTGTTTTTCCAAACGATGACTTTATCTGTCTTTCAATCTGGAACTTTTGAAATAGAGGAATAGTACCCTTGTATAGTCTGACAATTTTTTCCTGTTGTGGAGATATTGTGCTGATATAATCTTTTATCTCAGAATGAAGTTTTTCATCATTGACCAATATTGAAATAAAGTCATCGTTTAATACATCACGTAACAAAGAGGCTGTTCTTCCTAATTCACCCAACACTTTGGCAGGAGGGTTGACCTTCTTTGTCTGTTTGCACATTATCTGCCATTTTTTGTACAAAAACTTTAGGTCTGCATCTAGTTCTGCGACCATCTTGCCTTGAGCAACAGTTCTAATGATTACACCAAAACCCACGGGTTTTATGCTTTGAACTAACTTTTTAAGCCTTTTCTTCTCTTCGTTAGATTCAATTTTTTGTGAAACTGAAACTTTGTTTGAGAATGGTACAAGTACCATGTAACGCCCAGCAATAGTTATTTCAGTCGTTAGTCTAGGGCCTTTGGTTGAAATTGGTTCTTTGGCAACTTGAACGAGGATTTGGTTTCCAGAATTAAGAACATCGTTGATAGAACCCGATTTATCAATATCTGGTTCGTGTTTAAAGTTTCTCAGAGAAGCTGTGTTGAGCTTCCCCGCCATGTTTCTTTCAGTAAATTTCTGGAAGGTTTTGAACTTAATTCCTAAGTCTAAGTAATGTAAAAAGCCGTCTTTTTCGTAACCTACGTCAACGAAAGTAGCATTTAAACCGGTAATGATTTTTTTGACTTTTGCTAAAAAAACATCACCAACCGAGAATTTTGTTCCTATTGGTTCTTTGTGTAGTTCTAATAATTGCTTATCACGAAGTAAAGCAATAACGACCTCGTTAGGCCTAGAATCTACTAGCAATTCGTATTTCAAAATAAAGTGGCATACAGAGATGCATTCTTATAAAAAAATAAGATGCATCCCAAGATTGATACTAGTAGAATATTCTACTTTTTCTTGTGTCTATTCTTTCTTAAACGCTTTTTGCGTTTGTGAGTAGCCATCTTGTGTCTTTTTCTTTTTTTTCCGTTCGGCATAACCAAATATTTTTATAATTCTTTAATTTATATAACGCTCAAAAAATTAAAGTTGAACGTTTGTCTTAACTTTATTTACAAATTCTTTTGAGGGCTTAAAGGCTGGTATATTGTGAGCTGGAATGATAATAGTCGTATTTTTTGAAATATCTCTACCAGTCTTCTCTGCTCTTTTCTTAACAATAAATGATCCAAATCCTCTCAAAAACACATCTTCGCCATTGGATAAAGAACCTTTAACTTCATGCATGAATGCTTCTACAACTGCCTGAACATCAACTCTTTCTACACCAATTTTATCTGAAATGGAGTTTACAATTTCTAATTTTGTCATAACCTCAATCTTAAAAAGATGCTTAAATGTTTTAATTTTGCTGCAAATATACTCACTTTTTATTTAAACTTTATACATAAGCGTTACTTTTAACGCCTTATACTCAACGACTTAATGCGATTTTCATCTCAAATTATTAACTGGTACTTAGAATTTAAAAGAGACTTACCGTGGAGAAGCACTTCAAACCCATATTATATTTGGTTGTCTGAAATCATTTTGCAACAAACGCAAGTTAAACAAGGCCTCCCCTATTACGAGAGATTCGTCAAGCAATTTCCAAACGTAGAAAGTTTAGCAAATGCAAAAGAGGAAGAAGTACTTAAACTTTGGCAAGGTCTTGGTTATTATTCAAGAGCGAGGAACTTACATTTTGCAGCTAAGCAAATTTCTCAGAATGGTAATTTTCCAGATAACTATAAAGATATTTTGAACTTAAAGGGTGTTGGCGACTACACTGCCGCAGCAATTGCCTCATTTGCCTACAAATTGCCTTATGCCGTTGTTGACGGAAATGTATTTAGACTGCTTTCAAGAGTTTATGGTATCGATTTAGCGATAAATAGTACCGAAGGAAAAAAATATTTCTCAAAACTGGCCAATTCACTTATTGACGAAAAACGCCCTGACACGCACAACCAAGCTATTATGGAAATTGGTGCTATAATTTGTAAGCCAAAAAATCCACATTGTGAAAAATGCCCATTGAGCGACGAATGTGTAGCATTTATGAGTAATACTGCCGAAAACTATCCTGTAAAAATTAAAAAAAATGAATCCAAAACACTCTATTTTGACTACTTCTTCTTTAAGTCAGATAAAAAAACTCTGGTTAACAAACGGACTGAAAAAGGCATTTGGATGAATCTTTTTGAATTACCACTAATAGAAAGTTCAGAAAAAAAATCTGAAGAAAATATGCTGAAAAACAGTGAATTTCAAAAATGGACTAAAGACATTGACTATAAAATCCAATCAATTAAAGAGATAAAACACATATTAAGTCATCGTAATATTTATGCTCGTTTTTGGGAAATAAATTGTGATAATTTGCCCGAAAACCATTCGTTTACAACTCTTAAATTACAAGATTTAAGTACTATAGCAGTACCAAGACTCATTGAAAAATACATGAATTTATTAAATTAACTCATTAATTTTTAATTATATTTGGGTGTATAAAGTATAACCCTTAAATCATAAAAAATGGCAAGCGTTAACAAAGTAATACTAGTAGGAAATTTAGGTAAAGACCCCGAAGTAAGGCATTTTGAAAACGGCGGATCATTAGCCCGTTTTCCAATAGCAACTTCCGAAACTTACATCAAAAAAGACACTAACGAAAAAGTAACACAAACCGAATGGCACACCATCGTGGCAAGAGGAGGACTGGCAGCTAAAGTTGTTGAGCCTTATCTCAAAAAAGGCAATAGCGTGTACATTGAAGGCCGGTTGAGAACTAGATCTTGGGAAGATAAAGATGGCTTGACTAGATATACAACTGAGATAATGTGTGACAGCTTGGAAATGTTGGGTAAAAAATCTGACAACTCTGATAGTATCGCTGAAAACACAGGTGGTGCAACGCCTCCCGTTCAAGATGCTCCAGACGATGATTTACCATTCTAAATTTTAATTAAAACGAATACCTTTTGGACGACGACCCTGAACAGATTATTACTTTACTAATATCTATAGCTAACCAAAGCATTGACTTAAATCTGGTATTTGCTTTACTTGGTATCTTTTTGTTGCTAATATCATCAGCTCTGATTTCTGGATCTGAAGTGGCTTTCTTTTCTCTAGACTCATCAAAACTTGCAGATGAAGAGAAAGATTCAGTAGCACCGATAAAAAAGCTAATGCAAAAACCTAACCATTTATTAGCAACAATTTTAATCTCAAATAACTTTATAAATGTTGCCATAGTCATACTATCAACATTCATTACAAATCAAATATTTGATTTCAACAACTTTCCAATATTGAGTTTTGTAATACAGGTGGTAGTCGTAACATTTGCGTTATTATTACTGGGAGAAGTTATCCCAAAGGTTTACGCTAATCAAAATACATTAGCCTTTGCTAAAATGATGAGCACGCCTCTAAAAGTTTTATCAAACTTTTTTAAGCCCCTCAGCCAGTTATTAGTTTCTTCGACCTCCATAATTGAAAAAAGATTCAGGTCGAAAGGCTATAAAATTTCTGTAGACGACCTATCTTCTGCATTGGATTTAGCCGGAGAAAACGATACTAACGAAGAAGAAAAACGAATACTTAGGAGTATCGTCGAGTTTGGAAATATTCAAGTTAAAGAAATAATGAAGTCGAGAGTAGACGTTACTGCCATCGAACAAAACACTGACTTTAACGAAGTGCGAAAAACAGTAATTTCATGCGGATACTCAAGAATACCTATTTTCAAAGAAAATTTTGACACCATACTAGGTATATTATACATTAAGGATTTATTGCCATTTTTAGAAAGAGAAGAATTTGATTGGATGAAACTTATCCGAACACCTTTCTTTGTTCCTGAAGGCAAGATGATTGATGACCTCATGAAAGAATTCCAAGAAAAGAAAACCCATCTTGCTGTTGTGGTTGACGAATACGGGGGAACGTCAGGCATTGTAACTCTAGAAGATATTATTGAAGAAATTGTAGGCGACATCAATGATGAGTTTGATGACGACGGTATACAGTTTTCAAAACTAGATAACACTAATTATATCTTCGAGGGGAAAACATCTCTGAATGATGTCCTCAAAACTATTGATGGCGAAATAGACTTTTTTGACGATATAAAAGGAGAATCGGACACATTGGCTGGATTGATTCTGGAAATGAAGGGAGATATCCCTAAACATGAAGAGCAATTGGTTTATAAACAATACACCTTCACAGTTGAATCCGTTGATAAAACAAGAGTTAAACGTATAAAAATCACTATTGATGAATAGGTTTTTATTGATATGCTTTTCCTTAACAATTTTAGCGTGTAATAAAAGTTATACGCCTAAGCCAAGTGGCTACCCAAGAATTGATTTCCCAAAAAAATCAACATTTCTTTCAGAGAGTCACTGTCCGTTTACCTTTCAGCAGCCAGATTATACCACACTAAATTTTCATGATGAAGACAAATTTTGGTTTGATTTAAAATTCGAACCTCTTGGCGGCACACTACATATGTCCTATAAGTCATTAAACAACGACGTATATAGTTTCACAGAGGACAGTAGAGACCTAGCCTACAAGCATGCTCAAAAAGCTGAAGCCATTAGTGAACAGCTATTTGTAAATGACTCTTTAGACGTCTATGGAGTCGTTTATACTTTTCAAGGCGGCACAGCAACACCAATACAGTTTTATTTGACAGACAGCACTAACCACTTTGTTAGAGGGGCTCTGTATTTCAATACTGCTCTAAACGATTCAATTATTCCTATTAGTAATTTCATTAAAGAAGACATCTACAGCATTATAGAAAGCTGGAGATGGGAATAATTATAATTGAAAAGTAATGGGTAATACAACCCTTGTACTGACTGGTTTCTTCTGATATAAACCTGCTCTCCATCTCGGCATATTTGAAATCACTCTTATGGCTTCTTCTTCAAAGTATTTCTTTTGCTTCTTGAGGGATTTTACATCTTTTACATAACCTGATTTGTCAACGACAAATTCTATAAAAACACGAGCTGTTTCCTTATTTGCTCTTCCCTCTTCTGGATATTTAGTGTTTTTTTTAACATACGCCATTAAACCTTCTATACCTCCTTCGAATTCTGGCATAACATCCACTTCTTCAAAGATGGTATCATTAATTAATTGAAATTCTTCTGAAAGACTTGAGGAGAACGATGAATGAGAAATAAAAAAAAGAAATAAAATAGATGCGAATAGTTTTTTCATGACAAATGGTTTTAAGTTAGTTAATCGCTAATATAACGAAAAAACCCTTGCCATATTGGCAAGGGTTTTAATTAACTGAACTAAACTGTAATAACTAAGATAATTTTGATTTAACAATTTGAGCTATGAGTTTCCCATCGGCTCTACCGGCTAACTGTTTGTTAGCTGCACCCATAACTTTACCCATATCTGCCATGCTTGAAGCACCCATTTGAGTCATTATTGCTTCAACCGTTTGGCGAATTTCATCTTCGCTTAACTGTTCAGGCAAAAACTCTTCAAGAATAGAAACTTGTGCCAATTCATCATCCGCTAAATCCTGTCGATTTTGCTCTATATAAATGGCCGCTGCATCTTTTCGCTGCTTGACTTGTTTTTGGATGATTTTTTGCATGGCATCATCATCTAATTCGCCAGCACCTTTTTCGGTTTGCGCCACCAAAAAAGCAGACTTTATTGCTCTTAAGGAAGAAAGTCTCACCGAGTCTTTAGCCAACATGGCTTCTTTAATCTCTTTATTTATATCCATAATTAGTCAACGTTATCGTGTAAGAAATTATTGGGCTTGATGCCAATGTTTTTATCGTCATCTTCTCCAAGAACATAGTTTGATGCTTCTGAATCAGACGAATGCGCTACATCATCAAGCTCGACTTCACGGCGCTTATATGCTGGCTGACTTTCTAGGTCAGTAAGACCCGATGGAGTGCGAAGCTTCATGGTTATTTCTCTTAATCTGTCCATTCGTTGACGGCTTCTTAATGCCATTTGCTCTGCAGAAATACCGTGATTGATTTGAGTAAACTCCTCTTTTTCAACCTCATCTTTTAATTCTGAAATGACTTCTTCAGCTTCCTCTTCCATTTCTAAAGTATGAACGACTACTTCGTTTTCATCAACAATTTCATCTTCTACTAATTCAGAAATGATTTCTTGTTGTGGTTGAGGAGCTTCACTGTTTACTGGGAAATCGATTGGACTTTCCTCTGAAGATTCTTCTTCTAAGGAAAAATTTAGCGTTGGTGCTTCTGCATCCAAATCAAAATTTAGGGTCGCTTGAGGTGTTTCATCAGTATCAAAATCAATAAGAGAATCCGTAGTGTCTTCTTCAGTTACCTCATTAGTTTCTGTATCGTCATTTTCTAAATCGTAGACTTTAGGCGTAATTGGTTTTGCAGGGCCTAAGTTCTTATTCACTTTGAAACCCGTTGCAATTACTGTTACGCTTATTTCATCCTCCATACCTTCTTCCACGCCAATACCTTCAATGATGTTTACATCAGAACCTGCAACATCTTGAATGTGCTTTTTAATACTGAATAATTCAGTCATTCTGATTTCTTTTTCACCAGGACCAGTAACAATTTTAAGCAGTACTTGTTGTGCGCCTTTTATGTTATTGTCATGAAGTAGAGGTGAATCCAGTGCTGCCTCAATGGCTTCAATGGCACGGTTTTCTCCAGAAGCATACGATTGCCCCATTACGGCGCTCCCGCTGTCTTTTAATACTCTTTTAGCATCATTAAGGTCAATATTTACCATTAATGTCTGTGAAATAACTTCAGCAATTCCTTTTGTAGCTGTATTTAATACTTCGTTAGCTTTTGCAAAAGCTCTACTCAATGTTAAATCACCATAAACTTCAATAAGCCTGTCATTATTAATCACTAAAAGTGTGTCTACGTTAGCTCTTAATTCTTCTAACCCTTTCTCGGCATATTGTTTTCTGTTACCTCCTTCAGTCCAAAAAGGAACTGTTACTACAGCCACGGTAAGGATTTCTTTTTCTCTTGCTACACGAGCAATTACTGGAGCTGCACCCGTTCCGGTACCACCACCCATTCCAGCTGTAATGAAAAGCATTTTTGTATTCGTTTCAAGAAGTTCGTTAATACGGTCGATGCTTTCTTCAGCTGCTTTTCTACCTACTTCAGGATTCGCGCCAGCTCCCAACCCTTCGGTTATTTCTGCACCAATCTGAATCTTGGTAGTAATTGGACTCGCTTCTAATGCTTGCAAATCTGTGTTGCAAACAGCAAAGTCTACGCCTTCGATTCCATGTTCATACATGTAATTCACTGCATTGCTTCCGCCTCCACCAACACCTATCACTTTAATGACGGATGATTGGTTTTTTGGTAAGTCAAATGCTAATACACTTTCGTTTGTCATTGTCTTAATTATTAATTTGTTAATAGTTCAGTTTATTCGTCGTTTGTTAAATATTTATCAATTTTATCGAGCATCTTCTTAAAGAAGTCGCCCATTCCTCCATTGTTCGTGGTTTTTCCTGAGGTTGTATTTAGCTCGTCGCCATTATCCTCCTCTAAAAATTTCATTACCAAACCAACGCCAGTGGCATACATAGGACTACTGACATCAATAGGTGAACTTGAAGATAAATGCTCGTTTGGGTAACCTATTCTGCATTCTATTCCTGTATGAAATTCAACTAATTGCCCAATGTGTTTTAGTTGGCTTCCTCCTCCCGTGAGTACAATTCCAGTGATTAGTTTTCTCTCATATCCAGAATTTTTTATTTCATGGTGTACCAGTTCAATTATCTCCTCAACTCTAGCCTGTATTATATTAGCTAAGTTTTTAAGTGATATTTCTTTGGGCTCTCTACCTCTTAAACCCGGAATAGATACTATCTCATTTTCTTTGTTCTGGCTTGCCAAGGCAGAGCCAAACTTAACCTTTAACAATTCGGCTTGATTATCTAAAATAGAACAGCCTTCTTTAATGTCTTGAGTAATGATATTTCCTCCAAATGGAATTACGGCAGTATGTCTTATTATTCCATCTTTAAAAATGGCAACGTCCGTTGTTCCTCCCCCTATATCTACTAGTGCTACTCCCGCTTCTAATTCTTGGACGTCTAGCACAGAAGTTGCAGAGGCTAGAGGCTCAAGGGTGAGCCCAGTCATGGCAAGACCTGCATTATTTACGCACTTTTTAATATTTGAAATAGCTGCTGTTTGACCCGTTATTATGTGAAAATTAGCCTCAAGCTGAACACCTACCATTCCTCTTGGATCTGGGAAGTTGTCTAGTTTATCGACTATGTATTCTTGTGGTATAACATGAATGATTTCTTCGCCAGGCACCATTACTAGCTTATACATGTTTTGCATAAGCTTATTTATGTCGGCATCATTTATCTCGGTTTCAAGATTTTCTCTAACCAGTTGGCCTCTATGCTGTAAGCTTTTTATGTGTTGACCAGCAATTCCAACATTTACATTTTTTAGCTGTAAGCCTGACACATCTATAGCTTCTTGTAAGGCTTTCTGGATGGATTGAGTGGTTTTATCAATGTTAGCCACTATTCCACGCATCACTCCTGTCGATGGGGCTTTACCCATTCCAAGAATTTCTATTTTACCGTGTTCATTCTTCCGACCAACAATCACCGTTATTTTGGTTGTTCCGATATCTAAACCGACAGCTATATTTGAGATACTATCCATAATTATTTTTTTACACAAACGATTTGATCTTTAAACTTGAGATTTATTTCTTTATAGTTGTTCCAGCCAGTTTGCTTTACACCTTCTGAGTAGAACAACTTTAATTTTTTAAACTTTTCTTTATACCCATCAATTCTTCCTAAAAGGATATTGTGGTTTCCTACTCTGGGTATTAATTCTATTTCTTTATTTTCTTTAATGTAAATCTGAATTATTTGAGATTTTAAAAAAGGATCGCCATTGATGTGGTTTGCTAAAGCAGTAATACTTGATAGGTCTAAGCTATCTTTGATATTACCATTTGCTACTAACAAGCGTTTTGTGTAATTAGACGATAAATCAAAAATCGCACCCTCTTTATCCATATAGAATTCTTTCTGATTGACTGACTTTACTCGCACGATAGGTTCTTTTTCCTTTACATCTATTTGCAATCGACCATCTAGGGTAACATATACCTCGGCATTTTCAATGTTTTTTTGTTGTTCAATTTTACTTTCAATTTCAAATAGAGGTAATTGCGTAATGGGTTTACCTACTATACTGTCAGAAATTGATTCCATAAGAAGTATAATTTCACCTTGAGTAATTAGTGATCCTTTTGTGTTGCCCAAATCAATGCGGTAATCTTTACACATTTTATTATCGTGGCGCATGTTAGTAAAGGCTAGTAAAACAACCAGGCCTGCAAATAAAACGGTATGTGTGATAACACTAATCCACTTCATCTCTATAACATTGTGTTAATGGTTCAATAAATCTATCTATATCTCCTGCTCCCATAGTGAGCAATACTTCTCGTTTAGGATGCGTTAACTCGTCCACCAACAAGTCTTTTGCGATGATATTCTTTTCACTTTTAGAAATCTTTTCGAGTAACATCTTTGAATTGACACCTTCAATTGGCAATTCTCTTGCAGGGTAAATCTCTAGTAATAAAACCTCATCGGCTAAAGATAATGACTCTCCAAATTCGTCAGCAAAATCACGAGTTCTTGAAAATAAATGAGGCTGGAAAACGGCTGTAATTTTTTTATTCGGGAATAGCTGCTTAGTTGCTTGTAAGGTTGCCTTCACCTCTTCTGGGTGATGGGCATAATCATCTATGTACACATACTTTCCGTTGGCATGGAATTCATACCTTCTCTTTACTCCTGTGAATGATTCAACAGCTAGTTTAATATCTGCTGGTTTCGCTCCTAAATATGAGGACACCACAATTGCAGCAAGTGCATTTTCTACATTATGCTTGCCAGGCATTTCAAGTGCTATATCTTTTAATCGATGTTCATAAACTTGCCCAGGTAGAATGTCAACAAACTGTGCATCAAAAATTTGACGCGCGTTTTCGAGCCTTAAATTAGTGGCATAATTATCTGATTTAACCGACGAAGAATAGGTTAGCTTTAAAACATCATCAGTTGTTTTGAAATCTAAATCAATGGCTTTGTTAACCAACAACATCCCTTCTGGTTTAAGGTTTTCAACAAAAGCCTTAAATGTATTTTTTATATCGTCTTCATTTTTATAAATATCTAGGTGATCTTCATCAATGGAAGTTATAATAATAATATCTGGATTCAGCTTCAAGAATGATTTATCATATTCATCGGCTTCAACAACAACGATATTTCCCTTTTTAGATAACAAAAGGTTGGAGTTTAAATTTGTACTTATCCCCCCTAAAAAGGCTGTGCAATCGATATTACAACTTTGCAGAATATGAGCCAAAATGCAAGAAGTAGTAGTTTTACCGTGCGTTCCAGAAACGGCAATGGTATAAGCATCTTGGGTAAGGTGCCCTAATAATTCTGCTCGTTTTAAAACATTCCACTTTTTTGATTTAAAATAGTGAAGCTGATAACTTTCTAAACTAACAGCAGGTGTGTAGACAACTAATAGTGAATGGGGGTTAGCAACTTTTATATTTTCTGGAATGTGATTGACATCAAAATGAATGTCTATTCCTTCTTTTTGTAATTCATCCGTTAACTCAGATGGGGTTTTGTCATACCCACAAACTTCTAATCCTTTTGAATTAAAATAGCGCGCTAATGCTGACATGCCAATGCCACCTATTCCGATAAAATAAAGTTTTTCAAATAATTTAATATTCATTTAATCTATTAACTTTAATACTTCGTCTACTATTAATTCTGAGGAGTTAGCTATGGCTAACTTTTTAATGTTTTTTGATAACTCCTCTTGCTTTTTTTTGTCGCTAAGTAATTCACTTAATGTTTTACCCAACTCATTTTTTGCTTCTTTATCCTTTACCATTACGGCTGCCATTTTTTCTACCAATGCCATTGCGTTTTTGGTTTGATGATCTTCAGCAACATTTGGCGATGGAATTAGAATTGCTGGTTTAGCAATAAGACATAATTCTGAAATGGTACTTGCCCCCGCTCTTGAAATTATTATATCCGCTACGCTGTAAGCCAAATCCATCTCATAAATAAATGCACTGGCTTGAATATTTTTTTTGCCCTCAATTAACTCCAAAGCTTGCTTTTCAAACGATACTCCCGTTTGCCATATAAGCTGAATATCTTTAGACTCCAATTCGTCAATTAAAGACGCCATGGTTTCATTAATTGTTCTAGCGCCTAAACTTCCACCAATTACTAAAACAACAGGCTTATTTTCATCCAATTCAAATCGATTGATGCCTAGTGCTTTTTTTGAAGAAGTGTCAATCAAATCTTTTCTTATGGGATTGCCCAACAACAGCAACTTATCGGCAGGGAAAAAGCGTTGCATATTTTCATAAGCAACACATATTTTTTGTACCGATTTTGATAATAGTTTATTCGTAATCCCTGGATATGAGTTTTGCTCTTGAATCAGTGCTGGTATTGATAATTTAGAGGCCACAAACAATAAAGGTCCACTAGCATATCCGCCTGTTCCGACCACTACTGAGGGCTTAAATTTTCTGACAATGAAAAAAGACTTCAGTAGACTAAATAGTAATTTAAAAGGGAAAGATAGGTTTCTTGTGTCTCTCCAATTTCTTTGAAAGCCATTAATACTTAAACCCTTAATGGGATATCCGGCCTTTGGCACTTTTTCCATCTCCATTCTTCCTTTTGCGCCTACAAAAAGTATATCAATATCTTTAACTCTAGATTTCAATTCATTTGCAATTGAAATTGCTGGAAAGATATGCCCTCCAGTACCACCTCCGCTTATGATTACTCTAACTGACATTGGCACTGATTTTAGAAACGTTAATTCCTTTACTAGTACTTAAAATTATTCCTAAAGAAATACAGGTAAATATTACCGAAACTCCCCCCATACTAATCATTGGTAGAGTTTGACCAGTTACTGGAAATAAATCCACTGCAACGGCCATATTTACAAAGGCTTGAAATACTAAAGAAATACTGAGCCCTACACCTAAATAAGCCGCTAAAGGGTCAGGGGCTAAATTAAAAATACGTTTACCTCGAAGCAGTAATACGATATATGCAAACACAACCGCTATGCCTCCTAAAGCCCCCCATTCTTCAATAAGAATTGCATAGACGTAATCTGAATTTGGTAGTGGCAAGACATTTCTTTGAGTACTCTTACCCGGGCCTCTGCCTTTGATGCCACCATTTACAATTGCAATTTTTGCATGAGTAACTTGATAAAACGCATCACTATTAACAGATTTGTCTTGTGAGAAATTCGTTACTCTATTTACCCAAGTTTGCGCTCTTGGGAATGTTTTTTGAAGTGCAGGAACTGTAAGTGATAGACTAATTACAATAGCTCCTAAACCAACTATACCGACTACTAATAATAACAAATACCTGAAAGGTACACCTCCCAAATATAATAGCATGAGGTTTGCTGCAAATATCATTGCTGCAGTAGAAAAGTTTGCAGGGAAAATAATAGCACAAACTAAAAGAAGTGGCGCAAATAATTTCCATGCTACGCTCTTTAAGTCTGTAATACTATCTTGAATTTTCACCAACTGACGTGCTAAAAATACGGTAATAGCTATCTTCCCAATTTCAAAGGTATTAATGGGCATATCGCCAATGGTTATCCAGCGACTAGCATCGTTTAAAGAAGTACCAAATGCTACCGTATAAATTAATATTGGTATGGCAATTATAAAGCCTAACTGACCAAGTCTTGAATAATATTTGTGTGGAATTTTATGAATGAAATAAATGAAAACCAATCCAATTAGTAAAAACCTGCAATGTTTAAAAAATAAATACCACGTATTGCCGCCATATGATGTGTATGCCAAGCCCCCTGTTGCGCTATACACCACTACTATGGAAACAAATACCAAGAAGAAAATGACCGCCCAAATTCGGGTATCCCCTTCAAGATTGATATGTTTTTTTAAAAATCCCATTTATAATGTTCTGACCATTGATTTAAATTCATACCCTCTGTGCTCATAGTTTTCAAACCAATCAAAGCTTGCACAGGCTGGAGATAACAAAACAGCATCTCCTTTCAAAGCACTTGAATAGGATAAATTAACCGCTTCTTTCATATCGCTAGCAAACAGCATTTCAACGCCTAAATTTTCAAACGAATTCTTGATTGATTCCACATTGTCACCAATGCAAACTATTGTTTTAACTTTTTCCTTTACTAAAGGAATAAGCGAAGAATAATCATTTCCCTTGTCAACTCCTCCAACTATCCAAACAGTATCCTTTGTCATGCTTTCAAGAGCATACCAAGTAGAATTTACGTTAGTGGCTTTGGAGTCATTGATGAACTCAATACCGTGAACTTTTATCACCCTTTCAAGTCGGTGTTCTACGTTTTTGAAGTCAATAAGACTTTCTCTGATTATATCTTTTTTCAAATCTAAAATCCTAGATGCAATCGATGCAGCCATGGAGTTATAGATGTTATGTTTGCCTTGTAGGGCTAGTTGTTGAATATTCATAATAAATGACTTATCATTAATGTTTAATTTTATTTCGTCTTTTTCTAAATAAGCTCCCTGTTCTATTTTTTTCTTAATTGAAAATGGTAAACATTGAGCTTGTGTCTTTAAATGTTCAGTGGTATTACTGTCATCAGCACAATAGATTAGATAATCGCTACTGTTTTGATTCATAGTAATCCTAAGTTTTGATTGGATGTAATTCTGAATATTATTGCCATACCTTTCTAAATGGTCAGGGGTAATGTTTAACAGAATTGCGATGTGGGGTTTGAAGGAGCGAATTCCATCTAATTGAAAACTACTAAGTTCAAGTACATAATAATCGTAATTTTCATTAGCTACTTGTAAAGCAAAACTCTCACCTATATTTCCAGCAACTCCTACGCTAAGTCCTGCTTTTTTAAGTATGTGACCTATCAATAGTGTTGTGGTTGTTTTTCCGTTACTTCCTGTTACTGCAATAATTTTTGCGTCAGTATATTGAATTGCAAATTCTATTTCTGAAACAACAGGTATACCTGCATTTTTCAAATCCACTATTAATGGAATAAAATCAGGAATACCAGGACTTTTAACGATTATATCAGCGTCAAAAAAACGTGAATCGGTATGTTTTTCCTCTTCCCACTCAATCTCATTATGTGTAAGAACATTTTTATATTTCTCCTTTATCTTTCCATTGTCAGAAAGAAACACATTAAATCCTTTTTGTTGTGCTAAAACAGCCGCTCCACAGCCACTTTCTCCACCGCCAAGCACAACTACTTTTTCCATTATCTTAATTTTAAAGTGACAATGGTTATTATCGCTAGCATTACCCCCACAATCCAAAAGCGCGTGACTATCTTACTCTCATGCATTCCTAGTTTTTGATAATGGTGGTGTAAGGGTGCCATTTTAAATATGCGCTTGCCCTCGCCAAACTTCTTTTTGGTATACTTGAAATAAGATACCTGCATCATTACGGAAAGATTCTCTACCAAGAAAATTCCACATAAAACAGGAATCAATAATTCCTTCCTTATTGCTATTGCGAATACGGCAATTATTCCGCCTAAAGCCAAACTTCCAGTATCTCCCATAAAAACTTGAGCAGGAAAAGAATTGTACCATAAGAACCCTACGCATGCACCAACAAATGATGCCATATAAATTACTAATTCACCTGAATTTGGCAGATACATAATATTGAGGTAATCAGCGAAAAACACATTACCAGAGACATAAGCTAAAATACCTAAGGTTGCACCAATAATAGCCGAAGTCCCCGTTGCTAAACCATCCAAACCGTCAGTCATGTTTGCTCCATTACTTACAGCAGTAACTATGAAAATAACTATCAAGACAAAGGCAATCCAAGCATATGATGCTGCACTGTCACCCATCCAAGATACTAATCTGGAATAATCAAACTCGTTATTTTTTACAAATGGAATTGTTGTTTTAAGAGACTTTATTTCTTCTCCAAATACCACTTCCTGATTTGGAATTAAATCTCCTCTAATTTCTTCTTTAATTGTAATCCCATCGTGGAAATAAATCGTAAACCCAATGATAATGCCTAAACCTACTTGTCCAATAATTTTGAAGCGACCTGCTAAACCTTCTTTGTCTTTTTTGAAGACTTTAATGTAATCGTCAATGAATCCAATAATGCCTAACCATATCGTAGAGACTATCATTAAAAGGATATATATATTTGAAAGTTTTGCAAATAAAATTGTAGGCAATAAAATAGCTGCTATGATAATAAGACCACCCATTGTTGGCGTACCTTTTTTCTGTGCTTCACCTTGTAATCCAAGCTCTCTTACCTCTTCACCAATCTGCTTATTTCTTATGAAATTGATAATACGACCACCAAAAACCATTGACACTAACAAAGACGTAATTACCGCCATCGCTGCTCTAAAAGAAATGTACTGAAATACACCTGCCCCTGGAAGCTGGTAAGTTGAATCGAGATATTCAAAAAGGTAATAAAGCATTATTCTTGTAATATTTTAAATGTGTGTTTCAATTCTTCTTTATCATCAAAAGGAAATTTCTCCCCTTTAATTTCTTGGTACTTTTCATGTCCTTTTCCAGCAATGAGAATAACATCACCTTGCTGAGCTAATGAACAAGCTGTTTTTATAGCTGCCTTCCTATCACTAATAGCAATAACTTTTTTGAGGTTTTTAGCATCTACGCCTGAAAGGATTTCTTCAATGATAGTATCGGGATTTTCAGACCGAGGGTTGTCGCTAGTAACGATGACTTTTTCACTTAGTTCAGAAGCGATTTTTCCCATCTTAGAACGCTTGCTTTTATCTCTATCGCCACCGCAACCAAATACTGTAATTAACTGTTGATTTTGTTTAATTTCATTTATAGTATTAATCACATTTAACAGAGCGTCTGGTGTATGTGCATAATCTATAATACCTACTTTTCCATCCTCAGATCGGCTAATTTCAAATCGCCCTTCAGCACTATTTAATGCGCTAATTGTAGTGAGGGCTTGTGTCTCATCTTGACCTAATAATATGGCAGTCGAATAAATGGCTAAAAGATTATAGGCATTGAATTGCCCTATCAATCTCGTCCATACTTCTTTTCCATTGCAGTTTAGTAAGGTGCCATCAAAACGACTTTCTAAAATTTTGACTTTGAAATCCGCTGAAGATTTTTGAGCAAATGTGTATGCTTTGGCAGCACAATGATGTAACATATTTAAACCATGTCTGTCGTCTTTGTTAACCAGTGCAAAAGCAGCTTCTGGAAGATTATCAAACAATGCTTTTTTTGCTAAAATATAATCGTCAAATGTTTGGTGGTAGTCCAAATGATCATGACTAATATTCATAAATACCGCCCCTTTTAATGACAACCCAAATATTCTGTTTTGGTGAATAGCATGAGAACTTGCTTCCATGAAACAGTATTTACAGCCCTCATTGACCATTTTTGATAGTAAGAGGTTTATGCTGAGAGCATCTGGCGTAGTATGTGTAGATGGCAAAGCATTATGACCTATTTTATTTGTAATGGTGGATAATAATCCTGACTTCTCACCAATCGATTGATAATACTGATGTAACAAGGTTGCTACCGAAGTTTTTCCGTTTGTTCCGGTAATGGCAACAACATTTAATTTTTCTGAAGGATTGTCATAAAAATTAGCGGCAAGAATACCCAAGGACTCTGAACTATTTTTTACTCTAATATAAGTTACACCCTCGGGCTTACTAAGTGGAAGTTCTTCAGCCAAAATAGCAACAGCGCCGTTTTGTATAGCTTGTTCAATGTATTTATGCCCATCGACTTGAGTCCCCTTAACAGCAACAAATAAGCAATCTTTGACTATGTTTCTAGAATCAAAACATATCTGAGGAATGGCAATGTGAGTTGAACCAGCACACTCAAGTAATTCAATCTTATATAATATGTCTTGTAATAACTTCACGATAGTATTATATTGATTTGTTGTCCTTTTCGAATTTGTTGTCCTTTGTCAATTGATTGTGATTTTATACTCCCTCTACCACTGTAAATTACCTTCAAACCGTAATTCTCTAATAGAAATAGCACATCACTCAAACCCATACCTTTTATATTTGGCATGGTATTATTTTCAAGATCTTTATGAATGTTTCTCGTGCTAAACTCTACTGCATCTTTTTTAGCGTTTGTGAGCACCCACTCAGAAAGGGGGTTGTCATCTGATATTTCTACTGACAATTCATTTAGCACATTCGCTAAATCCGATTTATTGCCATCTTTAGAAACTGGTGATTGGGCGTAAAAAACGGTATCTGGCTTCTGCAAGGATAAGTCTGTGTTATACACATAATCAGAAATAACTCTGAAAACTGGTGCAGCAACATCTCCACCATAACTACCGTTTTGCATGGGGTCATTAATCATCACTATACAAGCGTATTTGGGATAATCAGCAGGGAAGTAACCTACAAATGATGCTAAGTGTCTTTCATTGGTATACTTGCCATCAATAATTAGCTGAGTAGTGCCTGTTTTACCAGCAATTTTGTACTGCTTTGAACGAATGTTGCTTGCGGTTCCATCTTCTACAACATTCTCTAACATTTTCTTTACTTTTTTAATGCTAGTCATCGAACAAATTGAAGGATTCAAAACTTCTGGCGAAAAGTTTTTCTCGACCATACCATTATTCATGATTGATTTGACGAAATAGGGTTTCATTTGCTGTCCGTCATTGGCAATTGAGGAATAAAAACTCAATATTTGAATTGGCGTAAGCTTGATACCATAACCAATGGACATCCATGGCAAGGTAGTTCCGGACCAGTTTTTCGTTTGCTTGGGATGCCTAATATCTGGCTTTACTTCACCAGATAAAGAAATACCTAAAGCTTCATTTAGACCCATGCTGTAAATTCTATCTACAAACTGTGAAGGATTTGATTTATAGTGTT
This sequence comes from Flavobacteriales bacterium, assembly GCA_965661345.1. Taxonomy (GTDB): domain Bacteria; phylum Bacteroidota; class Bacteroidia; order Flavobacteriales; family UBA7312. The sequence continues at coordinate 300,385 of CBFIDK010000001.1, read as the reverse complement.
TATTAATTAGCTTTGAAATTCCGACATTTGATGATTTAGTAAATGACCTTTCTAAAGAAATGGTACCATATCCCCCTTCACGCGAATCACGCATGACTCTATCGTAAAACTGATGACTACCACCTGTTGTGTTCACGGAATCATTTTCATCAAGATAACCATCTTCAAGTGCTGCGATTACTGAAGCTAGTTTGAATGTTGAACCAGGCTCAACACTTTGGCCAATGGCATAATTGTAACGCTCAACATAACTTCCGTTGTCGTTTTTCTTTAGGTTTACAATAGCTTTAACTGCACCTGTTGAAACTTCCATTAATACAGTGGTTCCAAAGTCGGCATCATGAAAACGCAATCTATCTTCTAATGCTTTGTGAGCGACATCTTGAAAACGAATATCAATGGTAGTAATGACATCTTTTCCTGGAAAAGATTCTCTTTCTCGAACTGGCATCCACTCGTTACCTGCAAGTCGTTGCTCTAGTCGTTCGCCATCTCTACCCTTCAGATCAAAATTAAAGGCCCCTTCGATACCTACCGACTTAGAGTGTTGCTTGTGATAACCAATGGTTCTGCTTGCAATTTCTTGAAAAGGCTGTTGCCTATTATTTAACTGAATGTATCTGAAACCTCCCTTGTAGCGCCCTTCTTTGAATATTGGAAAACGCTTTAGAGATTTCAACTCGTTATAGTTAACGTTCCTTCTGATTAAAGCATAGCGTTTCTTTTGATTCCAGCTTTTTCTAAGTAAAGAAACGTAATCAGAAGATGTTTTATCCTTGAAAAGAATAGATAGCTGTTTGGCTAATTCATTTATGTTTTCTTCTAAAAGCTCTTTATCTACTTGTTTGGCATCCCATCTAATTTCATATTCAGGAATGGATGTTGCTAGTAATGATAAATCGTCTGAATAAATGTTCCCTCGAGCTGCTGCTACATTTACGGTTCGCGTAACGTTAAACTTGTCGGTATTCCATAAATGAGACTCAAAAAATTGCGTGTATAAAGGCTGAATTATTATGGCAAGTGCCATTAAAATCATAAAAAGATAAATAGCAACAGCTCGCCTTTTTATGTTTTTAGGATGATTCATTATTTAGCACGAATTATAAATGGTTGCTGATTGCTTTTTACTATCCCGTGGTCAGCCACTAGCGATTGTACTTCAGTCTGTTTGCTTTGGTACATTAGCAACGACTTGGTAGTGATGTATTCTGATCTCAAATCTTTTAGCTCTCGCTCAAGAGATGAAATGGTTCGAATGCTACTTTCAGCTCTATACGAATTGTTTATATAAAACACTAGTAACAAACAGATGTATAATGAAAAAGGAAGCAGTTCAAAAAGTCCTTTTTCTAAAATTTTTCCGCTCAATACATCAGAAAAATTACTCTGAAATCCTTTGTTAGGTTCATATGTTTGCTTTAAATCTTTCATGCTAACTTTTCACTGACTCTTAGTTTTGCACTTCTTGATCTTGGATTACTTTCTAACTCTTCTTGCGAAGCTGTTATGGGTTTTTTGCTAATCGCTTTTAGAATTAGGTTTGGAACGCCATAAAAGTCTTTCTCAATATCACCCTTAAAATTGCCTGATTTAATTAGGTTTTTAACGAGTCTATCTTCCAAAGAGTGGTATGAAATCACGGATAGTCTCCCCCCCGTTTTTAATAAATCAACAGACTGTAAGAGCATCTCTTTCAGCGCTTTTAGCTCATCGTTAACTTCAATTCTAATGGCCTGAAATAGCTGAGCTAAAATCTTATTGCTCTTGTGTTGTGGGATATGTTTTTTTACCGCATTTTTGAGGTCTTCGGTTGTAAGAATTTCACCTTCTTCTCTAGCTAATAGAATTGATTTTGAAATTGAGAACGCATTTTTCAATTCGCCATACTCTCTAAATATTCGGCATAAATCATCAAGTTCATATTCATTCACCACTTGCATTGCGGACAACTCTTGAGTGGTATTCATTCGCATATCTAGCTCTCCTTCTTCTCGTATAGAGAAACCTCTTTCGGCCGTGTCAAATTGATACGATGAAACACCCAAATCTGCCAGGATACCGTCTACTTTCAATACCCCTTCTAGCCTCAAAAACTTCTGCATAAATCTGAAATTCTGATTGATAAGCACGAAACGGTTATCATCGATTGAATTTTTTTGTGCATCAGCATCTTGATCAAACGCAAACAATGTTCCTTTATCTAGTTTTTCAAGTATAGATTTTGAATGTCCTCCGCCACCAAAAGTGACATCAACATAGGTGCCGTTAGGGTCAATACGAAGGCCAGCAATAGATTCTTTTAATAATACTGCCTCGTGATACCCCATTAGTCCTCGTTTTGAATTGAACCCATTACTTCTTCAGCCAAGTCTGCGAAATCGGAAGTTGCATCTTTTAGAACTTGCTCATATTGGTCTTTATCCCAAATTTCAATCATGTTTAAGGAGCAAGAGAGAACAATATTTTTAGAAATTGAGGCGAAAGAAATTAAATCTTTTGGCACTTGTAGACGCGCATTAGAATCCACTTCTAACATTTTCACCCCAGCAGTAAACAACCTAATGAAATCGTTATTTTTCTTTACAAAACGATTCAATTTATTCACTTCTCCCATAAGAACATTCCACTCGCTCACCGGATGTATCTCAAGACAACTGCTAAATACAGAGCGCTTGAGCACAAACCCTTCTGCGATAACTGGAGCCAATTGCTTTTTCAATACTGAAGGGAGCATCAATCTACCTTTAGCATCAATCTTGCATTCGTATGTTCCTATTAGGTTTATCATTCGTTTATAGATACAAGTTGTAAATATATATAATTTTACTCCACTTTTTACCACATTTTACCACATTGTTGATAACATTTCACATATTTTTCCAAAAACCTCAATTGTGAGATAAATTTCATCATGTGATTTGACAACTTATTTTATGTATTTTTGCCCCTGATATGATTGAAGACTTCGACATTATTAAAGAGAACGGTTATGAGTACATAGAGGTTGGGGAAGGACCAACTATTGTGCTGCTACATGGCTTGATGGGCGGGTTAGAAAATTTTGAGAGTATTATCCCTGGACTTGTGAACTCTGGGTATAAAGTTTTGGGGCCTATTTTACCTTTATTTGACAAGCCTTTAATTAAGACAAACATTAATAATTTCAAGCATTTTATTCATGATTTTCTTGAGTTTAAGAAAGCTGAAAAAGTCACCTTGCTTGGTAATTCTTTAGGAGGTCATATTGCCTTGGCTTTTGCAAAAGATTTTCCTGAAATGGTCCATTCTCTGGTATTAACGGGCAGCTCAGGATTGTATGAAAATTCTATGGGAGATACTTTCCCAAGAAGAGGCGATTATAATTATATCAAAACAAAAACTGAAGAGGTGTTTTATGACCCAAAAATGGCAACTAAGAAATTAGTCGACAATGTATTCGAAATTGCTAATAACCGCAACTCAGTCATTCGACTTCTTGCCATGGCAAAATCTGCTATTCGCCATAATATGAGCAAAGACATCCCTGAGCTAGATTTTCCAGTTTGTTTAATTTGGGGTAAGCAAGATGGCGTTACGCCTCCGCATGTAGCTGAAGAATTTCATAGGCTTTTTAGTCGCTCAGAATTATTTTGGATCGACAAGTGTGGGCATTCTCCAATGTGGGAGCACCCTAAACAGTTTCTAGAAATTCTTTCGAAATGGCTAGATGCGAACATAAAAAAGTAAACGATGCAAATCAAAAATGCTGAGTTTATAATCAGTAATACTGATATTAAAAAATGCCCCGCTCCTAATTTACCAGAATACGCTTTTATTGGCCGATCTAATGTGGGTAAATCCTCATTAATCAATATGCTTACTGAACGAAAAAGTTTGGCTAAAGTTTCTGGAAGGCCAGGAAAAACACAACTCATCAATCACTTCCTCATAAATAAAAATTGGTACTTAGTCGATTTGCCAGGTTATGGATACGCTGGAGTATCTAAAACCAAACGGCTTGAATTTTCTCAGTTCATCAAAAAGTACCTATTAAAAAGAGAAAACTTGATGTGCTTATGTGTTTTGCTCGACTCTCGATTAAAACCTCAAGAAATTGATATTGAATTTATGCAATGGCTAGGAGAAAATAACATTCCTTTTGTTATTTGCTTTACTAAACAAGATAAACTGTCTAAAACAGAAAGCGCAAAAAATTTAGCCAATTACAAAAAAGAAATGTTAAAAAGCTGGGAAGAATTACCTCAAATATTTTTAAGCTCATCCGTTAACAAAAATGGAAAGGATGAAATACTTGCTTTCGTAGAAAAGACGAATGCCTTATTTCAATAGCTTTTCAGCAAAGTGATGGCAAAAATCGCGCATATCTGCCGCCATTTTATCCTCCGAAGTTGCCCTCTCTAAGGTATCCGCCATTGACACTAAAGTTTGATGAAAAAAATGTTTCATTTCATCGGTTCTCATCTCTTTAGTCCAAAGATCAATTCGTAACGTTTCTTTTGATTTTGTATCCCAAAATGAAAGGAAAGCAGCTTTACAATCTGAAAGATTTTGCCCTCCATCAGAAGCCTCCCACTGCATTCGTTCTGGAACATTATTACTATCTAAATCTATATTGATTTTTATTTCTGATTGTTTTTTTGTCATCTTGGTTTATATTTTGATTCGTTTAAAATATACTGAGCATCGTTAATCTGAAAAAGCTCATTGATACTGATTTCAGGATGATTACTCATAAATTCTTTGACGATATTCCACCCAACCCATACGGCTACCTGTCCAGGCGATTCTATAGGCATACCTTTGGAATAAGGCGCTGGCATAATGTATTTGCTAATTAAAAATTGGTCTGTACTGTATAATAATCCTTCTTCAATTAAAAATTTCCAAATTGAAAACTCGCTATTTTCACACCAATCTAGTTGCTCTTTGGAATACCCCATAATAATATGACTTGGGGTGTTTTTCATGAACTGACTCAAAGCGTATTTTAACTTCCCATAATGAATCATTTGTGATAGAAAATCTGCATGAATAAGTGGAAATTCAGACTCTAACCAACCATCTACAGAAAGAGCTACCATATGACTTGGCTGAAAGCGGTAATGCATATAGGCCGGGAATTTTTGAATTATTTTCTGGTAGTATTCAGCATCATTTCCTAAAAACATTTCCAGCCCTATACCGAGTGTACTATCAGTAGCAATAGCGATATAATTAAACCCTCCAAAGAATGTTACAATTTTAGGCACTACTTTAGTTGGAAACGACTGATTGTAAAAATAAAAAGCTTCGGCAAACTCTTTTTCGTAAGTTGAAAAATCTGCAAATTGTTTACTTAATTGCTTGTAAGGTCTTTGAAAATCTTCTTCCACTTGAAAGTTAAGGAGCGAATCTTTAAAATTTTCCTCAGGTAATGGAATCACTTCCTGGGTATACAACTTCCAGAAGTATCCATAATCTTTTGCATATGTGTTAAAAGAAGCGTTTTCTACATCAACAACATATAGGCTATCCAAACGTAAAACTTCTAAATCTGAATAGTAATGCCTAGAATTATCACACGAAAACTGAATAACTAGCAAGAAAAAACACAAACTTAATCCTAACTTTTTCATGTTGTAAAATTACGATTTATTAACTTTGCCAGACTATGCGAACAAAAGAATGTACAGAATACATTTGCAATTGGCTGTCAAGCTACCTTAACACGTCAAAATCTAAAGGTTTTGTAATTGGTGTTTCTGGAGGAATCGACTCCGCAGTCACATCAACTTTAGCGGCAAAAACTGGCGTCCCTGTTTTATGTTTGGAAATGCCTATTCATCAACAAAAAGAACAAGTAACTAGAGCTAATCAGCACATAAACTGGTTAAAATCAACGTATCCAAATGTTAGTTCAGCTTGTGTAGATTTAAGCGGTATTTATGATCAGTTTGTTGAAACCGTTAGCATTGATGAAAGCCTTGAAAATCATATGATTTCATTAGTCAATTCACGCGCTAGAATAAGAATGACTACTTTATATTATTACGCCCAATTACATTCGTATTTAGTTGTTGGCACAGGCAATAAAGTTGAGGATTTTGGCATCGGATTTTATACTAAATACGGAGACGGAGGCGTGGACATTAGTCCTATTGCAGACTTACTCAAAACTGAAGTATTCGCATTAGGCAAAGAACTTGGTGTTAATGATGATATATTAACTGCAGCACCAACCGACGGACTTTGGGGCGACAATAGAAGTGATGAGGATCAAATTGGGGCAACTTATGCCGAATTAGAATGGGCTATGTCATTTGATGGCTTGCCTTCTGAACTGAACAAAAGACAACAAAACGTTCTGGACATCTACACTAGATTGAACGCTGCCAACACGCACAAAATGATTCCAATTCCTGTATGTAAAATTCCAAATGACTTAAAATAATAGTACATTCGTTGCTATTATTTAAGCCCACTTGATGAAAAAAAATAATCTTCTTTTTCTGCTTTTATTTGCTACTGTTTTTCATTTTTCTAAGGCGCAAACTACTAGAGTAAAAGGTAAAGTTGTTAATGAAAACAACGAGCCTATGCCCTTTGTAAATATTAAATTCAAAAACTCAAATGTCGGTACCATCACCGATTTTGATGGCAAATATTCTCTTGAGACAAAATGGGCAACAGAAAATTTGAGCGCTTCTTTCATAGGATATACCACCTCAACAAAAACTATAGAATACAACAAACCTCAGACCATAAACTTTAAACTGCAATCAACATCAATAAAATTAGCTGCAGTAAATATTGTTGAAAAGAAAAAACTGAAGTATAAAAACAAAGGAAATCCTGCTGTAGACCTGGCACGAATGGTCATTAAAAATAAAGACATAAATCAGAAACATAAACTCGATTATTACGAATACAGCAAGTATGAAAAAGTAGAGTTCGACTTAAATAATTTCTCCGAAAAAATAGCCGAAAAGAAAATCATGAAAAATTTTCAATTCGTCTTTGAAAATTACGTAGACACCTCTGAAGTTAATGGCAAACCTTTTATCCCATTTTTTATAAGAGAAACCCTATCAAAAGTATTCTTCAGAAAAAATCCAGAAACTAAAAAAGAAATTCTTCATGGCACTAAAATGAGTGGCAGTCTAAATAGAATGGACAACGACGGCATAGGTCACATTATGGAAAAGTTATATTCTGAAATTGACATTTATCAAAACCAAATCGAACTGTTTGGCAATCAATTCCCAAGTCCAATAAACGATGTTGGACCTGTTATTTATAAGTATTTTATCATCGACACTGTAAATGTAGAAGGTATTTCATGCATTAATTTAGGATTTTCTCCTCGCTCAAAAACCGATTTTGCTTTCAGCGGAAATATGTTTGTAGTGAATGACAGCTCATACGCCATGAGAAAATTGGAAATGGGGGTAAATAAAAACATTAACCTCAACTTTGTTAATGATTTGAAAATCGAACAAAATTTCAAGAAAGTTAATAATGAAATATGGATGCAAAGCAGTAATACAATTTTCATTGACTATAGCTTTGGCGAAAAACAAACTGGAATTGTAGGCAAAAAGAACACCTCCTTTAAAGACTTTGTGATAAATAAAGAAGCCGTTGATTCTATATATAGTTCAAGAGGTGATGTTATAAAATCAGACCAATATAAAAGCACTGACTTCTGGCAAGAAAATAGACACGAAGAATTAAATGAAAATGAGGAAGGTATTTATACCATGATTGATAGCATACAAAACACCAAAACATTTAAAATTATTAATGAGACTTCATCAATACTAACTTCAGGCTGGATCAATTGCAATTGGTATGAACTAGGTACTGTTGCCACATTTATTAGTTGGAACAAAATCGAAGGACTTAAATTAAGATTGGGTGGCAGAACTACAACTGCATTTAACCCAAAATATCAAATCAGCGGACACATTGCTATGGGCTTGGGAGATTTAAGAATAAAATATTTATCAGGCTTTAATTATTCTTTTAATGAAGATTTTTTAAGCTTTCCGCAGAATAGAATTTACACTTCCATTTCGAGAGCCACGCAATTCCCTGGGCAATACTCTCAGAGTTTAGATAACGATAATTTTCTTCACTCTTTTAATAGTAACGCTTCTGATAAAATGATATTAAAACATAACTTTCATTTTGACTACTTAAAAGAATTTCAGTCTGGGTTTTCTTTTAATATTCTTTTCGATAACAATCGACTAAAACCTTTAGGCGAATTAATTTTTATAGATGGGTTTGGGAAATACGATAAACATATAAATACTGATGAGGTAAGTCTAAAGCTTAGATACGCCCCTAAACAGCAGTTTTATCAGACAAAAAATCAAAGACGAATTCTAAAAAATAAACATCCTATAGTGAGCATAAATCATACACAAAGTTTTACAGGCTTTTTTAATGGGGAGTATAATTTTTCAAAAAGTAGTTTGGAACTAGGCAAACGGTCATACATCCCCCTTTTGGGATATTCAGATATTGAGGTTGAAGTTGGTAAATTTTGGGGCACAGCGCCTTTTCCTATTTTACAAATCCCTATTGCAAACCAGTCACTAGGTTATCAGTTTAAGTCCTTCAACCTTATGAACTATCTAGAATTCATAAACGATGAATACGTAACCGTTCAATGGAATCATTTCTTTAAAGGAGCTATTTTCAATAAGTTACCTCTGATAAAAAAGTTAAAAGTACGAGAGGTTATCGGACTGAAAGCCCTCGTTGGTAGCTTAAGCGACAAAAATAACCCTAATCTACATCCTGAATTACTACAATTTCCTGAAAATAGTAATGGAGAAAAAACAACACATTTAATGAATCGTACTCCTTACATTGAAGTAAGTGCTGGAATTACCAACGTATTTAAATTTATACGAATTGATATTATACAACGGATAAGTTATCTAGATGATAAATACCAAATCAGTAGTGCATTCGGAGTAAGGGGAATGGGAATAAAATTTAGCGCAAAATTCGACTTTTAGTCTATTGACCAAGTATTCGACCCTTTCAGCAATTCGTCTAAATTACCTTGTCCTTTTATGTTTTTAGCTTCTTCTATTTGACCAACTAATGCTTCTTCATATAGCATTCTGTCTTCTAAGTAAAATACGCCAAATGGTCGTGGCATTTCATCGTCAAAAAACCGAGTCAGCAAACCAGCTTTTACGCGGTCTTTTTCATCGTGTATCCAAAGATCGTCGGCTGAAGTATCTTCCATTGATACAACTACTGGCTTAAACCCATCTAATTTTATTCCTTTTGATTTGTTTTCGCCAAAGAGTAAAGGCTGACCATCTTCCAAAAACAGAGTCTGATTCATTTTGGTTTCCTTATCGGTCATTCCAAAGAAAGCCCCATCGTTAAAGACGTTACAGTTTTGATAGATTTCCAATAATGATGAGCCTTTGTGATCGTTAGACCGCTTTAGCATTTCCCTCATGTGTTTTGGGTCTCTATCCATTGTTCGTGCAATGAAAGTCGCGTCTGCTCCCATACACAATGCCAAAGGATTAAACGGATGATCTATAGAACCCATTGGGGTAGATTTTGTCTTTTTCCCTTTTTCAGAGGTTGGTGAATATTGCCCTTTAGTTAGTCCATAGATTTGGTTGTTGAACAGCAATATATTTGTGTCAAAATTTCTACGAAGCAAATGTATAAGGTGATTTCCTCCAATCGATAAGGAATCGCCATCACCTGTAATTATCCAAACACTTAAATCGGGACGTGCGGCTTTCAATCCACTAGCAATAGCTGTAGCTCTACCGTGAATAGAGTGCATCCCAAAAGTATTCATGTAATATGGAAATCTGGATGAACAGCCAATACCAGAAATAAAAACTATATCTTCCTTGTCAACACCTATTTCTGGCATTACAGATTGAACCTGCTTTAGAATGGAATAGTCTCCACAACCTGGACACCAACGCACTTCTTGATCAGAAGAAAAATCTTTAGCAGTGTATCCTTTATTTTCCATCGTGCAATTCAATTATTCTGTTCTTTATTTCTCTTGCCTCAAAAGGCGTTCCTTTTATCTTGTTAAAAGGAATAGCGTCAATCAAATATTTATCTCTAATAATTTTTATCAATTGACCATCGTTTATCTCAGGAATCAATACGCTATCAAAGCCATTTAATAGTTGGCTAAGGTTTTTAGGCAAAGGATTAATATACCTTAAATGAGCATGTGAAACTGAATAGCCTTCTATAAGCAACTCTTTTACGGCAGTTTTTACAGCACCATAAGTTGAGCCCCAAGCCAATACTAAAACCTTGCCTTTGTCAGCCCCAGAATCGATTCCTTGAAGGGGTATAAAGTCGGCTATTCGTTCTACTTTTTCAGCTCTAGTTTTCACCATAAATTCATGGTTATCAGAGTCGTATGATACGTTGCCTGTTTCGTTCTCTTTTTCCAATCCACCAAGACGGTGTTCAAGACCAGCCATCCCAGGAATTGCCCACTCGCGCACGAGTTTTTCATCGCGCTTGTATGGCAAATAATCTTCAGTCTTAGTGGTCATTGGCACTTTAATTTCTTTCAAGTCTTTTGACTGAGGAAACATCCAAGGTTCAGCACCATTGGCTATATATCCATCTGACAAAAAGAAAACTGGCGTCATGTGTTCAATAGCAATTCGGCACGCTTCTAAAGAAGCTTCAAAACAATCGGATGGTGTACTTGCAGATACTACTGGAATTGGGGCTTCTCCATTTCTTCCGTACATGGCTTGCAATAAATCCGCTTGCTCGGTTTTTGTTGGCAATCCTGTTGAAGGCCCACCTCTTTGAACATTGACAATTACCAATGGCAATTCCAACATAAATGCTAATCCAATGGCTTCACCTTTTAAGGCAACACCAGGGCCTGAAGTAGCCGTAACGCCCAAAGACCCACCAAATGATGCTCCTATTGCAGCACTAACTGCGGCAATTTCATCTTCAGCTTGAAACGACTTCACGCCAAAATTCTTGTGCTTAGCTAACTCATGTAAAATATCCGATGCAGGGGTAATGGGGTAAGTCCCATAAAAGAGTTCTAAGCCGGACTGTTGAGAGGCGGCAATTAGTCCCATAGCTGTTGCTTGGTTACCCATAATATTACGGTAAGTACCGGCACTCATTTTTGCAGGCTTCACTTCAAATCGACTCGACGAAATTTCACAAGTATCAGCAAAGTTATACCCCGCTTTTAGCACCTTTATATTAGCTTCTAACACCTCTGGCTTGGACTTGAACTTTTGGGTTAAAAAGTCAATGGTATGATTTAGAGTTCTGTTATACATCCAATAGACAAAACCAAGGACAAACATATTTTTGCAACGGTCTTTTTCTTTTATTCCAAGAGTGATATCAACTAAACATTCTCGCGTTAGTTTAGTAACATTCATTTCACTAACTCTGTAGTCAGAAAGCGAATTGTCTGAAAGGGGGTTTTCACCATCATCATATCCAGCAAGTCTAAGGTTTCTTTTATCAAAACCGTCCGTGTTGACAATTATAGCACCTCCTTTTTTTAGTCGCTTGATATTGGCTTTTAAAGCCGCTACATTCATTACAACTAACACGTCACATTCGTCTCCTGGAGTGAAAATTTCTGTACTTCCAAACGATAATTGGAAACCAGAAACACCGGCTAATGTGCCTTGAGGGGCTCTAATTTCAGCGGGAAAGTCAGGGAAGGTGCTTAGGTCATTTCCATACAGAGCTGCTGTATTGGTAAATTGTGAACCTGTTAACTGAATACCATCTCCAGAATCTCCAGCAAAAAATATGACTACTTTTTCGACCGTTTCTTGAGTCATTTTAACTGTCTATTTTATCAATATCAACTACTTCTTTTACTTCTGGCAATACCTTTTTGATGGTTTGTTCAACGCCTGCTTTTAGCGTCATCATACTTACATGACAATCGCTACAAGCGCCTAGAAGTTTAACTTTTACTACATAATCATCAGTAACTTCAATTAGTCTAATGTCTCCACCATCTGATTCGAGAAAAGGTCGCACTTGTGCTAAAGCCTCTTCAATCTTATCAATTATTGCTGAATCTGTAATTATCCCCATCTTATTTTGTTGAACAACCGTTCATATTTGTTATTTCTACTTTTTTAGTAGGCTCTAAAGCATTTCTTTTATTCATTTCTACAACTGTTTTATCGGCCAAATCCATATACGCCATTGCGGCTGGAGTAGCACCTTGTAAAACTGCTGGACGACCTATGTCTGCCGCTTCTCTAATACTCTGGACAAGTGGTATTTCTGCTAATAGCGGTAAATTCAATCGCTCGGATAAAGCCTTTGCGCCTTCTTTCCCAAATATATAATATTTATTATTTGGCAATTCTTCTGGTGAAAAGTAAGACATGTTTTCTACTAAGCCCAAAACAGGCACATTAATAGAGTCCATTTGAAACATTGCCACACCTTTACGAGCATCTGCTAAGGCTATATTCTGAGGCGTACTTACTACAATGGCGGCACCTACTGGTATCGACTGCACTAAAGACAAGTGAATATCTCCTGTTCCTGGTGGCAAATCGATTAACATAAAATCCAAATCGCCCCAATCAGTATCCCATAACATTTGATTCAAAGCTTTGGATGCCATGGCTCCTCTCCATACAACTGCTTGATCAGTATTTGCAAAAAAACCAATGGATAACAGCTTCACTCCATAGCTTTCAACAGGTAATATTTTTCGCTTGCCATCTACCTCTTTCCCCTGTGGTTTTGCGTTAACCACATCGAACATTATTGGCATTGAAGGTCCATAAATATCAGCATCTACTAGGCCAACTTTGTATCCTTTATCGGCTAGTGCTACAGCTAAATTTGCAGAGACGGTAGACTTTCCTACTCCACCTTTTCCTGAAGCTATGGCAATTATATTTTTGACACCAGGGATTTCATTTCCTCGTATAATGTTAGCTTGTTTTTCAGGTGCATTGATGATTAAATTCACCTTTACATCTGCTTTTTCATAAACAAAATCATGAATGGCTTTTATGCAATCTACCTCAACCTTCTTTTTGTATTGAAGTGTTGGATTATTGATTTCTATATCAAGTAATACTTCCGTGCCAAAGATTTGAATGTTACGTACGGCTTTTGCTGAAACTAAATCTTTACCGCCATTGGGTAAAGTAAAACTAGCTAAGGCTTTTAATATCTGATCTTTTGTTATCTTCATTGTAGGTGCAAAGATACGCAATTGCCTTTTTAAATAAACTAATTCAAATCAATTCTTTACTAGGGTCCCAAAACACATTTTCAAAATCTTGAACTTGATTATCAATAACTCTGACTCCCTCATTTTCCAACAATTGTTGCATTAGGGTAACTCCATCAAAATGATACTTTCCGCTCAACATTCCTATTCGGTTAACCACACGATGTGCCGGAACTTCAAGCGTATCGGCTTTATTCAATGCCCAACCCACCATTCTCGAGGCATTTGCACTACTTATGTATTTTGCAATTGCACCATAAGTACTTACTTTTCCTTCAGGAATTTGAGCTGCAACCTCATATACTTTCTGAAAAAATGACTTCTCTGGCATGCTTAGTAAACGTGTTATTGAAGTCTAAACCTCAGATAAGTTATGGGCATATCTTTATCTAAAAATAAGTTCTCGTAGTGTGTTTTGATACTCATATCTGGACGTTGAAGTTGAGCGTTGTAAATATCGTGCTCGGCATCTTCTAAAACATGATGATTACCTTCAATAATCCCCAAAGTGTAACCGTGTAAAAATTGAGAATCTGTTTTGAGGTGTATCAAACCGTCTTTTTTTAAAATTCTAGAGTACCGTTCTAAAAAAACCGGATGAGTGAGTCTATTTTTAGCTCTTTTCTTTTTAATCTGAGGGTCTGGGAAAGTAATCCATATTTCATCGACTTCATCAGAACCAAAGCACCATTCAATAAATTCAATTCTAGTTCTTAGAAAAGCAACATTATCGAGTTTTTGGTCAATGGCTTGTGTAGCGCCTTGCCACATTCTTGCACCTTTCACATCAATGCCTAAAAAGTTTTTTTGGGGGTATTTTTGAGCTAAACCAACCGAATACTCGCCTTTGCCACAACCCAACTCTACTACTAAAGGATTGTCGTTTTTGAAAAAAGTTGACTTCCAGTTTCCTTTTAAGGGAAAATTTGATTTTAGTTCGTCAAAAGTGGGCTGAAATACGTTGTGGTATTCAGCCATTTGAGAAAATTTACGGAGCTTATTTTTTGCCAATGAAATAATTTTCAGCAAAAATAGTTCAAAAAATACCTACTTTCGAAGGGTGAATAACAAAAAACGAATTCTGATAGCTCCACTAGATTGGGGGTTAGGTCATGCTAGCCGTTGTATTCCAATAGCTAGGCAACTAGAAGCGCATGGTTTTGAAGTTATTTTAGCCGCTAGTGGTCGCCCATTGGATTTATTAATGGGTGAATTCCCAAACAGAGATTTCATAAAACTAGAAAGCTATAATATCCATTATCCAAAAAGTGGAAATATGGCTTGGAGCATGATTAGTCAAAGCCTAAAAATTTGGAGAGGAATTCGTAAAGAGAATAAAATTCTAAATCAAATTATTGAAGATTATAAAATTGATGGTGTAATTTCTGATAATCGTTTTGGTTTGTACTCCAAAAAAATTCCCTGTGTATTTATTACTCACCAACTCAATATACAATCGCCAATCCTTAGTCAATGGATTCAAAATATTAATTTTAAATATATTGAAAAGTATGACGCTTGCTGGATTCCCGACTCTAACGACCACCTGTTAAGTGGTAATTTAACAAACTCTAATTTGCCCCAAATCAACAGTCACTTTGTTGGCTGTTTATCGCGCTTTGAGAGCCTGAAAAAAACTGAAGAACTTGAAATCCTTGCTGTAATTTCTGGTCCAGAGCCGCAACGTACCCTTTTTGAGAATATCCTTAAAAAACAGCTCTTAGCTTCTAAGAAAAAAGCGCTTTTAGTACTGGGGAAAACGGAAGATAATTCTGAGAAACAAATTGAAAATTTAAAAATAGTCGGTCACCTAAAATCATCAGAGTTAAACCAAGCGATGATGAATGCCGATGTAGTAATTAGTCGTTCTGGATATTCTACTGTGATGGATCTTGCAAAGTTAAATAAGAAGGCCATTTTTGTACCGACACCCGGACAAACAGAACAAGAATACTTAGCTACTTATTACTACGATAAGAAATTGGCTTTCGCTATGCCTCAGCGTACATTTGATTTATCTATAGCTCTTGAAAAAGTAAATGATTTTAAAGGGCTGAACCTTTCTGACCATCAGACTAACTGGAATTCTTTATTTGCTCTTTTTTAATGTAAAGGAAAATGTAGTTCCCACATTTTCTGTACTACGCACATTGATGGTTTGTCGGTGCGCTTCTATGATATGCTTTACGATAGAAAGACCGAGTCCTGTTCCTCCTTCTTTTCTTGATCGTGATTTATCCACTCTATAAAAACGCTCAAACAAACGTGGCAAATGATGTGCGGGTATTCCTGCGCCATCATCTGCAACTTCTATTAAGATATTGTCGCCCATTTCAAAAAAACGAACACTGGTGTGCCCCCCTTCTTTTCCGTATTTGATAGAATTCTCAATGAGGTTTATGAGGACTTGCGCAACCCTGTCTTTGTCAGCTTCTACAAAATTGATATTTGATTGGTTGTCGATACTCAATTTTACGCTTCTTTTTTTGGCTTTCATCTCCAAAATATCGAACAACTCCTGAACATAGTTTACGATATCCCATCGAGTAAATTCTAGGTCAAGTCTGTTGGACTCAATCTTGGATATCATTTCTAAATCTTCAACGATATTTATCATTCTATCAACGCTCTTGCTAGTCCGCTGAAGGTATTGCATATTCACGTTTTCGTCCGTAATAGCACCATCAATAAGAGTGTGAATGTATCCCTGTATATTAAAAATAGGCGTTTTTAGTTCATGGGAAATATTACCTAAAAATTCTCTCCTAAAGGTCTCCATACTTTTAAGCTCTTCGATCTCTTTCTGACGTTCATTCACCATTGAATCAACATCCTCATCGACCTTGTTTAAATCAGTTTCTACATCATCGCTAGTTCCCTTGTGCCTACTTAGGGATTTATAAATAACTTTAACTTTTTCATGTATGTATTTTTTCAAAATAAAGTATGAAATGAAATAAATGGGCAAAAACAGAGCACTGGTAACTACCACCACTTGTTGCCAATTGATATCATAATCAAAAACTATTGAGAATAATACGAGAATAAGAGAAACTGACACGCAAAGTAAAAGTGTCAGATAAATGGCTATTTGTTTAGGCGTTGTCCATTGCATTAGTACTCGAATTTATAGCCTACACCTTTGACTGTTTTGATATAGTGATCGGCTAGTTTTTCTCGCAATTTACGAATATGTACGTCAATTGTTCTATCTCCCACAACAAGATCTAAACCCCATACTTTTTCAAGTATTTCGTCTCTAGCAAAGACCTTGCCAGGTTTAGAAGTTAACAACTTTAATAGCTTAAACTCCTTTTTGGCTAATGAAACTTCTTTTCCTTTAAAGGTTGTTAGGTGTTTCTCAAAATCAATGATAATATCGCCCAGTTCTAGTATAGTTGACTCATCTTCTGTAATTCCTCTCCTTTTAAGAAGTGCTTTTACTCTACTTATTAATACCTTAGGTCTGATAGGCTTAGAAATATAATCGTCAGCACCCGCTTCAAAGCCAGCAATTTGAGAATAATCTTCAGAACGTGCGGATAAAAACGTAACCACAGTGTTTTTTAAAGAATCTATTTCTCTAATCTTTTCACAAGTGGTAATACCATCCATATTTGGCATTTGAACATCTAGTATTATCAATGAAGGATTGTGTTCTTTGGCTAATTCAATAGCTAGTAAACCATTATCTGCCGTAACGACATCATAGCCTTCAGCGCGAAGGTTATACCCCAAAAATTCTAGGATATCTTCCTCATCATCAACAACTAAAATTTTGATAGATCCGCTCATTTTTTGAAGTTAATTTTAAACAAAAGTATCATATAAAAGCTTTCGATTTAGCATTTTACAATTTTTTAACATACTCTTAATATTGAAGTCGCTAATGTAAAGTTATATTTGTGCCATTAAATAAACCAAAAAAATTAAGATGAAAAAAATCGTTTATACTTTAACACTTTTATTATTTGGCACGTGTGTTATGGCTCAAGGTCAGCCACATGCCACTGTATTTAGTAACTTCAACTACAATCTTTCGCAAGAAGAAAACAACTTCAAAGCTTTTGAAGTCAATAGAGCGTATTTAGGTTACAGCCGTTCATTAAGCGAAGACTTTAAAGCTAAAGTAACCTTTGATGTTGGCAACAACAATTCAGGAAGCGCTTATACTGCATTTCTTAAAATTGCTTCCATTAGTTGGAAAGCGAACGAAAACATGAACGTTAATTTCGGCATGATTGGCGCCAAGAATTTCAAATTTATGGAAAAAACTTGGGGACGCAGATACATTTACAAGTCTTTACAAGACCAACATAAATGGGCTAACTCCGCAGACGTAGGGGTGTCGTTAGACTACGTATTTAACAGCAAACTATCTTTAGATGCACAAGTACTAAATGGCGAGGGCTACAAAAAAGAACAAGAAGCTAATGGACTGTTCAGAGGTAGTGCGGGTATGACATATAATGCTACTGACAATTTAGTATTGAGAGTGCTTTACGATGTTGTGCCAAGAGAAAGTTACGCAGCAGGCGATTCACACCAAAATACAACTACCGCAGCTATGGCTTACTCAGGTGATGGCTACAGACTAGGGCTAGAGTACAACCTTCAAGAAAATGCTAAAAACGTTACAGATCAAGAACGAACTGGTATCTCAGCATACGGAAGTTATGATTTATCTAATGGCATGTCATTGTTTGGAAGATATGATGAGTTAGCCTCTGATCAAGATTGGAACATTTCTAAAGACGGATCATATATGATTGTAGGCATCGAAAAGGAAATGGTAAAAGGAGTTAAAGTTGCCTTAAACTACCAAAGCTGGACTAACGCTTCTGCAAATGCCGAAGCAGAAGAAAGCGTATTCTTAAACTTTGAATATAAATTCTAAAATAGGTTAATTTAATATGTGAAAAAGTGAGGGTAATCCCCTCACTTTTTTTTGTGCCTATTTGAGCTTTACAATTCCTTAACAATAGAAGGTATTAACTTCATAATTGGTTAATGTTTAGATAAGGTTTAGTTTTTTTCACAACAGTATGTTTGCGTCATAATAATAAACAAAAAAATGAAAACATTAGGAAAAATAATTTTAACATTCTCAGCCTTTGCCTTAATAGCATGTGGCGGTAGCGAACAAAAATCAGACAGCAATACCTTAAGTGGTAACATCAAAATTGATGGTTCAAGCACAGTTTATCCAATTACCGAAGCTGTTGCAGAAGAGTTCAGAACAGTACAACCAAATATCGACGTAACTGTTGGTGTTTCTGGAACAGGTGGTGGTTTTAAGAAATTCATGCGAGGAGAAATTGATATCAATGATGCGTCTCGACCAATCAAAACATCAGAAGCAGATGCTTGTAAAGAAATTGGTATCGATTACTTAGAGCTAAGTGTCGCTTATGATGGTTTAGCCGTTTTAATAAATCCAGAAAATGACTGGGTTGATTATTTAACCGTTGACGAGTTAAAGAAAATCTGGAGCCCAGATGCTCAAGGTAAAGTAATGTATTGGAACCAGATAAGAGAAGGGTGGCCAAATGAAGAATTACACCTATTCGGACCAGGTGTAGCATCAGGAACATACGACTACTTTGCGGAAGCAATATGTGGAAAAAAAGTAGGAACACGAGGAGACTACACAGCTTCTGAAGATGACCACGTTTTGGTGCAAGGAATTGCAACCGACAAGTATTCACTAGGGTTTTTTGGGCTGGCCTACTACGAGGAAAATAAAGATAAACTTAACATCATAGGAGTTGATAATGGTAATGGACCAATCATCCCAACACTAGAAACTGTTGGTAACGGTAGCTACGCGCCACTTTCAAGACCAATTTTTATATATGTAAGTAGCCCTGCCGCTGCAAAAGAAGAAGTCAGAGAGTTTGTTTCTTTTTACCTTGAAAGTGCTCCTTCATTAGTTTCTGAAGTAGGCTACATTCCCTTACCACAATCAGAGCACAACAAAGAAATTGAAAAGTTTAATGCATTCATTAAATAAATTAGTGATAGTAGTTTTTTCATTGCATTAATTGAAAGGATTAATTACAACTATCCCTGTCCAAGCAACTTCGGTTGCTTGGATTCTTTAAACTAAAAATGAATAGAAAAAATACAGAAAAAATAATAGAATGGCTACTGAAAAGTAGTGCTATAATTACAATTCTAACGACTGTTGGTATTATTTGGGTATTGCTCTCAGAGAGTTATTCATTTTTTCAAGAAGTATCCTTATCCGATTTTCTAACCGATACAGAGTGGACGCCTTTATTTGTGGTAAAACACTTTGGCATTTTACCCTTAATTTCTGGAACACTATTAACTACTTTTATTGCGGTGAGCGTGGCTTTACCAATAGGGCTAACAATTGCTGTATATCTTAGTGAATACGCTCCAAAAAGATTTAGAAAAATAGTAAAACCATTACTTGAAGTCTTAGCCGCAGTTCCAACAGTTGTTTACGGGTTCTTTGCGCTGATGGTCGTTACTCCATTTTTGCAAAAATTAATACCTGGAATGGCTGGCTTCAATGCCTTATCGGCAGGTATAGTAATGGGTATAATGATTATTCCATTTGTAAGCTCATTGAGTGAAGATGCCTTACGAGCTGTGCCAAAATCATTAAGAAATGCCTCTTATGGCTTAGGCTCAACGCGTTTTCAAACAGCATTTAAGGTGATGGTTCCAGCGGCATCTTCTGGAATTGTGGTATCCGTAATTCTTGCCTTTTCAAGAGCGATTGGTGAAACGATGATTGTCGCTATTGCGGCAGGCCAACAACCAAGATTAACCGCAAATCCACTTGTTCCAATTGAAACCATTACGGCCTATATAGTGCAAGTCAGTTTAGGAGATGTTCCTCATGGGTCACTTGAGTATAAAACCATATTTGCTGCTGGTATGACTCTATTTGTATTCACCTTTATATTGAACAATATCAGTTTTTGGATAAGAAAAAAGTTCAGAGAACAATATGACTAATTCACAAAAAAATAGAATCAAAGATCGAATCTTTGAGTATTTCGGAATTGTAAGCACTTTTTTTGGCTTAGTGATTTTAGCCATATTTATTGGAAACATAGTAGTAGATGGAATTTCAAGAATTGATTGGGATTTTATGACCAATTTACCCTCTAGAAAAGCAGAAAGAGCTGGTATTTATACAGCATGGTCTGGTTCTCTATGGATTTTAAGTCTCACTACCCTAATTGCTTTTCCTCTTGGCGTATCTGCAGGAATATATTTGGAAGAGTATGGCAAAAAAACAAGACTGGCTTCATTACTAGAGGTTAACATTTCAAATTTGGCGGGGGTTCCATCTATCATTTACGGCCTTTTAGGACTAGAAATTTTCGTGCGTGTATTCCAAATGGGCAATAGCGTTTTAGCAGGTGCCTTTACACTTTCACTACTAATTTTACCTATCATTATCGTCTCTACAAGAGAATCAATTAGAGCAGTCCCACCAAGTATTCGAGCGGCTTCATACGGTTTAGGCGCTACCAAATGGCAAACAATTTGGCATCAAGTACTACCCAGTTCAATGGGTGGTATTTTAACAGGCGTTATCCTTGCCATTTCTAGAGCTGTTGGCGAAACTGCTCCTTTGATAGTCGTGGGTGCTTTAGCCTATGTTCCATTTGCTCCAAAATCGCCGATGGATGAGTTTACAGTAATGCCAATTCAAATTTTTAATTGGGTATCGCGACCACAACACGGATTTACAGTCAATGCTGCGGCAGCAATAATAATTTTATTAATCATAACATTTGTAATGAATGGTATAGCCGTTTATTTAAGAAATAAATGGGAAAAGAAAATAAGCTGGTAAAATGACAAAACCAACCTTTATATTAGAAGCAAAATCTCTAGATGTATTTTATGGCGATATGCACGCTCTAAAAAATATTGATATACAAATAGAACGCAATAAAGTTACCGCTTTCATAGGCCCTTCGGGCTGTGGAAAATCTACTTTTTTGAGAGTCTTCAATAGAATGAACGATTACATAGATTCTTACAGAATGACTGGTGAAGTTTTAATGGAAAATCAAAACGTATACCACAAGTCCGTACGCGTTGATGAGTTGAGAAAAAATATTGGAATGGTATTCCAAAAGCCCAATCCATTTCCTAAAAGCATTTATGAAAACGTTATTTACGGTCTAAAAATACAAGGCATAAAGGATAAGAAATTCTTGATGGAACGTGCCGTAAAAGCATTAAATCAGTCGGCGCTGTGGGAGGAAGTAAAAGACGACCTGAATAAATCGGCTTTAGCCTTATCTGGAGGCCAGCAACAACGCTTATGCATAGCCAGAGCCTTGGCCGTGGAGCCATCAGTTTTACTTATGGACGAACCAACCTCTGCATTAGACCCAATCTCAACGGCAAAAGTGGAAGAGTTAATTCATGAACTCAAAGAAAAATACAGTATTGTTATTGTTACTCACAATATGCAACAGGCTTCAAGAGTTAGTGATAACACTGCATTCTTTTACATGGGAGATCTCATTGAATTTGGTAAAACAGAAGAAATTTTTAGAAATCCAAAACAAGAACGAACACAAAATTACATTACCGGTAGATTTGGTTAAAAACTATACACTATGACACAAATAGAACAAGAAATTAGTGCGCTAAGGAAAGAACTTCTTAATATGTTTTTGGCAGTAAATAATCAGCTGCAAAAAAGCGAAATGGCACTTTTAGAATTCGATAAAGATTTAGCGGCAGAAATAACGAATGCTGAAAAACGAATAAATTCTCTAGAACTGAAAATTGATAGAGATTGCGAAAACATCTTAGCCTTGTATTCTCCAGTGGCAGTAGACTTAAGGTTCGTATTATCGGTGTACAAAATAAATCATGAACTCGAACGAATTGCAGATATTGCTGACGGCATTGCGAACTATGTAAATTCTCTAAATTCAACTTTTCCAAAAAAAGCTATTACAGAAATAAAAATGGTTGAAATGTTTGCACAATTAAAAGCCATGATGGATAATGTAATCGAAGCATTTGAAAAAGAAAACACAAGCATAGCTAGGCGTGTTTTCAAACAGGATGAACTATTAAATTTAATAAATAGCACAGCCAGTAACGTCATCATTGAGAATTATGAAGAATCTTCTGCAGAGAGTTTATTTTATTTATTGTCTTGTGTAAGAAAATTAGAACGAGCAGGAGACTTAACAAAAAATATTGCAGAAGAACTGATTTTCTCGATAGAATCTAAAGTTATTAAACACAAAAAAAATAGACAATAAAAAAATACACTTAACAATTTCTTAACATTAGATTTACTTTCAATTAACCCATGTCGAAGTTAATTACATTTTTTTTGCTTTGTAATTAATCTAACAATTTATAGACAATGGAAACTATTAAAAACAAAACAGACATTAGCAAACTTCTTTATGTTGTTATAATGGTTGCAGTTTACACAATTGCTGTACTGTAAATAATCTCTACTCTTAACTTTAAAATTTAATTTTATGAGGAAGTTGATGTCTAAATTCAGCTATCCAACTAACCTTTGGATTCAAAAAGGCGAAAGGAATTTTCTAACTTTTATTGTAATCGCTTTCATTTTGGCAATGTTCGCTACTCCATATCCTCAGATTGGTATGTGGGTAGGTTTTGTATTTGCTGCTTATGCTGCTGTTGCTAACGATAGTATCCAAACATTAGGAACTTTCATCGCTTCCAATCAGGAGAAAAAATGGTGGGTGCTTTGGATTTTCATTGGAGGAATTTTCTTAGCAACTGTAGGTTACTCTTGGTTCGTGTTCAGTGGGGATGTAAGTCACGGTCGACTTATGGCAAAGGGATTTGAAAAATCTCCTGAAAGTTTCCATTTCCTACAAATTGCTGCTCCTATATTCTTACTCATTCTTACCCGTTTAAGAATGCCAGTGTCTACAACTTTCATTCTTTTAACCTCTTTTGCTGCTGCTCCTGCAGCTGTTGGAAAGGTGTTGGCTAAAAGTATGAGTGGCTATGTTTTAGCCTTCTTTATGGGTTTTATAATTTTCATGATTATCTCTCAATGGGCTAAGAGAAAATTTACTGGCGAAGCCAAGTTCGGATGGACAATTGCACAGTGGATTACAAGTGGTACATTATGGTCCGTTTGGTTAATGCAAGATGCTGCTAACATTGCCGTTTACCTTCCAAGAAGCATGAGCTTTGGACAATTTGCAGGTTTTGCTCTTGTGGTATTTGTAGGCTTAGGGTTACTATTGTACTACAAAGGAGGACGAATTCAAAAAATTGTTACGGAAAAATCAGTAGTAACTGATGTTCGTTTTGCTACCATTATTGACTTTATTTATTGCATTATCTTATTCTACTTCAAGCTTTATTCTAAAGTACCTATGAGTACTACTTGGGTATTTATCGGATTGTTAGGTGGTAGAGAGGTCGCTATGGCCATACGAAATTCAGGTGATAATAGCGTCGCTACAGCCTTCAAGCTGTTGATTAAAGATTTCTCATACGCTCTGATTGGCTTAATCATTTCCATTGCTATTGCCATCGGGGTAAATGACCAATTATCATTTAGTTCAATGATGGTAGAAATACCAAAAGAATTTGCTGCTGGAATCTCAAAATTCTTTGGAAAACTAGGATTCTAAATTGAAAAAATAATTTATCTAAAAGCTTCTCTACATTATAGAGGAGCTTTTTTTATTTTCGCTGTATGCATTGGGTATTCGAAAAACAAACAACTTTTGAGGAAAAAGCCCTAAAGGCCTTTCAATTGCAAGCTAAAAATTGCCAACCTTACACAAAGTATTTAAAGTTACTTAATACCGATGTTTCGGCTATAAAATCCATTACTGAAATTCCTTTTTTGCCCATAGAATTTTTCAAAAGCCACCAAATAATATCAAATAAAAATACCGTACAGAAAATTTTTACAAGCAGCGGAACTACAGGCCAAGACCTAAGTCAACATTGCATTACTGACATCAATGTTTACATTGAAAGTTTTAGAAGAGGATTCAACCATTTTTATGGAAATATAAAAGACTATCGCATTCTCGCTCTTTTACCTTCTTACCTTGAGAGAGATGGCTCATCATTAGTATTCATGTGCAAGCATTTGATTGAAGAAAGTAAACATACTGATAGTGGTTTCTACCTCAATAATATTGATGAATTGGCCTCAATACTTCAGAAAAAAGATGAAAAGAAAACTCTTCTTATAGGGGTCAGCTATGCGCTGCTTGACCTTGCTGAACAATATCCAACAAAGCTAGAAAACACCATCGTCATGGAAACTGGTGGGATGAAAGGAAAACGAAAAGAAATGGTAAAATCAGAACTTCACGATGTACTGAAAAAAGCCTTTCATCTTGAGAATATTCATTCTGAATATGGCATGACTGAATTACTGTCCCAAGCCTATTCTAAGAAAAACGGGGTTTTCGAAACACCCCATTGGATGAAAGTATTTGTTCGTGATGCTCAGGACCCACTAACGTTGTTAGGGCATCAACAAACTGGCGGTATCAATGTTATTGATTTAGCAAATATTAACTCCTGTTCATTTATTGCTACTCAAGATTTAGGAAAAACAATTGATGATTATTCTTTCGAACTAAAAGGCCGCCTCGAACTCTCAGATATCAGAGGGTGTAACTTGCTTGTTGAATAATGGATATACGAAAAGCACAAGCTAACGAACTTGATCAAATAATGGACGTCTATCGTTCCTGCGTTAAAGGCATGATAGAATTAGGAATTGACCAATGGGATGAAAGCTATCCCAATAGAGAAGTCATAAAAAACGATCTTGAAATTGGCGACTATTATGTCGGGATATTAGATGGTGAAATAATTTCAGGCATAAAGATTGACACCAAGCAAGACCCTACTTATTTGTCTATAGATTGGGAAGATAAGACCAATAATTTCATGGTCGTTCACCGCCTTTGTGCTAAAACCAAGGTGTGGAGTCAAGGAGTAGGAAAAAAAATGATGGCATTTGCTGAAGCCTTAGCTAAAAAAAATGGACATATTTCTATGCGTTTAGACACTTACATTAACAATCCAAAAGCAATTACTTTTTATAAACGACTTGGCTATAAACAACTAGGTCATATCAATCTAAAGCCAAATAAAGACATCTACTACTGTTTCGAAAAAATATTATAACTTCGTACAATTCATTATCATGACTTTTTTGCCAACCGAATAAAAAGTCAACATATTTTGCCATATGAAAAAACTAATTCTTGCTATCCCCTTATATGTGTTATTCAGCTTTGCAGCAAATTCTCAAAATTTAGTACCCAACTATAGTTTTGAAGACTATGATTCAACCTATGTGCCTACTGTTTACCCATTTTTTAACCATACGTTCGAATCTCTTTATGACTGGCGTACAGAATGGAATATGTTCAACACTCCAGACTTATTTTTTGAAGGAAGCGAAGCATTTTTTGTGAATATCCCTACATTTTCTAATGCGGCCACTATTTTTAATGTTGATGAATTTTATGTCTCTTCACCAAACAATTACGCAGGAACTCAAAATCCGAGAACAGGATTAAGACACATTGGAATCAGATCAGAAACACCATATGCTATAGACGCCAGTGGCAATATTTCAAGTGCCCCATATCATGAGTATATACAAGCTGAGCTAACCGCTACTTTAGAAGAAGGGAAATCGTATGAAGTTTCATTCTATATCAGTTCTGCTGAAAATAATATTTTTCAAAATAACAGTATTGGAGCACTAATATCTGAAGAGAGTGATTATAATTTTGGAACATTTCCGATTGCTCCTGACATAGCGCCTACTGACTCTATAATTAGTAGTGACGAATGGGTTGAATTTAAAGGAACTTATATTGCTGAGGGAGGCGAGAAGTTTTTGACCATTGGCAACTTAGATTTATCCGTAATTGATACATTTCTTGCTGTAAATCAATTTAGCTCTTTGTATTATTATGTCGATGATGTTTCTGTTTTTGAAAATAAACGAATTGATACTACAATATGTCAAAACGATTCTATTGTGTTTAATGCTAACCCACATTCAAGCGAACATTTATGGCAAGATGGCACGACTGATTCTATTTTTGTTGCTACTCAGCCTGGCACATATTGGTATAGAGGATATTACGAAAGCATTTATCATACCGATACCTTTCATCTAAACTATTACAATCCATTAGAAGTTTCTACTGTAAACGATACATTAATTTGCCATGATGACACTATTGAGCTTACAGCAAATCATAATTATCCAGGCGAGGTGCAATATAATTGGAGTACAGGAGATACTACAAGCTCAATATTTGTTTCGGAAGAAGGGCAATACACAATATCCGTAAATAATATATGTCAAAAAATAGCAGATCAGATTACAGTGGGTAAAATCCCTAGAATCGAATTCGAATTGGGTAACGACACTACTCTGTGCCCACATGAAAATGTGTTTTTAAATCCACAATTAAATGAAGGCCAATATGAATGGCAAGATAACAGCAGCAGCTATAACTATACTGCCAATTTCCCAGGCTCATATTGGCTAACAGTAAGTAACGAATGTGAAAGCGTTTCAGACACCATTAATGTTGAAATTCTTGACCCACTTCATCTTAATTTTGGTCCAGATATTGAAACTTGTGAGTTTCCGATAATCATAGATGTTACAAACAATAATCAGGCTCAATACTTATGGCATGATGACTCTGATAAAAGTTATTTTTCGGTAGAAGATACCTCAACAGTGTGGGTAACCGTATTCAATGAATGTGAAAGTTTATTTGACACTATTACTGTAACTCAGTTTTGTGGTTGTCATTTGTTTATTCCTTCTGCCTTTACGCCTAATGGAGATAACGTAAATGACTCTTTTGAAGTTACTAAAAGTCATCATTGTATATTATATAAATATGAACTCACAATTTATAATAGATGGGGGCAACAGATATTCTACACAGACGACATTAATAATAGTTGGGATGGAAACTATAAAAATAATACAGTGCAAGACGGAGTGTTTACCTATTCAATATATTATAAATTCCATAGGCAAAAATTTAGTCGGATTATAGGTAAAATATTTCTAGAAAAATAAAAATGGTTTCATAAATTGCGGCCATGTTAAAAGAAGATATTTTACAAGCCCAAAATGAATGGGGAAAGGGAGTAGTTCAGATTGGAAACAATGAACTAGACGCAAAAGAGTTTGTAAGTAAGATGTACGCAAACGAAGTTTTGATGAAGCCTACTATGGCAAAAAAACAAGCCTTCAGAACAAATCATACCGATATTGTTTCATACTTCATAGGTGGGCACATTTCAGAAGATAACGGCTTTGCTCTTAAACCTTGGACTAAGGTTCGTTTTGAAAACGAAGGAATAAACTTCAAAAATCAACAAGCTTTTGCTGCTGGTCATTATTACTTTACTGACACTAATGGAGATGAAACAAAAGTAGAATATAGCTTTGGTTACATAATCGAAGACGGTGAGATTAAAATAAATCTTCACCATTCATCACTGCCTTAATTTACAATTACGAGGAAATAATTTTTCTTCCCTTTTTGAATTAATAAATACTTGTCTGAAATTAGGTCGTCAGTCGATAAGGTTTTATTGACATCTATTTTTTCTTTGTTGATGCTAACAGCATTACTCTGAATCATACGTCTTGCCTCACCCTTTGAAGAAAATGCTTGTGTTTTTTCTGCTAAAAAATCAAATATATCAGCATTTAGGTCGGATTTACTGACTGTAAACTGTGGCACTCCTTCAAAAATCGATAGAAATGTTTCCTCATCAATTGACAGCAAATCTTCTGAAGTAGATTTTCCAAATAAAATATTCGAAGCTTTTATAGCAGCTTCTAAATCTTCTTTTGAATGCACGCGAACGGTAATATCTTCCGCTAAGGTCTTTTGCAAAAGCCTCGTGTGTGGCGCTTCATCATGCTGAGCTTCTAAACTCTCAATTTCATCTTTTGTGAGTAAGGTAAAAATACGAATGTACTTTTTAACATCTTCATCCGATGAGTTTAACCAAAATTGATAAAACTTATATGGAGAAGTTAAGCGTTTGTCTAACCAAACATTGCCCTCTTCAGTTTTACCAAATTTACCACCATCTGCCTTTTTTATCAAAGGAGTAGTGACTGCAAAAGCCTCTCCTCCATCTTTTCTTCTTATGAATTCTGTTCCAGTGGTTATATTACCCCATTGGTCAGAACCTCCTAATTGAATTTTGCAATTTTTGTTCTTGTACAGCCAATAAAAATCGTAGCCTTGAACCAATTGATAACTAAACTCTGTGAAGCTCATTCCCGTTTCTAACCTCGACTTTACAGAATCTTTGGCTAACATATAGTTAATAGAAATGTGTTTGCCAGCCTCACGAATAAAGTCCAAAAAGCTAAAGTCTTTGAACCAATCGTAATTATTGACAATTTCTGCTGAAGTATCCCCACAATCGAAATCTAAAAAACGCTCCATCTGCTTTTGGACGCAGTTCAAATTGTGCTGAAGGACATCCTCAGAAAGCATATTTCTTTCTTTCGATTTTCCTGAAGGATCACCAACCATTCCGGTTGCTCCGCCCATTAAGGCGATTGGCTTATGTCCACAACGTTGAAGGTGTACCAAAATCATAATCTGCACTAATGAACCTATGTGTAAAGAGTCAGCAGTCGGGTCGAAACCTATGTATGCAGTAGTGATTTCTTTCTGTAATTGCTCCTCAGTTCCAGGCATGATATCGTGTATCATTCCTCTCCATTTTAATTCCTCTACAAAGTTCATGAGTGTATATTTATTTGAGCAAATATAAATAATGTGAAATTTTAGGGCTATTTTTTCTCTACCTTTGTTCGCAATGCTATTTATAACAGGCGGAACAGGATTAGTAGGAGCTCATATACTCCTAAAATTAACTCAAGAGGGCAAGAAAGTGCGTGCTTTAAAACGTAAAACAAGCTCTTTTGAAATCGTTAATAAAATTTTCAACTACTACAATCAAGGTGATTTGTTTAAGCAAATTGAATGGGTAGATGGTGATGTATTGGATATTCTTTCTTTAGAAAGTGCCATAGATGGCTGTGAAAAAGTCATTCATTGTGCCGCTCTAGTATCCTTTGATGCAAAGGATGTCGAGAAAATGATGAAATTCAATGTTGAAGGAACAGCTAATATTGTCAACACTTGTCTAAAATCAAATGTCTCTAAACTTGCCTATGTAAGCTCAATCGCTGCCCTTGGCAATTCAGATTCAACAATTGAAAAAACGGAAGACCATTTCTGGAAAGATAACCCACACAATACGGCATACTCTGTGAGCAAATACCTTTCAGAACAGGAAGTTTGGCGTGGCACACAAGAGGGCTTAGACGCCGTTATTGTAAATCCATCCGTAATACTAGGCCCTGGCGACTGGTCAAAAGGAAGCTCTCAGCTTTTCGAAACAGTATGGGACGGACTAAAGTATTTTACTACGGGTAGTACTGGCTATGTTGATGTTGTTGATGTAGCCGATATTTTGGTGAAACTTACCGATAGCGATATTGTAAACGAACGCTTTATTCTAAATTCAGAAAACCTGCTTTACAGTCAAGTTTTTGAATGGATTGCTGAAGATTTAAACCGTCCTAAACCACACATTAAAGTTACTCCATTTGTAAAAGAATTGGCTTGGCGCTTAGAATGGGTTAAATCTCTTTTTACTGGAAAATCTCCACTCATTACAAAAGAAACGGCTAACAAATCAATGATTAATAGCAGTTATGCTAACGCTAAGATTAGTGAAGCGCTCTCTTACGAATTTACTCCAATTAGAGAAAGTATTAAAAAGTATAGTAAATGGTTTATGTCAGAAAAAACTACTCTCTAGATTTTTCTTTCATCAGCTCTATATCCTGTATAATATAACCGTAAATTTCATGAAGCTCCTTATTGCCATCTTTAAGGTAATATTCCCAACTGGACTGAAAATCTTCTTCGCTAAAGCCAAGATTTATGTATGTTGAAGACAACATTGAGTCGATTAAATCTTCAGAAACTGCGCCTTCATACTGATAAGTGTTGAAAGTAGAGATAAGCAATTGTCTTTCTTTTAAAATCTCTTTCATGTCTTCAACAGAGATAACTACTTCTGTTTTTTGAACCTTTTCAGTACAAAAACTAAAAAATAATACTATGGGTATTAATAAATATTTCATTTTTCAAAGTTAAACAACTTAATTAATTCATTTATAACCTTATATTTGTCACTTGTTTAAACAATTAAAAAAAAATGCAATGAAAAATTTGATGTATGTTCTTGCAATTGCTGTAATGGGCTTAGTGGCTTGTGGAGCACCTGCAGAAAAAGGTTGTGCGGCTGACTGCGCTAAAGAATGTTGTGCAGTTGCACCAGCTGAAGAAACTACTGCTGATACTGTATTAGTTGAAGCTGAAGAAGCTGAAATGATGGATTCTACTGCGACTGAAGAAGTTGCTGAGTAATTCCTTAAATGACACTTTTAAAAAAAGGGGCTTTTGCCCCTTTTTTTATTATCTATCAAATAATAATCTTTGTCCTTTTTGGGATTCATCAAAATGTCCATTTAGATAAGCAAGATGCCCGTTTACCCAAGTGTGTGTAACTTTTGAATTAAATCGAGTGCCTTCAAAAGGAGACCATCCACATTTATATAGAATATTTTCTTTAGATACTTGCCATGAACTATTCAAATCTACTAATACTAAATCTGCGGCAAAGCCTTTTTTTATGAAGCCTCTTCCTTCTAATTGAAAACAAATTGCAGGTGCATGACACATTTTTTCCACAACTTTTTCTAAACTAATTTTTCCGTTGTGGTAAAACTCTAACATGGCAGGTAATGCGTGCTGAACCAATGGACCGCCAGACGGAGCCTTAAAATAAGTATTATCTTTTTCTTCTAGAGTATGAGGAGCATGATCCGTTGCAATAATATCTAATTTATCATCTAAAAGCGCTTGAAAAAGTTGCTCTTTATCCTCTTTACTTTTCACAGCAGGATTCCATTTTATGTGTGTCCCTTTTTCAGCATACTGAGAATCATCAAACCATAAATGATGAATACACACTTCAGCTGTAATGCGCTTTTCTGCTAATGGAATATCATTTCTAAATAACTCTATTTCCTTAGCTGTAGAAAGGTGAAAAACGTGTAAACGGCTATTGTGTTTTTTAGCTAATTCAATAGCCATGGAAGATGATTTGTAACAAGCCTCTTCACTTCTAATAATGGGGTGTTGATCAATGGGCACATCTTCACCAAATTTTTGCCTAGCTAATTCTGCATTTGCTTGAACAGTTTCTTCGTCTTCACAATGCACAGCAATAAGCATTTTAGATTCTTTAAATATTTTCTCTAAAACCTCTCTATTATCAACCAACATATTTCCAGTTGAAGAGCCCATAAATATTTTTAATGCACCAACATTCCTTGGATTGGTTTTTAAAACTTCTTCTAAATTATCATTGGACGCTCCCATGAAAAAGGAATAGTTTGCTAATGACACCTGACTAGCCCTGTCGTATTTTTCTTGTAATAATTCTTGAGTTAAGGTTTGCGGATTTGTATTGGGCATTTCCATAAAAGAAGTTATACCTCCTGCCACAGCAGCCTTTGATTCTGTATAAATTTCTGCTTTATGGGTTAGTCCAGGCTCTCTAAAGTGAACTTGATCATCAATCACACCGGGGATAAGGTGTTTGCCATTTGCATCAATAATGGTATCGGCAACATAGTCAATGGACTCACCAATTTGAGCAATAAGACCATCTTTTATTAACACATCTGAACGAAAAATTTGACCCTCATTTACTATCTGAGCATTTCGAATAAGTGTGCTAGGCATGTGGTTTTTGTTTGAGTGTGGTGAATAAGCTTCTGATTTTCATTTGAATAACGCCAATGAATGCTTCGAAAAAAATAGACGTATCCATTTTTGAATAGCCTTCTTTTCTGTCGGTGAAAACTACCGGAACTTCCATAATGTCAAATCCAGATTTCCAGGTCTTAAACTTCATTTCAATCTGGAAGGCATAGCCTACGAATTGGATTTTATCCAGATCAATGGTTTCTAAAACAGAACGTCTATAGCAAATAAAACCTGCCGTTGAATCATTAACTGGCAAGCCAGTAATAAACTTCACATATTTTGAGGCAAAGAACGACATCAACAATCGACTCATTGGCCAATTGACAATATTTACTCCGTTGGTATATCTAGAGCCAATGGCTAAATCGTTGTTTTTATCGTTACAAGCTTCGTAAAGTCTTAATAAATCGTTTGGATCGTGTGAAAAATCTGCATCCATTTCAAAAATGAAGTTGTAGTCTTTCTTAAGAGCCCACTTAAATCCGTGAATGTAGGCTGTTCCTAATCCAAGTTTTCCTGTGCGTTCTTCAATGTTCAAACCTTTAAACTCATTTTGCAAAGATTTTACAATTTGAGCAGTGCCATCAGGTGATCCATCATCAACAATTAAAATGTCAAAGGCTTTTTCAAATGAAAATACTTTACGAATAATTCGTTCAATATTTTCTTTTTCGTTGAAAGTGGGTATAATTACTAAGCTATCAGACATGCTAAACTGAATATTTTGTAAATATAAATAAATTGTAATTGCTAAGTCGTATAAAAATCGACAGAAAACTGTTAATTTTTAGAGCATTTTACTATCGTTTTATTTAAAATTACATTAAATTTGAAGCACTTAACTTAACTAACTCATTATGAAACTAATTGTATTCTTTGTAACTTCTCTATTATCGATAAACCTAATTGCTCAAGATTGTAGCGACTTATTTATTTCAGAATATGTAGAAGGATCTTCTAACAATAAAGCTATAGAAATTTATAACCCAACATCTTCTACTATAGATTTGAGCGCATATAAAATAGTGCGCTATGCCAATGGCTCAAATAGCGGGAGTGACGACATGACGCTGTCTGGGACATTAAACCCATATTCTACCTGGGTAATTACTAACAGTGACACCCTATCTTCAAACGAGTTTGGTTACATTGAAATCGAACTGTATAATATGGCTGACCAGCTAGCTCCAGTTTATCCATCTCCACTATACATGAATGGGAATGATGCTATTGGTCTTACTAAAAATGGCGAATTAATCGACTTAGTTGGAAAAATAGGCGAAGACCCAGGTGATGCTTGGACTGATGATGTTACTGCTGGTTTTACTGATGCTAACGGTGGATCTTGGTGGACAAAAAATCATACTCTAGTCAGAAAAGCATCTGTAAAAAAAGGCGTTAGTACTTCACCAATTTTATTTGATCCAACTGCTGAATGGGATTCATTATCTATCAATACCTGGACTGAATTAGGATCACATGATTGCGACTGCAGTAGTGGAGCTAGTTCAATTGAAGAAAATGAAGAATCTTCTGTTGTTATTTACCCAAACCCATCAAATATTGGACAAGTTATAACAGTGAATACCAATAAAGGCATCAAAGATTTATTCTTAATCAATGTCCTTGGACAACAAATGAAAGTTGAACTTGCCGAATCCGTTGGAAACACTTTCATAAACACCGCAACGCTTTCAAAAGGCTTGTATACTGTCAGCATAGTGTTTGATGATCATTCCATCAAAACCTCTGCAATTATCATAAAATAATTTAACCCTAATAAGTGCTGGTGAAAAAAACACCGGCACTTTTATTTTACACAATGAAGCATTCGTTTTTTCTTTTGTGCTGCGCGTTTTTCAGCATCACTACATTCGCTCAAACTAAAATAAGTGGAACAGTAATTGACAACACAACTAGTGAACCTCTTTTTGGAGCTACTGTAGTCTTTGAAGGCAAAGGTATAATTACAGACTTTGACGGAAAATTCACTTTTTTTTCAGACGCTAAATCGATAGATTTAAGTGTATCGTATGTCGGTTATGAAAAGTACAGCCAGACCTTGACTCTTAATGGAAAACCGATTAATCTAAATATTACGCTCAACACTATTGTACTTAATGAGGTACAAGTTGTAGCTGATATGGCAGTTGACAGAAAAACGCCTGTTGCATTTTCTACTATCCCTCTCAAAAAAATAAATGAAGAATTAGCTTCACAAGATATACCTATGGTATTGAACTCTACTCCAGGGGTTTACGCTACTCAACAAGGTGGTGGGGATGGCGATGCCAGAATTACTATAAGAGGATTTAACCAAAGAAACGTAGCCGTTATGATTGACGGCATACCAGTCAATGACATGGAAAACGGTTGGGTTTACTGGTC
This sequence comes from Flavobacteriales bacterium, assembly GCA_965661345.1. Lineage (GTDB taxonomy): Bacteria > Bacteroidota > Bacteroidia > Flavobacteriales > UBA7312. The sequence continues at coordinate 265,816 of CBFIDK010000001.1, read as the reverse complement.
CAATTGGTTTGGGCTTGATGCTGTTACTAGAAACATTCAGGTACAAAGAGGATTAGGGGCTTCAAAAATTGCTATCCCATCCGTAGGTGGCACCATGAATTTGTTAACAAAAGGAATAGAAAGTCGAAAAGGTGGAAGCATTAAGCAAGAAGTCGATTCTTATGGCAAAATAAGAACCTCCTTTGGCTACAACTCTGGAAAACTCAACAACGGATGGGGACTTACATTTGCGGGCTCCTACAAAAGAGGCTACGGCTTTGTTGAAGAAACATTTAGCGAAGGCTTTTTCTACTATGCTAAAATTCAAAAATCCTTAGGTAAGCATACCCTTAGTTTATCGGCTCTGGGCGCGCCACAACAACACGGACAGCGATCATACAAAAGCGATATAGCTACCTATTCAAGAGAATACGCCTCAGATTTAGGCATCAACGATACATTATTCGGCGACATTTTCGATAAAGGCATTGGCTACAACAAGCATTGGGGTAATTTGAACCGTTGGGAACTTGATAGTAACGGCGATACCATCAATAACTTTGAGACCCTAAACACCAAAAAGAATTATTACCATAAACCTCAATTTTCCCTGAGAGACTTTTGGGCTGTTAGTGATAAATTTTATGTCTCAAATATTGCTTATGCCTCTATTGGCAATGGTGGTGGAACTAACTTAAGCGGAAACTCAGAAAATTATGACGAGAATGGGCAGTATAATTTTCAAGAAGCATACGACTTCAATAATACTAATTTAGACCCATTATATAGCGATACTGAAAATGCCTCAAACACCTATTTATTAAGCTCTATTAATAACCATTATTGGTACGGTGCTCTTTCTACCATGAACTACCAATTGAATGAAACGCTTAGTCTTTCTGGGGGTGTTGATTTGCGCTATTACAAAGGCGAGCATTACAGAGAAGTGTACGACTTACTTGGTGGAGATTATGTAGTTGATAGCGACAATCAATTACAAGAATCTCAAATTAAAAGAGTAGGCGATAAAGTTAGCTACAACAATGACGGTGTTGTCAAATGGTCTGGATTATTTTCTCAAGCAGAATACAGCAAAGGAAATCTAAGTGCGTTTTTAAATATTTCGGCTTCAAACTCGGCTTACAAGCGAATTGATTATTTTAAAAAGAAAGATTTAGTACTTGATGATACTACTTATGTTGAAGCGCTTGGAACATCAGTTGTCACCGATATTGTGTACGATGAAAATGGTACTATCATTGGCGCCATAAAAAGCATGGAAGAAGATACTATTTTTCATAATGGCATAGCCTATACCATGAATTCGCAAGAGGCAAGGTTAGCAGAAACACGATGGAAATGGATTAATGGATTTACAGTAAAAACTGGAGCAAACTACAATATTGACCTCAACAACAATGTGTTTTTCAACATTGGCTATATATCAAAAGCGCCTCGTTTTAACAATATATTTGATTATTCAAATAACTTATACAGGGACATTCAAAATGAAATTGTAAAAGCCGTTGAAGGAGGGTATTCATACCGTTCCTCAAAACTATCGGCCAACCTTAATGGCTATTATACCATATGGGAAAACAAACCTTCAAACGGAGGAGTTACTATACTCATTGATGACGAACCCATTAGAGCCAATATCAATGGAATGGATGCCCTACACAAAGGAATTGAAATGGATTTAGCCTACAGAATTAACGACAAACTAACGGTTGAAGGTTTAATGTCATTAGGCGATTGGACTTGGCAATCTCAAGACAGTGTTCGTTTTTACGACGATGACAATCAGCCCGTTCTAGATGATTTAGGCAAGGAGGTTATCAAATCTTTTGATGCAACAGGCGTACATGTTGGCGATGCTGCACAAACACAGCTTGGAATGAGTTTAAGATACGAGCCTTTAGACAATATTTACCTAAAAGTTAGAGGGACTTATTTTGACGATTATTATTCAGATTTCGATCCACTATCTTTGGACGGTGAAAACGCAGGAAGAGAATCGTGGAAAATACCTTCATACTCTTTAGTTGATTTTCATGCTGGCTACACATGGAAACTGAATAAAAAAACCAAAGTAGACTTTAGAATGAGTATACTAAATGCATTAAATGAAGTGTATATTTCTGATGCTCAAAATAACGACCCATATAACGCTAACTATACTGATTTTGACGCAAAATCTGCAGGTGTATTCTTTGGAATGGGTAGAAGAATCAATCTTTCTGCTAAACTTACTTTTTAAATTATAATTATTATGAAAAAAATATATCTATTACTAGCTGGTGTTATCTGTCAAACGACTGTATTTGCTCAATTAATTGATATTGCTACTGCCAGACAACAATCTGAAAACTCAGTTGTTACCGTAACTGGAATTGTAACAAATGGCGATGAACTTGGAAGTCCGATTCGCTATATAGAAGACGGTACTGCTGGAATTGCAATTTATGACCCCGAATCTACTGAAGGGGTTAATAGAGGCGATAGCATTACAGTAACAGGTGTTTTAGTAGACTATAATGGTTTACTTGAAATTCAGCCAGTCAACAATCTTGTAAATCATGGCAGTGGATACAACATTACACCTCAACTAATTACACCTAATGAAATTGGAGAAAACAATGAATCTGAACTAGTAACTATTGAAGATGTTGTATTTGAAAATGGCGGTCAAGTATTTAGTGTTGGCACTCATAATTTCAGCGCTGGTGGGCAAAGTGGAATAATTTATATAAAAGCCGGTTCCGATTTAGAGAATACCTTGGCTCCTACATGTCCAGTAAAAATGACAGCCATTTCATCGCAATACTCATTTACGGGTTTTGACGGCTATCAGTTACTCATTCGTGACGAAAATGATTTGGAATTCAATGGCGGAATATGTTTGACCTCTGGCTTGATACAAAGCGATATCACAACCTCAAGCTTTAATGTAAACTTCACAACAAATTATTTTGCATTATCTGAATTAAATTATGGACTAACAACTGATTTTGAATTAGGCATTGTATATTCTGATAGTTTAAATGTGGTACAAAATCACGCTATTACTTTAGATAATCTTGAGGCAGGCAGTATTTATTATGTTCAAGCATTAGCATACGAAGGTCCAGATTCTGTAGCGTCAGCAGTTTATGCTTTTGCCACAGAGTCGACATCATCTGGAGAAATTCGACTGTGTTTTAATAATCCTGTTGACACCTCAGTAGCAACAATTGAGAATGCTCAATTTTCAGGCGTGTATACTAACGATAGTATTAAAGCCTATATAGATAAAGCAATGCATACGCTAGATATTGCAGTCTATAACCACTCCGACAATATGATTACTAACGCTATAAATGATGCTTACGAAAGAGGTGTCAGAGTAAGGTATATCACTTGTGAATCTACAACTACAGCGGCTTTATCAGATCTTAACGATAACATCCCTACACTAGAACGACCAGAGGTGATGGGAATTATGCATAATAAATTTATTGTGATTGATGCTGATATAGCAGACAGTGCTTGGGTATTAAGCGGATCGACTAACTGGACTTCTAACCAAATATTTAATGACCCTAATCACATCATTATGGTGCAAGACCAATCTGTAGCTAGAACCTATGAAATTGAATTTAACGAAATGTGGGGTTCAGAAGGCGATGAAGCAGACCCCGACAATGCAAAATTTGGAAACGCTAAGTCTAACAATACGCCACATCATTTTATTGTCAATGGCAACGCTTTTGAAGTGTATTTTTCGCCATCTGATAATACCACTTACAACATTTCTAATGCGCTTAAAACGGCTAATGATGAAATTGATTTCGGGCTATTGGTATTTACAAACAATCAACTTGGCACCACTATTGCCGAGCAACATGAAAATGGTGTTGTTGTAAATGGTATCATTGAACAAATAAATGTAGAAGGCTCTGAATATGAGTTTTTGGTAAATGAAGGTATTAATGTGGTGTCTCATCAAGGATTTGGTGATAGCTTCCATCATAAGTATTGCATTGTTGACCACAACAACACCGATTCTGATCCCTTGGTAATTACTGGCTCTCACAACTGGTCTGCTGCTGCAGAAACTAACAACGATGAAAACACCATGATTATTCACGATGCAAATATTGCTAATCAATTCTATCAGGAATTTTATCAGCGATTAAATGAAATTGAAAATCAAGTTGAGCCATCTTTTAATTGCGTTAACGAGGCATGTGTAGATCCAATGGACGGAACAGGAACATTTAGTTCTTTAGTAGCTTGTGAGTATGCTTGTTTACCAACATCTATAAAGGAAGCAGAATCTACTCAATACAGCTTGTATCCTAACCCAAATAAGGGAAGTTTCAGTGTAGAATTTTATTCGAAAAATTCAACAGTGAAAGTTTATCAAATTGTTGACACACAAGGAAGAGTCATCGTAAAGAAAGAATTAAGTATTTCTGAAGGATTAAATTCTTACAGTTTAGACCACGATTTAAGTGTAGGCCTGTACTTTTTAGAAATTGATAATCAGCAAATCAAAATTATAGTTCAGTAAACGTTATATGCAAAAACGAATTACTGTATCGAAGAATTGAGTTGGGTTTTCAGCATGTAGCCAATGCCCACTATTTTCTATGTTTTCTATATCAGCATTTGGGAAATGGGTAAATATTAAATCTTCATCATCATCGTTAATATAGTTTGAGTTTTCGCCTTTCAAAAATAAAGTCGGCTTTTCAAAAAGAGCACCTTCTTTTAAGGCTTCACCAACATTAGCAATATTGGCGGAAATAGCACCTAAATTAAAGCGGAAATCAAGCACTCCCTTTTCTTTCCAATACATACTTTTAAGTAAAAATTGCCTCACATCATTTTCTTCAATGTATCTTGATAAAACTGCCTCGGCTTCAGAACGGGATTTTAGCGCAGAAAAATCCAGAGATTGTAAGCCTTCAATAATTTTATCATGATGAATTGGGTAAAATCTAGGGCTGATATCTACCACAATAAGTTTAGAGATTAATTGTGGCTCGGTAACTGCTAATTGCATAGCTAATTTACCCCCAAGAGAATGTCCAATAATTATGGCATTTTCTAAATTAGAATCTGAAATATAGGCTTTAATATCCTCAGACATTTGAGAATACGAAAACTCATCGGTATGGTATGAGCGTCCGTGATTCGGCAAGTCAATAAGATGCACCTCGAAAAAGGCAGCAAATTGTTTTGCTAAGGATTGCCAGTTGTCTGACATGCCAAACAAACCGTGAATTATCAGCAAGGGTTGACCTTGGCCTATTACTTTAGAAAATAACTTCACTTTAGACAACTTTTATACTGCTTAATGGTTTCCTCTAAACCTAAATAAAGAGCATCCGAAATTAAAGCGTGACCTATGGAAACCTCATCTAATGATGGAATATTAGCTGCAAAATAGGATAAGTTTTCAAGGTTTAAATCATGACCAGCATTGATTCCTAAGCCATAGTTATGGGCTAATTTTGCAGCCTTTATAAATGGTAGAATTGCGGCCTCTTTTTCTGAAATGAATGCTGTGGCATAACTTTCAGTATAGAGCTCAATTCTATCAGTATTAATTTTGGCTGCCCCTTCTATGTGTTTTACATCGGTGTCAACAAAAATAGAAGTGCGAATACCATGAGCCTTTAGTTCAGAAATAATATCTCTGAGCATGGCTTCATGTTTTACAGTATCCCAACCAGCATTAGATGTGATTGCATCTGGAGCGTCAGGCACTAAAGTAACTTGATGAGGTTTCACTTCTTTTACTAAATCGAGAAAAGTAGAGTTTGGATACCCTTCAATATTGAATTCTGTTGTAACTAATTGCGCAATTTCTCGTACATCTGCATAGGTAATGTGGCGCTCATCTGGACGAGGGTGAACGGTAATACCATCAGCACCAAACTCCTCGCATCGTTGGGCAGCTAACGGAACGTTGGGCAATACGCCACCTCGAGCATTTCTGATAGTCGCAATTTTATTTATGTTAACGCTTAACTTTGTCATTGATTGGAAATAATTAAAGCTCAACAAAGGTAAAAATACTATGTTTGCTATATCAAATGATTGCAAAAAAACTCATATCGCATGAAATTCAAGCTATTACTCTAGAAACTACTGGAGTAGAGGCATTATCTATTATGCAAGAATTTCGCCTTTCGCATTTAGCAGTAGTAAAAGACAATAATTTAATCGGAGTTATTTCAGAAGAAGACATTTGGAATATGCACGACGAAGGAAATAAAATTAACAGCATTTCTGAAAAAATTGAAATGTTATTTATGCCCTTAGGTAAAGATGTTTTTGAAATCGTAAAATACATGGACGAACATACACTAACTCTTTTGCCAATATTGGGTGAAGGCAAGTATATTGGCGCAATAACTCAGCAATCTGTAATAGAAGCGCTAGCGTCTATTTTGGCAGTTCAAGAAAGTGGTGGGGTTATCATTCTAGAAATGAACAAAAAAGACTATTCCATGAGTCAAATAGCACAAATTGTTGAAAGTAATAATTTGAAGATTTTAAGTGCTTATATAACAGATATCGATGAAAAAAATAATATTAAGATTACACTTAAACTTAATAAAATTGATATTGCAGCAGTTATCAAAACTTTCGAACGCTATGAATACAATATAGCTGCTAGCTACAATTACTCAGAAAACACTGATAATCTTTCAGATCGATTTGATTCACTAATGAGGTACCTCAATCCGTAATGCGTTTATCACTATTAGTATTATTTTTAACTATTTCTACACTTCTGAATGCCCAGGAGTTATTCCGTGTTAATTCCATTGAAATAGAAGGTAATAAAACCACTAAAAAATCTACCATTCTACGAGAGTTATCTTTTCAGATTGGCGATACACTAACACAAGAATCATTTTCAGATAAACTCATACAAAGTGAATTGAATATTTCAAGTCAATGGCTTTTTAATTTCATTGTCTTCGTTCCTACTTATATTAACAATAACATCGATGTTGTGATAAAAGTTGTTGAGCGTTGGTATGTTTGGCCATATCCTATTTTAGAAATTTCTGAACGTAATTTTAATGTCTTTTATGATAGTTTAAAAGCCTCAAATTTTACGGATTTTTCTAGATTAAACTACGGCGTATTTCTAAACTGGTATAACTTCAGAGGACGAAATGAACTGCTTAAAATTAAGTTTAGAAAAGGATACAAAGAGCATTACCTTTTTGAATACGATATACCATACTTTAACGCCAATAAAACAATAGGAACTATTCTGAATTTTGAACTCTTTAGAATGGAACAATTTCATTACAAAACGATAGATAATAAATTGCTTTACACCAATTTAGATAATGACTTTTTGAGAGACTGGAACGCCGCCATAAGCCTTCAGTATAAAAAGAATTTAAATACTGTTCATAGATTCAATATTCAACACTCATTAATTGAGACGCCGCTAGAAGTACTAAGCCTCAACAGCACCTTTTTACCAGAAAGTAAAAACCGCTTTCAGTACTCAAGGCTGGAATACCATTATGAAAATGAAAAGAGAAACTCCATAACATACCCCACAAAAGGATCCTTCAATGAATTGATGATAGGCTACTTCAACAGTGCAAATACAGACTTTACGAACTTTAGCATAACCGCAAAAACTGAAAATCATTTTACACTTAAACCTAGATTATTTTTAGGGAATAGCGTTAAAGTAAAGTTCCAAACAAATACAGAATTGCCTTATGTACTCAATGAATCATTAGGCTTTGACGACTATCTAAGAGGGTATGAATATTATGTGCTAGACGGGGAGCATTTTGCCATAACAAAAACCGCATTGAAATACGAATTAGTACCAAAAACTAATTTGCAAATTCCATACTTTAAAATGGAACAATTCAAAAAAGCCTTTTATTCTGTTTACTTCAGTATATTTGCTGATGTAGGTGGAGTTGTTGACAATCAATTTTCAAATGAAAACAGCCTCAACAACACCCTGCTAGCAAGTCAAGGTGTGAGTTTAGATATAGTTACATATTACGACAAATTAGTCAGGCTAGAATACAGCAGAAACCACCTCAATGAATGGGGCGTATTTATTCATTTTTCAAATCCATTTTAATTATGAAAATAGCGTTATTTGGAACGGCTTTTAATGAAGCAAAGGCGATATACGTTCAGCATTTGGTAAATAAGCTCGAACAAGAAAATATTGAATTAATTATTGAATCTCAATATTCTGAATTACTTAGAAATATTAAATTTAAAAAAAAGTATTCAACCTTTAACACTCCAAAAGAATTAAAAGAAAATGCCGATGTTATCTTGAGTATCGGAGGTGACGGCACTTTACTTGCCTCCATTACTTTTGTTAGAGATTCCGGAATTCCAATTTTAGGAATAAACACAGGTACTCTTGGGTTTATTTCAAGTGTTTCAACAGATCAAATTGAATATGCTATAAATCATCTTTTGAAAGGTGATTATAATATTAAAAACAGAACATTACTGCAGTTGAATAGTGAAAATAATTTATTTGGTGACACTAACTTTGCTTTAAATGAAGTAACTGTTTTAAAGAAAGATACTTCATCAATGATACGCGTACATGCCTATTTGGATGATGAATTTATCAATACTTATTGGGCTGACGGACTAATAATTTCTAGCCCAACTGGATCAACGGGTTACTCGCTAAGTTGTGGCGGGCCTATTGTATTACCTGGAACAAACAACTTCATTATTACACCCATTGCACCGCATAATTTAAATGTACGGCCAATAATTGTTTCTGATAAATCAAAAATAACTCTAAAAGTATCAGAAAAAGACGAATTAGCACTTGTAGCACTAGATAGCCGTTCAAGAGCAATTGGCCCTGAATTAGAACTCACCATTATAAAAGCGCCATACAAAGTGAATTTGATTCAATTTGAAAAACAATCCTTTATCTCAACCATCAGAGAAAAATTAATGTGGGGTAAGGATAAAAGAAACTGATTCATATTTATCATAAATACCTATATTTGTGCGTTACTCATATATCGTAACACAATTTTAAATGAAAAGACTGTTCATATTAGTAGTTATAGCATTTTCCTTTGCACTAAATGCTCATTCACAATCAATAGACCCATACTCAGAGGTAGGTTTAATGTTAGGTAGCTCGTACTACATAGGTGATTTAAATGATCAACATTTTAGGTTAGCTCAGCCTGCTGGTGCTTTTCAATACAAAACAAATTTAAATAGACGTTTCGCCCTCAGAGGAAGCCTTTCAATTGGTGAAATCAGAGGAAGCGATAAACTGAATGAAATAGATACGGCAAAATTCAATAGAAATTTGCACTTTAAATCGTCTATCTATGAATTATCCGGAATTGTTGAATTCAACTTTTTCCCCTACGAAACTGGAAGCAAGAGATTTCCTTTTACTCCCTATATTTTCACAGGATTTTCATTATTTAGCTTCAACCCTCAAGCCAGATTAACGGATACTCAAAATCCTTTTGATAACGATGGTAAAGATTCAAATAATCCATGGATAGACTTACAACCTCTTGGAACAGAAGGACAATATTCAACGAGATACCCACAAAAAGATCCTTATCAGCTTATACAATTTGCCATTCCTTTAGGTGGTGGAATAAAAGCTAGTGTAGGAGACAACCTAAGCATGGCTCTAGAATTTGGTTTTAGAAAGGTATTTACAGACTACCTTGATGATGTTGGCGGCTTGTACGCTAACCCACAGTATTTAGCAATGGAAAACATTGATGCTGCAAGCTTATCTGATAGAAGTAATACCTTACAAGAATATCTAGCTTCAACTCCAGGTGCAGATATAACAACATGGACTGGCAACAACGACAAACGACGTGCCAATGAAAATGATTGGACAGATTGGTACTATTTTACTGGCCTAACCATCTCATATAGAATTTATACTAAACCTAAGGTCTGTCAATACTAGTAAATGCCAAGCAAGACCGAAATTAATACAAACACTTTACCGAATCATGTTGCAATCATCATGGATGGCAATGGTCGTTGGGCAAAGCAACAATCCAAAATCAGAGTGTTTGGACACAAAGTTGGTGTCACAGCAGTAAGAGATACTGTTGAAGGTGCTGCCGAAATTGGCCTGAAATACTTGACACTGTATGCTTTTTCATCAGAAAATTGGAGCCGTCCACAATCAGAAATTAATGCCTTAATGGAACTCTTAGTTAATACCATTACTAAAGAGACTAAAACATTAATGAAAAATAATATACGTCTGGTAGCCATCGGTAATCTTGACGATTTACCAAAAAAATGTTTAAAAAATCTGAATGTAGCTATCGAGAAAACTGCACAAAACAGTAAAATGACATTAGTTTTGGCATTAAGCTACAGTTCAAAAAATGAGATTGTTCGTGCAATGCAACATATTGCCAAAAATATCAAGAGTGGCCAAATGGATATTGAGGATATAAATGAAGAAAGTATAAAAAATCATCTATACACACACAATATCCCCGACCCAGAACTGTTAATTAGAACTAGTGGCGAACTAAGAATAAGTAATTTTTTATTGTGGCAAATTGCTTATTCAGAGTTATACTTCACTAAGATTTTATGGCCTGATTTCAGGCGTGACAACTTAATCGAGGCTCTCTTGGACTATCAATCTAGAGAAAGACGATTTGGAAAGACAAGTGAACAAATAGAAAAAGAAAATGCTTAGAAAAAGTATCATATTATTAATCTTTACCCATTTGTTATCTCATTTGAGTATGGCTCAAATTAACATTTCAAATGATTCTAAGAATTTCGATTATTCAAATCCAAAAGAATACATTCTTGGTGGAATAACCATTGAAGGCACAAAGTTTTTGGATCACAAGACACTCATTCAAATATCAAATTTAGAAATCGGCTCTAAAATTGAGGTCCCTGGAGACGATTTAACCAAAGCCAGTCGAATACTTTGGGAACAAGGTTTATTCTCTGACATTCAAATTAAAGTCAACTCTACACAAGGCAACACAATATTTCTTACGCTTTTGCTCGAGGAACGCCCTAGACTATCAAAATTTAAATTCAAGGGAATAAAAAAATCTGACATTGACGCAATTCGAGAAAAAATAAAATTAGCTAGAGGTAAAATCATTACCAAAAACGTCATTATCAACACTAAAAATATAATCTCGGATTATTACAAAGAAAAAGGGTTTCTGAACGTCACTACAGAAATCTCAGAAGTAGAAGACACAATAACAAAAAATCATGTCATCCTTGTTCTTGATATTGAAAAAGGTGAAAAAGTTAAGATTGGAAATATTGAATTTGCAGGTAACGAAGTGTTTACCGAAAAACGTCTAAAACGCTTGATGAAAGACACTAAAGAAAAGAAATTTTTTAGATTCTTTAAATCTTCAAAATATTTAGAAGAAGCCTACAAAAACGACAAGCAACTTATCATTGAAAAATATAATGAAAAGGGATTACGAGATGCCAAAATTATAAACGACAGCATCACCTTCAATCCAGAAGAAAATTTACTAAATGTAAAACTTGATATCTCTGAAGGCAAGACCTATTACTTTGGTAACATCAATTTCGTAGGTAACACTAAATACAGCAATGAAGAACTTTCTGAAATTGTAGCAATAGAAAAAGGTGATATTTTTGACCAAAGCGTTTTAGAAAGTAGAATTTTAGGAAGCCCTGACAGCAAAGATATTCACTCTATATATCTTGATAATGGATACCTCTTTTCACAAGTCACACCGGTTGAAACGGAAATTCGAAACGACACAATCGATATTGAAGTTCGCATATATGAAGGCTTGCAAGCACGTGTTAACAGGGTGTCAGTTAGTGGTAATTCTAAAACAAACGACCACGTTATCATGCGAGAAATTCGCACAAAACCTGGAGACTTATTCAGCCGTTCGGATATCATGCGTTCTCAAAGAGAAATTGCTACTTTAAATTATTTTGACCCTGAAAAACTTAATATTGATGTACAGCCAAACCAAGAAGATGGTACGGTTGACCTAAACTATATCGTTGAAGAGAAATCATCTGACCAAATTGAATTACAAGGCGGTTACGGCGCCGATAGAGTTATCGGTACTTTTAGAGTTTCCTTTAACAACTTTTCAGCAAAAAACATTTTTAATAAAGAAGCTTGGCTTCCTTTACCCTCTGGTGATGGACAACGCTTTAGCATTTCAGCAACCTCAAATGGAAGACTATTCCAATCCTATAACGTATCTTTTACAGAACCATGGCTAGGAGGTAAAAAACCAAATTCATTGACCATTGGGGCTTACCACTCTATTACTTCAAACGGCATTGACAAAGACGAAGAAAATAGCGGCTCATTTAAAGTTACTGGTATGTCTCTTGGATTAGGAAAACGATTAAAGTGGCCTGATGACTTTTTTACTTTATATCAAAATGTTAGTTTAAAAAAATACCTAGTTGATAATTACAACTTTGGAAACTTTGTAGATGGCACCTATTATAATATGTCATACTCATTTGTTCTTGGTAGAAACTCTGTTGATCAACCAACATTCCCAAGAAGAGGATCAAACATGAAATTGTCTGTTCAAATGACTCCACCCTATTCGCTGTTAAAAGACAACAACAATGTTGACCCTATTGACGCCAGTAAATGGGTAGAATATCATAAATGGAATATTGGCACAAATTGGTTTACTGCTTTAGCAGATAAGTTGGTGCTAAAAACCAATTTAGAATACGGTATTATTGGAAAATACAACAGTGAAGAATCCCTTTCTCAGTTTGAACGCTTTTATGTAGGCGGAGATGGACTTAGCGGCTACTCTGTAGACGGAAGAGAAGTAATTGCTTTAAGAGGGTACGAAAACAACTCCTTATCCCCTACCAACGGTGCAACAATTTATAATAAATATACTTTAGAGCTTCGATATGCGTTATCATTAAATCCGCAGTCACCTATATTTGCCCTTGCATTTTTAGAGGCAGGTAACACTTGGAACAAATCAAACACATTCAATCCGTTTGATATAAAACGTTCTGCTGGATTTGGAATTAGAATGATGATTCCTATGATGGGTATAATGGGAGTAGATTGGGGATATGGATTCGATGAAGTGGTAGGCTCACCATCTGCTAATGGAAGTCAGTTTCACTTTTCAATTAACCAACAATTTTAATATTTTTGCACACTATGAAACAATTAATATTAATAGCACTAGTTTGTTTTGCATCGGTTAGTCAGGCGCAAAAATTTGCTTATGTAGATTCTGATTATATTCTTGAAAGAATTCCGGAATACGCTTCTGCTGAAGACCAATTGGAGAAATTATCCGTTAATTGGCAAGCTGAAATTGAAGAGATATACCAGCAAATTGATGTACTATATAAAAAATACCAAGCAGATAAAATTTTACTCACTCAAGAAATGAAAAACAAGAGAGAGAGTGAAATAATAAATAAAGAAAAAGACGCTAAGGAACTTCAGCGCAGACGCTTTGGTCCTGAAGGAGACTTATACAATAAAAGAACAGAACTTGTAAAGCCAATACAAGATAAAGTATTTAATGCTATACAAGATTTTTCTAACGAAAAAAGATATGATATTATCTTTGACAAGTCGAGTAATCTGATAATGCTATTTAGCAATCCAGACCTTGACAAAAGCGATGACATTTTAAAAATGTTAGGATACAAATAATAATTAAAAACTCTAAAAAAAATGAAAAAAGTACTTTTAACCCTTATGGTTTGTGTAGGATTAATACTATCGGCACAAGCCCAAAAATTTGGCTATTTAAACTCAAACGAGCTTCTTTCAATGATGCCTGAAAGCGTCGAAATGCAAGAAGAATTACAATCGTATGCAAAAGGATTAGAATCTCAATTAACTGCTATGCAAGCAGAATATGAGAAGAAAGTAGTCGAATATCAGCAAAATGAAACTACCTACACGGATTTAGTAAAAGAAGATAAAATCCGTGAAATTGAAAGCATTCAACAACGAGTGGTTGAATTTCAAAAAAATGCTCAGCAGTCCTTAGGTGAAAAAGAAGCCGAATTATTTACTCCAATCAGAGAAAAAGCAATGATGGCAATTGATAAAGTCGCCAAAGAAGGAAACTATACATTTATCTTTGATTCAGGTGCTGGTAGCTTTTTATATGCTGCAGAAAGTGAAAATGTACTTTCTCTTGTAAAGTCTAAATTAGGTTTATAAATTTAGCCCTATAAAACTCTTAAAGCAGTTTGAAACATTTCAAACTGCTTTTTTTATGCTATTTTAGATAAGTGAATAAGAATAATCCAATTGGTATTTTTGACTCTGGCATTGGCGGCCTTACAGTTGCTAAGGCCATTCGTAAGTTGTTGCCTAATGAAAGTTTGCTCTACTTTGGTGACACCAAGCATTTACCCTACGGCGATAAATCGGAAGAATCTGTAAAAGAATTTTCTCAAAATATTTCTTCATTCCTAAAAGAGAAAAACTGTAAAATGATTGTAATAGCATGCAATACAGCCTCTTCACTAGCAAACGAAACAGTCATCAGAACATGCCCCGAAATTGAGGTGGTGAATGTAATTGATCCCGTAGTGGATAGAATTACTTCAACTAAGGGCACATCAAAGATTGGCATTATAGGTACAAAAGGCACTATTAATTCAGGGATTTATCCACAAAAAATTAGTGCGAAAAACACAAATGCTGAAGTAAAATCGTTAGCGACACCATTACTTGCGGCCATGATAGAAGAAGGGTTTATTGAAGGGAAGATAAGTGAAACTATAATACACAATTATTTAAACCACGCTACCCTAAAAGAAATAGATCAATTAATTTTAGCATGTACTCACTATCCTTTAATACAGAATTTAATTGAGAACTTTTACCAAGGTAAAGTTGAAATAATTGACTCCGCCTCTCAAGTAGCTAAGCACATTAAAGAAATTTTAGAAAAGAATTCTCTTTTGAGTGATAAAAAAGCAGAACACCACTTCTTTGTGTCAGACTATACAAATTCTTTCGAGCAATCGGCGAAATTCTTTTTTGGCGAAGACATTCGCCTTGAGGAAGTAAAACTTAAGCCGTAAACCAAGAAGAATACATTATATAGTTTTCAGCAATTCCTTTAACCAATACTGCGGTTTGCTCTTGGCTCAACTCTTTGACTTTTTTGGCTGGAACGCCGGCATAAATACATCCGCTTTCTACCGTTGTCCCTTCTAAAACTACTGCTCCTGCAGCTATTATTGAGTTACTATGAACAGTTACACCATCCATAACAATAGCGCCCATTCCAATCAACACATTATCCATGACTTTACAGCCGTGCACCAATGCATTATGACCTATAGAAACATTATTGCCAATTTCAGTGGGGTGTTTGTTATACGTACAATGAATGACTGCTCCATCCTGAACAATAACTTTATCACCCATACGAATGTAATGAACGTCTCCCCGAACAACGGCATTAAACCAAATACTACACTGATTGCCCATTATTACATCACCAATAATGGTAGCATTTTCAGCTAAATACACACCTTCCCCAAACTGAGGGCTTAGACCGTTTACACTTTTAATTAATGCCATGAATTTTATTTTCAAAGATAAAAGAATGCCGTAACTTTGCTAAAAAATATAAATGGCCAAAATACCAACATCACTATACGCTGAATCAACCCCAAACCCTTTAGTAATAAAATTCGTTGCTAACAGAGTATTGGTTGACCAAAATATCTATGAGTTTAATAACAGAGCAGAAGCCAGTAGTTCACCACTTGCATTAGAGCTATTTGGATTCCCATTTGTAGATAAAGTATTTTTAAGCAATAACTTTATTTCCGTCACAAAAAAGAACAATGGCATAGAGTGGAACGATATAATCGTTGAAATGCGAGAATTTATGCGCGATTATTTAGTAGAGGGTGGTACCGTAATAAATGAAAGTGCTTCTCCTAAAAAAAGCAAAACCATTACCCACAAAGAAGAGTTAGTCAGAGAATTTTCTGATATAGAAAAAAAGATAGCCGATTTACTAGATGAGTATGTAAGACCAGCCGTTGAACAAGATGGTGGCTTTATTTCATTAAAGAAATTTGAAAAAGGGACAGTAACCGTTTCATTGCAAGGGGCCTGTAGCGGATGCCCATCTTCTACTGTAACTCTAAAATCGGGAATTGAGGGCATGCTCAAAAGAGAGATGCCAAATGAAATTGTAGAAGTCATAGCAGATAATGATTAAAAAACTCCTCATAAGCCTTTGTTTACTGCCATTCTTTGTGCAGGCTCAAAACGGCATAGAAGAGTTTACTTTCGGACTACAATACAAACCCATTATTTCAGCCTCTTATTTTAATGCCGGCGATGAATCGGCTATCTGGGAAGATGGCTACTCATCAGAATTACTACCTCGTTTTGGACAATCGTTAGGAATGGTCGTGAGGTACAATTTCAGCACTACCTTTTCTTTAGAAACAGGCCTTAACCTCGTCAATAGACGCTATCGATTTACACTAAAAAATTCGTCCATAAATTTAGACGACTATACTACGTTCACTTTGCGTTCTTATGAATTTCCCATTCAGTTGTTGTCTTATGTTCGAATAGCCGAACAATACTATATAAACGCATCTTTTGGTAACTCATTTAATGTTTTCCCCTCTGATATAATCAGTTTTGGTGAAAAGAATGATCTCTATTTCCTAAGTACTTCAAGACGAAAAAAAATGCAAGCAGCATTTATAGCAAACCTGGGTGTGGAATACCGAACAAAAGAAAAAGGTATATTTTATTTTGGAGCAAGTTTTCACAGGCCTTGGAAAAATACAGCACGTTCATTTCCAGAGTATGATGACGGCACAAACAGCTTTAATACCGAAGCCCCATCAGCAGAAGATTCTAAATACTTAGATATTTCAGGTAACTATTTCACTTTAGACATTCGCTATTTCTTCTCTAGCAAATAGAACTATTTTATTAGCTGAGTCGGTAAGAACTTAATTTTTAAAAGTAAAAACTCTTTTATTTTTCAAAGATTTTTTTTGTACTTTTATTGCAAGTTCATTAACCTAACCTTACTATGTTCAACCTTAACACTTTCAGTGCTTTTGCTGCTGTTGTTTTGTGCTCATTTTCGAGTATAGCTCAACCACTTACTAATGGAATGGGAATTATTACCCATTGGAGTGGTGCCAGTGGTTCGTGGAATTCTTTTACAATTTACGACACAGAAAATAATGCCTCAGCTCCTCTTGGGCAAAATTGGGCAACAACCTTTCATACACCTGCTGACCCTGCCGCTGCTGATTCATGGAAAGGCACTAATATGGGTGATGTTTTTGGCATTGCAATTGATTCTGAAAAGAACGTTTACTTCACGGCAACAAAATCCATTTCATCCTCTGGATCATCTGGTACTTCGGCGGGTTCTGCTGGAGACGGCGGAGTATACAAAATGGACGCTAATACTTGGATGGTTAGCCCCTTTATATTTACAGGAAACGGTGCAAATGAAATACCAAATCAAGGCAATGGCTTAGGAAATATTGCTTTCGATAAATGGAACAATCAGCTGTTCATTACCAATTTTGAAGATGGTAAAATTTACCGCTTTGATATGGATGGGAATTTACTCTCTACTTTCGATCCTTTCGATGCTGATGTAACACCTCTAGGGACATTCAGTGGCCACGGCGAAGCGACTTGGGGAATAGCCGTTCACGATGAAAACGGCACTGTAAAAGTGTTCTTTTCTAGATGGACTGAAGACAACTCTTTGAACGATGCCAGTGGTCCCAATAATTCTGTTTGGTCTGTGAGTTTAGACGCTTCAGGTGATTTTACGGGAAGCGAAACTCTATGCTTTGAGTTAGAAGACAATACGGGCTCTTTTGTGTCATCGACACCAGGGGCTTCTTACCCTATTTCAGATATCGCTATGAGTTCTGATGGAAAAATGTATGTCTGTGAAAAGGTACAAGGCGGATGGGGTTCTTTTGGCGGGTGGAACGATTTATTTACCCCAGGCGCACACAGTTCCAGACTGTTTGAATACGTCAATGCTTCTGGAACGTGGAATGTGTCAAAACAATACTATGTGGGCAACTACAACTCCCCTTCTGACGCAGACAACACGGCCGGTGGGGTGGCTTTAGGAAATAGACAAACGAGTGGTGGTTTTGATTGTGAAAAAATCATTTGGGCATCTGGTGATGCCTTGCGTTTCTCGGGTTACAACAATTTAGCAGGACAAGACTATGTATATGGAATTGCAGGCATTCCCGTTGAAGGAAATTCTATGGACCCATCTAGTACTGATTATGTACAGTTGAGCAGTATTTACATTGATATTGATTATACAGGAACAGGCAGTAATGGCAGCCAGAAAATGTCTTATGGTGATATTGAAATATTTACTGATGCCGTTAACGAGCCAGTCTTTACCATTACCCCAGCCACAACCATTTGCCCAGGGGCATCGATTGCATTAAGTGTAAGTGGGGGAATAAACTATGAATGGTTTCCTGCTAGCACTCTAGATAATCCGTTTTCAAATACCCCTGTTGCTACACCCACTGAAAATACGACCTATACCGTAATTGGTGATGGAACTTGTGGAAGTAGCGATACCGTTAGTGTTACTGTAAGTATAGACGACTTTAACTTTTCACTTGGTCCGGACGTTAATTTTTGCCAAGGAATGGGAAATATAATATTGGATGCAGGAAACATTGCTACTGCTTATTTGTGGAATACCAATGAAACTTCACAAACCATTTCTATAGACAGTGAGGGCGTCTACAGTGTAAGTGTAACTAGTCCTGATGGATGTACCTTTACTGATGACATAAATGTAGAAAGTAAGTTTTTACCCGTAGTAGGTTTCAGCACGCCTAACGATTCGGCTTGTCCTCCAGCTAATTTCATCTTGAATGATGCCACTACGCCTCAAGGCGACGACCCTATTGTCTCTTGGGAGTGGACAATTAATGGTAATGAATCCAATGGGCCATCATCTAACGTTAATATTCCAAATACAGGACAATACAGCGTAACTCTTGAAGTAACCACACAATTGGGCTGTGTTTCAAAGCTTACTCTAAACGATTACCTAAATGTTCTTGACGTGCCTAGTCCTAACTTTATTACTGAGCCAGAAGAAATTGGCAATTGCGATAAGACCGTGCAACTCATTAATTTCTCGACGGGCTACGATTCATTAGTTTGGAATTTTGGCAATGGCTTTGTGAGTATGGAAGATACCATTTCAAGCTATACGTATGATGAAGTGGGGCAGTACCAAATTAATTTGAAAGTTATTAACGAGTTTGGCTGCGAAAACACCTTTAATAGAATGGTTAACCCAATAGCTAGCATTCCATTCTATACACCTAACGCCTTTACGCCTGATGGCGATCAGCTCAACGAAGAATTTATACCCTATGTAGGCTGTACAGATGCCTTCGAATTTTGGGTCATGAACCGTTGGGGAGAAGTGATTTTTTATTCCAACGATGTTAATGTCGGATGGGACGGCACTTACGAAGGAAAAGTATGCCCTGTAGGCATATATTCTTGGAAGGCGAAATACAATGGCACTAAACACAACCAAACCAAACTCGGAGAAGTCCATTTGATGAATTAACTGGTTTTTTTTACTAACTTAGTTGACCATATTTAATATGGTACCTTAAGCTATTTAATGAAAACCTATTGTCATGAAAAAAGTCTTGTTATTCCTTACCACAACTCTATGTTGCACGAGCCTTTGGGCTCAAGAACTGGCTTACACACAGTATTTTGAAGAATACTTATCTGACGAAATTGGCTATTTTGCAAAAATGTATAGCATGGACATAACCCAGGCCCAAAACAATGGCTGTATTATTGCTGGTTACCTCAGTTGTGGTGGGGGCCATGAACCTTTTTTTGGACGACCAAATGCCATTATGCTCAATGCTGAGGGAGAAGTAGAATGGGAAAAACACTATTTTGATGAGGAAAGCAATTTTGACAATCAAGTATTTTATACGTTTAGAAAAGTAATATACCACCATGCTACCAATAAATGGTTTGGTATAATAAGAGGTAATGGCAACTCTTTTCTAACCAAACACCATGCAGATGGAGAAATGGAATGGAGCATAAATTTGGAAAGCATTATAGGGGTAAGCATATATAATGTAAATATGTCATTTTTCAATGATTCCAATGCTATATGCCTTAAAGTAATAGGTGATACCCCAACGCTAGTAAAGTTCAATTTAGATGGAGAAATACTGTGGCAAAATCAAAATCACATCAGTACATTTCACATATTTGCTGACAAAGTCAATAACCAGTTTATTACCTACGATGGTAGTAATAATGGAGTATTTTTTGATAAAATAAATGAGGAAAATGGAGAAGTAATTTCTGACTATATCGTAGAAGGAATTAATGATATCTACGATATAAGTCCCAAAGTCGGCGGAGGCTATTGGTGTATTGGCGACCGTTTCGGAAGTACGGATATGTGTGTGGCGGCTTTAGATGACAACTTGGATACCCTTTGGACCAAAACCATTAATGGCCCAAAATACCCCATCTACAGCTACTCTTATAATGGTTATGTTTTATCCTCTCAACTGTTTATTGGCCAAAATATAAATATTATTAGCACGAATCAGAAGACATATTTTGAACAAATTAATAAAGCATTAGTTATCGCTTTAGATAATAATTTTGACACCTTATGGACATATCAACGCTTTAAAAACGATACCTTATCACGTATACATAGAGCTATTCAGCTAGATGACGAATCAATTATAGTCACTGGTAATTACGGTGTTGAAAATAATTTTTACTCTGGCGCATTCGTCTTCAAAATCAATGTGGATGGTACGGTGGGCATGAGTCAGCTAATTCCTTTTGAAGAGAGTCAAGCGCCCTACCCTAACCCTACCACCGATTTCCTTAACACCCACAGTGAAACGGAAAAAGACATTTATTCCATACACGGACAACTGCTGTGGCAAGGCACCGAAAGCCGTATTGATGTCAGCTCGTGGAGCAAAGGCATTTACCTGCTAAAAACTGAAGGTGAAATACATAAATGGATAAAGCACTAACTTCTAATCGTATATGTGTTTTTTGTATTCTCTCATTTTATGGGTTGGCTCAATAATGTTATAGCCCTTCCATAAATCGTCACTAAATTGATCTACATAAAGCACTTCCATTTCTTTCTGTTGGTCGAACTTATCATAGGTTTGAGGCAATATTGATTCATGCGATAGAACTAAAAACTCAAAGGATTCTTCACTTTGTGCCGAAATATCAACAGCCGTTTTTAACTCAAACAAGGTCTTATCGAAAAGGGTTCTTATTCTTTTTTTAATTAATGCCAGTTTTCGGTCAAAGCTGAATCGGTCAAGCTTTTTGTAGGAAAGGTATTTTAACTGATAGGTTGAATCGATCTTTTCAAAATGAACAGATGCAGTGTATTGGGCTTCGGTATAACTTATCCCTAACAAACTAAAATCTCTTCCCGTCTTATCTGGCGCGTATTGGTAGTCGGCGCGTAATATGGCATGCGATTGCATTGAAACAAACAATCGCCCTTCATACTTTCCTTTATTTTTCGCCTTAAAGTCAATAATATAAATTTCTTCATCACCTATTCGGCTGCCTCCAAAAAGAGTATATTCATAACGAGAGGTATTGTAAAGAAATTCCCACTCGTCTTCGTTGAATTCAGCGTTGGCTAAACTGTATTTTAAACTTGACGAAAAGTAACGCAGTAATTTTTCATCATCTTGCAAGTCATTTTCGGTAGAATCTTTTTTTTCTATAGCAACTTTACCCCCAATAATGCCTGTTTTCACCTTCCAATATTCTGTGGAATCGGTGTCTTTAAAGGCTTTTTCAAAAACATGAGCTGTCTTTTCCAATTCCATTAAGTCTTCTTCATCTAAACTAATAACCTTTAATGGTTGCAACTTAAACGGCAAGGTATCTACTGGTGTGCTTGACATCAACATTTTACCGTAAAAATCTGTATATGAGAGGCTTAGTCGTGGCACTTTTTCTTTAATCTTCGCTATGGTATTTTGATCTACTTCTGGAATGGAACTTTTTTTATACTTAAAATCTAAATGCTTAATTTCAGAAGTATAACGTTCGCGAATAAATACTTCTCGCTGAATATTCATACTGCTGTAATTGCTGCTTAGTTTTTCTGCAACCGTTTTAATTACTTCTTTGAGATTTACGGAATTGCCAAATATCATCGTTTCACTAAGGTTGATGATGTCTTCTTCCAATTGTACCAAAGGGCTTTGTAGCAGTTGTGATAAGGCTATATTTTTAGCCTCATAACTCATGTACTGAAAACGGATAGTGTCAGTCATTTCTAAATCTGAAACGTTTAAAGAATAGCGTCCCTTTTCATTGGAAATAATTCCTTTACCGGTTCTTAATACATAAATATTGGCATACAATAAAGGCTCTTGGGATTGGGCGTCTACAAGGCTACCCCTAATTTCTGTTTGAGGTGTTTCTTGTGAAAAAGAAAGTAAATACACGCACACAATAAAAAGTGTTAGTGCTATTCGAGAATGATTAATCATGGCTACTTTTTATTTCAAAACGATAACCATCATTAAATAGTATTACAACCCTAAACTTCCCTTCACATCGCCATTGAGCAAGTGAGTGGTAGGGTCTTCTAAACATTCCTTTACCCTACATAAAAAGCCAACCGATTCTCTGCCGTCAATAATGCGGTGATCGTAGGATAAAGCCACGTACATAATGGGTCTAATTTCAACTTTTCCATTTACTGCCATAGGGCGCTCAACAATATTGTGCATGCCCAAAATAGCCGACTGTGGCGGATTTATAATTGGTGTCGATAGCATTGAGCCAAATACACCTCCGTTGGTAATGGTAAAGGTGCCACCCAACATTTCGTCTGGTGTGATTTTTCCGTCTCTGGCTCTAATGGCCAAACGCTTAACCTCGCTTTCTACTTCTTTAAAAGTCATCAGTTCTGCATTACGAATAACTGGAACCATCAACCCTTTCGGTGCGCTTACGGCTATACTGATATCGGCATAGTTGTGGTAAATCACTTCTTTACCGTCAATCTGAGCATTAACATCTGGAAATTCGGTAAGTGCCGTAGTAATAGCCTTGGTAAAAAATGACATAAAACCTAAACCTACATCGTACTTTTCTTTGAAGGCCTCTTTATACTCTTTTCTTATGGCAAAAATAGCCGACATGTCCACTTCGTTGAAGGTCGTTAGCATAGCAGTGTCGTTCTTAACAGAAACCAAACGCTGTGCTACTTTTCTTCTAAGCATTGACATCTTCTTGCGCTCCGTGCCACGTGGTCCATCGGTCTTTACGGATGCCATAGCTTCCATAACATCTTCTTTTAAAATCTTACCGCCTTCGCCTGAACCTTTTACATCTTTTGCCGATAAATCGTTTTGAGAAATAATGGCTTTAGCTAGTGGTGTGGCTTTGGCATCAACTGGTTTAGCAGCCTGTACTGGAGCCGAAATTTCTGGGCTTGCTTCTTCTTTGCTTGGACTAGCTTTGGCTTCACCAACGCCATCGGTATCAATAATACACACCACTTGACCTACTGCAACAGTATCGCCTTCTTCAGCTACTAGCTTAATAGTGCCGCTTTCTTCAGCAGGTAAGGCCAAAGTAGCTTTGTCTGAATCTACCTCAGCAATTTCTTGATCTTTTTCTACATAGTCACCGTCTTCTACCAACCACTGAGCAATTTCTACTTCAGAGATGGACTCTCCCGGACTAGGTACTTTCATTTCTAATAGCATAATGTTCTATTTAAAAACTTCTTCAATTATTAATCGTTGTCTTGTTGCTGCATACTTAGGCGAACCGCTTGCTGTTGCAGCACTTGCCCTTCGAGATACTAACTCAAAAGGAATATGTCTTAATCGGTTTAAAATATGCGTCCATGCACCCATATTTCTTGGCTCTTCTTGAGCCCAAATCAATTGTTTTGTGTTGTACTTCTTGAGTACATCGTTTATCTTTTTTTCTGGTAAAGGGTACAGTTGCTCTAATCGAATTAAAGCCACATCTTTTCGTCCTAATGTTTCGCGTTCTTGGAAAAGTTCATAGTACAATTTTCCACTACAAAACACCACCTTTTTTACCTCTGATGGCTCTACAAGCTCATCGTCAAATAATTCCTGGAATCTGCCTGTTGATAAATCTTCTAATGAAGACACACACAATGGGTGGCGCAACAAACTCTTTGGCGTAAACACAACCAAAGGCTTTCTAAACTCACGCTTGAGTTGTCGCCTTAGTACATGAAAGAAATTTGCTGGCGTGGTACAGTTTACTATCTGCATATTGTGAAGAGCGCACATTTGCAGGTAACGCTCCATTCGTGCGCTTGAGTGTTCTGCTCCCTGCCCCTCATAACCGTGCGGCAACAACATGACTAAACCGTTCATGGTCTTCCACTTGTCTTCTGCGGCTGAAATGAACTGGTCTATCATAATTTGAGCGCCATTACTGAAGTCACCAAATTGCGCTTCCCAAATCGTTAAAGAATGTGGGCTAGCCATGGCAAAGCCATAGTCAAATCCTAAAACTCCATACTCTGATAAAAGCGAATTGTAAGCTTCAAATTTCACCTCTGGATTAACAGCGTTTAGAGGTATTATCTCCTTCTCTGATTCTTCCAACTTTAGAACAGCATGACGGTGCGAGAACGTTCCTCTTTCCACGTCTTGTCCACTAATTCTAACTGGATGGCCTTCATGCAACAGGGTGCCATAAGCCAACAGTTCTGCCATCCCCCAATCTAATCGGTTGCTTTCTTCCACCATCTTTTTTTGGTCGTTTAGCAATCGCTGTGTCTTTTTGAACAAGAGTTCGTTTTCTGGAACATTGTACAACTTGGAAGCAACTTCTTTGAGTGTGCTTATATCTACGGCTGTATCTTGTGACTGTACAAAATCGGCATCCTTAGATTTTCTAAGCCCTTGCCATTCTGCTTTCATAAAAGGCGTAATCTCTGCCTTTTCAATCTCTTTTGATTCGTCAAATCTATCTTGAAGTAATTGCTTAAACTCATCCTCCATTTCCTTGACGATATTAGCCCCTACTACACCCTCGTTTATTAACTTATGGTTGTATATCTCTCTTGGATTAGGATGCTTACTAATGGCTTTGTATAGTTTAGGCTGTGTAAAACGTGGTTCATCGCCCTCATTGTGTCCGTATTTTCTGTAGCACAGCAAATCAATGAAAACGTCTTTGTGAAATTTTTGACGGTATTCTGTAGCTATTTGCATGGCATGAACTACCGCTTCGACATCGTCCCCATTAACGTGAAAAACAGGTGATAATGTAACTTTTCCTATATCCGTGCAGTAGGTACTGGATCGAGCGTCTAAATAATTGGTGGTAAATCCTACCTGATTATTTACAACAATATGTATGGTTCCACCTGTTTTGTAACCTTCTAACTGGGCCATTTGTATCACTTCATACACCACTCCCTGACCTGCAAGCGCAGCATCACCGTGAATGAGTATAGGAACTACCTTGTTATTGTCGCCTTTGTATTGTTGGTCTATTTTCGCTCGTGCAATTCCCTGAACTACAGGGTCAACCGCCTCTAAGTGAGAGGGGTTGGGCGATAGAGATATTTTAACTTTTTTTGAATTATTGCAAAGCTGCTCAGAAGTAAATCCTAGGTGGTATTTTACGTCCCCAGAAAATAGATTGTCTTCGTATTCTTTACCATCAAACTCTGAAAAAATATCACGGTACGTTTTATTAAAAATATTGGCAAGCACATTCAATCTTCCTCTGTGTGCCATTCCCATCACAAACTCTTCAACGCCAAGCTCCGCTCCTTTTTCAATAAGAATATCTAAGGCTGGAATCAGTGACTCTGAGCCTTCTAATGAAAAGCGTTTTTGTCCAACGAATTTTTTATGTAGAAAGTTTTCAAAGGCTACGGCCTGATTGAGTTTTCTAAGAATTTGCTTCTTTTCTTCAACATTGAAGTTGGGGGTGTTGCTGTTTTTATGCAAACGGTTTTTTATCCATTCTACTTGATCTGGCTTTCGAATATACATGTATTCTACACCTATGGACTGGCAATAGACAACTTTTAAATGTTCTACGATTTCTTTCAAGGTAGATGGGCCAATTCCTATTTGAGTACCCGCCTGAAACACAGTGTCTAAATCCGCTTCTTCCAAGCCAAAATTTTCGATGTCTAATGTCGGAGTATATTGCCTTCTTTCTCGAACCGGATTAGTATGGGTGAATAAATGGCCACTTTTTCTGTAGGCATCTATGAGGTTTATTACCTGAAATTCTTTTTTAAACGTTTCTGGAATTTCATCCTCTTCAGAATACACTTCTTTGGCAAAGTCAAAGCCTGTAAAAAAGTTTCGCCATTCTTCGTTAACAGATTCAGGGTTTTCAACATACTTATCGTACATGATTTCTATCATGTTAGTATGAATAGCTCCTAGAAAAGAAAATTTATCTGCCATCTGAATATGTGATTATGGCAAAACTATTGAATTTTATTTATTTTTTGGCTTTAATTTCCAGCAATTTAATGCGTAAAAAAAGAGTATTAGCTTTCTCTATTTTTTAAGAGCGCAGCAAACTTTTCAAGCTCAAGAGTTTCTTTATCAATTGCATTCAGTGACTTCATAGCATCGTCATAATACTCACTGATAAGATCGTTTATGTGTACTTCTATTTCTAGAGACGTGTAAAGCTGCTTGACCTTCTGCACTTTTTCGGTCTGATTGATAGAGTGTGAACTGTATAAATTGACCAATTCCATTTTTTCATCGCCTTCTGAAAGGGATAAGGCCTTTAGGTATAGGCATGTTTTTTTATTGGCTATAATGTCTCCACCTAGTTGTTTACCAAACGCATCGGTATCGCCAAAGACATCTAATAAATCGTCTTTCAACTGAAACGCGATGCCTATTTTACGTCCAAATTCGTATAAATTTTCAGCATCTTTTGCGTCTCCACCGCCAATAATAGCTCCCATTTTTAAGGATGCTCCAAGCAATACGGCTGTTTTGTATTCAATCATTTTTAAATACGATTCTAAATCAACCTCTGCTTGTATTTCAAAATCCATATCGAATTGCTGACCTTCACAAACTTTGAGTGCCATTGTGTTGAAAACTGGAAGACACGCCATTAAACTATCCTTTGGTAATTCTGACAAATACTGATAGGCTTGTATAAGCATGGCATCGCCTGAAAGAATAGCGACATTCTCATTCCATTTTGTGTGAACGGTACTTTGTCCTCGGCGAACTGGTGCCTTATCCATAATGTCGTCATGAAGTAAGGTAAAATTATGGAAAACCTCAATTGCTATAGCTGGCTTAAGCGCCAACTTGATGTCTTTCTTGTACAATTGATAAGATAATAACAATAGAATTGGTCGCATTCGCTTGCCTCCTAAAGATAAAATATAATCTATAGGGGCGTATAAGTCTGCTGGCTTGCTAGGGTATTTTAAGCTCAATACTTCCTGCTCGACTAATGTTCTTAACTCGTCAATTGATTTCATAATTATTTTATTAATGACAACAAGTAATTGCCATAGCCACTTTTAAGTAAAGGCTGTGCTAATTTCTTTAGTTGTTCATCATTTATAAATCCCATCTTATAAGCTGCTTCTTCTATGCAGCCAATTTTTTTGCCCTGTCTATCCTCAATAACTTGCACGAACTGACTGGCTTGCATCAACGATTTGAATGTTCCCGTATCTAACCAAGCCGAACCTCTGCCTAAAAGCTGCACTTTTAACTTCCCTCTTTTTAGGTATTCTAAATTCACATCTGTAATTTCATATTCTCCTCTTGCAGAAGGCTTGATGTTTTTCGCGATTTCTATCACATCATTATCGTAGTAATACAAACCTGGCACTGCATAGTTAGATTTTGGTGTTGTTGGTTTTTCCTCTATGCTTATAACGTTATTGTCGTCGTCATATTCCACAACGCCATAACGCTCAGGGTCATTGACATGATAACCAAATATCAGAGCACCTTCGACGTCTAGACATGTCTCAACGATTTTTCGTTTCATATAGAAAATATTATCGCCTAACACTAAACAGACTTTATCATTTCCTATAAATTCTTCGCCCAAAACAAATGCTTGAGCTAATCCATTTGGAACTTCTTGTACTTTGTATTCAAATCTGCAGCCTAATGAAGAACCATCACCCAATAGCCTCTGAAAAACTGGTAAATCGTGTGGCGTAGATATTATAAGTATCTCTCGAATGCCTGAATATAATAATGTAGATAGTGGATAATATATCATCGGTTTGTTGTAAATAGGCAAAGCCTGTTTACTAACCGATAATGTTAAAGGGTGTAAGCGTGTACCCGAACCACCAGCTAAAATTATTCCTTTCATTATTTATTATTTAACGTCAATTCCTCTAACTCTATATCCTCTTCTTCATCAAAAACGTCTAGTAAAGGATCATTTAATGCTTCAACAATTAATGACTTTTCTAGACTTAACAATAAGGCTGGTAGCACTATTAAATTTGAAAGCAATGCTATCAGTAATGTAATTGAAACTAATAGACCTAAAGCTATCGTACCACCAAATTGAGACGCTATAAAGATAAAAAATCCAAAGAATAATACAATTGAAGTGTAAAACATACTAACGCCAGTTTCTTTTATCGCCGCTACAACTGAGTCTTTTATTTTATAGTTTCTATGCCTTAGTTCTTGCCTATATTTTGCTAAAAAATGAATAGTATCATCAACAGATATACCAAAAGCTATACTGAATACAAGTATGGTAGACGGTTTTATTGAAATGCCAAAGTAACCCATAATACAAGCTGTAATTAATAGAGGTATCAAGTTCGGAATTAGGGATACTACGACCATCCTAAAGGAGTTAAACATCCAGGCCATAAAAACTGAGATAAGCAATACCGCTAACATTAGGCTGGTAAATAAATTCTTTACTAGATAGGATGTGCCTTCTAAAAATACTATGCTCGTGCCAGTAAGTAGTACATTGTATTTCTCAGGGTCAAAAATTTCATCCACTTGCTGACGAAGTGTTGATTTTATCTCCTTCATTCGTGTAGTGCCAATGTCTCCTATATATAAACTAATACGCCCTAGCTGTTTGTTTTCATCGACAAAAGAATTAATCCATTCATTAGGGGAATCGCTTTTGATGGTGTAATCCAATAGCCATCTTTTTTCTTGCGAATTTGGTAATGAATAAAAATCTTTGTTGCCATTGTAAAGGGCTTGCTTTGAAAATTTAATTGGATCTATAATTGATACTGGCCTAGAAAACTCACTGTAAAGACTTAAGGTATCAGTCAATTGGTCAATGCGCTTTAAAGTAGAAAGTTTAGTAATTCCATTTTTCCTATGAGTGTCTATTACTATTTCAAAAGGCAGAACTGATTTGTAATGTTTTTCAAAAAACTTAATATCCTTATATAGAGATGATTCGCTTGGCATATCATCCGTTATATTTCCCGCAATTTTCATTTTAAATAAGCCAAAAAAACCAATAGCAATTATGACAATGGTAGTTGTATATATTGCCTTTCTTTTGTTAAGAACAATGTGGGTTATAACTTTAATGATTTTATTCAACCACTTTCTATCCAGATGGCTTGTATGCTTTGCTTTAGGAGGATTTAGGTAGCTAAAAATTATTGGAATAAGTAATAGTGAGAGAAAGAAAACAGCAAATATATTTAAGGATGCTACTAATCCAAATTGACGTAAATCTTTACTTGAGGTCAAAATAAAAGTTGCAAAACCAACTGCCGTGGTGGCATTTGTCAAAATAGTAATGTTTCCTACTCGTCTAATCATTTGCACAAGCGACTTAGACTTATTTCCATGTCGTCTGAACTCGTTGTGGTATTTGTTAATTAAAAAGATACAGTTTGGCACCCCAATTACAATTAACAATGGCGGTATTAGTGCCGTTAGAATGGTTATTTTATAATCTAAAATTCCTAATGTGCCAAAAGACCATATAACCCCAATGGTAACAACCATTACAGAAATCATCATGGCCTTTACAGACCTGAAGAAAAAATACAGTATGATTGCCGTAACGAGTAATGCTAGGAAAATAAATAGGCCAACTTCTTTTTTTATTAATTCAGAATTAATAGTTCTTATGTAGGGCAAGCCCGAATATTTTACGGCTTTGTTTGTAGCAGACTTATAGTTATCTCCAAGGTTTACAATTTTGTCTATTAAATTAATGCGCCTGTCGCTCATTATAAAGTCATTATCAAGAGCCACAAGCATAACAGATGCGCTGTCGTTGTAAAGGGTATTTTTATAAAATGGTAGGGTTTCTAATTTGGAAAAGGCTTTATCCAATTGCCCTTGGTTATCGATAGAATTAAATAAAGATTCAATGGTTAATCTTTTGTCATTCTTATCCTTAAGAAGATTAACTGCATCGGCAATGGAATACACTGATTTTACCCCATCAATTTTTTTTATTTCATTTTGAAACTCATTCCACGAACTAAAATTATTGTAATCAAAAAAATCATCAGCATCAACACCGATAATCATGATGTTATCTCTTATGCCAAACTTTTCGAGAAAGAAATTGTAATCCAACTGCTCTGTTGACTTATTTGGCAAAAGATTTGCCATGGAATAAGATAAGCCAACTTTTGAGGATTGCTGAATCATAAAGTATGTAGTCACCAAAATCAACCAAATGAATACTGATCGAAATCTTAAAATTACTTTAGCAATAGTTAACCACATATGAAATAAATAATGGAGTGTAAAAGTACAGATTAATATTTGCTGTTAAAAAAAAAGCCCAACATTTTGTTGAGCTTTATTAGTGAGACGTATATAATGATTAAACCGTCAAAATTTCGGCTTCTTTAGAAGAGAAAAAGGCTTCAATCTTAGCCGTAAAATCATTGGTTAGGTTCTGAACTTCTGACTCTGAATCCTTCAAAATATCTTCAGATACGCCGCTTATTTTTTTCAAATCATCATTAGCGTCTTTTCTTGCATTTCGAATACTAACTTTTGCATTTTCAGATTCTGCTTTGGCTTGTTTTACCAGTTGAACCCTTCTTTCTTCGGTCAATGGAGGAACATTAATAATGATCATTTCACCATTATTCATAGGGTTGAAGCCTAAGTTTGCATCAGTAATGGCTTTTTCCATCACTTCCAACATTGACTTGTCCCATGGCTGGATGGATATTGTTCTTGCATCAGGCGTGTTGATATTTGACGCTTGCGCCAAAGGCGTTTGTGCACCATAGTAATCTATGCTTACGTTATCTAACATTTGAGGAGATGCTTTGCCAGCTCTAATTTTAGAAAAAGCGATTTCTAGATGCTTTATTGCGCCGTCCATTTTTTCCTTGGCACAATCCATTATAAAGTCTATTTCTTCCATTTTTTTGTTCTAAAAATTAACTAATGTACCTATTGACTCACCTTGTAACATTTTAAGCAAGTTTTGTTTTTTATTTATATCGAAAACAACAATAGGTAATTTATTTTCATTACACAAAGTGAAAGCCGTCATATCCATGATATTTAAGCCTTTTTCGTATACTTCTTTGAATGATATATTATCGTATTTGATTGCCGATTTGTCTTTTTCTGGATCGGCACTGTAAATGCCGTCAACACGAGTTCCTTTTAATATAACGTCGGCCTCTATTTCAATGGCTCTCAAAGTTGCTGCAGTATCTGTAGTAAAATATGGGTTACCCGTTCCACCACCGAAAATAACTACTCTTCCTTTTTGTAAATGTCTCATGGAACGTCTTCTGATGAAGGGCTCTGCAATTTGTTCCATTTTAATGGCGGTAAGTAATCGTGTTTCTACTTCTGCTTTTTCTAATGCTGACTGTAAGGCCATACCGTTAATAATAGTGGCTAACATTCCCATGTAATCTCCTTGAACTCTATCGAGTCCTTCGCCTTCAACCTGTACTCCTCTGAAAATGTTTCCGCCGCCAATTACAACAGCAACTTCTACTCCTAAATCTACAACACTTTTAATTTCATTAGCATAGGAAGATAATTTCTCGGTATCAATGCCAAATTGTTTATCTCCCATAAGTGCCTCACCACTTAGTTTTAAAAGGATTCTTTTATATTTCATAGTTAGCAAATTTAAGGCAAAAAAAAGAGAGTGAAAAACACTCTCTTAATTTCATTTAATTTTTTGACTAAACGCCAAGACCGACTCTTTTGAATTCAGTCACTGTTAAATCGTTATCAAACTTATTCAAATGCTGTGATACAGACATTTTTGATTCTTTGATAAACTCTTGGTTTAATAAGGTATTCTCTTTGAAAAATTTGTTCAATCTACCCATGGCTATTTTTTCTAGCATTTCTTCAGGCTTGCCTTCTTGTCTTGCTAAATCTTTAGCTACTTCTAATTCCTTATCAATAGTTTCTTGAGATACTGAATCTTTATCAACAGCAACAGGGTTCATAGCGGCAACTTGCATTGCTACGTCTTTTCCTACATTGTCATCAACTGATTTTGACAAACCTACTAATGTTGCTAAACGATTTCCGCTGTGTATGTAAGCAGAAACCTGAGCAGACTCTATAGTTTCGTAAGATGATAAATCTAATTTTTCACCAATTATACCAGTTTGTTCTATGATTTTCTCTCCGATTGTCATTCCATTAACAACACAACCTTTCAGCTCATCAATAGTTGATGGCTTGTTTGCCATTGCAGCATCTAAAAATGATTGTGCTAATGAAATAAATCCTTCGTTTTTAGCCACAAAATCAGTCTCGCAATTTAGAGCGATGAGTGCGCCAAAATTTCCGTCAGTTGCCGAAATAACAACGCCTTCAGAAGCTTGTCTGTCCGCTCTATTTGCAGCTACTTTTTGACCTTTTTTTCTTAGAATGTCAACCGCTTTAGACATGTCTCCATCAGCTTCTACTAGAGCTTTCTTACAGTCCATCATTCCAGCACCTGTTTGCTTTCTAAGTGTATTTACATCAGCAGCAGTAATCTTTGCCATAATTCAAATAAAATTTATTGTTATTACTTTTCTTCAGTAGTAGATTCTACTTCTTGAGTTTTCGCTTCTTTAGGCTTTTCCTCGTTTTTTGCAGAAGCTGATTCTCTTTCCGAAAGACCTTCTTGAATAGCGTCAGTTACTAATGAAACTATCTTATCGATTGAACGGCTTGCATCATCGTTTGCTGGGATACAAAAATCAACAATGTTAGGATCAGAGTTAGTATCAACGATTGCAAATGTTGGAATACCTAATTTTTTAGCCTCAGCTATAGCAATGTGTTCTCTGTGAATATCTACAACAAATAAGGCTGCAGGTATTCTATTCATAGAGGAAATACTACCAAGGTTTTTATCTAGTTTATCTCTAGTTCTTGATACTTGAAGACGCTCTCTTTTAGATAAGGTATCAATAGTACCATCCGTCTTCATTTTATCAATCGAATTCATTTTCTTGATTGCTTTACGAATTGTAGCAAAATTCGTTAGCAAACCACCAGACCAACGCTCAGTAATATAAGGCATATTTACTCTTTGAGCGTGAGATGAAACAGATTCTTTGGCTTGCTTTTTAGTAGCAACAAACATGATTTTTCTTCCTGACCTTGCTAGGTGCTTAAGTGCAGCACAAGCTTGGTCTAGTTTAACCATTGTCTTGTTAATATCAATTACGTGGATTCCATTTTTCTCCATAAAAATATAAGGAGCCATTTTTGGATTCCATTTTCTTGTTAAGTGTCCAAAATGAACACCTGCTTCTAATAAGTCTTTAAAGTTTGTTTTTGACATTTTTTAATTGTTTACATTCATAATTCTTCACAATCTCCTAGTAGTATAATGTGTATAGTCTGAGAGATTTTGATACTAAACAATATCCTAAGATATTAACGTTTGCTGAACTGGAATTTCTTACGAGCTTTCTTCTGTCCAGGTTTTTTACGCTCAACCATTCTTGGGTCACGAGTAAGTAATCCTTCTGCTTTTAGCGTAGGACGATTCTCTTCGTTGATCTGAATTAGTGCACGAGAGATAGCTAAACGAATAGCCTCTACTTGACCGGTTGAACCACCGCCGTTTACATTTACTTTTACATCGTACCTTCCTTCCAAATCAACTAAATTGAATGGTTGGTTAAGTTTATATAATTGTGTAGCTGTACTGAAATAAGTCTTTGCTTCACGGTTGTTTACGGTAATGTTTCCTTTGCCTTTGCTCAAATAGATACGAGCAACTGCTGATTTTCTTCTACCAATGGTGTGAATTGTATCCATCGTTATAATTTGATTTTAATTTCTTTGGGTTGTTGTGCTTCTTGCTTGTGGTCAGTTCCAGCGTACACAAATAAGTTTGAATATATTGTTCTTCCAAGCTTGTTCTTTGGAAGCATTCCCTTAATTGCTTGTTTTACTAATGACGTCTGGTCCTTATCAAATAGTTCTTTTGGAGAGATTCTTTTCTGCCCACCTGGATATCCTGTGTGCTTAAAGTGTTCTCTATCAGTCCACTTTTGACCTGTTAAACGGATTTTATCAGCGTTTACTACAACTACATAATCTCCACAATCTGCATGAGGTGTGAAGTTTGTTTTGTGCTTTCCTCTTAAGATAGAAGCTACTTGAGAAGCTAGTCTACCTAATATCATATCTTCAGCATTTACCAAAACCCATTCTTTGTTGGATGTTTCTTTGTTTGCCGATACTGTTTTATAACTTAGTGTGTCCACTATTGATCGTTTTAGTTAATAACGTTCATTTATACCCCTTACTCTAAAGGGGTGGCAAAAGTAGGATTTTTATTTTAATCCAACAAAAATTTATCAACCATATTTAGTTGATAATTTTCATTTCCTTTCCAACCTTTGTAAAAGCAGCTATGGCTTTATCTAAATGTTCTTTGGTATGAGCGGCAGACAACTGCACTCTAATTCGTGCTTGGTCTTTAGGTACTACAGGGAAGAAAAAGCCAATAACGTAAATTCCTTCTTCTAAAAGTTTGTCCGCCATAATCTGCGAGGTCTTTGCATCATAAAGCATGACAGGTACTATTGGGTGAACGCCTTCTTTAATGTCAAAACCTGCTTCAGTCATTTTAGTTCTGAAATATGAGGTATTTGCTTCTAGTTTATCTCTTAATTCTGTAGAATTACTGAGTAAATCAAGAACTGTAATGGCTGAACCAACAATTGAAGGCGCTAAAGAATTCGAAAATAAATAAGGTCTAGAACGTTGACGAAGTATATCCACAATTTCTTTTCGGGCAGAAGTAAACCCTCCCATTGCACCGCCCAAGGCCTTACCTAATGTGCCAGTGATGATATCTACACGACCCATTACGTTATGATATTCATGAGTACCTCTTCCATTTTTACCAACAAAACCAGTTGCATGACATTCGTCGACCATTACAAGCGCATCGTATTTGTCAGCCAAATCGCAAATCTTGTCGAGCTGAGCTATATAACCGTCCATTGAGAAAACGCCGTCAGTAACAATGATTCGGTTTCTCTGAGCTTGGGCTTCTATTAGTTTCTGCTCCAAGTCATTCATGTCGTTATTGGTGTAGCGATAGCGTGCCGCTTTACACAAACGGACACCGTCTATTATTGAAGCGTGGTTTAAGGAGTCTGAAATTATAGCATCTTCTGCACCAAAGAGAGGCTCAAAAAGACCGCCATTAGCATCAAAAGCAGCAGCATATAGTATTGTATCCTCCATCCCTAAAAACTCAGATAATTTTCGCTCTAATGTTTTGTGAATATCCTGAGTTCCGCAGATAAATCTAACGGACGACAAACCAAAACCGTGACTGTCAAGAGTACGCTTGGCAGAATCTACCACTTCCTTATTCGAGGATAATCCAAGGTAATTATTTGCGCAAAAGTTTATGACTTCTTTGCCAGTATTTACCGAAATATCAGCATCCTGAGGAGTAATGATTATACGTTCTTCTTTGTATAAGCCAGCGTCTTTTATGTTTTGTAACTCGGCCTCTAATTGGTTTTTTAACTTTCCGTACATAAATGTGAATTAAAAAAAGGGAGTTGCCTCCCTCTTAATTATTGTTAAATTAGTTTAAACAATACCCTGGTCTAACATGGCGTCTGCTACTTTTACAAAGCCTGCTATATTAGCTCCTTTTACGTAGTCTACGAAATCCCCTTCCGTTCCGTATTTGACGCATGACTCGTGAATATCATTCATTATTTTCTTGAGTTTTTGGTCAACCTCATCTCTTGTCCAACTCATTCGGATAGAGTTTTGT
Organism: Flavobacteriales bacterium; assembly: GCA_965661345.1. Taxonomy (GTDB): domain Bacteria; phylum Bacteroidota; class Bacteroidia; order Flavobacteriales; family UBA7312. The sequence goes on along the minus strand of CBFIDK010000001.1, from coordinate 229,452 downwards.
GACATTTCAAGTCCAGACGTTGCTACCCCTCCAGCATTTGATGCTTTTCCAGGCGCAAATAATATTTTTGCTTTGTGGAATGCTTCTATTGCTTCAGGCGTAGAAGGCATATTAGCCCCCTCAGATACGCAAATACAACCATTAGCTAACAAACTGGCGGCTTCGTTTCCGTCAAGTTCGTTCTGAGTAGCACATGGTAAGGCAATATCACACTGAACACTCCAAGGTCTTTCGCCCTCGAAAAATTCACAATTGTAGTGGTCAGCATATTCTTTAATACGGCCTCTTTTTACGTTCTTAAGCTCCATAATAAATGCCAATTTCTCAGCATTGATGCCGTCCTTATCGTAAACAAAACCCGATGAATCTGAGAGAGTTACAACTTTTGCGCCTAACTGCGTGGCTTTTTCACAGGCAAACTGAGCAACATTTCCTGAACCAGAAATTGCAACAGTTTTACCTTCAAAAGTTTCGCCTTTTGTCGCTAACATATTTTGCGCAAAATAAACTGTTCCGTAGCCAGTTGCTTCGGGACGAATTAATGAGCCTCCCCAGTTAATGCCTTTACCAGTAAGAACACCTGTAAATTCATTTTTCAAACGCTTATATTGTCCAAATAAATACCCTATTTCTCTTCCACCAACTCCAATGTCTCCAGCTGGAACATCTGTATTTGGACCAATGTGTCTGCTCAATTCGGTCATAAAGGATTGGCAAAAACGCATTACTTCATTATCTGACTTTCCTTTAGGGTTAAAGTCTGAGCCCCCTTTACCTCCACCCATTGGCAAGGTTGTGAGTGAATTTTTAAAAACTTGCTCAAAACCCAAAAATTTAAGAATCCCTAAGTTTACCGATGGGTGAAAACGTAAACCTCCTTTATAAGGACCAATTGCCGAGTTAAATTCAACTCTAAAGCCTCTGTTTACATGAGTATTACCAGCATCATCAACCCAAGGAACTCTAAAAATTATTGTTCGCTCTGGCTCTACAATACGTTCTAGCAATCTTGAAGACTTATACTTTGGATTATTTTCCATGAATGGGATAATAGCTTCTGCTACTTCCTGAACGGCCTGTATAAAAACTGGCTCGTGCGCATCTTTAGCGGTAATTTCCGCCATAAATGCATCTATTTTTTCTTGGTATTTTGTAGACATTAGTTAGTAATTTATGTTGACAAATGTATAATTTTTCAATATTCAAATAACCTTTTTCTAAAATATCTTAATGCAACAAAAGACTTCGGATAAAATCTGATCGAGACATGCATTAAAAATCAAAAGAATTTACTCCTTAATTCAGTATTATCTTGCGTGAAATGGTTAAATTTTTACTTGTGGCGTTTAAAAAATAAATACCCCTTGAAAATTCTTTGGTTGATACACCAATATGATCATTGTAGTTTGACAATAAATACGTTTGCTTCCATACCACTTTGCCTGTAACGTCCATAATTTGCAAGTCGGTAATCTCTTGTAAGTTGCTTACATCTATTGTTAATCTATCCTTTGCTGGGTTTGGATAGAGAGACAGACCCGCCATGTTGTATTGATTATTAGCAATGCTATTGGGGTTAGACCCTCCTATAGTGTCGGGTAAATCGGTCCGATTGTTGACTATCACTGAATACATAAAATCTACCTGCCCTTTGGTAAACATATTTTGACAAGATGGAGCCGAATAATCCATGAAATTCTCGACCATATCTGGAAAGTCATAAGGCGAATCTGCGCATGTGTTAGCATTATGATTACATTGATTCATGCCGCTATTAATAGCGTCTGGAGTGTCATCAATACCGTCTTCATGTCCGCAGGGTCCATCGCCCCAAACGTGTCTAAGTCCAAAATAATGGCCCGTCTCATGAGTAGCTACCCGACCTAAAAAGTTAACGATTTGTCCCCCTCCGACATCTGGAGCGGCATCTCTACCAAAAACAGAATAATGAACAACAACTCCATCATATTGAGAGTCCGTTGTTATTCCTCCATTCCAATTTGGCAAATTATTGGGAGGTGTAGCATACCCAAGGAGAGCGAGTTGACCATCAAAGGATATATCACACACCCAAATATTCATGTATTCATCTGTTGGCCATGCTGATACTCCGCCACTAGACGGTTTTTTCATTGATTCAAGTAATTCACCGTTGTCTAATTCGGATTGCGACATAAATATCGTTTTGTCTGTCGATGTTCTGGTGATTCCAGTGCTTGGGTTTCCGTCAGGGTCAACAGTTGCTAAATAAAATTGAAAGTTGGCTTTACCAGCAATTGTATCAAAAACAGCTCTAGTTTCTGTGGTGTCTGCATTTGTTCTGCCATAATCTTCATTCAGCACATCAATTTGAGATTTTATAACAACATCACTCAAATTCTCCTCATCGTTTTCATATATTACATGTACAACAACCGGTATTTGCAATACTTCTTCAGATTGCGAAATACTTCTTTGGTTTGCATCTGACCATTGTTTTGCCCTTTCAAAAATTTGTTGTTGTTTTTCTAAAAATGAATTGTCGGTATTTTGATAGTGTCGATTTACTAGTTCGCTTCCGCATCTTAGGTAGGTTTGACTTTGCGCAAAAAATGGCATAGCCAACAGTAGTAGTGTGAGTTTTTTCATGTTAAGTTCAATAAGTTTTATTAGCTTTCACCAAATATACAACTTTTTAACTGAAATATAATTTTCCTGGTTTGGCATATATTACACCTTCAAGCTCTAATTTTAGCAGTAGATTGTTTGTTTTTTGAAAGGTAAAGCTACTTAGAGCATGTATATTGTCTATGTGAATGCCATCGCAAGATGATATTATCTTTAGCAGTTCTTTTTCCTCAGGGGTGCAGTCGAATAGCTGTTGTTGAACGGGAGCCTGAACATTGTCCCATCCTAAATTTGCAATTAAATCACCTGCGGAAGTTATCAAATGTGCTTCATTGTTTTTTATAAGATGATGACAGCCCGAAGAGTATTTATCGCTAACTCTTCCCGCTACGGCAAACACCTCTCTATTGTAAGCGTTTGCCATTCTTGCGGTTATCATGGCGCCGCCTTTTGTATTGCTTTCAACAACTACAGTGGCGTCTGAAAGTCCAGCAATAATTCTATTTCTTCTTACAAAATTCTCTCTAACTAATTTGGTGTAGCTAACAAACTCCGTAATCAAGCCCCCGTTTGTAAAGACCTGACTTGCTAAGTCTTTATTTAATTTGGGATAGATAGTGTCTAATCCGTGCGCTAAAACGCCAATGGTTTGAAGCCCATTATTGACCGACTCCTTGTGAGCAAACTTATCAATACCATAGGCCATTCCACTAACAATTATAGGAGAGTAAGGTGCTAAATCTTTAATAAAATCTTTACAAAAAGAAAGCCCGTAGGAGGTTGCGTTTCTTGTTCCAACAACACTTATTATTTTGGTGTTATCAAGATTTAGATTTCCTTTTGCGAATAATAAGGTCGGAGCATCTCTACAATGTTTTAGTTTTTCAGGGTAATTATCTCCCCAATAGGATATACAAGAAATGTTATTTTTCTGAATGAAAGCCAGCTCCTGTTCCGCTTTTGAAATAACAGAACTGTTTTTTATATGACTGGCTAAAATTGGACCAACATTTGGAATCTTTTCAAGATTAGATTGTTTCTCTCTAAATACGGCTTCCAATCCACCACAATAAGCAACGATTTTCTTAATGTTAACAGGGCCAATGCCTTTAATTTGATTGAGCCCAATATGAAAGATGAGTTCTTGTGTCATGGCAATAAATTTGTACTTTGCAAATCTAAACTTTAATTTAAAGAAGTTGATTAAGTTAGTTCTAACCCTATTATTTTTTTGTAGTATTCAGCTATTAAATGCACAAGAATATTATGGTACTGTTTTGGACAAATCTAATTCAGAACCACTAATTGGAGTTAACATACTGCTAGATGGCAAAGGCCTTGCTACATCTGACATTGACGGTAATTTCAAAATTAAGCTTTCAGAGAATGAACATACCCTTACTTTCAGCTACATTGGATTCAAAGATGTTGTAAAAACCATCAGGCTAAAAAATGGTGAATCCAAACAACAAACTATTGAAATGGTAGACAATGCCAAGCTTATCGAAACTGTTGTAGTTTCAGCAGGTAAGTTCGAGCAACGTATTGAAGAAACAACCGTATCGGTTGAAGTTATAAAACCTGCTTTTATCTCCAATAAAAACACCACAAATATTCAGACTGCTATTGACCAGGTTCCTGGTGTAAACATTACCGATGGTCAGGCCAATATAAGAGGTGGTAGCGGTTGGAGTTATGGCGCTGGAACAAGAGTCCAAGTGTTGGTTGACGATATGCCTTTGATTTCAGGCGATGCTGGACAAGCTCAATGGAGTTTAATTTCTACAGAAAATATTAATCAAGTTGAAATTATTAAAGGCGCATCTTCGGCTCTGTACGGTTCATCAGCCTTAAATGGCGTTATTAATATTCGAACGGCTTATCCGAGTGATGTGCCAGAAACTAAAATCAATGTTCACAGTGGTTACTATGATGACGCCCGACGTGAAAGTTTAAATTGGTGGGGAGATGACAAAAGGTTAATCAGCGGCTTTGACTTTTTACACAAACGAAAAATTGGTAACCTCGATTTGGTTATCGGTGGTTTTCTTCTAGAAGATGAAGGCTATCGATATGGCGAAGAAACCAGCCGAAAGCGATTTAATTTTAATACCCGCTATAAAAGCCAAAAAATAGAAGGCCTTTCTTATGGAATAAATGGGAACTTCTTGTTTAACGAAACTGCTTCCGCATTAATTTGGCAAAGCTATGATGAGGCTTATATTCCTTTGGATAGCTCCGTAACAAAAACGAGCGGTGACGTTTTTCATGTTGATCCTTTTGTTACCTACATAAACCCAAAAAATGGTGACAAACATAGTCTTAGAACAAGGTACATGAGGGTTATCAATGATAACGAAACAAAAAATGATCCAGATGGTCAGGATAACGAATCCTCAACATATTATTCAGAATATCAGTACCAGAAAAACATAGAGTCAATACGGCTAAATTGGACGAGCGGTTTAATGAATGAATACGTTGATGCTGAAGCGGAACTTTTCAATGGAAAAAATTTCAAGCTAAATAATGCCATTTTCACTCAGCTAGACAAAAAAGTAGGTAAGCGAATTAATTTATCTCTTGGCGCTAGATACGAACAGTTTAAACTAGAAACTAGCGAACTTTATCTAATAGATGGAGATTCTGTCAATTCTTTTGAAGCTGCCAAACCTGTTTTTAGGGCAGGCGTCAATTACCAAATTGGAGAAGGCACTTTTTTGAGGTCATCAATCGGTCAAGGGTACAGGTTCCCTAGTATCGCAGAGTTATTTATTGAAACCGAAGTTTCTGGGGGAATATTTGTTTATCAAAACCCTGAGCTAAAAGCCGAAGAAGGATGGAGCTCAGAAATAGCTGTAAAACAAGGCTTTCGATTTGGAGATTGGCAAGGCTATGTGGATGTTGCTGCTTTCATCATGGAGTACAAGAACATGATGGAGTTTAGCTTTGGGCAGTGGGAAGAAGTGAGTAGCGAAAGTTTAGGCGTTGGATTCAAATCTATAAACATAGGCGACACACGAATATCTGGTATAGAATTTTCAACAGGAGCAAGTGGTAAAATTAATGGCACTGAAATTAACCTTATTGGTGGATACACCTATATCAACGCTATTCCAAAAGACCCTTATTTAACTTATGGAGAAGATGTTTACGGCCTTGAGTTAAATTATTTCAATACCAGTTCTTTAGACTCCAATACGTTATTTCTAAAATACAGACACAAACACATTGCCAAGTTGGATGTTGAATTTAAAAGAAAAAAACTGTCATTTGGCACAAGCTTCAGGTATAACAGTTTTATGCAAAACGTTGATTATATTTTTGTTTCGCCACTTTTTGAAACTATTGTCCCAGGAATTCCCGAATCCAGAGAAAAATTGAATAAGGGCGATTTCATCGTAGACACAAGGCTCATTTATCAACTTTCTGAAAAGGTTTCGTTTTCATTCATCGCCAATAATCTATTAAACAGAGAGTACCAAAGCAGGCCTTCAAATATGATGCCCCCTCGCTCCTATTCACTAAAATTTAGTTTATCCCTATGAAAACGCTCGGTATAATTCCTGCCAGATTCAAATCAACCAGACTGCCAGGCAAGCCACTTATCGATATCCTTGGAAAAAGCATGATTCAACGTGTTTATGAGCAAGCAAAACATTCCAAACTTGATGCTGTAATCGTTGCCACCGATGACGAACGAATTGTTAGTGAAGTCCATTCTTTTGGAGGTGAAGTAACTATGACTTCAGAGAATCACCTCAGCGGAACAGACCGATGCATTGAGGTAGTCGAAACCATTGGGAAAGAGTATGATGTAATCGTTAATGTACAAGGCGATGAACCTTTTATTGAGGCCGAACAAATTAACCAACTGATAGCTGCTTTTACAGATTTAAACACCAACATTGCTACGCTGGCTCAAGTAATTGACGAGTCGAATGAGTTACAAAATTTCAATAAGCCAAAGGTTCGATTTGATGAAAATGAATGGGCTGTTTCATTTGATAGGACAATCGATAAGCCTTTCCAAAAAGACACCTTTTACAAACACATAGGACTCTACGCTTTTCGCTCCAAAACTTTAAAAGAAATTTCACTTTTAACCCCTTCACCAAAAGAATTAGAACTGAAATTAGAACAATGGCGTTGGTTAGAAAACGGTTTAAAAATAAAGGTGAAAAAAACAGCTTTTGACACCTATTCAGTTGATACCGAAGAAGATTTAAAAAAAATTATTGAAAGATTTGGGTAGCCTTCATGAAAATAATACTTTAGCAAAACAATGAAAGCAAACATTAACAAGCACATATCGGATTTACTTTGCGAGCATAATTGTGTGATTATTCCAGAATTTGGTGGCTTTGTAGCCAACTATGAATCTGCCTTTATCGACAGCAGAACTAATCACATGTTTGCCCCTAAGAAATCTATTGTTTTTAATAGAAGTCTTAAAAATAATGACGGCTTACTTGTTAATGAAATTGCAGTCGGAGAAGGGCTAACCTTCAAGCAGGCTAAAAAAGAATTGGATAAATACGTCCTCAATTTAAATGAGTCTTTATCGCTTTACAAAAAGGTATTTATAGACGATGTAGGCACCTTATTGTTGACTTCTGACGAAAAAGTATTGTTTGTTCAATCCAATTCGAGAAACCATTTGCTTGATAGTTATGGCTTTTCTACAATTCAATATCCGGCCATACAACGAACTTCGGTTCAAGAGCGTTTTGAAGAAAAAATCAAACACATCGACAAATCCCATTTACCAAGCAACAAAAAACCTTGGCTAAAGGCTGCCGCTGTGCTTCTTCCACTTCTAATGGTTAGTGCTTTAGGCATTTCTAATAAAGACAAAATACATTCTGTTTACGCAAACCTTTCTCCCTTTTCCAGTTCAACAACTGTAAATGTTGAAAGTGCTGAAACCACAAACATTACCTACTCTTCATTTGAGGTAGAAAGTCCAACCAACAATATCGAAGATGCTGTATTGACTTTTTACGAAGCAAAAAACAATATGGCAGCTGCTGTTGAAGTGCCAAAACACTTTGTCATAGCAGGTGCTTTTTCAACTGAAAGAAACGCCAACAAAATGATTTCAAAACTTCAGAAATCAAACTTTTCAAGCTCTAAAATTGTAGGCAAAAGTAAGTCGGGACTTTACAGAGTTTCATACGATGGTTTCGTTGACTCATCCGATGCAATTATTGCTTTACGTGAAATCAAGAAGACCAATCCAAGTGCTTGGCTTCTATCAACACACTAAACAATGTCTTCTAAAAAACCTTTACAAAGTTTAGCCACTCTTACCGAGATGGTGTTACCTAACGATACAAATAATTTAGATAATTTAATGGGTGGGCGACTACTCCATTGGATGGATATAGCAGCAGCCATATCGGCGCACCGACACTGTGGTAGAATTGTAGTTACGGCCTCGGTTAATAATGTATCCTTTGAAAAACCCATACCCAGAGGAAGTATTGTAACCCTAGAAGCCAAAGTTTCTAGAGCCTTCAAATCGTCTATGGAAGTATTTGTAGATGTTTGGATGGAAAACCAATCGACCTCTGGCAGACAAAAATGTAATGAAGCCATTTACACTTTTGTAGCTGTTGATCAATTGGGAAATCCTATAGCAGTACCCTCAATAACGCCAGAGTCTGACTTAGAAAAAGAGCGTTTTGACGGCGCTTTAAGAAGACGGCAGTTGAGCCTAATTTTATCGGGTAGAATGAAGCCAGAAGACGCTTCTGAGCTAAAAGCTTTATTTACTTAATCGGCGATAAATCTATTTCGGTCATACACTTGAAATGTCCTCTTGGGCATTTTGAATACCCAATTTTTGAGCACGGACGACAACCTAAATTTTTATTTTCTACTATCACTGAATCTGGATTTGGGAGGTAAGGTACCATGCCAAATGGAGGGGCAGTATTTCCCCAAACGGAATATATTTTTTTCTTTAAAGCCGCTGAAATATGCATCATGCCAGTATCATGAGAGACTACAAATTCAGCTCCCTTCACCAATAATGCCGATTGAATAAGCGACAGTTCACCACAAGCATTTAAGCCCTGTTGAGTATTCGTAATGATTTCCTCTCCGCGATCCGCATCTTCAGGCCCTCCAACTAAAACGAATGGACGATTTAACTGTTTACACAATTCAATAATCTTAAAAGTGGGTAATATTTTGGTAGCGTGTTGCCCGCCGATGACTACTGCCACAAACGGCTTTTTAAGCTGAAATTTTTCAGGAAGAGATGCCGATTCAGGAATAAAAAAATCTAGTCCCAGCATATCGTTTTTTACCCCTAAATGTTCTACGGTAGCTATGTTTCTATCCACCATGTGAATGGGCGGCATAAGGTTTAACTTAAAAGTAGTCAAAATGAACTTTCTAATATTTAGCTTATTGACACTTTTAGAAGGTAATTTCAAAGCTCTTTTTACTTTTAGGGTGCGCAAATTGTGGTGTAAATCCACTACAAAATCAAACTTTTCCGATTCCAATGGTGCTGTTCCATCTTCATAATGGTGTATGGCATCAATGTATGGATTGTGGCACAGCCAATTTGCAAATGTCTTTTTGGTTAGAAAGTGAACCTCTGCATTTAGTTGTTTTTTTAACACTCTAACAACAGGAGATGTTAATACAATATCGCCAATAGAACTCAAGCGAATCACTAATATTTTCATCGGTTTAGACATCGTTCAAAGCTAAATAAATTATCCTAATTTTGCCCTCATGAATCTGATAGATACCCACACCCATTTGTTTAGTAGTCAGTTTGATGATGACAGACATCTGATAGTTCAAAACGCTATCGATAAAGGCGTGAGTAAAATGTTATTGCCAAACATCAATAGTCAGACCATTGATGCCATGCATAAATTATGTGCTGACTTTCCTACACATTGCTTTCCTATGATGGGCTTGCACCCCTGCGATGTTAAAGAAAATTATTTGGAAGAATTGCAAATCGTAAAGTCTTATCTTGATAAAGGAAGATATGTAGCAGTGGGGGAAATAGGCATTGATTTGTATTGGGATAAAGACACTTTAGACATTCAAAAAGAGGCATTTCGCCAACAATTGATTTGGGCTAAAGAATACGATTTGCCTGTTGCTATTCACATTAGAGAAAGTTTTGATGAAGTTTTTGAAATCATCGAAGAGGTAAATGACGACCATTTAAGGGGAGTTTTTCATTGCTTTACAGGAAATGAAGCGCAAGCTAAAAAAGCCATTGAATTAGGCTTTATGTTAGGCGTTGGAGGAGTTGTCACTTTCAAAAATAGTGGCTTGGACAAAACCCTAAAAAATCTGGATTTAAACCACCTCATTTTGGAAACGGACAGCCCGTACCTAGCGCCCACGCCTCATAGAGGCCAACGCAATGAAAGTTCGTTTTTACCCTTAATCGCGCAAAAACTTGCCGAAATTTACGAGATAAATGTGGAGGAAGTTGCCAAAGTAACTTCTCACAACGCTAATACATTATTTAAACTATGACACATTTAAAGTCTGTACTACTCATATATACTGGTGGAACAATTGGCATGTATAAATCTGGCGAAGGCAGTTTGAAAGCTTTCGATTTAGAAAAGCTTGAAAGCCAAATTCCTGAACTCAAAACCTTTGACATAAACATACAAACTGCAAGTATTGATGCGCCTATTGACTCTTCAAACATGAATCAGGAAGTATGGGTGACGTTGGCAGAAATCATAAAAACAGAATACCATAAATTCGATGGTTTTGTCATTCTTCACGGCTCAGACACTATGGCTTACACAGCCTCAGTGTTAAGCTATATGCTAGAGAACTTACAAAAACCTGTAGTACTCACGGGCGCCCAGTTACCCATTGGCGTTAGGCGTACCGATGCTAAAGAAAATATTATCTCATCAATTGAAATTGCAGCAGAGGGAAAAGTGCCAGAAGTATGTGTCTATTTTGAATACCGATTACTTAGAGGAAACCGTAGCATAAAAGTTAATGCCGAACACTTCGAAGCCTTTAAAAGTCCTAATTTCATACCCCTTGCCGAAGCAGGTTTGGAAATAAAATACAGTCCTATTAGCTACGACCACACTGACAAAGAGCTGAAAGTAAACACTAATTTGAGTGATGATGTTCTTATTCTAAAACTTTTTCCAAGCATGAAAAAAGAATACGTTAGCACCATTCTAGAACTGCCTTACAAAGGCATAATTTTAGAAACCTTTGGCGCAGGCAATGCCACAACCGAAGATTGGTTTATTGAGTCCTTAAAAACAGCCGTACAAAAGGGTAAAATTATTTTAAACGTAAGTCAATGCTTGTCAGGAAGTGTGAGCCAAGGACTTTACGAAACGAGTTCAAAACTCGAGCGCTTAGGGGTAGTTGGCGGAAAAGACATGACCACTGAAGCGGCAGTAACTAAACTCATGTACTTATTAGGTCAAGGGTATTCGAATGAAAAAATAAAAGATCTTCTACAAATTTCATTGAGAGGAGAACTGACCAATTAAATTTCATTTAGTAGATTTGCCCCCGTATTGGAAAGGTGGCCGAGTGGCTTAAGGCGCACGCTTGGAAAGCGTGTATACGGAAACGTATCGGGGGTTCGAATCCCTTCCTTTCCGCAAAAACAGAAATTACTCTTTGGAGTGGTTTCTGTTTTTTTGTTTAGGGATGAGAACCCATGTTCGAAATGAAATTCTTGAGGTTTACGAAGTAAAACGAAAAATCCCTTCCTTTCCGCAATAGACAAAAGCACCCCAAAGGGTGTTTTTTCTATTTAAAGACCTTGGGTGAACTTGTTTACCAAAAGGGGTTTTAGAGAAAAAAGAAGCGAAGCGATTTTTGTCGTATTGATACTCCCCTTTCTGGGATCATGAAATAATCCCTTCCTTTCCGCAATAAACAAAAAGAGTGTTTTTGTCTATTTAAAGATCTTACTTAAAATATTTAACTTTGCAATGAACTTAAAACTATAACTATGAAAAATTTACTGCTTTTAGTTGGACTATCTATGTTTATTGTATTCTGTACGCCTGACGAGGTTGAAGTGCCTACACCAACAACCATTTACGATACAATAGTAATTAACTCAACAGACACCTTAATAATTAATTTAACTGATACGGTTTTAATAAACACAACGGACACTGTAATTATAAGTTCAATTGATACTTTAATTATAAATACGGTTGACACTATAACAATAAATACGACCGACACAATAACTTTGGTTGACACGATAACAGTAAATGATACGATTTTCGTTGACCCACTAGATACAACCGAAACAAATTTATTCAATCCTAGTGCGTGGCTTTGGGGGAGTTGGATTGATGATGCTCTAGAGAATAGGGTAACCTTTTCAGAGGATAATATTATAATTCAAAAATTAAGCGGTGGTCAAGTCATTCAAGAGGATAATTTAAATAATTTGTATTATGGGAACTTCTCGATAACTGAAGTGTATGATTGGGGCGAAGATGTTGTTGCAGCGCCTTGGTTTTTAGATACTGGCTATACTGTTTCAGTAAAAAACGTTCAAGATGTTTATGCTTTTATTGGTGATTTCACGAGCAACTCATCGCCAAACAACCCAGCTTCTGGCAATGCAATAATATGGCGTAATACATATTGGGATTGGTTAGGTGCTGCTGTCCCTAACGAAGAGTCTTTTGAGATTATCCTTACAAAAGAGTTATAAAGATTGATAAAGGGTGTTATTCCTTAATAATACTGTTTAAATTTTCAAGTAGTTATTACTAACAACACAATAAAAGTACACGCAGAACGTAATAAGTGGTGTAAAAATTGAACAACAGTATTTTAAATTATTTGTGTAGATTTGCGATACTTAAAATTTTAAATCAAATTAAAACAATATCAAAATGAAAAATCTCTTAGCACTTTTTATGCTGACTATTTCCCTTTCAATAGGTACAAGTCAGGTGTCCTATGCTATTACCCAAGATGAAGTTGACTCAACCGCCCAAGTTGAAGAAACACAAACTGTTGAAGAAGAAGTAGTAGAAAAAGTAAGCGCTGAAGTCGCTGAAAACCCTTCTTTTCACCAAGTCATCAAACAAAAATTTATTGAAGGTGGCCCATCGTTCATGGGTATCGTTCTATTGTGTCTAATTTTAGGATTAGCACTATGTATTGAGCGTATTATTTACCTAAACAAAGCCACTACAAACGCTGACGAATTACTAAACGATATTGAAGGTGCATTATCTTCAGGAAACGTAGAAGGCGCTAAAGAGGTTTGCAGAAACACTGCTGGCCCTGTAGCAAGTATTTTCTACCAAGGTCTTGACCGTTCAGGTGAAGGCATTGATGTTGTTGAGAAATCAGTTGTAGCGTACGGAAGTGTACAAATGGGATTATTGGAAAGAGGCCTTTCTTGGATTTCCTTATTCATTGCTCTAGCGCCAATGCTTGGTTTCATGGGTACTGTAATCGGTATGATTGGTGCATTTGACGCTATTGAGGCAGCAGGTGACATCTCTCCATCTCTAGTTGCTGGAGGTATTAAAGTCGCTCTTTTAACAACGGTATTCGGTCTTATTGTTGCGATGATACTTCAAATCTTTTACAACTACATCGTTGCAAAAATTGACAGCATCGTAAACACTATGGAAGACGCTTCAATCTCTTTTGTAGATATTTTAGTAAAAAATAAAATCAAATAAAGCATGTCAGAATTTCTAATCAACGCTGGATTGATTCTTACCTACATTTTGATAGGCATTGCTGCACTAGCGGCCATCGTTTATCCAATAATGTTTTTGGCTAAGAATCCTTCTAAAGGCAAAAACGCGCTGATGGGAGTGGGTGGCTTGGTGCTTATTTGCATCATTTCATACATATTCGCATCAGGAGATATTATGAACTTCCCTGGTTCTGAGAAATTTGGAATGACTGAGGCTTCGACCAAAAGAGTAGGAATGGGTTTAATTACCTTCTACATCCTTTCTATTGGTGCAATAGCTGCAGTTCTATTTGCTGAATTGGGAAAACTATTTAAAAAATAGAATTATGGCAAGAAGAGCAAAAGGTGCATCAGAAATCAATGCTGGCTCTATGGCCGATATTGCTTTCTTACTTCTCATCTTCTTTTTGGTAACCACGACCATGGACGTAGATACGGGTTTGGCTCGTAAATTACCTCCAATGCCTGAAGAGGAAATCGAACAAGACGATTCTCAAATCAAGGCCAAGAATATCTATGTAGTTCTAATCAATTCAAACAATCAATTGTTAGTAGAGAATGAATTTCTAGATATTTCTCAGCTCAGAGCGGGTGCCAAAGCCTTTATCAATAATAATGGCAGAGACCCAGAATCATCAGACAATCCACAAAAAGCAATTATATCATTGCAAAATGATAGAGGTACTTCGTATGAAACTTACATTCAAGTTCAAAACGAATTAGCCGCCGCTTACCGTGAATTAAGAGACGCCAGAGCAATGAAAAAATTTGGCATGATGTATAGCGATTTAACAGGCAGTCAACAAAAAGAAATTAGAAAAGAATATCCTCAAAAGATTTCTGAAGCAGAACCTAAAAACATAGGAAAATAATTATGTCTAAGTTTAAAAAAGATAACAACAAAGATACTCCGGGTATTTCAACAGCATCTCTACCTGATATTGTTTTTATGCTGTTGTTTTTCTTCATGGTTACTACTGTAATGCGTGAGACTACCATTATGGTAAAACAAAGTCTGCCACAGGCCAGTGAAATACAGAAACTGGAGAAAAAATCTTTAGTAAGCTACATTTACATTGGAAGTCCTGTCGAGCGAATGCAAACGACTTACGGAACGAAAGCCCGATTACAATTAAACGATGCTTTTGCTACTGTGGAAGATATTCCTCAATACATTTCAGCAGAACGTTCTGCTAGAGATGAAAAAGAGGTGCCATTCATGACCACCTCTATTAAAGTAGATAAAGACACCAGAATGGGAATCGTAACGGATGTGAAGCAAGAACTTCGTAAAGCCAATGCTCTAAAGATTAACTACTCGACGAGAAAAACGGTTAAATAAGATTTTCAAAAATAAAATGTAAGCCCTCTAATCAAGAGGGCTTTTTTTATGCCTTTTTTAGAGATATTTCTTTCAGTAAATACAGCAGTAAACCCACGGAAGCTAAAGAAATTAATACCATAGACGTTTGCCCCTCATTTACCCCAATCGTTTCAACATCTTTTGTTAGCCTTCCATTTGTAACCATAAAGGATAAAATAACCGCCGTAGCGTTATTTACAAAATGCGCTAATATAGGAAGCCAAATAGAGCCGCTCCAAAAAAACATATAACCCAAAAGACCCCCAATTATAAAACGTGGAAAAAAGCCTAAAAACTGCATGTGCATGGCACTAAACAAAAAAGCTGTAATCCAAATGCTCAAATGAATTTTACCACTCCATTTTGACAATTCTTTTTGAATCACTCCACGAAAAAGCAATTCCTCACCAAGCGCAGGTATAATGGCAATTATCAAAATATTAACCGCTAAGCCGAGCCCAGTATTGACCGTTAGAAAAGCCTCAGTAATTTTCATGGCTTTGGCTTCGGCCTCTCGCATCCAAAGTTCTACCGATTCCAGGAAAATTGGAAGCTGAAGTTGTTCATTCCATACTGACATGGCATTTATAAGTGGCATGGCAAACAACATGATAACAGCTGTCAACATTAACTGATGACGACTTACGGCATTAAACGATAATGAATTGCCGCTTAGGTAAGCAAAAAGGAAAGGGGGCAAAACAAAAACCCCCACCGCACTCCATGCTTGTAAGAACTTTAGAGCATAAACAGTCTTTTCGTTTTGCAAATCGGTCAATGAAGAAGCACCAAATAGCATTGATCCTGACAAACCAATGAGGTTCGCCACAAAAAAGCAAACAAAGATGAGAAGAAAGAGTAAAAAGAACTGTTTAGGCAACGAATACGATTGATAAATCCCTTTCAACTTCATAGAATGTAATATTTAGTTAATTTTGCAAAAGATGAGTGTAAAGATAGGTAATATCGATTTAGGTGAATTTCCATTGCTACTAGCGCCAATGGAAGACGTCAGCGACCCGCCTTTTCGAGCCATGTGCAAGAAGAATGGTGCAGACGTGATGTATACCGAATTTATTTCTTCTGAAGGGCTGATAAGAGATGCCGTAAAAAGCACTCAAAAATTAGACTTCTTCGACTACGAACGCCCCTTAGCTATTCAAATTTTTGGACACGACATTGAGTCCATGAAACAAACCACTAGAATATGCGAGAAGGTAAACCCTGACTTTATAGACATCAACTACGGCTGTCCTGTAAAGAAAGTGACTTGTAAAGGTGCTGGTGCTGGAATTTTGCAAGATATACCCAAAATGGTATCTATGACTAAAGAAATTGTCAACTCTACCCACTTGCCAGTCACCGTAAAAACTCGACTAGGGTGGGACGACAACAGCAAATACATTGTAGAAGTAGCCGAACGCCTGCAAGATGTTGGCATTCAAGCCATAGCCATACACGGTCGAACGCGAAAGCAAATGTATAAGGGTGAAGCCGATTGGAGCCTGATTGCCGATGTGAAAAACAACAGCAGAATGCATATTCCTGTTTTTGGAAATGGCGATGTAGACAGCCCTGAAGCGGCCAAGCTTAAGCGAGACAAATACGGCATTGACGGCATTATGATAGGACGAGCTGCCATTGGTTACCCTTGGATTTTTAATGAAATAAAACACTATTTAAAAACTGGTAAGCACTTAGAAAAGCCCAGTATGATAGATAGAATCAACACTTGCAAAGAACATTTGGAGTTTTCACTAAAATGGAAAGGCCCTGTCCTTGGTGTTGTTGAAACGCGTAGACATTATACCAACTATTTCAAACACATACCGAATTTTAAAGAATACAGAATGCGATTAGTAACGGCCCAAGAGCCCGAAGAACTTTTTGATATTCTTAAGGAAATTGAACTTACATTTGGGAACTATGAATTTGTATAATATGCTGAACACATAGAATGAAAGAAACCCGAATAAATAAATACCTCAGCGAGGCAGGCTATTGCTCGAGAAGAGCTGCCGACAAACTCATTGAAGACGGAAGGGTTACTATCAACGATGAAGTGCCTCAAATGGGTACTAAAATTGTGGATGGCGATGTTGTAAAAGTAGACGGTAAAAACATTGTTAAGGTCGAAGAAAAAGCCGTTTATCTTGTGCTTAATAAACCCAGAGGCATAGTCTGCACTACCGACACAAGGGTAGAAAAAGACAACATTATTGATTTTATAAATTACCCCAAACGAATATTTCCCATCGGAAGACTTGATAAAGCCAGCGAAGGGCTTATCCTTTTAACCAACGATGGCGATATCGTCAATAAAATACTCAGAGCTAGAAACAATCACGAGAAAGAATACATAGTGCAAGTCAATAAACCCATTGACAAAGATTTTATAAAAAAGATGAGTCAAGGAGTTCCAATTTTGGATACCATTACACGGCCTTGCAAAGTAGAACAGCTTACCAAAGTGCGTTTCAAAATAATTTTAACTCAAGGATTAAACCGACAGATACGCCGAATGTGTGAATACCTCGGCTATCACGTACAGCAGTTAAAACGGGTACGAATTATGAATATTCATTTGGACTTACCCAATGGGAAATACAGAGAAATGACAAAAGAAGAATTTAAAGAGCTTAACCGTTTACTGGCCGATTCTTCGAAAATCGTTGAAGACTAAAGCAACTTTTTACTCAATTGACTAGATGGAATAAGGCTTGCCAAGCTGCCAATAGCCAATACAACTACAAGCACCAATACAACATCCACAAACTCAACAACGACAGGGTAACTGTCAACAACAAAAGACCCCTCGCCCATTTTTACGATCCCAAAATAGATTTGTAGATAGGCCACCAACAAACCAAAAAACAAGCCAATAACCGCTCCTAAAGCGGTGGTTAACAACCCTTCGTAAAAGAAAATATTTTTGATTAGACTTCGGCTTGCCCCTATATTAAATAGCAATTCTATATCCTTTTTCTTTTCAATCAAAAGCATGGTAAGTGAACCGATAATATTAAAGGTTGCTATTATTAAAATAAAGGTAAGAATGAGAAAAACAGCTAGTTTTTCTGAGCTCAATATTTTGTATAAAAACGCATGTTGTTCAAATCTATTTTTTACCTCAAATTGACTTCCTAAAATTTGCTTTAAATCTGCTTGAATTACCGCCATTTCTGCATCACTGCATTTTATTTCTAAAGAAGACGATTGCCCTTCTCTGTTTAAAATATCTCGTATAAAAGATATGGGAGCAATAACGTACTCCGCATCAAAATCGGATTGAATAGTGAAAATACCAACAGGTAAAATACTCTTTTGAATAAAGGAATTTTCTGGCCTTAAAAGGTTGTTTTTTTCTCTGTCTGGCACATAAACTTGCAGTTGTTGAAAGGCATTTCCAATGCGCATGGATAAATAATACGCCACACCTTGACCTACAATCGCCGTATTCTTTGAATCGTAAACATCCATATATTCACCAGCGATGAGTAAACTATCAATAGAATTTATTCTTTTAAAGTTATCATCTACACCTTTTAGTGTAGCGATGTATTCTTTTTCTTGATACCGCAAGAGCACTTTTTCTTCCAAAACTTCTGAATACAATATGTTTTTCTCGTCTAGGTACATTTTTGCTTCACTAAAGTCAGAGACTTTTCCTTCTAAAACCGATACTTTAATGGGCGGGTCAAATGAATTATAAAGCGATAAAATAAGTTGCTCAAAGCCGTTAAATACAGAAAGCACCAATACCAAGGCGGCAGTTCCTACTGCCACACCAATCATTGAGGCTAAACTCACAAAATGAACGACGTTCTTGGATTTTTTAGCAATCAAATACCGCTTCGCTATGTATAACGCTACCCTCAAGCCTATTCCTTTAGTAAATCTTCAATCTGTTGGGTGTAGTCAACCGAATCATCAAGAAAGAATTTTAATTCTGGAACTTTACGCATTTGGTTACGAATACGTTGTCCGAGTTTTTTACGAATGGCATAGCCTTGCTTATTCATTTTTTCAAGTAGTGCATCTTTATCTTCAGTGCCAAAGACGCTGATGTAAACTCTTGCTACGGATAAATCTGGCGAAACCCTTACAACCGTAACTGACACAAAAGATGTACCAATCAAATCTCTACCGTTTAGTTGCAAAATTTCAGATAAATCTTTTAACAACTGCCTTGAAACCTTCTTCTGTCTTGTACTTTCCATAGAACAAAGATAAATTTTTAGACCCTTAAAAGCGCATTTTAATACATTTGCATAATGAAAGATTTTTTCAAAGTCTTACGTTTTGCCAAGCCTTACTGGATTTATGCCGTCTTTAATATCGTGTTTAACATTCTTACGGTAATATTTTCTTTAGTCTCCATAACCATGATTATTCCTTTTTTAGGGCTACTTTTTGGCACTCAAGAAAAAGTATATGAGGCGCCTAAACTGGAATTATCCACTGAATCAATCAAAGAAAATTTCTATTTTCAAATCACTCAAATTATTGAAACAAGAGGGCAAATCGATGCTTTACTATTCATCTGCCTGCTAGTCTTGGTCATGTTTTTGTTCAGAAATCTATTTAGGTATTTGGCTCTTTATTTTCTTACGCCCATCAGAAATGGTGTAGTAAGAGATATGCGTAACGCCTTGCACAAAAAGGTTTTGTCATTGCCACTTGGCTTCTACACCGAAAAAAGAAAAGGTGATATTATTGCCCGAATGACTACCGATTTGGTAGAAATAGAATGGTCTATAATGAGTTCTTTGGAAATGATATTCAAAGATCCTTTGAACATTATCATCTTTTTAGGAACGCTAATTGTCATTAGTCCTCAACTGACAATCTTTGTGATAGTTTTGTTTCCTATTGCTGGTTTTTTAATTGCACGAATTGGAAAAAGCCTGAAAAAATCATCCGAAAGAGGACAAAGCAAAATGGGCGAACTCTTATCCAATATTGAAGAAAACATCAGAGGCTTACGCATAATCAAGGCTTTTCATGCTGAAGAAAAAATACAAGAAAAGTTTGAAGAAAACAGTGACGATTATCGCCAAATAATGACAAAGCTACTTCGTAAGAAAGATTTGTCGTCGCCAATGAGTGAGTTTTTAAGCACCATTGTTCTAGTATGTGTAATGTGGTTTGGCGGAAAACTGGTATTAGGCGCTGAGAAGGCATTGTCTCCAGAAGCATTTATTGGTTATATTGCTATTTTTTCACAAATCATACCGCCGGCAAAATCGTTTACAACGGCATTTTATTACCTTCAAAAAGGAAGCGCATCCTCACAAAGGGTCATGAGCATCTTAGAAACTGACAACCCCATCAAAGCGCCAAAACATCCAAAAGGAAAAGACCATTTTGAATCAAGTATTCAATTCAAAAATGTATCCTTTAAGTACGATTCTCAAGCCGTTATTACAGACTTAAACTTAGAAATTAAAAAAGGAAAAAGCATAGCCTTAGTTGGTGAATCTGGAAGTGGAAAATCAACCATTGCAGATTTACTTTCTCGTTTTTACGACATCAAAGAAGGTGAAATTTTAATTGACGGAATTAACATTAAAGACTACAAGCTTACCGACCTAAGAGGCTTAATGGGCGTAGTATCTCAAGACTCTATTTTGTTCAACGATACTGTTTTTAGCAACATCACTCTTGGCAACGAACAAGCCGATGAGAAAGAAGTTATTGCCGCAGCAAAAGCCGCTAATGCTCACGACTTTATTATGGAAATGCCCGATGGCTACAAAAGTAATGTTGGCGAAAATGGAGCAAAACTTTCTGGAGGTCAAAAGCAACGCCTTAGCATTGCCCGAGCGATTTACAAAAACCCACCCATTTTGATTTTAGATGAAGCCACCTCATCGCTTGATACTGAGTCAGAAAAGCTAGTACAAGATGCCCTTGCAAAACTCATGAAAACGCGCACTTCGCTAGTGATTGCCCACCGATTGTCAACCATTCAAAATGCCGACAATATCGTATTGATAAAGAAAGGAATGATTGTCGAACAAGGGACTCATGACGAGCTCACCAAAAAAAATGGAGCCTACAAGAAGCTAATAGATTACCAAAATTTCAGCTAAACTTTCTCTTTTCTTATTATATTTGAAGCACTTTAATTTAGCAAGACTATGATAAGATTAATAATTGTTTTATGCCTTTCAAGCCTAATAGCAACTGCTGACACTGGCGACACTACATTTGTACAAGTTCATGACAACACCGATATGACGTGGTACGGTCATTATAAAGATTGGGGAGAATTTCCCAATGGAGAGTCGTACAGAAAAGTACTGATGCACTTCACCATGGGCTGTGCCTCTACTGGATGTAGTGGCTGGGATTATGACGTACATATTCTTATGCGAAACCGAACAGGCGTAATTGATTCGAACATGGTTTTAGCACCTTCATTTAAGCTAAATAATGAAATTGTAGATACCGCCAACTTTAGCTATTCTCCGACTTTTACCAACACTTGGGACGATACGAATGGACTAACGTCAGTTGCTAATGACACAATGGTCTTACTTTTATTTGAAGATCAAAATGACCCCTTTTTGATAACCGATACCCAATACGTTTTTGCTGCAAATTATTACAACCCAATCTTCGATAGCCTTGGCGTAGTTACGGATTCCACCCTAGTTGTTGCCGAAGCAACACTATACCTAAGCAATACCATCACTTACAATGTATTCGAAGTTATTGAAGATTTTGAATTAGGAAGAGCCATCACACCATACGGCACCTATATGAACCCTGCTAATGGCAGCTACGGCACAAATGGCTATGACGAAAACTGGAAACATGTCTTTACCTATGACGTTACAGACTTCCAACATTTATTAAAAGATTCGGTAGAAATTGACGCATTCTACTCTGGATGGAGCAGTGGCTTTAGCGTAAAATTAGACTTTGAATTCATTGAAGGAACACCACCAAGAATGCCTTTGAAACTATCAAATGTTTACAAAAATGGGGCTTCAGGTTACGGTTATTCTAACTCCAATAATTTTGAAACAACCCAAATGCCACAGGTTTATGTCCCTATTTTGTCGGAAGCTCAAAACTTTAAATTACAATTTGTGCCATCCGGTCATGGGCAAGCGGGAGAGTTTACGCCAGGCGTGAGCTACACTGCCAAAGTAAACGGAAGTATTGCTGGCGGAAATACCATTTGGAAAGACGATTGTGGCTTTAATGCGATTTGGCCACAAGGAGGAACATGGATTTTTGACCGTGCCAATTGGTGTCCTGGTGAAGCGGTGCCTATCTTTAATCATGAGATAACACCCTATGTTGATACTCAAGACTCTGTGGCTATTGATATTAACTTTAGCAATTACAACCCCAACGGCGATGCTTCTTATTCTTGCGCTGTACACTTGTTTCAGTACGAAGAGCCTAACTTTACATTAGATGCTGAAATCACTGATATCATTGCTCCTTCAACTAAAGACGTTTATTCAAGGTTTAATCCAGTATGTTCTAACCCAATTATAAAAATCAGAAACTCTGGAAAAGATTTACTCACTTCCTTAGACATACAATATGGCGTTGAAGGCGGGACGGTACAAACCTACCAATGGAGCGGTAATCTTAAGTTTATGGAAGAAGAAGAAGTAACGCTTGGTCAACTCATACAAGATGGCGATAAAAACGTATTTAAGGCTACCCTATTAAATCCGAACGGTTCAACCGATACTCATGGCGATAACGATTCAATGGAATCTGAATTTGAAGATTTACCCATATACAAACCCTCCTTCTTGGTGCGACTTAAAACCAATAACTATGGAAGCCAAAGTTCTTGGACCATAAAAAACAGCAACAACGAAACGGTATATTCTAGAAGTAACTGCGCTAGCAACACCTTGTATAACGATACCGTAACGTTATCAAACGGCTGTTACACTTTCAAAATTGAAGACACAGGCGGCGACGGACTAGACTTTTGGTACTGGGATAATGTAGGTCAACCTGATGGTAGTGGCTTTATCAATTTCATGTATTACGATACTATTTCGGTATTCCAATCCTTCAACAAAGACTTTGGCTCAGCTATTGTTCATTCCTTTAGAGTAACCAATGGCGTATCTATAGAAAACCATGATATGGGCGGGGTTGAAATCTATCCCTCTATCAGTGACGGAAAAGTGTTTGTTCAAACCACTAGCAAAACATCGTACCCAACAACAGTTGAAGTATTTTCTGTAAATGGACAAAAAGCGATTGAAGAAAAATGGAGCGGTAATTCTGAATTGAAAACGATTCATTTAGATGCCCTTTCAAACGGTGTATATGTCGTAAAAGTACAAAACGGAGAGTTTATCAAAACTGAGAGAATAATTTTAAACCGTTAAGCCAAAACTAATTTTATACTTATTAAAGCTCATTTAACTCTGTTTTTATATTTTTACGCGAATGTCTACTCCTTTATATTGCAATAGCTTAACAAAATACCGCCGCTTTCGAACTCGAGAAGTAATGGTAGGAAATGTGGGTGTTGGGGGCGACAATCCCATTCGTATACAATCCATGACCACTACCGATACTATGGACACACAGGCTACTGTGGAACAAAGTATTCGAATGATTGAAGCAGGTTGTGAAATAGTACGAATCACTGCCCCTTCCAAAAAAGATGCCGAAAATCTACAAAATATAAAAGACGAATTACGAGCAAGAGGCTACGATACCCCTCTGGTTGCCGATATTCATTTTACCCCAAATGCCGCTGAAATAGCCGCGCGAATAGTAGAGAAAGTAAGGGTCAACCCTGGCAACTATGCCGATAAGAAAAAGTTCGAAGAGATAGAATACACCGATGCAACCTATCAGCAAGAACTTCAACGCATTAAAGAACGATTCCTGCCACTTGTAAGAATTTGCAAAGAAGAAGGCACCGCCATGCGAATTGGCACCAACCACGGTTCCTTATCCGATAGGATTTTGAGCCGATATGGCGATACTCCTTTAGGAATGGTAGAGTCAGCACTCGAGTTTCTGCGCATCTGCCGAGAAGAAGACTACCACAACATCATACTGTCAATGAAGGCCAGTAATACCCAAATTATGGTACAAGCCTACCGCCTTTTGATTGTTAAGATGAAAGAAGAAGACATGAACTACCCTTTGCACTTGGGCGTTACCGAAGCGGGAGAAGGCGAAGACGGACGTATTAAATCTGCAGTGGGTATTGGCACACTTTTAGAAGATGGCATTGGCGACACCGTTAGAGTTTCGCTCACGGAAGAGCCCGAGTTTGAAATACCAGTAGCTAGAGATCTAGTCAAACGTTACCACGACAGGCAAAAGCACCAGCAAATTAAAGCCATAAATCACAACCCTTTAGATAGTTTTAACTACAAACGAAGAGACAGCCGAAAAGTCTTGAACATTGGCGACAAGCAAGTACCTGTTGTTGTGGCTGACTTTTCACTAAAGGAAAGCGTAAGCCCGGCCGCTTTCTTTGCATTAGGCTACCGCTATTCTGTCCCAACCGACAAATGGAACATTGGCGACATGGCCTGCGACTACGTTTTTTTAGGCAATGCAGAAATTGACTTTCACATTCCAGGAACATTAGGAATTATTTACCATTACGACACTTGGCTAAAACACAAAAATAAGGAAAGAACATACCCCTTTTTGAGCGCCATACAATATCTAGAACAAAGCGATTTATCAAAAGACCTTAATGTGGTCTATGCTTGTTTGCCCGACCTCAACACTGCACTAATTGCTAAACTAAAAAGCGACCCTACTGCCGTATTGCTGATTGACAGCTGGAACGCTCATGGCATGGCAGAACAAAGGCGATTATTTATTGAACTTTTGGAAGAAGACTGTCCCGTTCCAGTTATTATTGGACGAGCTTATGGCAATCTTTCAGATGAAGAATTACAGCTTCATGCTGCTACTGACATGGGTGCTTTGCTAATTGACGGACTAGGCGATGGCATTTTTATTGCCGCTGAAGATTGTGGCTCTGACCAAATGGTAAACCAAACCGCTTTTGGCATACTGCAAGCCAGCCGAACGCGTATTTCCAAAACAGAATACATTTCTTGCCCCTCTTGCGGACGTACCCTATTTGACTTGCAAGAAACAACTGCTAAAATACGCGCCAAAACCAACCACCTGAAAGGAATAAAAATTGGTATTATGGGCTGTATCGTTAATGGCCCTGGCGAAATGGCAGATGCCGATTATGGCTACGTAGGAACTGGCGTGGGCAAAATTACACTCTATAAAGAGAAAGAAGTGGTGCAACGAAACATCCCCGAAGAACAAGCCGTAGATGCACTTATTGAATTGATTAAAAGCCATGGCGATTGGGTAGAGGAAAAAAGCGAGTAAGTTGACTTTTTAATTTTTTGTGCTTACTTTAGTGGAATTATTCATCCTTAAAGACCAAGCACCATGAAAAAAATTCTACTTTTTTGTTTATTATTTTGTGCAATACACTTCGTTAAAGCACAAACTCTTGACTGTTTTTTCACGCCATTTATCAATAACAACTACGAACTGCAAAATCAAGGCGATACCATTTTTAAAGTTTGCTACAACAATAAAGGCTATTTTAACGTTGGTAACGATGACTCCATTGAAGATGGCACCTTGATAACCTATAACTTTATTCTTCCAAATAATACTGAAACTAGTTTTAGTCAAGTACACCCCTATACTGTATCTCTTTCATTTAGTTATCCAGGTTTTTACCAAGTCACTACGAGTACAGGTTTGGGGCCTTTCTATATCGAAGTAATTGATGCTTACGATTTACCTGAAGTAACAGGCTCTGATTATGGTTGTGGTGAACACGAATTTACCATTAGCAACTATGATGAAAGTAAAAATTACTATTGGAGCACTAACAATACAGGAGATGTTACTGAAACTAGCCCTACCACAGCAATTGTAGATTGGTCAGGTCTAAATAATGCTGAACTTTATCTAACTCTAAGCGATAGTTATGGACAATGCCCCACTACACTAACAAAAGACATGTACGACTGCTGTGAGGTTAACGAACAAACCGATTATATTCTTGAAGATGAAGATAATATATTTGACTTACTGGAACAAAGTGGCGAAACAACATTGACAGATAAAGAAATTGTAATTAACGGTAAATTTGACTGTAACCAATTTGATCTTACACTTTACAACTGTAACGTGAGGATCGCTGCCTTTGGTAAAATTATCCAAAATAACTACCCAGGTAATAAATTGGAAGCCCACTTTACTAGCTTTGAAAGTTGTGTGGATACCATGTGGACTGGTATTGAAGTGAAATCTGGAGATGTAATTTTGGAAAACTGTAGTATTAAAGATGCCCTAATCGGGGTAAATGTAAAACGGTCTGGCGATAATCCTTACATTTATCTTAATAAGAACACTTTAACGACCAACTACATTGATTTTAAGGCCGTTTGGTTTATAGACCCTGAATCGAAAATATTGAACTCTAATTACTTATTAGATTTTGATGACTATCAGCCGTTGCCATTCAAATATCCTCATCTAGGTAGATTTCATACACGACACAACGTCCATATTGAAAATGTCCCTTTTATAACAATAGGCGAAGAGAATAATGGGAACACTTTTTATGCTGAATACAATATAGTAGCCTTGCATTCCAGCCTTGATGTCATTGGTAATAATATTTATTGGGGCGGGACAAGTAATGATTATTTTGAAAGCTTGCCTTTCCATTCATCTATTTATGCCAGAAGCACAACAAATAGCAATCACCACATCAATATTATTAAAAATGATATTGCAA
The DNA here is from genome assembly GCA_965661345.1 of Flavobacteriales bacterium. GTDB lineage: Bacteria > Bacteroidota > Bacteroidia > Flavobacteriales > UBA7312. The sequence goes on along the minus strand of CBFIDK010000001.1, from coordinate 202,950 downwards.
ATCAATCAAACATTAACCTTAAGTATATTAATGCTAAAGTTGAAAGTAATACAACAAATTATTTCACTTATTATTTTTTAAGGTCTAGCTTTATGCAGAATAAGTCGATTGAAATACTTAATAACAGAATTTTAACTACCAATTATTTGCCTTCAATCGAAGTATTTGCCAAAGGCAATGGTAACGTTAACATTCATCATAACTTCATAAGAAATCTTGAAGATTGGAGCATTAAAATTTCTAATGGAATTGATGGAGAAACAAATGTAGAAAACAACTGTACTCGATCTATAAAAGGTATTTTATTATCAAATGTTTATCCTAATTCTAAAATACATAAAAATGTTATTGGCAGTCTTTTAACTGGCGTTTCCATAATAAATTCTCCAGAAACACAGGTTGCAAATAATTTTGTTCATGGTGATGGAACATTTCCTAACGACCCCATTGTAAGTGAAAATGGTATTCACTCCACGTCTAGCCCCTTGAGTTTTTTCGTTCAAAATGAAATTACTTTTTTCAAAACTAGCCTAGAGTTTAGCGGCCCTAGTTTTGACTCACAGATTAGAAACAACATATTTTACAAAGGGCATAAAGGCATAAAATTTACTAACGATGCCTTTGTCGGACCACAAGGCTCACCCTCAGACCCTAGCGATAACGTATGGAAAAACAACACTTTAACTAGTACTGATTGGGAAAACCATTTAATCGCTGAAGGCGCTAATGGCTCACTCTCTCCCTTTTACCACCGTACCAGTACAGACTTTATTCCATTTCTTAATGGCTCTGGCCCTAATGCGGTTCCTATATTTCCAGCATTTACAACCACCCCATACCAAGAACCCATAATACCGACATACTTCGATATGTGTGTTCCCATTTTGAACCCACCTACTTTCCGCTCTGCACCAAATAATAGCACTACTTTTGATTTTATCAGCCAATCGCCATACGAGAGCGCTAATGATTATTTGCACCAACAAAAACTGTACGAATATTTACGCCTTAACCCAGAGCTTACAGAAAGCAGTAGTGTTTTACAAGCCTATTTAGAAGAAGAAAAAATGCTCAATATCAAAGAAATTTACGAGGCAAAAGAATTGGAAAAAAATGGTGAATACGAGCTGGCTCGACAAAAAATATTGGCATTTACGGACCGCAATGCCATAGAAAAAACCACCCAAGAAGTATACGGTATCTACTACCTCGAGCTCCGAGATAGCTTACCCTTTAGTAACCTTAGTCCGCAAGTCAAAAGCAGAATTGATTATTTAGCTCGCCTTTGCCCCTTTACGCATGGAACTGCAGTATATACGGCGCGTGACATTGCCAGTTATATGGACACCGCTTATGTCAATTACCGTAACGTTTGTGAATGGGGAACACCCTGGATAGGTGCGCGGCAAGAGCAAGAGCAATTCTCCAGCCTTTACCCTAACCCCACTCAGGGCATAGTGCATCTGCAACACCCTTTGGCTAGCGAAGTGGTTTTGCACGACCTCATGGGCAAAGAGCAATTCAGGCAAACGCTCTCCAAAAAAGAGAATAGCCTCAACATTGAGCATTTGCCAAGAGGCATTTATTTGCTGAGCCTATGGCATGAAGGGCAACAACTACAACAAGAAAAACTGTTTAAAATACGATGAGAATAGCCCTTAGCCTTTGCATTAGCCTCATACTTTGTACCACGCTTAGCATGGCGCAAAGTGTTCTTAACGGTAGTTTTGAAGGTAATAGCCTAGATACTGATTATTGTAATATATCTATGACTTATGAGGCCTACGACAGTACCGTATTTTACAGCAAAAGTATTAACCCTGTAATAAGCCATCATTCATATAGCATGATTCATGAAAACTGCATACTCCCATACTCCACAGAGGTTTGGGGGTCAAGCCCTCAGGATGGCAATTGGTTTTTCGCGCTTTATGGCAGTTACCGTGTGCATATCCCCAATGAGCTTTTTGTTAAAACGGAAGGCAGTATTTCCTTAGCCTTATCGGCGCCCTTGGAGCTTGGCAAAACCTACCGACTGAGCTACTACATACAAGCATTTCCCCAATACCCCCCTTATCCGTCTGAGGCTGTTCAGTCATATTTTGTGGGTTTAACTGGCCAATACGCTGATATTGGTACTTCCTATTTAGAGGTTGGCATTTCAGAAAACGATAGCACTTTTGGAGAGCTTATTCACACTTCCAATATGCCTCCTCAAGCACAGTGGCTCAAACAGAGCTTAGATTTTAGTCCAAGCTTGCCTGCTGAACACATTAGCTGCCGCATTTTTGTAGCCGACGAAAGTCTGGATACTTTTATTCACACACGCTATGTTGTATTTATAGATAGCTTTGTACTGTCAGAGCCTAACGCCATTGAAGAAAGCAACACTACACCTTTCATTTACCCTAACCCCACTCAGGGCATAGTGCATCTGCAACACCCTTTGGCTAGCGAAGTGGTTTTGCACGACCTCATGGGCAAAGAGCAATTCAGGCAAACACTCTCCAAAAAAGAGAATAGCCTCAACATTGAGCATTTGCCAAGAGGCGTTTATTTGCTGAGCCTAAAGGACAAAAAAGGCTTATGGTATCAAGAAAGGCTAATGAAATTATAAGAGTAGTTTAACTAATCCCACAAAGGTGTTGGGTAAACGCCCTTTTCAATTTGTTGGGCAATAGCTGCCACAGCCATAGGCTTATCTTCTTTGTACGTCACCCCAAACCAAGTATCGGTAGTTGGAATTACTTTAACCGCTATGGTAGCATCATTAATTAAATCCGTTACAATATTCGGGATGTAGTATTCTGCTTTAGGGTCTTGAGCGTTTGCCTTCATAAAGGCATGCAAGCCTTCCTCTATATGTTTAAAAATTGAGGGATGAAAACCCCAGTAGTTCATAGACACATTGGCTTGTGGGTTTAGCTCATCGCCGCCCTCTTCGCCAACATTGTATTCTACTTTCCCATTAACTTTGGCAATTTTTGTGCGTTCAATCACTTCTATTAACTCTCCATTGGCATTGACTTCACAAACGCCTCTGTTTACAGTGCCGTGTTCTGAAAGGGTATTTTCCAAAACATAGCCCAACATAGACATGACCGATGGCGAACACTCTTGAGTTAAGAAATCAGCCATAATCTTAAAGGAATTTGCACCGTAATAATCGTCTGCATTGATAACGGCAAAAGGCTCGTTAATACTGTCTTTGGCTACCAATACAGCATGTGAAGTTCCCCAAGGTTTTTGGCGCTCTACTAAATCAACACCTTCTAATTCAACATGTACCGGCTGGTAAGCGTAAGCAATTTCAATCATGCTTTCAAACTTTGAAAAACGCGAACGAAAAGCCTCATCAAATTCTTTACGAATCACAAATACAATCTTTCCAAAGCCTGACTGTATAGCGTCGTAAATGGAATATTCAATAATGGGCTCTTCATTTGGTCCAATGCCGTCAATTTGCTTCAGTCCACCATAACGGCTTCCCATTCCTGCGGCTAAAATTAAAAGTGCTGGTTTCATAGAAAGATTAATTTCTTGCGAAAATATAGAAAGTAATTAAACAGAAAAGGGTTTTCTTCTTAAAATTCTACCGAAATGGACTGTATCTCTATGCGTCTTTCTCGAGCAGCTTTTATGCTGTAAACGGAGTTTCGCCTGTCGTTGGGGTTATCGCTTACCTCCATATTCACTTGGGTTTCGCCTAGTGGCAATTCAACAAGACTAAGTTTTCCACTTTCAAAGTAAGGCAAAAGCACTCCCTCCTTGTAAGACTTCAAATAGTTTGCTACACTAGAAATTCGTCGTTTTGCCAACAAAGTGTTGTAATCGCTATCCGTCAATGGCGAAGTGAACCCCTTTAGTCTAAGATCAATGCGCGCACCTAAAGCCATGGCTTCTTCTAACTGTTGGGCAAAATCCTTCAATTGCTGTAACCCCTGAGTAACGCTTTGGTCAAAAAAGGTTCGCATCTGCCGTTCGGCCTGGCTTTTTGCATTTCCACCAAGTACCGAAGCAAATTTCTGAACGTAAGTCTCTTTCAATGCCATATAAGAGTCAAAAGCATCGGTGTAAGACAGTGTAGTCAGGCTGTCTCTGGTATTCGGATTGGGCTCATCGTTATGAAAATACAGGCTTAAGGGTAAATTAAGTTGCATGGCATTAGCCAGACTGTCTATTTGCACGCAAACGCATTCAACGGTTTTTTCAAAAGCATAAATGTCGTTGCAACAGCTTTCGTAAGTTAGAGTTTGTGAGCCTGCTCTATTGGATGAAAAATAGCCCAATAATGAACTGTCCAATCGTGAAATATAATACAAATCGTTTGCGCTGCTGTTTAGCGGTTTGCCAACATTTGTGGTTAATCCCCAACCCTCTTGCCAGGGTGTTTGGAAAATATCAAAACCGCCCAGACCAGCATGAAAATCTGAACTGAAATACAAGACCATTTCAGTGGAATGGTAAAATGGCGTGACTTCCTTTCCTACCGTATTTATGGCGTTACCCAAATTTTGCGGACTGCCTTGCATAGGCACAAACCAAATGTCCAAGTCGCCTTGACCGCCTATCCTGTCTGATGAAATAAAAAGCCCTTCAACCCCTTCCCAAAGTGCCCATTGTGGGTGGGTGTTTTTAGCGTTTGCGGCGTTAAATCGCTCATCCATCATTAGGGGTGTTTGCCACAGACCGTCTTTTAATGAACTAGAATAAATGTAGCATTGCATGCCATTATTCTCATTCTTGCACTTGGTAAAATAGGCCTCTGAACCATCTGGATTAAAGGATAAATTAGCAATATGATAGTCATAATCGTTAAAGGAATTAAACGGCCTAGCAACCGCCCCTTTGTCGGCAACCATTAACTTTGAACGGTGGCCAATATAAACCTCATTGGCCAATCCATCGTCTTTTTCCATTGACGAATAGTATAAGTGTTCAAGATGATCCACAAATGGGGCAAAGTCTGAAACCGACGAATTTATCTTTTCTCCTAAATGCTCTACTGCAATATCACTGTTTACCTTCATTCCTTTTGCCAACTCACTGCCTTTCAATTCCATTAACCCTTTTCTGTACCAAAAATCGGAGGGGTACGGATGCTCGTCTAAAAAAGTCTGAAGATAAGCAGAGGCTTGTTCGTATTCGCCTCTATTTTTATGCAAGATGCCTAAGTTCAAAAGTGTATTGGGGTATTTAGCATCCTGATTTAATGCCTCTACTTTCTGATAATACTCAATGGCTTTAGCGTATTGATGGGTTTGTTGATAGCTGTGTGCTAAAGCATCCCAAAATGTATTAAGAGTGCTGTCTTTCTCTAAGGCTAGTTGGTAAAAATGAATAGCTGAAAAGTAGTCCTTTGCCTCAAAAAAATAATCGCCTTCACCCACCAAAGCAGATTTACTTTGAGCAGTAGCAAGTATGGTCATCAGACAAAATATGTATGTAACGAATTGCTTTTTCATAAGAAAGTAGGACAGGTTTTAAATGCTGGTCGTGGCATGGATGATTTAATAATGTGTCTAAACGAAAGTTCCCAAGCGCCAAGATAATTACTTGCCGGAACTAAATCGGAAACGTTCCAATCGTAACTAAATGCCAAATGGCTATTTTGCCAATTTACACCTAGCATTAGACCAGTAGCATCTCCCAATCGGTAGAAACTTCCAGCCTCCAACTTAATGTCTTTGTAGTAATATTCGCTTATGTCAAAACTAACGTTTGAGCCTATAATGCATTGTGCTTGTTTACCTTGCAAAGCGTAGTAAATGAAAGGTTCTAATTCCCACTGAAGAGATAGTGGTTTTTTCAAATTCGCAGTCAACTGGTGCTTTGCAGGCAGGGCGTCTTTGGTAGAATAAAAGGAACGGTTGGGCGTGTTGAAATGAGCTAAAGAATAGCCTGTTTTTAATTCAGATTCCGAAATATTTAGGGTGTTACTTATACCTAGTCCAATGTCCATATAGCTTTTACTTAAAAAAGGTATTTGTTCGCCAGGATCCAAAAAATACAACTCGGAATAATCTATTCGCTGTTGAGCAACTCCAAATTGTAATCCAAAACTCCAACTATCTACAAAACGTGCCACAGAAAACGATAATTGTGTTAGCGATAAATTTGAGCTTCCAGACTGATCTCTCAAGAGCTGTGTGCCAAAACCCCAAGACTTAAAAGGCATATCAAAAGCAACAGAGGTGCTATTAAAAGGAACACTTACGCTTGCCCATTGTTCTCTCTGATGAGCCGTTACTCTATAATCGCCGTCAAACTGACCCGCATTAGCCGGGTTTAGAAAAAGAGGATTGTTGTACCACTGACTAAAATGAATGTCTTGAGTAAAACCAAGAAAAGGACAAAATAGAAATATGTAAATCCAATTTTTCATCTAATAAGTGAAATGTTTCCTTTCTTAAAAAATGGCTTCGCATCGCCCACACAGCCAATCGTTAAATGGTAATCAAAAACGGAGGTGGGCTGTAGTTCACCTTTAAAATAACCGTCCCAACTGTCGTTTTTATCTGTTGAGGAAAATACCTTTTGACCCCACCTGTTGAAGACGTTGAAGTCAAATTCTGTGATAATATTAAGGTCGTCTTTAATTCTAAACCTATCGTTTAATAAATCGCCATTGGGCGTGAATGCGTTTGGAATACTAATGTTTTCCTCAGTACAACAATCGTCTGATAATACTACATCTACTGAAGCTGTTTCTTCACAACCCTCTTTGCTTGCTTTTATATAATAGGTTCCAATAGATGAAACCAAGAGACTGTCTTGTTGTACGCTATTGCTAAAGTCTGCCGATGTAGACCAACTCAATACTGTTGAATCGTTTACCGATGCTGTCAGATAAATTGGCGCGCCACAGATTTCAGCCTGAGAACTATATAGCAAATCAACTTCTCTAACCTCTATAAGTTGCCTAATACTATCGTAGCAATTGCCAAACTGACCTATCAAAAAATATTCGGTAGTCGTACTTGGTGAGGCGTTCGTGGCTATGCCAAAGTTATTTTCTAAACCAGTGGCAGGAAACCATTGGTAAACAAAATCGGCTTGAGTGGCAGGGTTTAAAAATACCGAATCGTCTTTACAAATAAATAATTCGCTTTGCTCTGAAAATTGATTTTTATCTATGGTGATGTTTTTTCTAATCGTATCTGATAAATTACAGCTTATTGGGTCGTTCGAAATAAGAGTGATTTCGTATTCTCCTTCAGCGGTGTAATTATGTGTGGGGCTAACTTCAGTAGATGTACTTCCATCGCCAAAATCCCAAAAATACGAGTTGTTATCGCCAAGGCTTAAATTATCAAAAGAAACTTCCCAATCACAGCTTAGTGTAGGCGCAAAGAAATTAGCGACGGTAAGGGGAAAATCTGGGTCAAACTTAAATACAGCATTATTACAATATGCCCCATTGGTTGATGAATAGGCGTTTTCGGTCGTGGGAAAATCTGAAAATCCACCACAACCTGCACAAACAGATTGGTAAACTATTCCTTTTTTATCAAAGCGACTGGTACCTCCATCTACGTGTTCTTCAGCTTGGTCGCCACCAAAAAATGAAGCGTAAGACAAGGTGTTGGCGTTATCTTCAAAAATAATGAGGTAAAAATCACTGCCGTCCGTGGTGGATTGAAAGGCATCAAAAGTAGTTGCCAAATCTGTAGTACTGCCTCCAGGACCTAGGTTTGTAGCATCGTTTGTAGCTCCTCCCCAACCAGAACAGTATATTCGATTGCAAGCGTCCACCAAAAAGGCTGTTGGCGAAATGTCAATACCGCCACTACCCGAACCAAATACTGTAGAAAATTCTAATGTAGATAATTCCGAATTTAGCTTACACACAAACTGCCCACTGTTGGGTTGTGAAAATACTGCATTAAAAACAAGTGTATTGTTTGTTGCTAAACTTTGCCCAAAAAGATAGACTTTTCCATCTCTATCAAGTTCTATGAAATACGATTGGTCGTACTCATCGGAACCAAAGAAAGTAGAGTTTAAAACATCTTGCCCTGTACTGGAAAAATGCGTCACAAAAGCATCTACACTTCCGCCCAAATAGTTGGGAGCATATGCCGTAGGAGAGGTGTACAAATTGTTTGATGACGTTCCGCCTGCCGCATAGATATTATCGTTTTCATCAAAGGCTAAAGAATATAGAGCATCGTCGCTACTTCCTCCCCAATACGAACTCCATAGTATATTTTCTAAGGACTTATCCATTTTTACTACTATTCCATCTTGCCCCCCGTTATTAGCCGGTTGAATAAGGTTGTTTACAATAGGAAAATCATTGGAAAAGGTGGAAGATGCTATATAGCAATTTCCTTCGCTGTCAATGTCAATTTCCCCACGCATTTGATCGGCATAATTATACCTCAACGTTAGAGAACTATTGAACCCATCGTTATTGGTTCCTCCTAAAAAGGTAGAAGATAAAAGATCCGTTCCGTCAGCATTTAATCGACTAACAAAGATGTCACAACCATTGGTGTAGTTTATTCCTACGCCATTCACCGCCAAGGCTTGACCACCATTAAACGAGTTGTCAAAAGCAGTTGCAGTTACTGGAAAATCGGATGAGCCTGTAGTCCCCAATACAAACAATTCGTTTTCGTAAACTATAAGACTATGCGGCACCTCATCGCCAGAGCCACCTAAATATGTAGAGTAAATTAAAAATGAACCTGTTGTGTCGTATTTCGTTAAAACAACATCATTTCCTACAACGCCCCCTTCGTATGCGGTTTGATAAGCACCAACAGTTATGGGATAGCCAATGTTGTATGCCGTTCCTCCGGCATATAAAAAGCCGAAATCGTCATAGGTTGCAGTATAGCCGAAGTTATCTGCTATCGATCCTGAATAGGAAGAGAATATCATTTCAGGGTCAATTATTAATTCGTAATTGGTGTTGTAACCCTCTGGAAATTCAAAAGAAAGTTTATTATTTTTCAACTTAAATTGACACTTAACGTCTACTTTTTCATTGTTAATCCACTGATAGGCATAGGGACGCTCTTCGGCAATAAGGGTTAATGATGTGTGCATTAGCAATCGGCCATCTCTTAATTCAATTTGGTCAATCCCTTCCACACTCATTTTTATGTCGGATGGTTTGGCATTTGGACGCACTATCCAATCGTATTTTAATCCGTCGCCATAGGTGTATATGGTATAATCTATTCCGTCATACAGCTCATTATAGGTTACTCTTTGGTATTTTTTTAAGTTGGAAAAGCTTTTGTCGTGTCTAAAATAATTGTGTGTGCCTTGAAGGGGTTTGGAGTACGATAATGTAGGCGTATTTGCTTTCAAAAACTGCCAACGATAGGCATGGGCAGATAGGCTGTCGCTCTGTGGAATTGCTTGATGTTGGTGACTAAAAAAGGTAGCATCAACAAAATTAAAGGTCAACGCATTTTTCTCTAAAAATAATGCGCCATTTGCTACATCTATCTTTGATTCAATCGGAGCTTCCCATTGTCCCTTATTTTCAATAAAAAAAAGAGTTTGAGCGAAAGACGTCCACGAATAAAAAAATAAGAAAATTAGAATTCCCCTCATAGGGTAAAGATAGGGAATCTAAGGAATTAAAAAATCAGTAGGAATCCCTACTAACACATTCATCAAACTGTCTTTTACACTATCAAATTCTGCTCTGTTTTCCTTTTTAACTGGTTTTGAAGGAGGAAGTTTTTGTTTGTATGGATCAACTTGTCTGCCATTTTTCCAAAAACGGTAACAGACGTGTGGGCCAGTAGCCAGGCCTGTGCTTCCTACGTAACCGATAACATCACCTTGTTTTACATAGACTCCTGGACGAATGCCAGATTTTATTTTTGACATGTGTAAATACTGGGTGCTGTAGGTACTGTTGTGACGAACTTTTACATAATTACCATTGTTTCTTTTGTACCGCGCTTCGGTGACGGTTCCGTTGGCAGTAGACAATATTGGCGTTCCTGTTGGAGCAGCATAATCTGTTCCTAAATGGGCTTTTACCCGACCTGTTACAGGATGCTTTCTTCGTTTACTGAACTTAGAGCTTATGCGTGAATAGTTAAGTGGCGCTCTCAGAAAAGCTTTCCTTAATGCACCGCCTTCTTCGTCAAAATAGTCGCCATAGTTTTCTTCCTCCTCGAAATAAAAGGCGTAAAAATCTTCATTTGCATGATTGAATAAAGCAGCATAGACACGTCCTATCCCTACAAACTCCCCTTCTACAAAACGTTCTTCATAAATGATTTTAAAATAATCGCCTTTCTGTATTCTAAAGAAATCTATGGTCCAGGCATATATGGCTGAAAGTTCCATCACCAAAGCAGGGCTCATATTGTTATTTACCAAGGCGTTCCATAAGGATGATTCAATAATTCCACTGGATTCTTTTAGCCTTACTTCTACTTCCTTTTGACCAGTATATACTTTTATGGTATCTCTAATGTCAAAGACGACATAGTCGGTATTCGATGTTTCGTAAATAAAATATTTTGCTTTTTGAATGGAGTCGTCAGAACATATAACGGTATAATCTTTGCCCGCTTTAACTTTTCTAAAGTCAAAAATGCCTTTAGAAGCCCTTACAATTTGATCTATTTTTCCGTGATTTATATGATTTAGGTACAAGATTGCGCCTAATGTTTGACCGACTTCAACTTGACCTTTAACAACCATGAACGAGTCAACACAAATGCCGTATTCAAAAATACTGGGCGCAGAGGATTCTGCTTCAATAGAATTGGAGTTAAAAAGCACAAACAAAATACACGTTACTAATCCAAGTAAGCCTAATTTAACTTGTGTTTTTGTCATCCTTAATTTTAACTTTCGCTGAGGGCCTTAACAACCCATTGCCTTCCCCAATTAATTATTTCATCTTCGGTCCACAACTCTGGGAAGAATATTCGTTTTTGAAAACGTGGCGGTAAATATTTTTGCCAATTCGTTCCACCTGTTGCGTCAATGTCTTCTTTGCCTGAGGATAAGTACCTAACGGCTGATTTATAATGAACCAAAGGCCAATTGACATTAACATTCAAATCTAACAAACGAAGTTGATGTATCAAGTCTTCATGCTGCTGTTCTTCAACACTCAATTGTTGATATTTAGCCATGAGGTTTTTGTCTTTGAATCGGTTAGCTCTTTCAATAAATTGAGCCATGTATTTTTTCTCAAAATTCTCCAGCATCAAGGTTTTTTTACCGGTCTTTACATCAACAGCGCCATCCTTCCAATAAAAGTGCTGGGCCATTTCTTCAATGCTAGCACCTTTTAAATTTTCACGTTGTTCTTTGTCCGTTAGGTTAATAAGGTGTGAACACGAGATTTCTATAAGACGGTATTGTGCCGATTGAAAACCACTTGACGGTAAAAGAGACATTCTGAATTTTAAGAACTGATCCTTTTCCATTCCATTGACCATAATGCCAAAAGAACTGGTCAGTACTTCAAAATAACTGTTTATTCGCTTGAGTCGTTCAACAAAAAAGTCTGGGCTTAGAGTTTCGTTCCAACCCAAATCTCTCCCATCTTCAGACATTTTCTTCCCATTATTAGAAATTTGGTCTAACTCTAATAAGGCAAGTTTGAAATACAATTCCGTGATTTGATGATAAATGATAAAAATTTGTTCATCAGGAAAATCAGTCTTGGGATGCTGCAAGCTTAAAAGCGTATCAACGTAGGTATAGTCCCAATAATGCAACGGATTTGCATACAACAATCCATCAAGATATGCAGGTAAATCTTGACCTATTGAAGCGTATTTTTTATCTAATTTCTCTAATTTTTCCTTAATCTCTTTTGTTAATTCCATGAGTTATTTTTTTGCATATATAATAGTTTAATACTGCCTAGGGTATGTTTAAAATCATATTACGATATTAACTATTTTCTTTGGTACTATTATTACTCGCTTCGGACTTTTACCTTCCAAATATTGAATGGTTTTGTCAAAAGCTAGTACGGCTTTTTCTATATCTTCCTTACTCAGTTCAGCAGATAAATCCATTGTAAAACGCATTTTTCCATTAAAAGAAACTGGATAAGTGAAGGCGTCTTCTTTCAAATGGATTTCATCAAACTGTGGCCATTTTGCGATGGTAATAGATTCTGTATTTCCCAACTTTTGCCAAAGCTCCTCGGCAAAGTGAGGGGCGTAAGGCGAAATTAAAATAAGGAGTTCAGAAATGATTGCTTTATTGTTGCTCTTCAAGTCGCTTAGCTCATTTACTGCTATCATTAGGGTACTTACTACGGTATTGAAAGAGTGCCTTTCTATGTCTTCTGTCACTTTTTTAATGCACTTGTGAAGTGCTTTTAATTCGTCCTTGCTAGGCTCCGATGAATTGACTTTAAAATCGTTGTTACTATCGTGGGCTAAACGCCAAAACTTTCTGAGAAAATTATGAACTCCATTTATGCCTTTCGTGTCCCAAGGCTTGAATTGCTCGAGTGGACCTAAAAACATTTCGTACATTCTCAGAGTATCGGCTCCAAATTTTTCGACTAATTCGTCTGGCGTTTGAACATTATATTTTGATTTTGACATTTTTTCCACCTCAAAACCACAGAGGTACTGACCGTCATCGTTCAAAATGAATTCTGCATCTTTGAATTCTTCTCTCCAATTTTTGAAGGCTTCAATATCTAAAATATCATTGTTCACAAAATTGATATCAACGTGAAGTCTACTGCACTTATAGTCTTTTCGTTTGTCGAAACTTACAAACGTATTGGTGTCATTTATTCGGTACACAAAACTAGAACGGCCTAATATCATCCCTTGGTTAATCATTTTCTTGAAAGGCTCATCAAAGCTAATAAAGCCTCTGTCGTATAAAAATTTTGTCCAAAACCGTGAATACAGTAAATGCCCAACGGCGTGTTCTGCACCACCTATGTATAGGTCTACTTGCCCCCAATAATCAGCCTTTTCTTTGGATACAAATTCGTCTTCATTTTTAGGATCCATGTACCTCAAAAAGTACCACGAAGAACCTGCCCAACCTGGCATTGTATTGTATTCCATGCGTTCACCATGAGAAATATTCCAATCGTTCTTATTGGCTCTGGCAAGAGGTGGCTCACCTTGTTCTGTTGGGAGATATTTATCGACTGGTGGTAATTCTATACAGTCGTTTGTGGGTGTCGCTTTCGCTATTCCGTCTTCATAAAAGATTGGAAAAGGCTCTCCCCAATACCGTTGTCGACTGAAAATAGCATCTCTAAGTCTGAAATTAATTTTTCCTTCTCCAACACTTTTTTCCTCAAGTGCATCGATAACTTTTTGAGTGGCTTCGCTAAAGCTTAATGCTGATAAAAAATCAGAATTTTCTAGAACAGCGGATTTATCTTCGTTAGCCCCTTCACTTATGTCAGTGTCTTTAAAAATATTTTTAATGTCGATACCAAAGTGAGACGCAAAATTCCAGTCCCTCTGGTCACCACAAGGAACGGCCATTACAGCACCCGTACCGTAGGAAGCTAAAACATAATCGCCAATCCATATTGGTATTCGCTCATTGGTAAATGGATGAACAGCATAGGCTCCCGTAAAGGCTCCACTTACGGTTTTGACATCTGCTTGCCTATCTCTTTCAGATTTTAAAGCTGCTAAGTGACAATAATTTTCAATTTCTTCTTTTTGCTCTGGTGATGTGATGGTATTGACTAAGTCGTGCTCCGGCGCTAATACCATAAACGTTACTCCAAAAATAGTATCAGGACGAGTAGTAAAAACATCTATTGAATGCTCAAAGCCATCGACCTTGAAAGATACTGAAGCGCCTTTTGATTTGCCAATCCAATTCCGTTGAATTTCTTTAATAGAATCGCTCCAGTCTAAAGAGTCTAAGGAGGTTAACAATCGTTCAGCATATGCCGTAATTCGCATTGACCACTGCTTCATTAACTTTTGCTCTACTGGGAAATTTCCTCTCTCCGAGCGTCCGTCTTTAACCTCATCATTGGCCAGAACAGTTCCAAGCCCTTCGCACCAATTCACCCAGCTTTCAGATAAAAATGTAAGGCGATATTTTTGTAAAATGTCTTCTTTTTCTTTCTCTGAAAAGCTGAGCCATTTTTCGGAAGTAAAGGAAGGTGTATCTTCATCACAAGCAGCATAAACCCCTTCGTTTCCGCTTTCTGCAAACATTTGGATTAATTCCTCAATTGGCTTGGCTTTATCTTCAGTTAAGGAATAATATGAATTGAATAATTGCTTAAAAATCCATTGTGTCCATTTATAATAATTGGGATCTGATGTGCGCACTTCTCTATCCCAATCGTAAGAAAATCCAATTTTATCAAGTTGCTCTCTGTATCTGTTGATATTATTGGCTGTTGTAATGGCTGGGTGTTGGCCAGTTTGAATAGCGTATTGCTCGGCAGGAAGTCCAAAAGAATCGTAACCCATAGGATGTAACACATTAAACCCATTGTGTTTTTTATAGCGCGCATAAATATCTGAGGCTATATAACCTAGTGGATGACCAACGTGCAAGCCTGCGCCTGAAGGGTAAGGAAACATATCCAAGACGTAAAACTTCGGCTTGTCAGCGACTTCGTCTACTTTATAAGTTTTGGATTTTCTCCAATTATCTTGCCACTTTTGTTCAATGCTATTAAAATCGTAATCCATTACAAAAAATAATTTACGAGCAAAGTTAATCAATCGTCTCAACTAAGCACCAAAAATTATTACCTTAGCAAACGTAATGAAACAAGCACAAGAAAGACACATTAAACGAAAACTCCGAACGTCCTCATTATCGACTATGTTGAGTATTTCCTTAGTGTTGCTAATGCTCGGTTGCATGGGCTTCATTTACATTAATACCAACCGACTCACGAATTACATCAAGGAAAACGTTGGCTTGAGTCTTATTTTAAACGATAACATTAAGAAAGTAGATCGTTTTCAACTTCAAAAAAATCTGGACGCATCGCCATGGGTAAAAAGCAGTCGCTTTGTAAGTAAAGACGAAGCTGCCAAGATTTTGGAAAGTGATTTAGGCGAAGATTTTATTTCCTTTTTAGGCTTTAACCCCTTGTCTGCAAGTATTGAAGTTTTTCTAAATGCCGAATACGCCAGTGATCAAAACTTTAATGCGCTTAAAAAAGAAATTGAAGGCAACGAAATAGTCAAAGAAATTATAATTCAAAAAGACTTGATAGATTCTATCAATTCTAACGTTAGAAAACTGACCCTGATTTTAGTTTCTTTTTCCGTTCTGCTTTTGATTGTGGCTATTGCACTCATAAATAATACGATTAGACTAACCGTTTATTCAAAACGCTTTATCATTAGAACCATGAAGCTCGTTGGAGCTACTAATTCATTCGTTAGAAAACCATTCCTCAAAAGCGGCATTGTTCAAGGTGTCTTTTCTGGCTTAATAGGGGTGTTGTTACTAATCTCAGTGTTGTTTAGTCTTCACAAAGAAATGCCTGAACTACTAGTTCTTCAAGACATGTATACTATTGTTCTTATTTTTGTAGGTATAATTGCCTTCGGAGTGCTTATGAGCGTGGTAGTTACAAACATTGCCGTTGGCAAATACCTTAAAATGAACGAAAACGATTTATACCATTAAACTATGGAATTCAATTTTGGAAAAAGAAATTATCAATTAATGATTTTGGGCGTATTGCTCATCATTTGTGGTTACATCTTAATGAGTGGCGGTGGGTCTGAAGACCCTGAAGTTTTTAGCGATGCCATTTTTAATTTTAGAAGGCTTACGCTTTCAACAATTTTTCTTGTAACAGGATTTATTGTTGAAGTCTTTGCTATACTTCACAAAGCAAAAGATGAGTAAAATTATTGTTGCTATTCTATTGGGAATTATTCAGGGACTCACTGAATTTTTACCCGTTAGCAGTAGTGGTCATTTAGAAATTACTGCATTCATTCTAAAGCATTTTGGGAATAGCGGATTGCCTCAACAAAATCTACTCATGACCGTTGTTCTTCATGCAGCAACAGCATTTAGCACCTTGTATATATTTCGTAAGGAAGTCGGAGAAATTATTAAAGGTCTACTTCAATTTAAATGGAATAATGAGTTTAAGTTTTCATTAAAAATTATTCTCTCCATGATTCCCGCAGCTTTGGTTGGGCTTATTTTTGACGAGCAAATAGACAGCCTTTTTAACGGACAGATTCTATTAGTTGGCGGCATGCTTATACTTACAGGCTTGCTATTGTATGTTGCTGACAAAGCGAAAAACACCAACAAAAAAGTAAGTTTTTCAAATTCAATTTTAATAGGAATCGCTCAAGCAATTGCTATTCTACCAGGAATTTCAAGGTCTGGCGCGACGATATCGGTTTCTGTTTTGCTTGGTATTGATAGAGAAAAAGCAGCACGATTTTCATTCTTAATGGTCGTTCCTCTTATTTTGGGCAAAATGGCAAAAGACATTATGAGTGGTGAAATATCTTCAGAAAGTGCTACTTTAATTCCATTAATAGCTGGATTTATTGCCGCATTTATTACTGGTTTATTGGCATGTAAATGGATGATTTCCTTAGTTAAGAATAGTCAGCTGAAGTATTTCTCTTTCTATTGCTTTACTGTTGGTGCCTTAGCAATTATATTTTCTATATTTTAATGGTTGATTTTCTAGAAGGACATCTTTTATTAGTCAATAAACCACTGAGATGGACATCATTTGATGCCGTCAAAAAAATACGAAACACTCTTAGAACCCATTTGCAAGTCAAAAAAATAAAAGTCGGTCATGCTGGAACACTTGACCCACTGGCGGACGGTTTACTGATTGTTTGTACAGGAAAATTCACAAAACGCATTAACGACTTTCAGAGTCAAGAAAAGGAATACACAGGTAAATTTATTTTGGGAGCAACAACACCTTCCTTTGACCTTGAAACAGAAGTTGATAAAACCTACCCCATTGACCATATCACAGAGAATGACTTAAAAGATGTTGCACATTCTCTTACTGGTGAAATATTACAACAACCGCCAATCTATTCTGCTATAAAACAAAACGGTAAACGCTTGTACGAACATGCCAGAAAGGGAGAAAGCGTTAAAATTAAAGAACGGTTGGTTAATGTTAGTGAATTTGAAATTACAAAGGTAGAATTGCCTACCGTTTACTTCCGAATAGTTTGTAGTAAAGGAACCTATATTAGGTCTCTAGCCCATTCGTTTGGTGAAAAACTAAAAAGTGGCGCTTATCTTGGTCAACTGACAAGGACACGAATTGGGAATTTTGAGCTTTCTCAAGCGGTTGAGATTCAAGAGTTTATAGATTCTTTTTCGCATCAGAATAATAAAAATGCTCTACTTTAATTTAGTATATTTGCGAACTTTTTTAATTTAATTACAAAAAGACACACATGATTAAAAAAAAGCTATCACAATTTAATTTTGAATTACCTGAAGAACTTTTAGCAGAAAGACCACCTGTTAACAGAGATGAATCTCGCTTGATGGTGGTTGACAGAAAAACCGGTACTATTGAACACAAACTTTTCAAAGACTTAATCAACTACTTTGATGAAAGTGATGTGATGATTTTCAATGATACCAAAGTATTTCCTGCTAGAATGTATGGAAACAAAGAAAAAACTGGCGCCAGAATTGAAGTCTTTTTGTTAAGAGAACTTAATAAAGAAAATTTGTTGTGGGACGTCTTAGTTGACCCTGCAAGAAAAATTAGAATCGGAAACAAATTATATTTCGGCGATGACGATTTAGTCGCTGAGGTTATTGACAACACAACCTCTAGGGGTAGAACATTGCGTTTTCTTTACGATGGAAGCTACGAAGAGTTTAGACAAAAACTAAAAGATTTAGGCGAAACACCTTTGCCTAAATACATTAAAAGAGAGCCAGACGCTGAAGATGAAGCCCGATATCAAACCATTTATGCAAAAAATGAAGGTGCTGTTGCGGCTCCTACGGCTGGACTTCATTTTAGTCGTGAATTATTAAAGCGATTAGAAATTAAAGGCGTTGACTTTGCTAACCTAACTCTACATATTGGCTTAGGTACATTCAGAGCAGTTGAGGTTGAAGATTTAAGTAAACATAAAATGGATTCTGAGGAGTTATACATTGACTCAGAAACTGCCAATCTCATCAATAGCGGTATTCAAAACAAACGTAAAGTATGTGCCGTTGGAACTACGTCCATGAGAGCAATCGAAACTTCAGTAACTACAGAAGGATTGATTACACCTTACGAGGGATGGACCAATAAGTTTATTTATCCACCATACGATTTCAGTATTGCCAACTGTATGATTACCAATTTTCATACGCCAAAATCAACATTATTAATGATGGTGTCAGCCTTTGGAGGACACGAATTAATCATGAATGCCTATAAAGAAGCCATCAAAGAGAAGTACAAGTTTTTCTCTTACGGTGATGCTATGCTTATAATATAAAAGTGAAATACTATACTATCATAGTTGCTGGGGGTAGCGGAAGCCGAATGGGTTCTTCTATCCCTAAGCAGTTTTTAGAGCTTAATTCTAAGCCGATTTTGATGCATACTATTTTAAAAATGCAGCAAAGTTTACCACATTCAGAAATCATATTAGCCCTGCCTCAAACTGAATTTGACACCTGGAAAGACCTATGTGAAGTGCATCAATTTAGTATCAATCATAAACTCGTAGCAGGTGGTTCTAGCCGCTTTGAGTCTGTAAGAAATGCCTTGCAAAGCGTAACAGAGAAATCGGTAGTTGCCATTCACGATGGAGTGCGGCCACTAGTGAAAGCTAGCGTTGTAACTCAATGTATGCAAATGGCAAAAGAAAAAAATGCCGCCATTCCTGTAATTGCTGTCGAAGAGAGTTTGCGTCAAAAAACAAAAAGTGGCAGCATGGTCGTTAACAGAGATGACTACCTAATCGTTCAAACGCCACAGTGTTTTACTAGCGAAGTTATTGTAAAAGCGTATCAGCAAAAGTACAGCCCTTCTTTTACAGATGACGCTTCTGTCGTTGAAGCTATGGGGCTAGAGATACAACTCATCTCTGGCAATAAAGAAAATATCAAAATCACGACTCCGGAAGACTTAAAGATTGCTAAAATGAACATGGCTTAGAAAAAAATCATAACTTTGAAAAGCCCATAAAACTTACTATCATGAAAAATCTCATCTTAATTTTCACATTTTTAATTACTTGTACAATAGCATATTCTCAAGGCTGTAGCGATGCTGGATTTTGCACCCTCGATGCCAACAGTCCAAATTCCTTAGAAACAGATTTATCAAATGCTTCTTCGGCTAGCCTAGGATTATCATACGGTTTAGCTGACAATGATATTACCGCCGTAAGTTCTTACATAAAGTACAAAAGGCAAATTAATAGCGCCATCTCAATTGAGACTAAACTAACTAGCATTACTCAAAGCGGAAGTAATATATCTAATTCTGGATTATCCGATATCTTTTTGAATCTTAGCTATAAGAATAACTCAAGCACTTCATTTTCTGGCGGCTTGAAAATTCCTTTAAGCGATGCCAATAAAATGTATGACGAGTTAAAGAATCAGCCTTCAACCCTCGTTTTAGTTCCTAACTACTCATTGCCCTTAGACTACCAAAGCAGCTTGGGAACATTCGATCTTTTGCTCGCTGCCAGTCATCAATTAAATAACTTTCAATTAAATGTAGCACTGCAACAGCCGCTGACTCAAAGTGAGAACGGCTATATTTATGGAGATGGAGGTAACACCATACAAACCACCAATGGCTTTGAACGAAAAGGCGATGGCTTAGTGCGTATTTCATATCCTTTAGAGTTAAACGACAAAATAAGTCTTACTCCAAGTCTACTCAACATCTATCACTTTGGGAATGACACCTATCTTGATAATAACGAAAGAAAAGATATTGAAGGTTCTGACGGTTTAACTGTAAATGTTACTGCTTTTCTAGACTATAAATTGAGCAGTAAAAGCAATATTATGGTGAACATGGGTACGCCATTAGTCGTCAGAGAAATAAGACCCGATGGATTAACAAGAGCTTTTGTGGCAGGATTAGAGTACCGAGTTTATTTTTAAAAAAGAGGCGTCACTCTACTCTCTTTAGTCAGCTTTCCACCTTCAATATGACTAATATGATTTAGCCCTGGGCGCTTACCTTTTTCTAGCGTTCCTAGCGATTCTAGGCTAAGGAATTCAGCGCCATTTTTACACGCCCATCGCACCAATACATCTAATGAAACGTATGGCTGAATCGCTTTCATTTCTTCCAAAATACAAAGTGTATCGTTTGATGCTAAACTATCCGTTCCAATGGTCATTTTTACGTCAGCATCTACAAACTGCTGGTAATTTGGCAGTTTATTTTCTATGTATAGATTTGCTTTTGGGCAAGTGCACCAATACAAGCTGTCGTAATTAGATAATGCATTAGTCAAATCCGCCTTAGTGGTGAAGGTATTGTGCACCAATAAAACAGGAGCTTTGGGCAACAATGGCAGCGTGCTTTGCAAAGCCGTTTTACCTGTATATTGGAAAAAATCTTTTGCAATCAACTGGGATAATAAATCGCCTTTACCTTCTAAAAACATCTCGTCTTCAGTAGGCGTTTCTTGAGAGTGAATACTAATAATTTCACCTTTGTTGTGCCCCTTTATGATCTTAAAAAGGGGTAATGAAACAGAATAATTAGCATGAGGTGTCAGAGAGTTTGGCGTAGTACATTCTTTACTAAGCTTCAAGCCGCGTTCGAATACTTCTTGCGCTTTATTAGGGTTCGACGCAAATAATTCAATAAAAGTGTAATAGTATAAAGAACTATTGGCCTTAGTAGCGAAAGTGTCTGCCGTATTGCTAATGTCTGCTACGGCTACAATACCGTTTTTTGACATCTGATTATCGGCAAATTTAAAAGCCTCTTCTTTAAGACGTTCGTCAGCCTTTCTTAGTTTACCTATTGAATTAATAAAATGAGGTAAGCCTGTTTTTTGGGGCAATTCGTTCTGCAAATGAGACAGCTCCAAATGGCAATGGGTATTTATAAAGCCTGGACACAAAGCCCCTTTAAAATATTCCAAATTTTCGCCTTCTACCTCGCTCTTATTTTGCACTATTTTTACAATTTCACCATCATCATTTATAAGTACAACACCGTCCAAAATTGGTGCTGAATGAGCTGTGAAAATGATATCTGAGGTTAAATAGCGCATTGAGCGTACAAAGATACTATCTTTGCGCCATGTCTTTACAGAAAAAAAATATTCGTGAACTTACCTTAGATGAACTAAAAGACTTTTTTGACACGAACAATCACCCTAGCTTTAGAGCAAAGCAAGTGTATGAATGGCTATGGAAAAAATCCGTGTCCACATTTTCAGAAATGCGCAACATTTCAAAAGAAATAATTGAATTACTTGACGAAGCATTTGTGATTCAACACCTTCAGATTTCTGAATCTCAAAAAAGTACCGACCGTACTATAAAATCGGCCTTTAAACTTTTCGACGGCAATAATGTGGAAGGCGTACTTATCCCAACAAAATCTAGGATGACGGCCTGTATTTCCTCTCAGGTAGGATGTAGTTTGAGTTGTAAATTTTGCGCAACAGGAAAATTGGATAGACTTCGAAACCTTAACGCAGATGAAATGTACGATCAAGTATTTATGCTCAATGACGTCGCCCAAAAAAATTACCAGCAAAAACTGAGTAATATCGTGTACATGGGAATGGGTGAGCCATTATTGAACTACAGAAATGTGTTGAATTCAATTGAAAAAATCACTTCTAATGACGGCTTAGGAATGTCACCAAAACGAATTACTGTTTCCACAGCGGGTATAGCTAAACTCATAAAAAAACTTGGTGACGATGAGGTAAAGTTTAATCTGGCGATATCACTTCATGCCGCAAACGATAAAAAAAGAGATTATATAATGCCCATCAATGAGCAAAACTCATTGGAATCCTTAAAAGAAGCGATTATTTACTTTTATGAAAAAACAGGCACTCGGCTAACTTACGAGTACATCATCTTTAAAGATTTTAATGATGAAATTAGCGATGCTATTGAATTGGCTCAGTTTGCCCGAATTACTCCGTGTAAAATCAATATTATTGAGTACAACCCCATAGACGATGGCGAGTTCAAACAAGCCAACAGAGATAAAGTCGATGCCTTCGTGGCCTATTTAGAAAGTAAAAACCTAATAGTAAACGTCAGAAGAAGTCGAGGAAAAGACATTGATGCCGCCTGTGGACAATTAGCTAATAAGCTGGTCAAGTCCTAGTGTTATTCGTATCTTTGTACCCTCTTATTTTTCTAAATGAACGCGATAAAAAAGATTAAGTCTCCTATTCAGCAAGAAATGCACTTGTTTGAATCTAAATTTAAGGAGTCTTTGAAAAGCAATGTACCTCTCTTGGACAAGGTCTTGCATTATATCGTGAAACGAAAAGGAAAGCAGATGCGTCCTATGTTCGTTTTCTTAAGTAATAAAATGTTTGGGGAAATAAATGAAAGCACCTATCGATCAGCCTCACTCATAGAGCTTTTGCATACCGCTACACTTGTTCACGATGATGTTATTGATGACGCTAATTTAAGAAGAGGTTTTTTCTCCGTGAATGCTCTATGGAAAAATAAAATTGCCGTTTTAGTTGGTGATTTTCTCTTGTCGCAAGGCCTACTATTGTCTTTACAAAACGAAGAATACAACTTACTTCAAATTGTTTCAAAAGCCGTAAAAGACATGAGTGAAGGTGAGCTGCTACAAATTGAAAAAGCTAGACGCCTTGACATCGAAGAAGACATTTATTTTGAAATTATAAGGCAAAAAACTGCTGCATTAATTGCCGCATGTTGTGCCTGTGGTGCCACAGCTGCAAATCAGGATAAAGAAACTGTAGAAAAAATGAGAGAGTTTGGCGAGCTAGTAGGAATTGCTTTTCAGATGAAAGACGACTTATTTGATTATTACAACGAAGATATCATTGGAAAACCAACGGGAATTGACATAAAGGAGCAAAAGATGACTCTTCCCCTAATTTTCGCCCTTAAACATGCTTCAAAAAAAGACCGCAAATTCATCATTCAAACGGTAAAAAAACACAATACTGATACTGAACGTGTGTCTAAAGTATTAGCCCTCGTCAAACAAAGTGGCGGTATTGAGTACACCATAGAAAAGATGAAAGGCTACCAAAACAAAGCCTTGGCTTTGTTGAAAACTTTTGATGACAACGAAAGCCGAAAGTCTCTAGAACTTTTAGTAAATTTCGTCATCGAAAGAAAGAAATGATTCCAAAAGAAACAATAGACAATATTTACGACAGTGTTCGAATTGAGGAAGTTGTAGGCGACTTTATTACTCTCAAAAAAAGAGGCGTAAATCTTCTGGGAAATTGTCCGTTTCACGATGAAAAAACACCTTCATTTACTGTTTCACCTGTAAAGGGCATATTTAAATGCTTCGGCTGTGGTAAAGGTGGAAACTCCATCAACTTTGTTATGGAGCATGAACAGTATTCCTATCCAGAAGCGCTACGTTTTCTTGCCAAAAAATACAATATAGAAATTGTAGAGGAAGAACAGACTCCTGAACAAATAGAAAAAGCTAATGCAAGAGAAAGTCTATTTGTAGTCAATTCATATGCTCGTGATTATTTCAAAGATACTTTGCACAAAACTAATGAAGGTAAAGCCATTGGCTTGAGCTATTTCAAGGAAAGAGGGGTGTCCTCAGAAATGATTGACAAGTTTCAGCTAGGATATAACCCTGACGGCTGGGATTCATTTACAAAGTCGGCGCTGGACAACTCTTACAAAATTGAGTATTTAGAAAAAACCGGTTTGAGTATTGTCAAAGAGAACAAGTCTTTTGACCGCTTCAAAGGGAGAATAATGTTCCCTATTCATAGTATTTCTGGAAGAGTCTTAGGTTTTGGAGGCAGAATTCTCAAAAAAAATGAGAAAGCAGCCAAATATCTCAATTCGCCTGAAAGTGAAATATATCACAAAAGCAAAGTGCTTTATGGCATCTACTTTTCTAAATCTGCCATTGTAAAGCAAGACAATTGTTATTTGGTTGAAGGGTATACTGATGTTATTTCAATGCACCAAAATGGCATTGAAAATGTAGTAGCATCATCTGGAACTGCCCTAACTAGTGAACAAATAAAGTTAATAAGCCGTTTTACCAAAAACATAACTATTTTGTTTGATGGAGATGCCGCAGGTATCAAAGCTTCCTTCAGGGGCATTGACCTTATTCTTGCGGAAGGCATGAATGTAAAAGTGGTACTGTTTCCTGAAGGAGAAGATCCGGATAGTTATGCTCAATCTTTAGGTCAAGAAAAAATACACGCCTTTATTACTGATAAAGCTCAAGATTTTTTAACCTTCAAAACAAATCTCCTAAAAGACGAAAGCAAAAACGACCCCATTAAAAAGGTGCAGCTTATCAATGAAATAGTGAACTCTATTGCTATCATTCCTGATGAGATTACTAGAGCAGTATATGTTAGAGAATGTTCTAAGCTTTTGGAAATAGGAGAAGTCGAAATCACCAATAAAATAAGAGCTATTAAACGCTCTGGCTTTAAGAACACGACCGTGCAACGCTCAAATACTCCAGCTCAAGAAAATACGGTCAAAGCAGTAAAACAAAACCAAGGAAGCTCAGAGCATCAAGAAAAAGATATCATACGTTTCTTATTGGAATACAGTGACCACATGGTAGAGTTTGATAGTAGCGAAATGTATGTTGCGCAATTTATTCTTTCAGAACTAGAAAATGAAATTGAGTTCTCTAATCCCAATTATCAACTCATTTTTAATGCCTATGCCGAGGCACTTTCTAAAGGCGAATTATTAAAACAAGAGTTTTTTACGCTTCACAAAAACCCCAATATTTCTCGCTTAGCAGCCGATATTATTAGTTCGCCTCATTCCATGAGTAAACGATGGAAAGACCACGGTATTTATACTGAAACTGAAGATATGCAGCTAAAAACAGCTGTTGAGACGGCTATTTATTCATTAAAAATCGCGAAAATTGGTGAGCTTATTCATGAGAAAAATAAGGAGCTAAAAGAAGCAACCGAAGATAATGAATTTGATATCCTATCTGAAATCAATAGCTTATCGAAATTAAAAAAAGAAATTTCGGCCAAACTAGGAAGGACTATTCTTAGGTAATTATTTGATGTCCTTCACCCTTAATTGAAGAGTTGTATTGCCATTCCATTCGTTTTCTTCCAAAACAAAACAAATATCAAAGGGTTCTTTATTTTTTATTCTAGTAAAGTGATTTGCCATTCCAAAACCTATACCATCGTAAACTGCACTGCCTAAGGCGTCTGTAATAGCTAGCTTTAAATGGGATTGATCGCTGCCAATAAGTCGGCCTCTACCGTTGTCAACAACACCTTTCAGCATCAAAACAGGTTTGTTATTTGAGGGTCCAAAGGGCGCCATTTGTTGTAAAATTCTATACGTTTTAAAATTTATTTCCTTGAAATCCATTTCTAAATCAATACTTATCTCTGGAACGAGCATTTCATCGGAAATAGTTCTGCTGACTACCTCTTCAAAACGCTGAGTAAATTCCGATAAGTTTTCTTTTTTCATTGTAAGTCCTGCAGCATACTTATGCCCGCCAAACTGCTCTAATAAATCCGAGCACTCGTCAATGGCATTATAAACATCAAAGCCTTTTACTGAACGCGCAGAGCCTGTTAATTTTCCGTTGCTTTCTGTCAAGACAATAGTTGGTCGATAATGGCTTTCGATTAATCGCGATGCGACTATTCCTACAACTCCTTTATGCCAATGTTCACTGCTAACTACTGTGCTTTTAGCATTGGGAACAATCATTTCTAGCGCTTCTTTGGTAATGCTTTGATCCAGTTCTTTTCTTGTAAGATTATGTTGATCTATATAGTCTGCTTTTTCTTTTGCTAAACTATAATCATCTTGTATTAAGAGTTCGACAGCTTTGTTTCCATGTTCAATTCGTCCCGCCGCATTAATTCTCGGTGCAATGCCGAAAACAACGTCTGATATAGTAAAAGTGTCTTTTCGATTAGACACATCCATCAGTGCTTTGAGGCCATTTCTTGGATTATTGTTCAACTCTTTTAATCCAAAATATGACAGCACTCTATTTTCGCCAATCATCGGCACAATGTCGGCGGCAATACTTACCACTACTAAATCTAACAAGGGTATTAAATCTTCAAATGGGTAATCGTGAAATTTATAATAGGCTTGGGCTAACTTAAACCCCACTCCACAGCCGCATAATTCTTTAAATGGGTAATCGCAATCGTTACGTTTTGGGTCAAGAACAGCAACTGCATCTGGCAATGTATCTCCTGGTCTATGATGATCACAAATGATAAAATCTACACCCTTTTCTTTGGCGTATGCCACCTTATCAATCGCTTTTATACCACAGTCTAAACAAATGATAAGAGAAAAACCGTTGTCTTTTGCATAGTCTATGCCTTTGTATGAAACACCGTATCCTTCATCGTATCTGTCAGGAATATAATGCTCAATTCGTTCTGAAAAGTTCTTTAGGAAAAGATACATTAGAGAAACTGCAGTTGTTCCGTCAACGTCGTAATCTCCATAAACTAGAATTTTTTCATTGTTAGAAATTGCGGTGCTCAATCGCTGAACGGCTTTTTCCATGTCCTTCATTAAGAAAGGATCGTGAAGGTGACTAAACTGTGGTCTAAAAAATGTTTTGGCATCATCAAAATCGGTAATCCCTCTTTGTGCCAATAGTGTGGCAACGACAGAAGATACTCCCAAACTATTTTTCAAATCCTCAATAATTTTGGAATCTGGCAGAGGCTTTAATGTCCAGTTATTAGTCATTGTTTTTTAAAATATGCGACTGGGTGAGGACTGAATGCTTGTGAATAAGTTCAAATAATTCAGCTATCATTTGAGCGTCTAAAGCCATTTCTTCACCCCATTCTTTTCTGGATTTCAATATCTCAAACCACCTTTCAATTTGTAGGATGGTTACTGCATTTTCTTTCTTGTACCGCCCTATTTCTTTGACAATCTCTGTTCGCTGTCCTACAATTTCTACGAGTTTTTTATCGATAGAATCTATTTCCATCCTTAATTTATTTAATGCACTTCTAAATTGAGCATTTGGATGTGTTGAGCTTCTTAAAATTAGATTATCTAATAATTCACCTAATTTTTCAGGAGTGATTTGCTGTTGAGCATCACTTAGGGCTAGGGATGGGTTATAGTGGGTTTCTATCATCAATCCATCCATATTTAGGTCCATAGCGGTTTGTGATACCTCAGCTAACATTTGGGGTGAACCAGAAATATGGCTTGGGTCACAAATTATGGGTAAGTCAGGCGCTAATCGCTTAAGCTTTATAGGCAGTTCCCACTTAGGCTCATTTCTAAAAGCCGACTTTTCTAGTGTAAAAAACCCTCTATGTATAGCAGATAATCGGTTTATCCCAACTTGATTTAATCTTTCTAATGCCCCCATCCATAAACTTAACTCTGGGTGTAACGGATTTTTAACCATTACGCTGATGTCTACCCCCTTCAAGGCTTCTGCTATTTCCTGCACATAAAAAGGGTTTACGGTTGTTCTGGCTCCAATCCAAAGGATGTCAATATTAGCCTTTAAACAAGCCTCAACATGCTGGGCAGTTGCCACTTCCGTAGCGACCTGTAGCCCTGTTTCTGCCTTTACATCATTTAGCCACGGCAAAGCCTTTTCTCCTACCCCTTCAAATGAATTTGGACGTGTGCGTGGCTTCCAGATGCCTGCTCTAAAAACAGTCGCTTTATTTACTAAACCTTTTGCCGTAGTTAATACTTGCTCACGACTTTCAGCACTACACGGACCGGCAATGACTAAAGGTTTTGAGAAATGTTGATTTTTAATATCCATCACTTATGTCCTTCTAAAACAATTACAAACTCTCCTTTGGGTTCTTTTTCAGTAAAATGCGTAATAACTTCAGCTAATGTTCCTCTAACAGTTTCTTCGAATTTCTTGCTAATTTCTCTCGAAACAGAAACGCGTCTGTCTAATCCCATATATTCCCCAAACTGTTGTAAACTCTTTACAATACGATAGGGTGATTCATAAAAAATCATGGTTTTACTTTCACTAGCCAAGGCCTTTAACCTCGTCTGTCGTCCTTTTTTTTGTGGTAAAAATCCTTCAAACGTGAATCTATCACACGGCAATCCAGAATTAACTAATGCCGGAACGAAAGCAGTAGCTCCTGGCAAACAATCCACCTCAATTTGATGTTCTATACACTCTCTTACAAGTAAAAACCCAGGGTCTGAAATTGCGGGTGTTCCAGCATCTGAAATCAAAGCAATGCTTTTGCCAGAAGAAATTTCATTCGCCCACTTTTTAACCGTCTTGTGTTCGTTATGCATATGGTGTGAATGCATGGGGGTCGTTATGGAATAGTGAGCTAAAAGCCTTGCGCTTGTTCGGGTGTCTTCGGCTAAAATAATATCAACCTCTTCTAATACTCTTGCGGCCCTGTACGTTAAGTCTTCTAAATTTCCAATCGGAGTGGGAACTATGAATAATTTTGCCATCACACAAATTTAAAAGAAAATAGGGTAAAACTTGGTCTCTGGACTGATAATGATAGTTGGAGCGGGCACTTTAATGTAATTGAGCCAATGCTTTAGTCGTTTTGCTGCTGGTGAATTCCATTTTTTGAGTACCCTTTTTAAATCGTAATCTAGTGAAATATAAATTTCATTGTTTCCACCAACTTTTGTTTTTCCTGGTGTAAGATATTGGGTATCATCAAGTCCAAAGCCTATGGAAATCCCAACGTCTATATTGTGGTCTTTCAAAGGGTAAACCGTAAGCCAATAAGTCTGATTAACATAATCGTCTTGATATGCATGAGGGTGTGGTGGAGCCCAAGGCTTTTGAGCCGTCCCCAAATCCCAATAATGGTTACTTCTTTTGTAGTAGCTAAATTTGAAATCGATGTATTCCATGGGTTTCCAATAGCGCTCTCCTACTGGAACTAAAGCGCCTATAGTGCCGGTGCCAAAATCCCATAAACTAAAGCCCCAATAAGGAGCATATGCATCTTTCATTTCTATGGCAAACTGAATAAATGAACCCATTCCTGCGCCATACCAATATGCTCTCTTTTCTGAAATTCCGGCCCATTGTAAATTAGAATGAAAGAAATCTGAAACCAATAATCCGCCAAAGAAATGCCCCCCTTTGTCAATATTTTTAGCGTAGCGTAAATCCGAGCCGTCATCAAAATGAAATTCTGTTGATAAATCACTCCACCAAGAATTTTGAACGTAAATGTATGAGCCTCCTAACACGGACGCTCCACTACCTAGAACTAATGCCAACCTGTAAGGGTTTACCTTTGAAGTATCCGACTGAGAAAAAGACGATTTAACAACAAAAAATGATAAAAAATAAATAAGAAAATATTTTGACATATTGTAAAATAAAATCAATGCTTACATTTGTTTACAAAGTTAGCTGAATGTTTTTAGAAAAGAGTAAAGAAAAAAGAGGAAGTATAGAAGTCATTTGTGGCTCTATGTTTTCAGGGAAAACGGAAGAACTCATTCGTAGATTAAGACGGTCTGAAATCGCCAAACAAAAAGTCGTTATCTGTAAACCCTCAATTGATAATAGGTATGAAAGTGAAAAGGTGGTTTCACACAATCAGATTTCAATTGATTGTAAAACTATTAGTAACGCTTCTGAAATAATAACTATTTCAGATGATGTTGATGTATTAGGAATTGATGAAGCACAATTTTTTGATACAGAATTAGTTGATGTATGCAATCGATTGGCTAATAATGGAGTTAGGGTTATAATTGCCGCTTTAGACATGGATTATGAAGGTAATCCCTTTGAGCCAATTCCACAGCTTTTATCAGTTGCTGATGAAGTAACGAAAGTTAGGGCTATTTGTATTCAATGTGGTAATTTGGCAAATTACTCCTTCAGAATTGTGAAAAAAGACGAACGCATTCTACTTGGAGAAAAAAACGAGTACGAGGCAAGATGTAGAAACTGTTTTAAAAAGTAATGTCAAATATCCACGAAACCGTATTATATGTAAATCTAAATACACTAGAAGAGAACTTCAAGTATATTAAAAGTACGCTTGCAGATGACAATAAAATAATTGCAGTAATAAAGGCCTTTGCTTACGGTCTTGGCGATGTGGAAATTGCTAAAAAACTTGAATCAATCGGGGTAGATTCGTTTTGGGTAGCTGATTTTGAAGAAGGTGTGCAATTGAGAAATGAGGGCATTTGCCTTCCTATAATTGTTGCAAACCCAGGATTAAAAAGCATGGAAATAGTTGTGCAGAATAAGCTAGAGCCTGTCATCTACAGCCATAAAATCCTCGATTTATATTTAACCACTAACACACCAATAGATATTCATTTAAAATTCAATACTGGAATGAATAGATATGGCTTTGAAGCAAGCGAGGTAAATCTTGTATTAGAAAAAATCATTCAACATCCCAATCTAAAACTTAAAAGCATTTGCTCACATTTATCCTCTTCGGACGACCAATTGAAGGATGAGTTCAGCAGGAAACAAATAGATCTTTTTAATTCCATTAGTAAAGCCATAAATACGAAACTTAACAAACAAATCCCTACACATATTCTAAACAGTAATGGAGCATTACGATTTCCGTTCAGTTCCTCTGAATGGATTAGGTTAGGCATCTCTTTATTTGGAGGGCTTCATCACGAAAAATTACAACAAATTTTCACTTTAGAAAGTATTGTAAGTCAAGTTAGAGAGATAGCAAAGGGGGATAGTGTTGGCTACCAAAACTCCTTCATTGCTAAAGAAAAAATGAAAATCGCCGTTGTGCCTGTTGGATACGCCGATGGACTAAACCGTAAGCTTGGAAACTCAAGAGGCCATGTATTAATCAACTCTAAGAAATGCCCTATAATAGGTGATATCAGTATGGACAGCTTTGTTGCCGATGTATCAGAAGCAAACGTTGAAGAAGGCAGTGAAGTTATTATTTTTAGCCCTGAACACTCGGTTTCTCTACTAGCAAATGAGCTCAATACTATTCCATATGAAATAATGGCAACCCTTAACAGACGCACAAAGCGTGTTTACTTAAACGAATAATAGGCAAAAACAAACGAAAGGTAAGCGTATGCTACCGCAGAATTATGATTCTGAAAATAAGTATCAAAGAGCATTATGATCAAAAACATTATTGGAAAAATGACCCTAAATTTTCCTAAAGGCTGTTTGTAAAGTTCCTGAATTTGAAAATAAAAAATAGCTATGAAAGTCAGCAGCCCTAAAAGTCCTAATTCAAACCAAATAAACAAGTAGTTATTGTGAGGTGTTTTGTGCTTGTTCTCTAAAATCTGCGTGGCGTGCTCACTTACCGACGAAAACTCTTGAACAAAACTTCCTGTGCCGAAACCCATAATGGGCTTATCTTTTAATTTTTCTAGGGTGTATTTGGTAAGGTAAAATCTAGTGTTTAATGAGTTTGTTTTTTCTTTTTCTAGTTGTTGGCTTTGCTTAAAAGTCTGATGTATTCTTGAATTAAATGCTGAAGAAAAATTATAAGACAATACAAGTATTGAAACTAAAGAAAGCAGAGAGAAAACCAATACTATTTTTTTATGCCAAAAACTAACAGTAAAAAAAATGCCTATGCCTGCAAGAAACGCTATTTGACCAGCTCTTCCATTTTCTGTAAAAAGACTAAGAACAAGCAATACCATTACGATTAAAAGCGGAAAAGATTGACGTTTCACTATCACTGAATGAAAGCAATATATAGAGCAAACTAAAATAGAAAATGCTAAAAATACGTTGTGATCAGTGTATGTCATGAAGGCTGGATTACTCCAACTTTTTACAAAAATATCTGAATACTTAAAGAGATGTTTTATCCAATTTAGATTTATCAGCAATGCTATTACCGAAGAAAGTGTCATTGAAAAGACAAAGGCATAAAGAGAATTTTTTATCTGCTTGTCGGAAAAGTCAAAGGTGTAAAGAATAGGCAATAATAAAAGGATGGCGCTTTTTTGCAATATCCAAGTAGCCTGAGAGTGGTGAATGCCCCACAAAGTGCCAATTACGTAAATGACTAATAGAAGTAATAGAGAAAGCATCCATTTACTCTGCTTTATCTTCATCCATTTGTGTGATAAGTTTCCTTCTATTAGCCAAAGAATCGCCAAAGAAAAAACTAAAACATCAGTAACAAAAATTGAAATTGGAAGAAATAAAGCAAGCAGAATTAAAAGAACACCTTTGAGTTTCATTATTCAATACTGTCTCCAACCAAAATGGCATTATATTTTTCTAAATCGTTTAACAAATCAATTGCAGAGGCCAACTCTTTATCGTGCTTTAAAGTTGCTTCAATTTTTCCTTTTTGATAATAATATCGCGTAGCTATTTCTGCCTCTAAGACTTCAACAATCTCACTTCTAAAGCGTTCAATATCGTTATTTTTACTCTGCTCCATCTTAAGAGAAAGTGCTTCCAGTTCTTCTTCTAAATCGTCAAAGTATTTTTCATTTTCAGCATCCTCTTTTATACTGCTAATTGTTTTTTCTGTTTTCGTTTCGTATTCGTATTCCTTATCGTTAAGGAATTGCTTGAAATCATCATAGATTTCATCATTAACTACAAATGTTTTAGCGGACGGTATACTGTCATTATTAATTCTAAAAGTATTAGCAAAGTTGAAAATGTGTCTTTTACTAATTATACTCCTCAGAATATTGCTGTATTTATGGGGTTCTATTTCAATATCTGGAGTAATTCCTCCTCCATCATAAACCGTTCGTTTATTGACTAGCGTTTTGAATTCGGTACGTAAACTGTCTGCAATTTTCCCCACACTACCGTCTTCATCTCTGTTTGAATAATCTAATGCCTGTATGCACCTTCCACTTGGGATGTAATACTTTGCTGTCGTAACTTTAAGTTGAGCATTGTAACTTAGTTTACGTGTTTGCTGAACAAGTCCTTTACCGAAGCTCCTTTGGCCTAATACCACTCCCCTGTCGAGATCTTGAATTGCTCCAGAGACAATCTCTGAGGCCGAAGCAGAGCTTCTACTAATCAATACTACTAAAGGTATAACAGTATCTAGTGGGGTATTTGTTGTTTTATAGCTTTTGTCCCATTGTTTGACTTTCCCTTTTGTAAAAACTATTTCTTTTCCTTGATTAATAAATAAGTTTGACATTCTAATAGCTTCATTCAAAAGTCCACCTGGGTTACCGCGTAAATCAAGAATTAGCCCTTTTAACTGATTGTCTGCATTTAATTCGTTGAAGGCCTCGGTAACTTCTTTTGAAATATTTCTGGTGAAAGAACGGGTTCTGATGTATCCAATACTATCTGAGACTTCAGCATAGTAAGGCACAGAATTCAATTTAATTTCTTCTCTAGTAATTTTAACCTCAAATGGTTTATTTACGCCTTCTCTTTCAACGAGAACTTTTACTGAAGTGTTTGGCTCTCCTTTTAGCACTTTACTGACATCTTCAGTTGATTTTCCTTTAACTGATTTTCCAGCTATTTCAACAAATTTATCTCCAGCAATTAAGCCTGCTTTATCTGCTGGAAAGCCTTCATAGGGTTCGCTAACAAAAACCCAATCGCCATCTTTTGTGATTACCGCTCCTATACCTCCGTATTGTCCTGTGGTCATAAATTCAAAGTCCTCTTTTTCAGACTCAGGAATGTATGTTGTATAAGGGTCTAATGATTCTAACATTGCATCAATGGCAGTCTTCATTAATTCGCCAGAATCGGTTTCGTCAACGTAAAATATATTTAACTCCTTATATAGAGAGGTAAAAATGTCTAGGTTCTTTGAAACCTCAAAATAATTGTCTACAAAGCCAACAGAGAAAATTGAGGCAAAAGACAACACTAAAATTAAGGCGTATTTTTTTATTTTTTTCATTAATCTATGGTATTAAAATTAAGGCACTGGATCGTGTCCGTGTCCTCCCCAGGGATGACAAGTGCTTAGTCGTTTAACCGTTAACCACAATCCTTTAAAAGGACCATGTTTTTCGATAGCTTGAAGGCCGTATTCAGAACAAGTCGGTGTGTATCTACATGTTGGAGAAAACAGTGGCGAAATCGCTCCTCTGTAAAGCATTATCAAACCCTTTAAAATAACTGAAAATAATCCACTCATATCTGTTCAGCTAAACGTTGTAAAGTTACACTTATTTTATCTTCTATTTCAGTCATTGGCATTATGTTTGACTGAGAATATACTAGCATTAAATGTAACTTTACTTTTTTAGCTTCTAGTGGCTGATTAAGAATAGCTTTATTTTTACGAAATGCCTCTCTTACTAATCGTTTAATTTTATTTCTGTCAGTAGCGTTTGGAATTTTCTTTTTCGGAACACTCACGGCCATCTTCAGGGTGGAATCGGAATTAGAATCTAATCGCCAAATGGCGTTAAAAGGGTATTCGAAGAAGCGTTCTCCTTCAGAAAATAAAGAGTCTATTTGCAGCTTGTTTTTTAGCCTTTCTTTTTTACTGAAACTAAATAAGGCCATAGTATAAGTTCTAGCGCTTATTAACGGTTTTTATGTAGTGTTCTAAGGCCATAGTCATTGAAGGATACTCTGGGCTTGGCGCCTTAATGTTTAGAGTTAATCCAGCGTCTGATACGGCTTTTGAAGTAGTGGGTCCAAAAGCGGCAATACGTGTTTTGTTTTGCTTAAATTCAGGGTAATTTTGATAAAGTGATTTTATTCCTGATGGACTGTAAAACACTAAAATATCGTAGAATACATTTTCCAGGTCAGAAAGGTCACTACAAACTGTATTGTACATCACTGCTTTGGTGTATTCAAAGCCATTTTCTGCTAAAAATTCAGGGATGCTATCTTTTAAAATATCAGAGCATGGTAATAAAAATTTACTGTCCTTATTTTTCTTAAACACCGGTAGTAAATCTTCAATTTTTTGCTTTCCAATAAATACTTTTCTCTTTCTGTAAGTAATATACTTTTGAAGGTAATAGGCTATGGCTTCTGAAACGCAGAAGTATTTCATTTCTTCAGGAACCGTTATACGAGTAGCCTCACACATTCTAAAGAAATGATCCATTGAGTTTTTACTAGTGAAAATAACCGCATCATGACTCAATATACTTATCTTTTGTTGACGAAATTCCTTAGCTGACAAGCCTTCAACATGAATAAATGGTCTAAAGTCAATTTTCACATTACATCTCTTAGCTAAACTAAAATATGGCGACTTGTCTGACTCAGGTTTTGGTTGGGAAACCAGAATGGTTCTTACTCTATTCTCTTTCAAAAAGAAATATTTTTAGTTAAAAATGGTACCAATAATAAACCGATCAAAGGTGTTTTGACAAGATTATTAACGGTAGAATTTCAAGTGTGCAAAGATATATAATAATATGTGCTTTAGAAAATGAAGTGTTAAAAAAACTCAAATAGCCCATTCTAACAATCTTATACAGCATAAAAAAGAGAAGAAACAGATATATTATGTTCAATAAAAACGTCTGAGGAATGCTGCTGTAAAACAAAAGCAACAGTAGAGGGAAAATAACTATACCAGCGACTCTTTCATATATAAATGATTGAAAAATTATTTCTTCAAACTGGTATTTTTTCTGAAAAACATATGCCAACCCTACTAGAAAAACATATTTAAAAAAAAGAAATGACATTATGAATATAAAGTAATACACGAAATCGCCCAATGAAAAAGAATGGTGCAATAGATACATTGAAAGAAAAGCGGCAAAAAGAGGCAGTAAATACAGCCTGTTTGCTGTCCTAGACTCTTCTCTTAAATACTGATTGGCGTATTTTTGACTAAATGGCGCTTTGAGAATTAATAGAAAGCTAGAGAAATAATTGTATTTTAAAAAAGCGAGGTAAGATAGAAACAGTAGAAATAGAATAAATACCCATTCTTGTTTTGGGGAATAATAAATGTCTGCTATTAAATCCATTTATTCTAAATAGCCATCGTTAATCCAGTCTATTAAGCGGTCTTTATCTTCTTGGGAAAGACTCCCTTCTGGCGGCATTTTATAAAACTCCACATCTGAATTCAACCTATCAATCATTGTATTATTAGGATTATCTAGATAATTACTAATACTATTATAGTTTGTTAAATCTACTAAATATACATTTTGACTCGGCGCATGGCATCCTACACAGTTAATATCAATAATACTTTTAATTGAAATATAGGTGTCGACTTGTGGTTCAGGTACTGGTGAGGGTAAGGGCTCAGGTATTTCTTCCTTTTTACAAGAAGAAATTGTAAGCAAGAGCATTGATAAATAAAAAACCGTTTGTTTCATCTTATGGATTTTATCGCAATTTAGCCATTTATCATAAATTATTCAATAATTTTGTAACCACTTAATTTACAATTTAAATATGTCAACAGATTTATTTCAAGCACCAGACTACTTCCAACTTGATGACTTGCTAAGTGAGGAGCACAAGCTCGTTCGTGATGCCGCTCGAGATTGGGTAAAAAGAGAAGTCTCACCTATTATAGAAGATTACTGTCAAAAAGCAGAATTCCCTAGTCATCTTATTTCTGGACTAGCAGAAATTGGAGCTTTTGGTCCATATATTCCTGTTGAATATGGCGGTGCTGGTCTAGACCAAATTTCTTACGGTCTGATAATGCAAGAGTTGGAAAGAGGCGACAGTGGCATTCGTTCAACAGCTTCGGTTCAGTCCTCATTAGTAATGTACCCCATTTACAAATATGGTAATGAAGCGCAACGTGAAAAATACTTGCCAAAATTAGCCAGTGGCGAAATGGTGGGTTGTTTCGGTTTAACAGAGCCTGATTTTGGCTCTAACCCTGGCGGGATGGTTACTAACTTTAAAGACATGGGTGATCACTACCTACTTAATGGTGCAAAACTTTGGATCTCTAATTCTCCTTTTGCAGATATCGCTATCGTTTGGGCTAAGAATGAAGAAGGACGCATTAAAGGCCTTATTGTTGAAAGAGGAATGGAAGGCTTTTCTACTCCAGAAACACATAATAAATGGAGTCTA
The DNA here is from genome assembly GCA_965661345.1 of Flavobacteriales bacterium. Classification (GTDB taxonomy): domain Bacteria; phylum Bacteroidota; class Bacteroidia; order Flavobacteriales; family UBA7312. The sequence goes on along the minus strand of CBFIDK010000001.1, from coordinate 165,827 downwards.
AGGGCTTCCGCAACTGGCGAATTAGTATTTGACAATGTGAAAGTACCAAAGGAAAATCTATTGCCTAATAAAGATGGACTTGGCGCACCGCTAGGTTGTCTAGATTCAGCTAGATACGGTATTGCATGGGGAACAATCGGTGCTGCTATGGACTGCTATGATACTGCACTTAGATACTCTAAACAACGTATACAATTTGGTAAGCCTATTGCTGGCTTTCAACTTCAGCAAAAGAAATTGGCTGAAATGATTACTGAAATTACAAAAGCACAATTTATTACCTGGAGACTAGGCGTCCTTCGTAACGAGGGAAGAGCCACTACTGCTCAAATCTCTATGTGTAAGAGAAATAATGTGGATATGGCATTGAGAATTGCTCGAGATGCTCGACAAATGTTAGGGGGCATGGGTATTACTGGTGAATACCCTATAATGCGTCACATGATGAATCTTGAATCGGTTGTTACCTATGAGGGAACTCATGATATTCACCTTCTTATCACTGGATTAGACATCACCGGCGAAAACGCATTTGTATAAAATCACAATTTAACACATCAAAAAAAAGCTCGCAAATGCGAGCTTTTTTTATACCTAAAAGTCTTGACTTTTTAAGAGCCACATGCTATACAGTCATCTTGATTGTCAATTGAACAAGCAATAACTTCTTCTGCAGTAAACTCTTCTTCCTTCTTAGAAACCACTGGCTCAAGTTGAGACTTGGCTTGCTTCTGTACGGTAAATTGAATCGCTTGTGTAGCTGCTTTAGTTCTTAAATAATACATACCTGTTTTGAGGCCTTTTTCCCAAGCATAAAAATGCATTGATGTAATCTTGCCGATATTAGGCTGATCAATAAAGAGGTTTAGAGATTGCGACTGATCAATGAAATGTCCTCTATCGGCTGACATATCTATGATGTCTTTCATCTTAATTTCCCAAACCGTTTTGTACAATGCTTTGATGTTGTCTGGAATTGAATCAATACCCTGAATTGAACCGTTTGCTTTGATGATTTCGTTTTTCATTTCATTATTCCACAAACCTAATTGTACCAAATCAAGTAATAAATGTTTGTTTACTACTACAAATTCGCCTGATAGTACACGTCTTGTGTAAATGTTTGAAGTATAAGGTTCAAAACATTCGTTGTTTCCTAAAATTTGTGATGTAGAAGCCGTTGGCATAGGTGCTAAAAGTAAACTGTTGCGCACGCCATGCTCTTTAATTTGGTTTCTCAATTCACCCCAAGCCCATCTGCCACTTAATTCCTCATCTTTCTTGCCCCACAAGTTGTGTTGGAACAATCCTTGAGATATTGGAGAACCTTCATAAGTTTGGTAAGCTCCTTCTTCTTTGGCCGATTCCATTGACGATGTTAAAGCCGCAAAATAGATGGTTTCAAAAATTTCTTCATTTAACACTTTGGCCTCTGGAGAATCAAATGGTAAACGTAATTTGATAAACGCATCTGCCAACCCCTGAACGCCTAATCCAACAGGTCTGTGACGCATATTTGAGTTTTTGGCTTCAGCCACAGGATAGTAGTTTCTATCTATTACCTTATTAAGGTTTTTAGTAATTACTCGAGTAATATTATACAGCTTTTCGTGATCGAATACGTTTTTCTCTTCATCTATAAACATTGGTAATGCAATGGATGCAAGGTTACAAACAGCTACTTCGTCTGGTGCAGTATACTCGATAATTTCTGTGCATAAATTTGAAGAACGAATTGTTCCTAAGTTCTTTTGGTTAGACTTTTCGTTGCACGCATCTTTGTAAAGAATGTAAGGTGTACCTGTTTCTACTTGTGACTCAACTACTTTTTCCCAAAGCTCTCTGGCTTTTATGGTCTTTCTTCCTTTACCTGCTTTTTCGTATTTCTTGTACAGTTTTTCAAACTCACTTCCATAAGTATCGGCTAAGCCTGGACATTCGTTTGGACACATTAACGTCCACTCACCATTTTCTTTTACTCTTTGCATAAATAAATCTGGCGTCCATAGAGCAAAGAATAAGTCTCTTGCTCGCATTTCTTCTTTACCGTGATTTTTTCTTAAATCTAAGAAGTCAAATACATCAGCATGCCAAGGCTCTAAGTAAATGGCAAAGGAGCCTTTACGTTTTCCGCCACCTTGGTCAACATAACGCGCTGTATCATTGAATACTCTTAGCATAGGAACAATCCCGTTAGATGTTCCGTTAGTTCCTCTAATGTATGAGCCTGTTGCTCTTACGTTATGAATGCTTAAGCCTATACCTCCTGCTGATTGGGAAATTTTGGCGCACTGCTTTAGTGTATCGTAAATACCATCAATACTGTCGTCCTTCATTGTTAAAAGGAAACAAGAGGACATTTGAGGTTTTGGAGTTCCTGCATTAAATAATGTAGGCGTAGCGTGAGTGAAAAACTTTTGCGACATTAACTCATAGGTTTCAATAGCAGACTGAATGTCTTCTTTGTGAATACCTATTGCAACACGCATGAGCATGTGTTGAGGTCTTTCGGCAACTTTTCCGTTTAATCTCAGTAGATAAGAGCGCTCTAATGTTTTGAAGCCGAAGTAATCGTAACAAAAATCTCTATCATAAATAATAGTTGAATCTAGTAGCTCAGCGTTCTTTTTTATAATTTTAATAACATCGTCAGCAATAAGCGGAGCTTTCTTGCCTGTTTTTGGATTGATATAATTGTACAACTCAATCATCGTTTCAGAAAACGATTTCTTTGTGTCTTTATGTAAGTTAGAGACAGAAATTCTAGAAGCTAGCAAAGCATAATCGGGGTGACGTGTGGTCATTGAAGCAGAAACTTCAGCCGCTAAATTGTCTAGTTCGGAGGTTGTAACACCTTCGTAAATACCCTCAATTACTTTCATAGCAACGGCGGTAGGATCTACCATGTCGCTAAAGCCATAACATAACTTTTGAATTCGAGCCGTAATTTTATCAAACTTTATTGACTCTTTTCTTCCATCTCTTTTTAATACAAACATTCTTTTACTTTTTACTTGTTAAGTAACTTATTTTTAAAAATCATCGTCAAACGAAAAATTGTCTTTAGAGTCATTGGGATCACTCAATACTCCTGCCTTTTGGTAATCTCCCACTCTTTTTTCAAAGAAATTAGTTTTTCCTTCTAAGGAAATCATTTCCATAAAATCAAATGGGTTTTCGGAGTTGTACACTTTTTCGCATCCTAGTTCAACTAGTAGTCGATCTGTAACAAACTCCAAGTATTTTGTCATTAAATCTGAATTCATTCCTATAAGTTTTACAGGTAATGATTCAATAATAAATTCTCTTTCTATATTTAGGGCGTCAACAATAATTTCTTTGATACGCTCCTTCGGTACTTTATTTATGAGGTGGTGGTTGTGCAAATGACAAGCAAAGTCACAATGTAAGCCTTCATCTCTGCTTATCAATTCATTGGAAAAAGTAAGCCCTGGCATTAGTCCTCTTTTCTTTAACCAGAAGATAGAACAAAATGAACCTGAGAAAAATATTCCTTCAACGGCTGCAAAAGCCACTAACCTTTCTGCAAAGGAATCGCTTTCAATCCATTTTATGGCCCACTCCGCCTTCTTTTTAATGGCATCAAAATGCTCAATAGCGGTGAATAGCTGATTTCTTTCTTGCTTGTCTTTAATGTAGGTGTCTATAAGTAAAGAGTAGGTTTCTGAATGAATGTTTTCCATCATAATTTGGAAACCGTAAAAAAACTTTGCCTCAGTATACTGAACTTCATTAACAAAATTCTCTGCCAAATTTTCGTTTACGATGCCGTCACTGGCTGCAAAAAAAGCTAATATGTGCTTTATGAAATAACGCTCATCGTCATTCAATTTGGAATCCCAATCGACTAAATCTTGATGCAAGTCAATCTCCTCTGCGGTCCAAAAACTAGCCTCTTGTTTTTTATACCATTTCCAAATGTCGTCGTGTTCTATTGGAAATAAAACGTATCGGTTAGCGTTATCTTGTAATATAGGTTCAATAGCTGTAGCCATTTTTTTATTTTAAAATTTAGCGAAAGGTTTTCCTAGAGAAAACTTTAGGAATTCTCTACCTTTCTGGTTAGCTTTGTTTTGTAATGGGATTTACTCCTTATAAGAGCTTGTTCAACATCCAAAAAAACGAACTTTAGTATTTGAGACGTTAATTAGCCCACAACAAATGTTTCAAAAAATTGGGACGAAAGCAATTCAATTTTATTCACAATAAATTCAAGTTGTTAACACTTCGCTGAATTTTTTATTTCGAAAAAAATTGACTTAATCGAGAAAGCCTGAACTTTTTAAAAACGCAAGATTTTTTTCACAAAAAAGTGAGCGTCATATTAATTTTTAAAAAGTTGAAAAGCCGACATTTTATTTCTTTTTTAAAAGCTTGTCCGCCTCACACAAGTCATCAAACCACTCCTTTCCATATAATCTTATAAGAGGCTCTTTTAAGAATCTAAAGACCGGTACTTCTAGTTTTTCTCCACAAGCGCATGCTGGTTTACAAATGTCTATGTCCTCATAATTTACGGCGTCGAAGTCTCTATACTCTTGAATTCTAATCGGGAACAAATGGCACGAGATTGGTTTTTTAAATTCTATATGGCCTTCATTAAAGGCTTTTTCAATAGAACATTTTGCCGTCCCGTCTTGGTCAAAATTTACGAAGGCGCATTCTTCATTATTAATAAGTGGCGTCGTTTTATCGTCATCACTGTCCAATACAAAAAACCCAACTTCTTCAATAACTTTTTTCCCCTCTTCTTGCATGTAGGGCTTCACTTTATCGTAAATTTTAGGTAAGAGTTTTATCTCCTCGTCCGTTAGTGGAGCGCCAGCATCACCATCAACACAACACGCTCCTTTGCATGCGCTCAAATCACACACAAATTTTTTTTCAAAAACATCCAAGGAAACGATTTTGTCCTCAATTTGTATCATACACACAAAGATAACTAATGAGGGCGTAAAAGTGTAGTGAATATGTTTATTTTTGTGGCATGGCAAATTATGAGGAAGTTTTTAAAAAGGTCGTTGCCCATGCTAAAGAGTATGGCTTTATTTTTCAATCAAGTGAGTTGTACGATGGTTTAGGTGCCGTGTACGATTATGGTCCAAATGGTGTAGAATTGAAAAACAATATTCGCCAATACTGGTGGAAGTCTATGGTAAATATGCACGAGAATATTGTGGGCATTGATTCAGCAATATTTATGCACCCAATGACTTGGAAGGCATCTGGTCATGTGGACGCTTTCAATGACCCCCTTATTGATAACAAAGACTCTAAAAAACGCTACCGCGCCGATGTTCTGATTGAAGAGTATGTGGCAAAAATTGAAGGGAAAATAGAGAAAGAAGTCAAGAAGGCCGCCAAAAGATTTGGCGATAGTTTTGACCAATCTCAATTTATTTCTACCAACCCAAGAGTGTTAGGTTACAAAGATCAATGCCAATCGATAATGAGCCGTTTTGCTAAAGCAATGGGCGAAGACAACTTAGCCGATGTCAAAGCGCTTATTGAAGAATTAGGTATCGTTTGTCCGGTGTCTGGCACTAAAAACTGGACGGATGTTCGTCAGTTCAATTTAATGTTCAAAACACAAATGGGCTCTACGAGCGATGGCGCTACTGACCTTTACCTCAGGCCCGAAACGGCACAAGGAATTTTTGTCAATTTCTTGAACGTCCAGAAAACAGCTCGTATGAAAATCCCTTTTGGTATTGCCCAAACTGGTAAGGCCTTTAGAAACGAAATTGTCGCGCGGCAATTTATCTTCCGTATGCGTGAATTTGAGCAAATGGAAATGCAGTTTTTTGTGCGCCCAGGTGAGGAGATGAAATGGTATGAACATTGGAAAGAAAGCCGAATGCAATGGCACCTCAGCTTAGGAATTGACAAAGACCATTTCCGCTTTCACGACCACGACAATTTAGCGCATTATGCCAATGCAGCTTGTGATATTGAATTCAAATTTCCTTTTGGATTTAAAGAATTGGAAGGTATACATTCTCGTACCGACTTTGACTTAAAAAGTCATCAAGAACATTCGGGAAGAAAAGTACAATACTTCGACCCTGAAGTAAACGAAAGCTATGTGCCTTATGTGGTAGAAACATCTATTGGTTTAGACCGCATGTTTTTAACCATACTGAGTCATTCTTATAAAGAAGAAGAAGTGAATGGAGAGAATCGTTTGGTATTATCCATTCCGCCACAATTAGCTCCAGTAAAAGCAGCTATACTTCCTTTGACAAAAAAAGATGGATTACCAGAAAAAGCTCGAGAAATAATGAAATTACTTCATGCTGACTTCAATTGTCAATATGAAGAAAAAGATTCTATTGGCAAACGCTACAGACGACAAGACGCTATTGGAACGCCTTATTGCATAACCGTTGATCACCAAAGCTTGGAAGACAACTCAGTAACTATAAGAGATAGAGACACTATGGCTCAAGAGCGTATTAGTATTGATCAATTACATTCCACAATATCAACAAAAGCAGGCTGGGCAAATTATTTGTCCTAAATAATGATAAAAAAAAGCCTCAATAAATTGGGGCTTTTTACATCTTATTTAATGATTACTTCCCATTAAAATTACTCATGGTTTGCGCCAACCCAATCGCTCCAAAAGACAAAACCATATTAGCGGCTTGTTGTATGCGTTCTTTTAAATCGTTTTGTTCGTCGGTAGTCCATTCCGATAAAACGTATTGAGCTTGTTGACCTTTCAAAAATTGATCCCCTACACCAAAACGTAAACGCGCATATTTGGTGTGTCCAAGATAATAGTTAATGTCCTTTAAGCCGTTGTGCCCACCGTCAGAGCCTTTACCTCTAAGTCGCAAGACGCCAAAAGGCAAAGCGATATCATCGGTCACTACTAGTACATTTTCGATTTTAACTTTTAGATGTTGCATCCAATAGTTTAGTGCTTTACCACTAAGGTTCATAAAGGTAGTGGGCTTTATGAGGTGATAGCTTCTGGATTTATGCTTTAGGGTAGAATAGTAAGCGTGCTTTTCTTCTTTGAAAGAAGTATTGGACGACTCGGCTAGAGCGTCCAATACTTTAAATCCTATATTGTGTCGTGTATTTTCGTACTTGACACCAGGGTTTCCTAATCCAACAATGAGGTATTTCATTGCTTAAATATAGGAAATATTATTCTTCGGAAGGGGCATCAGCAGCTGGTGCTTCTCCTCCCTCTTCAGCTGTTTCTTCCTCTTCTTCATCTTCGTCAAGTACAGCACCACGAGCAGTTTTCACACCAACAATTACAGATTTATCACCTGCTAAGAAGGTATATTTTTCGTCTCTAACATCTGCGATATATAGGAACATTCCGATTTTCAATTCTTCGATATTGATATCGATAGCATCTGGCAAGTTCGCTGGAATTGCACGTGTTTTAATTGCTCTTTTTCTGACCAATAAGTTACCCCCGTTACGCACACCAATTGGCGTGCCAATAAAGTTAACAGGAATACTCACCGTAACTTCTTTGTCATCAAAGACTTGTAAAAAGTCAACATGAAGTATTCTATCCGTTACTGGATGAAACTGAATGTCTTGAAGAATGGCTTGAAAGCTATCTCCGTCAACGTCTATTTTTACCAAATAAACGTCTGGGGTATTGACAAGTTTGTTAAGGTCATTCTCTGAAGCAGAGAAGTACACTTGCTTTTCTCCCCCGTAAAGTACGCATGGTACTTTACCCTGATGTCTTAGTGCTCTATTAGCGATTTTGTTAGTTTCTCTAACGCCAGCACTTAATGCAAATGTTTTCATTTAAAAAAAAATAATGGTTAATAATTAGCTTATGAAGTTTGAGCTTATAGACTGTTTGGTAAACACTCTGTTTATAGTGTCTGCAAATAAATCTCCTATCTCAATTACTTTTACTTTTTCACTTTTATGTTCTTTTCTCAGGGTATCGGTAACTATAAGTTCCGACAGTTGAGAATTATCTAATTTTTCGTAGGCATTTCCCGACAAGATTGCGTGTGTACAGCACGCTCTTACGCTATTGGCGCCATTTTCCATCATGAGGTCGGCAGCTTTAGTGAGCGTTCCACCCGTGTCTACCATGTCGTCCACTAAAATAATGTCTTTCCCTTCCACGTCTCCAATCAACATCATTTTACTTACCTCATTTGCATTCTCTCTGTGTTTGTAGCAAACGACCACTTCACTGTCTAAATATTTAGCGTAGGTGTTGGCGCGTTTTGTCCCTCCCATATCTGGTGAGGCTACACAAAGATTTTCTAAATTTAAGCTTTTGATGTATGGTATAAAAAGCGTTGAAGCAAACATATGATCTACTGGCACTTCAAAAAACCCTTGAATTTGGTCGGCGTGTAAATCCATCGTCATTATTCTATCAACTCCTGCAGCAGTAAGCAAATTGGCCACTAACTTAGCCCCTATTGGCACCCTTGGTTTTCCTTTTTTGTCTTGACGTGCATAGCCAAAATACGGGATAACTGCTGTTATTTTATAGGCTGAAGCACGTTTTGCGGCATCAATCATTAACAACAATTCCATAAGGTTTTCTGATGGTGGCGGAGTAGATTGTACTATAAAAACATTACACCCTCTAACGGTTTCATCAAAGGATGGCTCAAATTCTCCATCACTAAAATGCACTACGGAAGACTCTCCCAAAGGCTGACCGAATTTTTCGGCTATTGTTTGGGCTAAATCTCTACTAGCAGAGGCAGAAAATATTTTTACTTTTGATGACATCTGTAAATAATGGACGGCAAAGATAAAAAAATTGCTTAATCGAGAAGTATTTATTCCTATCATTTGTGGTTGACAAACAAAAGATTAAATTTGCTGCCACTAATTTTTAGGCCCGAGTGGCGGAATTGGTAGACGCGCTGGATTCAAAATCCAGTGATAGCAATATCGTGCCGGTTCGACCCCGGCCTCGGGTACTTAACCTCCTCAGTTTTTGAGGGGGTTTTTTTTTAAACCCTTTATATATGGCCATTGTTTATATTCTTCATTCAAAAACAGCTGATAAATTCTATACGGGTAGTTGCCTAAACTTAGAAGAACGCTTACTACAACACAAAAACAAGTTTTACTCCAAGAGCTTCACAAGCAAATATGACGATTGGGAATTGTTTATTTCTATTGATAATTTACAATACCAACAAGCAAGAAAAATAGAAAATCATATCAAACGAATGAAGAGCAAAACCTACATACAAAACTTATCCCTTTATCCTAATATCATAGAAAAATTAAAATCTAAATATCAATGAGCTGGCGGTTCCGATAGCTATCGGGACGACCCCGGCCTCGGGTACTTAACCTCCTCCATTTATGAAGGGGTTTTTTTGTACTTTTACACTTCTTATTTGGAACAGATGAAACAAAAAAAATACGATAACGCTTACCTAAAAATGGCTAAAGAATGGGCCAAATTATCCCATTGCCAACGCAAACAAGTTGGCGCATTAATTGTGAAGGATAAGATGATTATTTCTGATGGCTACAACGGTTGCCCCTCTGGTTTTGAAAACAATTGTGAAGACGAAAACGGCGATACCAAATGGTACGTTTTGCACGCCGAGGCCAATGCCATCATGAAGGTCGCCCGCTCAACAAACGACTGTAAAAACGCCACCTTATACCTTACACTATCGCCTTGCAAAGAATGCAGCAAACTCATTCATCAGGCAGGAATTAAGCGTTTGGTTTACCTAAACGAATACAAAGACACCACTGGCCTTAATTTTTTAAGAAAGGCAAATATTGACATTCTACACTATACGGATGCTGAATAAAAATTCAAACTTTAGTCCACTTGTCCTAGCCCTAATTCTTGTTGTAGGAATATGGCTAGGTAAATCCTTGAGCTTTGGCGATTTCAAAAAAGGAGAAGTCAATAAATTTAACCTAGTACTCGAACAACTTGAAGAAGCCTATGTGGATAGTATTGACAAAGACGAACTTATTGAAAAAGCCGTCACCAATTTGCTAAAAGAGCTTGACCCTCACTCCTATTACATTGAAGCAAAAGATTTGTCTGCCATTAACGAGCCCATGGAAGGAAGTTTTGACGGTATTGGCGTAGAATTTAATTTACTGGACGACACCATACTGGTTGTTGCTCCTATTTCTGGCGGCCCGTCACAAAGAGTAGGTATTCGTTCTGGCGATAAAATTGTATCCGTGGATGGAGACACCATAGCAGGTACTGGATTAGAAAATGAAGATGTATTCAAACTCCTTCGAGGAAAAAGCGGAACGAAAGTTACCGTAGGCATATTGAGAAAGGGCGAAAATAACCTCATCGATTTCGAAATTACTAGAGACAAAATTCCTATTTATAGCGTAGATGTATCGTATATGATAGACGATGAAACGGCCTATTTGAAAATAAATCGCTTTTCAGCAAACACCTATGAAGAGTTTGTAAGTGCTTCTGAAAAGCTGCTCAATCTAGGGATGAAAAAACTCATCCTTGATTTAAGAAATAACCCGGGCGGATACCTCGGCGCTGCCATTAATATTGCTAATGAGTTTTTAGAAGAAGACTTACTCATTGTTTACACCCAAGATAGGTTTAGCAAACGTCAAGAATATTATTCTAATGACAGAGGGTTACTTTTAGACATTGAAGCAATAGTACTTATTGACGAAGGCTCTGCCTCAGCCAGTGAAATTGTAGCCGGAGCTTTGCAAGACAACGACAAAGGACTGATTATCGGAAGGCGGTCGTTTGGCAAAGGCTTGGTCCAAGAACAGTTTGAGCACCCCGACGGCTCAGCATACAGAATTACTACTCAACGCTACTACACCCCAACAGGGAGATGCATTCAGCGACCATATTCAAAAGGCGATGATGGCGACTATGAAGACGATTTTATAGACCGAATTAATAATGGCGAACTGTTATCCAAAGACAGTATAGAGTTTAACGATAGCCTGAAATTCGTGACAAAAGGAGGAAAAGTAGTGTATGGCGGCGGCGGTATTATGCCAGATGTATTTGTGCCTTTAGACACTACATCTTACCATCTATCTATTTCTAAAGCAAATAGAAAAGACCTTGTTAGGCAATACGCTTTTAATTATACCAGTGAGCATAGGCAAGAATTAGAAAATCAATCCCTGCAAGATTTCATACAATTGTTTGAAATAAATTCTAACGATTTAAAAGGCCTTTCTGATTACTGTGAAACATCAGGAGTAGAAATGCCTATTGATGAATTTTCTGACTATGACACTAAAATCATACAAACGCAATTGAAAGCACACATTGCTCGAAATATTTGGAACGACGATGGCTTTTTCCCCATCATACACGAAATAGATTATACATTTCAGCAAGCCAAATTGCAGTAATTTCTTAATTTTGTAACCTCTATTAACCAAACACATAAAAATTATGTCATTCGAACTACCTCAATTACCCTATGCCTACGATGCATTGGAGCCACATATAGACGCCCGAACAATGGAAATCCATCACAGCAAACACCATGCGGGATATACTGCTAAACTCAATGCTGCTATTGAAGGTAGCGATTTAGAAGGCCATTCTATAGAAGAAATATTAAGTGGTGAATTATCCCCTGCTGTTCGCAACAATGGCGGTGGTTTTTACAACCATTGTCTATTTTGGACCGTAATGAGTCCTAATGGTGGTGGTGAGCCTAGCGGCGACTTGGCAGACGCTATCAATGAAGCATTTGGCTCATTTGATGAATTCAAAACAGCATTTTCAAATGCCGCAGCTACTCAATTTGGCTCTGGCTGGGCTTGGCTATGTGTAAAAGGCGGAAAGTTAAATGTATGCTCTACGCCTAATCAAGATAACCCATTAATGCAAAGCGGTTGTGGCGGAACGCCAATCTTAGGTTTAGACGTTTGGGAACATGCCTATTACCTCAACTACCAAAACAGACGACCAGACTATATTGAAGCCTTTTTTAATGTAGTGAATTGGAACGAAGTTAGTAGACGATTCCAAGCCTGTTAATTCATAAAAAAGCCCTCATTTGAGGGCTTTTTTTATAGTAAGGTTTAACCGTTATAAATCTACATGTAAAAAATGTTTCTTTAAATTTACCTCATGGAAAAATTAAAATACTTAGGTTTTTCAATAGGAATTTTTGGTTGCCTGTTTAAAATAATGTCTTGGCAAGGGGCAGGTGTTTTACTAATTATTGGCTTATCACTTTTAGGCATCTATTTTTTGGTTAAGGTCTTTAAAGACTAAAAATAGTGTTAATTCAAGCTATACATAGCGGCAGCACTTTTTGGATATTTTATCTGTAAAAGTTTCCTGTCTATGCTATTAGTATATTGTTTGTAGTTACTCCACCTAGATTGGTTAATCTTACTAGTCGGTAAACCTTACCCCTTATTTATTCAAATTCATTGATGTTAATTTTTGTAATTGATTGTCAATTCTTCTTATATCTTCCTCAAAACTACTTTCTGTCAACAGATACTTAAGGTCAAAGTTATCTAGCCTCACTGAGGAAATGGAATCTTTGTTAGAATATATTAGTCTTACCACTATTTCTTTATCTTTATCCAAACTGACAATCTCTTTAAACCCTACCCATTCAAACTGAACAAAATCTTCAATATTATCTGACTCAATTTTTAAATCAACTACATCAACAGATTTCTCTAACTCATTTGAAAAATAAAAATATCCTCCTATAGACAAAGAAATTAGTCCGAATAAAAAGATTAAGTAATTTCTATTTTCCTTTTCAAAAATGTTTCTCATAATAGTATGGTTTTTAAGATTAAACTCCTTGTTAAGTACTTCACCAATTTTTTTCAATGAATAAACTGACGGTTTTACTTCATCATTTTCAATTCTTTGAATTGTCCTTAATGATAAGCCTGATTTCTGGGAAAGGTCAAGTTGTGTTAAACCTTTCTTTTTTCTCAATTCCTTAATTTGTGTACTTAATTTCATATTTCAAAATTACTTCAAATTACATCTATTCAAAAAAAAAACAAACCGTCATCTATACGTCATTTCATATAATCAACAAATTGAAAGAGTGAAACTAAGGGTTGGTTCTCTAACCACTCCATAAATTATTCTTTTAATGATTTATCCCAATACTTTCTAATCTTAGTAAGAGTTTTATGATACTTCTAAAATAGGGTTAGTAATAATATCCTCTTCTATAATAAATGGAATGAACGTGGTTGTTTCTGTTATTCCACAGTCACCGACTTGGCTAAGTTTCTAGGTTGATCCACATTACACCCTCTCATTACAGCGATGTGGTAAGACAATAGTTGTAAAGGAATATTTGCTAAAATTGGCACTAGAGGCTCTGCCACTTCAGGAACTTCAATCACATAATCGGCTATGGCTTTAACGGCCACATCGCCTTTGGTTACAATGGCAATAACCACACCATTTCGTGCTTTTACCTCTTGAATGTTACTAACGACCTTCTCATAGTGTCCTTTTTTAGTTGCAATTACCACTATCGGCATATTCTCGTCGATAAGCGCAATAGGGCCGTGCTTCATCTCTGCTGCAGGGTAACCTTCAGCATGAATGTAGGAAATCTCTTTAAGTTTAAGCGCTCCTTCCAAAGCAACTGGGAAGTTGTAACCTCGACCTAAATACAGAAAGTTAGAGGAGTTTACAAATTTCTTAGATATGTCTTCGATATAGTCATTCATCGAAATCATGCTCTCTACTTTTTTAGGAATAGACTCTAATTCTATGATTAGCTGTCTGAAATAGGTCGTTGAAATGGTCGCTTTTTTCTTAGCTAGTAGCAATGCTATTAGAGTTAATACGGTTACCTGAGCCGTAAATGCTTTTGTTGAAGCCACGCCAATTTCTGGCCCAGCATGTGTATATGCTCCAGAATGGCTTAGCCTCGCTATGGAAGAGCCCACCACATTACATATTGCCAATACCGTCGCACCACGTTCTTTAGCCAATCGCATAGCGGCTAGCGTATCTGCTGTTTCGCCAGATTGTGAAATGGCTAAAACAACGTCTTTTTCGGAAAGTATTGGGTTTCTGTATCTAAATTCAGAGGCATATTCTACCTCAACGTTAATTCGTGCTAAATCTTCTAAAAGGTATTCCCCAATAAGTCCTGCATGCCAAGACGTGCCACAGGCCACAATAATAATTCGATTAGCGTTTATTATTTTATCGGAGTATGCGTCAATGCCGCTCATCTTTATTAAGCCTTCATTGCTTAATAAGCGGCCTCTTATGCTGTCAGCAATTGATTTAGGTTGCTCAAAAATCTCTTTTAGCATAAAGTGATCATAACCGCCTTTTTCAATAGCTTCAAGATTCAACTCTAGCTCTTGAATAAAAGGGGTCTTTTCAATATTCTCAATGGTTTTTAATTCAACCCCTTCAGACAAGGATAGTTTGGCTATTTCTCCTTCTTCAAGATAAATTACCTCTTTGGTATATTCTACAATTGGTGTCGCATCGGAAGCAATAAAATATTCGTTTTCGCCAAGTCCTACAACTAATGGGCTACCCATTCTGGCAACGATAACTTCTTCAGGGTTGTCGTTAGACACCACTGCAATTGCGTATGCTCCAATGACCTCATTAAGTGCCAGTCTAACCGCTTCAAATAAGGTAGAATTGCCCTTGTTTTTGATGTCTTCAATAAGGTGGATTAGCACCTCTGTATCTGTTTCGCTTTGAAAAGTATGCCCTCTTTGAATTAGAGCTTGCTTGATGGTATCGTAGTTTTCAATGATACCATTATGAATGATTGCTAACTTTTTATTTTGTGAGTAATGTGGGTGTGCATTGACGTCACTAGGAACGCCATGTGTTGCCCAGCGTGTATGTCCTATTCCTATATTACTTTGTATGTCTTTTCCTTCACAGTAGCTTTCCAAATCGGCAACCTTTCCTTGTTTTTTATAGGTGGTCAATCCAGCATCGTTAATAAGTGCTATACCAGCACTATCATATCCTCTGTATTCCAGTCTTTGTAATCCCTTTATAAGTATAGGATAAGCTTGTCTATTACCTAAGTAACCTACTATTCCACACATTAAAATTCAGTATAAATTATATTAATATCTACATCTTGACTAATCTCTGTTCGGTTTGCGTTTACTGCTTCACCGGCAGAAATAAGCGCTAATGTGCTGTCAGTATACGTACCGTTTATCAAGTCAAGCATGTATTTGGAAATATTAAAAACGTATTTATCGTCTTCCAATACTCCCCCAAAATGCTCTTGCCCTTCCAATATATCAGCAAGGAAAAATGTTGTTCCAGTAGAATCCAAACGCACCAAAGATAGCGAAGGGTGTGAGGGATTCAAATCGGTATTGTTTTCGGCAGAAAAGGAAACAAGTGCTCGGTTAATAACCTTGTTTTCTAAGACTTGCCTTAAACTGTTCAAATTATTAAACGTAAGGTGAAGCTCCGTTCCGCCCATAGACTGAACACCATACAAATTATCTAGGTCGATGTTTTCCTCCGTCTCAAAATGATTGATTCGCGCTGCACTGGAACCAATGAGTAAATCGTAAGATAAAGAATCATTATAATAAATCGTCATTTTAGAGCCCGCATCCTTTAGGTTAAAGTAAAGTATAGAGGATGAAAGGGTGTTAGAAGGCGATATTTTTAAGCCTTTGAAGAACGAAAGAAAGGCAGTGTTATCTTCTAAATCTGATGTTGAAGCATCCAAAATAAATTGCCCTATTTGGTCCACATTTAAGCGTAAAGATTTTGTACCAACGGTATCCTCATCGGTCATAAGACGAGTATTTGGACGTGGAAAAAACGAATATTCTGCAGGTGTGCTAAATGGACTTGCAGAAAAAATAGTATTGGAATAGTAGGATGAGTCAAAGTAGATTTGCTCATCAAGTTGTTCAATTTTTACTCCCATTTCTACCGTTGTATCGCCATAGTAAGAGGAATACACTAAGGTAAGTACTGCTGAGTCCAAAACGGGTTCAGTGCCAAAATCAGTAGCGTTCTGACTTAATAGCAATTGTGTAGAAAAAGTAGCACTAACGTCTTTAAAATTGGAAGACTCATAGTTTCCTAAAAGAGCTACTAAAGGCTCGTCTGTTCGAACGGAATCTGCTGATTTTGTCGTTAAAGTAAAGGGTTGGCTGTTATCTAGTGAAGAAATGGTAATTCTATCGCTTTCTGGCTGAACTTCTAAGCCAATAACTTGAGGGTCTGTACAGGAGGAAATAAGTACCGCTGAAAGGGCGATTAAAAAAAGATGTTTCATGAAAATGGTTCGTTCATTAAGAGTATACGTCAATCTCTTCTAACAATTCATCGTACAAATTGTTGTAAGGTTCTATGCAGCCTTCATTGTCATGGTGAGACAGCACATATTTTCCAGAATCAATAATGAATTTATTTAAGTCTTCATTAACGCCATCGCTACCCATAATGATAGCATCAGCATATTGAACGCCTAATTTATGTAATGAACTAACCGATGCCGAAGAAATTAACTTAATGTCTTCTTCTTCGACGCCGTTTAATAATGCCTTACGAGCCATATCGTCACTAATTTCATAGTCAGATTCTTGGTCATAAACGGAATAAACCACTTTTGTATTGTCAAAGATTGGATCTTCAGCAAAAGCTTTTTTAAGATACATAGGAACTAAAGCAGACATCCAGCCGTGGCAATGTACTACGTCAGGCGCCCAACCTAATTTTCTTACTGTTTCTAACACCCCTCTGCAAAAGAAAATAGCACGCTCATCATGGAAGTCAAATTCCTCACCATCAATTTCGTGCATAAAAGTCTTCTTTGGGAAATAATCCTCGTTTTCTATGAAATATACCTGCATTCTTACTGGTTGTAAGGAGGCAACTTTTATAATTAAAGGATAATCTAAATTATCAAGAATCATGTTCATCCCAGAAAGACGTATCACTTCGTGTAATTGGTTTCTTCTTTCATTGATGCAGCCATATTTTGGCATAAAGATTCGAATATCTTTCCCTTTCTCCATAATCCCTTGAGGAAGGGCTCTACATTTCGACGACAATTCTGTTTCTGACAAATAGGGTGTGATTTCTTGAGAAACAAATAATACTCTTTTCTTTTCCATAAATCGATTTGAATTTTTACTAATGAAACAAAAGCAAAACTTGTGAATGCAAATTTACAAATTTTATAGCCATAAATCAAGTAAAACGTTACTTTTATACTCTGAAAACACCGTTTGATGCTGGTATATAAAGACATTAAAAGTTTAAAGAAAACCATTTCCACTCTTCAAGAGCAAAATTTAACAATTGGCTTTGTGCCTACAATGGGGGCTTTGCATGAGGGGCATTTGGCATTGGTTAAGCAAGCTAAAAAAGAGTCTGATGTAGTAGTAGTTAGCGTATTTGTTAACCCTACCCAATTCAATAATCCTGAAGACTTAAAAAACTATCCCATTAGTTTACAAGAAGACATAAACCTACTTGAAAGGGAGCGGTGCGACATTCTATTTTGCCCAGATGTTTCTGAGATGTATCCCAATGGAAATGCCACAAAAGAATACCCTCTAAATGGTCTTGACAAAGGCTTAGAAGGTAAAATGAGGCCTGGTCATTTTGATGGTGTGTGCACTGTTGTTCATCGTCTTTTTGACATTGTTTCGCCCAATAAAGCATTCTTTGGTGAAAAAGACTTTCAGCAGTTAACTATCATAAAACATCTAGTAAAAACATTAGATCTTGACATTGAAGTGCATAGCTGTCCGACCGTTAGAGATGCCGATGGTTTAGCCAAAAGTTCTAGAAACAAATTGCTAAGCCCTGCCCATAGAAAATTAGCTCCCCTTATTTATGAAAGTTTGAAAAAAGCGAAACAATCTCTTGCTGAAAAAAACAGCACAGAACTAAAAGAGGACGTAATAAAAGAAATTGAAGCCTGTCTGGAAATGACTGTAGAATATGTTGAAATTGTGAATTCTGAAACCTTGAAACCCCTTGAAAAAAACAATTCACTTGATAATGCGCATATTCTCGCAGCAGTAAATTTAGGAAATGTCCGTTTAATAGATAATTTGGCATTAAATGATTAATTTCGCCCCATGCAAATTGAAGTAGTAAAATCTAAGATTCATCAAGTAACCGTAACGGGTGCTGACCTCAATTATATCGGTAGCATTACTATTGATGAAAGCCTAATGGAAGCCTCTAACATTATTGCTGGTGAAAAAGTTCAAATCGTAAATATCAATAACGGCGAACGCCTAGAAACATATGTGATTAAAGGTGAGCGCGACAAAGGCGAAATTTGCCTTAATGGTCCCGCAGCAAGAAAAGTGCAAAAAGGCGATGTAATAATCATTATTTCTTACGCCATTCTTGATTTTGAAGAAGCTAAATCATTTACCCCAACGCTGATATTCCCTAACCCTGACAACACTCTATAACGACTACTTATGAAATCTTTTAAATGGTTAAAATATGTAGTCTTCATCCTATTGAGTTTTGGGCTAATGTATTTGGCATTTAAAAATCAAAACCCTAAAACGCTATTAGCACAACTGAAAGACGTTGAATATAGCTGGGTTGGGCTGTCAGTTCTGTTTGGCGCCTTTGCGATTATTAGTCGAGCATACAGATGGGTAATACTTCTTGAAAACCTTGGCTTTTCAGTAAGTAAACTTAACAGTATATACGCTGTTTCTATTGGCTACTTTACCAACATAGCCATTCCTAGAGCAGGAGAAATAACACGATGTACAAGCCTTAACCAAACCGAAGACATTCCCGTTGATAAATTGTTTGGTACTATCATTCTTGAAAGAGCAATTGATTTTATCATATTGATTTCCCTAGTTATTTTAACCCTTTTCCTCAAGTTTTCTCTCTTAATAGAATTAGTCTCTACTGTTTTTGAAGGGAAAACAATAAATCCTATGCCTGCTTTTGTTGGAGTATTAATTGTGCTTGCTGTAGGCGTATTGATGTACCGAATTTTTAAGCAAAAAATAACAGCTTCCCCTTTTTTACAGAAAGTAAAAACCTTTTTATCTGGTGTTGGTGAAGGCTTTAAAAGCATTAAAGGCCTTAAAAATAAAACAGGCTTTTGGCTACACACCTTTATCATCTGGTTAATGTATTTACTGATGACCTACGTTTGTTTTTTCTCTATTTCGGCAACTTCCATGCTAGATCTTGCAGATGGATTATACACCATGGTCATTGGCGGTTTTGGAATGGTTGCCCCCGTGCAAGGCGGAATAGGTGCTTACCACTACATTGTTAAAACAGGGCTTGTTTTATTGGATGTTTCAGAAGATTCTGCTTTACTTTTTGCTACGGTTGTTCATACTGCTCAAACATTAATGACCTTAGCATTTGGAGGGATATCTATTTTAATGGTATTTTTATCCAACAAGAAAGCAAAAGCGTGAGCCTAATACCTTCATTATCAACCAAGATTTACACTGCCGATTCTATTGCTGCACAGCTAAAAGAATGGGGCAACTCTAAAGTAGTGTTCACAAATGGGTGCTTTGATATTTTACACCTAGGCCACATTGACTACCTTCAGCGTTCAGCACAACTCGGAGATAAATTAGTTGTTGGGCTAAACACTGACGCTTCTATAAAAAAACTAAAAGGCAAAAACAGACCTATACAAGACCAAAACAGTAGACTAAATATATTGGCTGCTCTTAATTGTGTTGATGCGGTTGTATTATTTAATGAAGAAACCCCGCTTGAACTAATAAAAGTGGTAAAACCCAACATACTTGTTAAAGGGGCCGATTACCAAATAAATCAAATTGTTGGCGCAAAAGAGGTGCAAGAAAATGGCGGTGAAGTAAAAACAATTTCGTTCTTAGAAGGCTATTCCACATCAAACATTATTAATAAAATAAAAAATGGCTAAGACTAAAACTACTTTCTTTTGTCAGAGTTGCGGCGCACAAAGCCCTCAGTGGATGGGGAAGTGTAAGTCATGCAATGAGTGGAATACCATCATTGAAGAAGTTGTAAGCAAACCTAAAAACAGCAGCTGGGAAAGTCAATCGCCAAGCCGCTCAAATAAAGCACAGCCCATTAGCGAGATTTCTTTACAAGCTAAAGCTCGAGTAGACACATGCGACAATGAGTTAAACAGAGTCTTAGGAGGAGGTATTGTTGCAGGTTCTATAATTTTACTTGGCGGCGAGCCTGGAATTGGTAAGTCTACGCTTCTTTTGCAAGTCGCTCTAAAACTAAAAAACGAAAAGCTTCTTTACGTTACTGGGGAAGAAAGTGACCAACAAATTCGCATGAGAGCCGACCGACTAAATCAGCTAGACTCATCCTGCCAAATACTTACAGAGACGAATACACAAAATATATTTCAGCAAATTCAAGAGGTTCAGCCCTCTATTTTGGTAATTGACTCCATTCAAACCCTTCAAACAAACAGCATCGATTCTTCGCCAGGAAGTATTTCACAAATTAGAGAATGTACTTCTGAACTCATGACCTATGCCAAGTCAAGCGGAACACCCGTATTACTTATTGGTCACATCAACAAAGATGGAAATATTGCAGGCCCTAAAATTTTAGAGCATATGGTCGATGTCGTCTTACAGTTTGAGGGTGACAGAAATCACGTTTATAGAATATTAAGAGCGCATAAAAACCGCTATGGCTCTACCTCTGAACTTGGTATCTATGAGATGCAAAGCGATGGGCTAAGAGAGGTTACCAACCCTTCTGAAATATTGCTGTCTCAAAAGGATGAAGATATGAGTGGTATTGCAGTTAGCGCTACATTAGAAGGCATGCGTCCTTTAATGATAGAAACACAAGCTCTGGTTAGCTCAGCTGTTTATGGCACGCCTCAACGAAGTGCAACAGGTTTTGACTTAAGGCGACTATCCATGTTACTGGCCGTATTAGAAAAACGGTGTGGATTTAGACTTGGTGCGAAAGACGTCTTTCTAAATATTACTGGCGGAATAAAAGTAGATGACCCGGCTATAGATTTAGGAGTAGTTTGCGCCATCTTGTCTTCGAATGTAGATATGGCAATTAAGGATAAAGATTGTTTTGCTGCAGAAGTAGGCTTGTCTGGTGAAATACGACCCGTAAACAGATGTGACCAACGCATACAAGAATCAGAAAAGTTGGGCTTTGAAAGAATCTTTATTTCAAAATACAATAAAATAAACCCTAAGAACTACAAGATAGAAATTGTAATGGTGGGAAAAATCGAAGAAGTCTTTAAGAAGTTATTCGCTTCCTAATTTTCTAACAACTCATACAAATCGTAAAGTTTTGGCGAGAGAATAATTTCTATTCGTCTATTTGCCCTTCTTCCTTCGGCCGTAACATTTGATTCAATAGGATAAAACTCTCCTCTACCAGCGGCAGTCAATCTAGTCGGCGATATTGAACTTGAAGATGTTAATATTTCAACAATAGCCGTAGCACGAACAACACTCAAATCCCAGTTATTTTTAATTTGACCTCTACCACCAAAAGGAATGCTATCGGTATGCCCTTCGATCAAAACATTTATGTCTTTTTGCGATTCTAAAGACTTAGATAACTTGCCTAAAGCATCACGGCCTCGACTATCAACTTGCCAACTTCCCGAGGCAAATAATAGTTGCTCTTCTAAAGAAATGTAGACTTTTCCATTTTTTTGGGTAATCGTCAAGCCATCGCCTTCAAAACCTAAAAGTGCCGTAGAAATTCTATCTTTTAATGCTGAAAGTACAGAGTCCTTTCTGTTTATTATAGACTGTAATTCAATTACTTTTTGCTCTCTTTCTTCCAATTCATTTTGAGTAGCAATAAGTTCATTTTGTTTAACAGATAAGCTCTGCTCAAGGTTCAATAACTCATCTTCTTTTTTAATTAATTCTTGACGCGTTTGTTGAAGTTCTTTGAGTAGCTCTTTGGTTTGGTTTGCTTTTGCGGTCATCACTTGACTGTTTTTAGCCGTAAGCAAATCGTATGCTTCATTTAAGTCATCTAGCTGTTGCTGCAATTGTAGGCTAGATTTTGACCTTTCAAGTGAATCATTTATCAATTCATCTATCTCTTTGGTAAGCTGAGTGACCTTAGCGCTCAACTCCAAATTTTCAGTAGAAAGAATATTGTTTTCCTTTTTTATCTGTTGATTTTGGCTTAGTGTTTCTTGACGTTGAGCTTTAATTTCATCAACAACTTTCGGGGAGACACAACCATAGAATAAAGACAGTATGACTATGTACGGGGCTATTTTTTGATTCATAACGTAACACGATTTATCAATTCAAATATACATTAGCAAAGGAAGTCTAAACCACTTGCTAAAAAAGTTTATCAACACATTGAATTTGATTAGTTAGTTTATTTCAAGTACAACAGGACAATGGTCAGAATGCTTGGCCTGTGGTAAAATGTAAGCCCTACTGAGCTTGTTCTTTAGAGAAACTGAAGCTAAAAGATAATCTATTCGCCATCCTAAATTTTTGGCTCTAGCATTTGCTCTGTAGCTCCACCATGAATAGTGGTGAGGCTCAGTATTAAAATGCCGAAAGGAATCAATATAGCCTAACGCTAGAAAGGTCGTTAACCATTGTCTTTCTTCTGGCAAAAAACCAGAAGTGTTTTTATTTCTTTCAGGGGTGTGAATGTCTATTGCTTCATGACAAATGTTGTAATCGCCAGCAATTATTAAGTTAGGGATGCTTTCTTTTAACTCCGAAATGTAGGTGTAAAAATCATCTAAAAAAGTGAATTTGAAATCCTGCCTAATATCTCCGCTACTTCCAGAAGGCATATAGACACTAATTACTGAAACATCATCAAAGTCTGCTCTTATTACTCGCCCTTCATAATCGTAATCGGCATGATTCATGCCGTAGGTAATCTTGTTTGGTTTTTTCTTTGATAGAATAGCAGTGCCACTATATCCTGGTTTTTGAGCTGAAAACCAATAGCAACTATATCCTAAGTCTGAAAAAATGCTGCTATCAAACTGCTCTTCTCTGGCTTTTATCTCTTGGAAACACAATACGTCGGGTTGAGCCGATGCAATCCATTGGTCTAGTCCTTTTTTAAGGGCGGCTCTAATGCCATTGATGTTGTATGAGATTATTTTCATCTAAACTTTCTCTCTGCAAAGCCTACGACTTGACCATCAATAATAAATTCAAAGGTATATACTCCAGGTTTTAGAACATTTCCACGCGTCCAAAGCTGACATTCACTGATTTTCTGATTTAAATATTCAAAGCTATAAGCAACGGTATATTGTACAATACTGTCATTCGTAATGTTCAACTCTTGGATTTTATTGGCAACATTCAACACATTGTTTCTTGGGCCAACAATTCTAACGTACATGTTTTTTAATCCTGGATCGGTTATATTATTTTCTACAACATCGTAACAAATACTGAAGTTTTGAATTTTTGATGCTCTTGTGGTAACAACCTCTCTTCCGCTTGAACGGTAATAAACCCCTTCAATCTGAATATTTTCTAGGCGCAACATTGAAGCAGTGTACACCCTTTCAGATAACAATTGATTATTTTTTTCTAAGGTTCTGTTTCGGTTAGAAATAAGTCTGTTGGCTTTACGGACGCTGTCATTTTCTAATTGCAAAGACTGGTTTAGAGTATATAAGGAATCGATAGCCGAAACGTATTTCATGCTTATTTCCTTTAGGCGTAATATTTTTTGACGGGCTTCCTGAAGCTGGCCTTTTGTACGCAATAATTTTTTAATCTCATCAGCATAGGCCAATATTGTAGAATCTTTTTCTACCAGCTGATTGCTTAAGTCACTGTACTCGTCTTTTAAAATTTCGTGCTCATCAATAAGGTCATCGAGGTTGTCTCTCAGTGTATTCTTTTCTTGTTCATATTGAATTACGGTTTCAATCTGCTCCTGATGTTTGCCCTCTCTTACTAAAAGAACAACAATGAGCGCCACTAATAAAAGGGCTAAAGAATAGATAACTTTCTTTGATTTTTTTTCTTTTATTAACTTGCTATTTTCCGGCTGATTCATTGGATATAAATTTAACAAATTTCTTTTTATAGATATTCTCTAGTTCATCGAGCATCATGGATTGAATTTGCTCGAGCTCTTCGGATAAATTACCTCTTGTTTTATCTTTAAGCATTTCTATCATATCTATTACTTGACGTACTTTATGAGCGTCTGTTTCTGTCGTATTATTTTCGTCTACGGCATCTAATTCAGTAAAAGCGTTTTGGTGCAAAATGTAAAGTAACTGACTAAATAGTTTATCGTTTTTGTTCATTAAATTTTTTTTTACAAATTTACTGCAATATATCGATATCCTTCAAACCCTTTGCCATTATGAAACTTCAAATATTATGGGACTGTCTAGAACTTGTTTTTCCAAAATCCTGACCCTGCTGCAAAAATGTGTCATTAAGAAATGAGCCTCTTGTCTGTTTAAAATGTCAAAGCAGTATGTTAAAACAAAGAAAGAGTAACCGTTTACACTTATATGATAAAACATACAACGTCGTTAGTGCCTATAAATTTTATAGAAAAGGCAAGACTCAAAAACTAATACATGAGTTTAAATACAATAATCGCATAGAAATTGGTGAGTTCTTTGCCGAAAAGATGGCACCACATTTACAAAACATTAAAAATTCTAAATATATTATTCCAGTACCTATTCATTGGAAAAAAGAAAGGAAAAGAGGATACAACCAGTCCTATGTTTTAGCAAAAAAAATAGCAGAATTAAATGGACTTCAGCTTTTAGAAAATGTACTTCTATAGAAAAAGTGATAATAAATCTCAAACTAAAAAAGTAGATATCACCGTTTTAGTGAAATTGATGGTGCATTTGGACTAAAAGAAACATCAATGCTTGAGAATGAGCACCTCATTTTAGTTGATGATATCGTAACAACAGGTGCCACTGTAGGCGCTTGTATCCGACAACTAGAAAAAATTCAAAACATCAGAATAACTATTGTTTGTATCGCTAACTAAAAAAAAAGCCCCGAGCGTTTGCTCGGGGCTTTTAATCAATCTATTTATTTAAGAATTACTGAAGAACAATCTTCCTGTTGATACCACCTGTTGAAGTTGTTATTTCTAAGAAATAAACTCCTTTTGGTTGAGTATTCATGTCTATCACTTTCGTGTACTGACCAACAAAATCAATTAACTCTTCGTTGTAAATCTCTTCACCAATCATGTTAACTACTTTAACACTCATAGTTTGCGCTTCCTCAGAAGTAAACGTGATGTTAAAGATGTCTCTAGATGGGTTTGGATATACATCTAATCCCGACACTAATTCCGCAGCTACTCTTTCTCCACCCAATGTATAAGTTACTGGTTGAGAGAATATAGTTGCCCAAGATGTTCCGTTAGGACCACAAGCACCACGTATTCTCCAAGAAATCTCGTCTCCTGGGTTTTGGTTGAACTTAGTTTGAGAAGTCGCCGACCCTGGAATATCATTCCACTCGTATACTGCTCCCGTAGTCACATTAGTCATCTCTAGGAAGTAATGGTCTGGCTCTCCACTCTGTGGAGTATCCCAAGACATGATTACTGCCGTGTTAGCGCCGTTTGAACTTGTCGTTAAGTTCATTGGCATCTTATCGCAAAGGTCTTCAGTACTAAAGCCTGAGAAGTCACCCCATCCCGAATGGTACATTGGGTCTGAGTTTCCATTCTCATTCACGTTTCCTGTACACCATGCTTTAGTGTGCCATTCGTATTCAGTGCTCGCTGTAAAGTTTCCTTTTAAAGCGTTGATGTTTCCATCAGAACCACCGATTGCGTAACGGTAACTATTGGTTCCTACTTCGCGAATCTTTCCTTTTGACTGCCATACGCCCCAATCTTCTGATGGTGCATCGGCAAAGAAAGTTACCCAAGTAGCTTCGGCAGATACCGATAGGTTCTCAAGATTAGCACAAGCTGGTAGAGTAGTGTACTCTGAGTTAGCTGACCAATCCGACTGGCAGTTAATGCTCAAGTCTTCGTTAAGTACTCTAGCTCTGATAGACCACTCATAAGTAGTGCCTGGCTCCATAAAGTAACGCGTTCTGCTAGTTCCGTTAAAGGCCGCAGGGGTTTGTGGACCAGCAGCAATTACCGTCCAATTCGTTGCGCCTACAATTCTGTATCGCAACATGTAGTGCGATGGTGCAGCATCTGTAGATGCCCAATTGAACGTGATTCTATTGTGGATAACATTGTCAACATATAAGCCTGAAGGAACCACATCACAAGGGTCTGCTCCAGCTGGTTGACTAATTGTAAACTCAAGCTCTGAATCACAAGAAGATGTAATGTCTGTTACAACAACAACATAATCTCCTGCTGATAGAGCAAAAGGATTTTGAGGAATGCCCTCATTATCATAAACGGTGATATTATAGTTTGATGAGCCACCTTGACCGGTAGCTTGTAAAACGCCATCAGAAGCGCTGATGGATGACACGTTTGTTGTACTTAATAATACTGCTGTGAAATCTCCACAGTAGGTACAGCTGCCGTCGTCTTCCAAAGCATTGGGGTTAAAATTATCAGCATCAGGATTTGTACAGCCTGAAATAATAGGAATTACGGTGTCAGTAAATGAAACATTGTCGAAATAAATGACATTGTCTTGTGTTCTTCCACTTAAATCAAAATCAGGGAAAATGACAATCTGATCAAGTACTTCTGGGAAGACGCCTATATATGCTGAAAAGTCAAATGTTAGCTTTTCCCACTGATTAATTAATGTGTTAGCTACTTTTATTTCGGGTTGAGCAGCACCTCCAGCCGCAACAAATTTTAAACCAACATCGCTAATAATGGGTTTCCATACCATTATGGTAATGCTTGAATTTTCTTCATTAAACGAAAATGTTCCTAAGTCTACTGCGTGTTGGGATTCGCATCCCACCCATGGAGCCCCAGATTGTAAAGCAGTTATTTTAGCTACAGTTGCTGATGAATTTACCGCATCGGGGCTTGGATTTGGAATAATTTCTAATTCTGGATTGAAACCGTTTTCAAAAACAGTCCATGTCCAATCGGCACCATGCCCAGTAGCTTCAAAATCAATCGGCACATTGAATTCTACTTCTATAATTGTGCACGAACCGTCAGTTTCACAGCTTCCAAAACAATGCATTAGAGTTGTGTCGGAAGTAATAACTGGTAATATTCTGTCATTCCAATTGTTCTGATCAGCACATTCTTGGTTGATTAAATCTTCTTTGGCTGCCCAGTCGCCACCATTTGCAGGACTGTTTAAGAAAACATAATTACCGCTTGTGCCGTCTGCCAAAAGTACGTTGCCAGTCCATGTTCCATCTCCATCTTCATCAGATAATGGAACGGCCATTGCGTCTCCTAAAATACCACCACCGGCATACATGCCATTAGGACCTACAGTAATGTTTGCAGTATTTACCGATAATGTAACAACATTTCCTTCAGGATAAACGCATGAGCCATCTTCTTGATTAGCGTTTGCATTATAATTAGTTGCTATAGGGTCGGTACAGCCGAAAACATCTATTATTACAGCTTCCGAAAAGGATATATTGTCAAAATAAATGACATTATCTTGTGTTCTACCATTTAAGTCAAAGTCTGGAAAAATGATAATTTGGTCAACTACTTGAGGATAAACGCCAATATATTGCGAGAAATCAAAAGTTATTTCTT
The DNA here is from genome assembly GCA_965661345.1 of Flavobacteriales bacterium. Classification (GTDB taxonomy): domain Bacteria; phylum Bacteroidota; class Bacteroidia; order Flavobacteriales; family UBA7312. The sequence continues at coordinate 138,157 of CBFIDK010000001.1, read as the reverse complement.
CCCATTGATTAACTAAGGTATTTGCAACTTTAATTTCAGGTTGAGCTGCTCCTGTAGCGGATGCAAATTTAAGACCAACATCACTAATGATTGGCTTCCAAACCATAATGGTTATGGTAGAATTAGTTTCATCAAAAGAGAAAGAGCCAATATCAAAACCGTGTTGGGATTCGCAGCCAACCCATGGAGCCCCTACTTGTAAAGCAGTAATTTTTGCCACTGTGGCTGATGAGTTTACTCCGTCAGAACTTGGGTTGCTTACAAATTCAACCTCTGGATTTGTACCGTTTTCAAATACTGTCCATGTCCAGTCTGTTCCGATGCCTTCGGTTTCAAAATCAATTGGTCCGTTTTGAGCAAAAACACTAGACATACAAAATATTAAGATAAGCGCATATTTAAAGGCGCAACTAATCGAGTTAAGGTGTGACATTCTTGTAAAATTTTATAAGTGTTAAATCTACACTTTAATTCTTAAAATCAAAGTCTTTGAGGATAATTTCAAAGTTTTTTTCGCTTTTATTAAATTTTTTAATGTTGATAGAGAACTATTCTTACCTTTCTAAATATTGGGAAAGTGCTGGGGCTTAAAAGCAAAAACCCTCACTCTAATAGAGGATGAGGGTTTATTTATTGTGGTGCTACCAGGATTCGAACCGGGGACACAAGGATTTTCAGTCCTTTGCTCTACCAACTGAGCTATAGCACCCTTTATTGGGATGCAAATGTAAAAAAAAATCTATTGTGTCAAATAATTTTAAGGTAGCTTTTGGATTTATTAAATTTGAGCCTTCAAATTATGCTTAAATTAACAATAGACGAAGGGAACACCTCAACTAAGGTGGCCTTATTCAAAGACGACGAATTGCTTCAAAAAATCTCGAATGTAGGTTTTGAGGAGGTCATAAACCGTCTTAAAGAAGCAGATCGAGCTATATTGTCGACAGTAAAGTCTAACAGTAAGTATCTAAACCTTTCTCATTCTTCATTTTTAAATCTTGATACGACTACGCCAACCCCTATTGTAAATAAATACACAACACCACGCACATTAGGCAAAGATAGATTGGCTTTAGTTGTTGGTGCAAATCATCTCTTTCCAAATCAGAACGTCTTGGTAATTGATTTAGGCACTTGCTTAACGTATGATTTTTTAAATTCAGAAGGTCATTATTTAGGAGGAAGTATTTCGCCAGGATTACGTATGCGATGCAATGCCTTACACGATTTTACAGATAAACTTCCATTGGTTAAGCCCACAACTATTCCTTCTTTAATTGGTGATACAACCGAAAGTTCTATTTTGTCTGGCGTAATAAATGGCATGTTTTCTGAAATAGATGGCATAATTCAACGTTACACTATCAAACACCCCAATCTAAAAACAATAATTACGGGCGGCGATGCTAATTTTTTTGATAAGGGATTAAAAAACACCATATTTGCATCCTCAGATTTATTAATGATTGGACTAAATAAAATTTTGGATTATAATGAAGCATCTTTTTAGAGTATTTGGCTTATTAGTTCTATCATTAAGCGTTCACGCTCAGAACGAATCAAATTCACCGTATTCACGATTTGGAATTGGAGAGTTACATGATTTCTCAACAGCCACACAGTCTGCTATGGGTGGCGTAAGCATTGCCGATAATGACCCTTATTCCATCAACTTTAATAACCCAGCTTCTTATTCTACGATTTTTAAACAGCGTTTTATTATGCAAACGGGTGGGTTTCATACCTCTAAACTTCTAAAAACTAATACTCAAAATCAGGTAGTAAACTCTACTAATTTTAATTACCTAATGTTAGCCTTTCCTGTGCACAAGTTCTGGGCTAGTAGCATAGGTTTATTGCCTTACTCTGAAATGTCGTATTCCTTTTCTGATGTTAATTATTATCCGTCAGCAAATTTATTTTTTGAAGGTAACGGTGGAATTACAAAGTTTTATTTTGGAAATTCTGTAACGCCGGTCAAAAATTTATCATTGGGCTTCAATATTAATTATCTCTTTGGAAACCTAAATAGCAGTAGAAAAGTAGTATTCACCGATTCAGATATTTTCAATACTAGAAATAACGATGACACAAACATCAAAGGTTTTAATCTAGACTTTGGATTACAATACAAAGTAAAATTAGGTGATTGGCATTCAGTCATTGGTATTACTCTTGACGATGGTGCGGAAATTTCAGCCAAAAGAACCACATTGACTGAAACCTACAGGCTTTCTGGGGTGCTCGAAATTGTAGAAGATACAGTTGAAAATTTAACGCTCAATAATGGTGTACTTAATTTACCATCGGCGTTTGGAATGGGGCTTTCACTTTCCAACGATAATTGGAAGATACTAGCCGATTATAAAAATGAGAATTGGGCAGACTATCAGTTGTTTAATGAGTCTGATAGTTTAAGCAATAGCTCAAGAATGTCTTTTGGATGTGAATTTGTTCCAGACAAAAAAGCCATCAATAAATACTACAAAATGATTCGTTACCGTTTAGGAATGTATAGTTCAAAAACATATTTGAACTTAAAAAACCAACAACTAAACGAAATTGCGGTTAGTTTTGGGTTAGGATTACCACTCAAAAGAAGTGGCACTTTATTTAATGTTTCTGCTGAATTTGGCCAAATGGGTACGTTAGACAATGATTTAATTCAAGAGTCATTCGCCCGTTTTAAAATAGGCTTTATTTTTAGCGATGTTTGGTTTGTAAAAAGAAAATACGATTAATTATGAGATATACTTTTTTATCCCTTTTCCTTTTAATTACTATTTCTGCATCAGCAGTTGTTGAAAGCAAGTTTGGTGAGGATAGCGTTTCATGTGTAACTAATATCTCTCTTTATAGAGAATACGTGAAGCAAAAAAATTATGACGATGCATTATCGCCATGGAGAAAAGCATACATAAACTGCCCCAAGGCTACCAAAAATATTTACATTGACGGCGCAAAGATTTTCAATTATCTAATTAATAAAAGCAAAGGCAACGAAGAGCTCCAAAAAGCATATTTAGATACATTATCTACAATATACGACAACAGGGTAGTACACTTTGGTAAAAGAGAATATGTACTCGGATTAAAAGGTTCAGACATGCTAAAGTATTCCTTTGCGGACTTAGACCTTGCTTTTGAATACCTTAAAGAATCGGTTGAAGGTCTTCAAAACAAATCTAAAGCAACTGCTTTGTTCTCATATTTCAAAGCAGCAACGCAAAAGTTTCAAGAAAAGACATTTACAAAAGCTCAAGTTTTGGAAGTTTATGCAGCTGTCTCAGATTATTTAGAATATAACCTAAGTAATGAGTCTAAAAGCAAAAAGTTTTATGAAAAAGCATCTGAAAATGTGGAGAAATTATTTGTGCCTTTCGCAACTTGTGAAGATTTAATAGCAATGTTTGATGCTAAATACCAAGAAACTCCAGATGATTTGACTTTAATCAAAAGGATAGTTAAAGTATTAGACAAAAAAGACTGTACCGATGCAACGGTTTACTTTGAAGCAGCAACTAAGCTTCATGAATCAGAGCCATCCGCATTATCGGCCTATAACATGGGTAACTTATCCTTAAGAAAAAACAAGTATTCACAGGCAATAGGGTTTTATAACCAAGCGCTTGAAATGGCTGAAAATGATGAAGATAAGGCCAATTACTATTATGGGCTTTCAGGAGCTTACTTTAAGTCTGGGAGTAATTCCTCTGCAAGAAGCTATGCTTATAAAGCTATTGATATTAAGCCGAGCTGGGGCAAACCTTTTGTTCTAATCGGAGATATTTACGCTGCATCTGCTAATGAGTGTGGTTCAAATTCTTTCGAATCAGCAATGCTCTACTCTGCCGCAATTGATAAATTTATTACCGCCAAGTCAAAAGACAGTTCAGTTGGTGATTTTGCGGACAAGAAAATAGCCTCTTATTCCAAATATCTACCATCCAACGAAGACGCCTTCTTTAATGGATTTAAGGAAGGAGATTCGTATACTGTTGGGTGTTGGATTAATGAGTCAACAAAGGTTAGAATTAAATAGTTAGTCCATAGACGAGCAACCTCATACTGCCTTTTTCAAAGTACATTTTTTGTGGCTTAGTATTCTTTTATTTTCATGTTCAAATGACTTGGAGACTATTATAGAAATTTCCATACAAAACCAATCTTCATTTCCTGTAGAAACCATCAAGGATTGCGAAATTATTTACAGTGACTCTTCAAAAGTCAGAGTTCTGCTAAATGCAGCGGTTATGAATCGGTATAATGACGAAAAAAATTACCTAGAACTAAAAGATGGATTAAGGGTTCAGTTTTTTGATGAAAAAGGTAAAAAAGAGTCTGAGCTATTATCGGATTATGCAATTATTGATGAAGAAAATGATATAATGCAAGCAGAAAAAAATGTAGTTGTACGTAATGTAAATGGTGATGTTCTGGAAACCGAGACCCTAAATTGGAGTCAAAAAAAGCAAGAAATTTTTACTGATGATTTTATAAAGATAACTACTCAAAATGAAGTTATATTTGGTCAAGGATTAGTTTCTAATCAAAACTTTACTAAATACACAATAAACAAGATTAAAGGAACTATTTCAATAGATCGCTAGCATGACAATTTGGTCAATCATTTTAATTACCATTATTCTTTCAGCATTTTTTTCAGGAATGGAAATTGCCTATGTTTCTTCTAACAAGCTGAAGTTAGAACTGGATAAACAATCCAATTCTTTTGTGTCTAACATGCTTGAAAAAATTCTTCATTCGCCGTCACGATTTATTGCGACTATGCTCGTTGGGAATAATATTTCATTAGTCGTCTATGGAATTTGTATGGCGAAAATTCTAGAGCCAAAAATAGAGGTTTTTACCCAGTCGTCATTTCTAGTTCTTTTAATACAAACTCTTATTTCAACGTTAATTATACTCGTTAGTGCCGAGTTTTTGCCAAAAGCCTTTTTTAGACTAAATCCCAATCGTTTTTTAAAAGCTGGTATAGTTCCCTTAGTAATTTTCTATTATCTGCTTTCGCCAATAGTATCTATAACACTTTACCTATCCAAAAAGGGATTAAAAATATTGGGAATGGCTTTGGTAGAAGACTCTCCTGTATTTGGTAAAATTGACTTAGAAGAATACCTGAAGTTACACATTGACGACAGAGAAAATAAAAACCTTGATGTTGAAGTTCACATCCTTCAAAATGCGCTTGACTTTTCCAACGTGAAGATCAGAGAATGCATGCTGCCGAGAACTGAAATTGTAGCCATAGATGTCACAAAATCCATAGAAGATTTACGTGATATTTTTATAAGTACGAAACTCTCCAAGGTTCTTATTTACAAAGAAAATATTGATAAAATAATTGGTTATGCACATTCCAACGAGATGTTTACCTCGCCAAAAGATATTAAGTCAATATTAATTCCAATACCTTATGTGCCAGAAAGCATGTTAGCCATTGATTTACTAGAGTTGTTCATCAAAAAAAGAAAGGGTGTAGCAGTAGTCGTAGACGAATTTGGAGGAACATCGGGCATGATTACCGTTGAAGATGTCGTCGAAGAAATACTTGGTGATATTGAAGATGAACACGATAACGAAACTGAACTAGAAAAACAGTTGAATGAATACACTTTTAAATTTTCTGCTCGCCTGGAAATAGACTACTTGAACGACAAATACCATTTCAACCTCCCCAAATCCGAAGAGTATGAAACGCTCGGTGGATTGCTAATCAGTTATTTAGAGGAAATTCCTGAAAAAAATACTGAGATTTCTATAGGAGATTATCAATTTCTGATAGAAGAAGTTTCCAACAATAAAATTGACGAAATTACTATTGTAAAAACTGAGTAATTTATCTATTTTTTATGTCATTTAACATTTGTATATTCGCCATCTTGATAATTATTGACGTATGATAACCTTAGAAAAAATTAGAAACCGTTCAGGACTATTACTTTTTGTAATTGGTTTTGCACTATTAGCTTTTATATTAACTGACTTATTGTCTTCTCAAAATGGAGGGTCTGGACCTACTGATTTAGTTGTTGGTACAGTAGCTAACGAAGAAATAGACTTTCAGGTTTTTGAACAAAGAGTTCAACAAACATTTGATACACAGAAGCAATCAAATCCAAACATTGACATTGCGCAAATTCGTAATTCAGTGTGGAATCAGATGGTAAGAGAAACGGTACTAAAAGGTCAGTTCTCAGACTTAGGAGTTGAGGTTTCTGCTTCAGAAATCTTTGAAATGGTTCAAGGCGAAAATCCATACGAGACTGTCAAGCAAGCTTTTTCAAATCCTGAAACTGGTCAGTTTGATAGATCACGTTTATTACAATTTTTGAAAGAGGATATCAATAACGATGAAACCGGTCAAGCAAAAGCCCAATGGTTAAATTTTGAAAAAGCAATTCTGGAAGAGCGTCGTAACAATAAATACAATGCTATGATAAGCAAAGGCTTATTTGTGTCTGATTGGCAGGCCAAATCTGATAGAGCTTCTCAAAGTGAAATAAGAAATGTATCCTACGTACAGATACCTTTCAATACTATCCCTGATAGTTTAATAGAAATTTCCGATAACGATTTAGAAAATTACATTGAAGAAAATAGTGAGGAATATCAGCAAGATGCTTCAAGAGAAATTGAATATGTAGTGTTCAATGTAACGCCATCACAAGAAGACAGAGAGGATGCGTCTAACTGGATTGAAGATATCAAAACAGATTTTGCTAATTCTGATGATGACGATCAGTTTACAAGAAAAAACTCAGACGTGTTCAACAGAGTCATATTCGTTTCTGAAAGCGATTTACGAGCTAACGCAAGTTCACTAGTTGGTGCAGATAATGGAACAGTAGTTGGGCCATACACTCAATCATCTGGTATACTTCGTTTAGCAAAGCTTGTTGACACTTCTAATAGACCTGATTCTGTTGAAGCAAGACACATTTTAATTAGTGGAGCTAATGCCGAAGAAAGAATTGACAGTATAAAATCATTAATTAATTCAGGACAATCTTTTTCTGACCTAGCCCAAGAGTTCTCTGAAGATAGAGGTTCTGCTGCTAACGGAGGTAATCTCGAGTGGTTTGCTGAAGGCGTAATGGTAACAGAGTTCAACGACGCTTGTTTTTCGGCTAAAAAAGGGGAATTGGTATCAGTAAATACTCAATTTGGAACACACCTAATAGAAGTTACTGATCAATCTTCAAAATCAAAAAAATATAAAGTAGCCTATCTAGATCGTAGGGTAGAGTACAGCAATGCCACATACCAAAAAGTATTTGCCGCTGCAGGTAAGTTTGCTTCTGAAACCACTAACTATGATCAGTTTAACGAAAATGTAGTAAATCAAAATTTGACGAAACGATTAGCTGACGGCTTATTGGCAAACACTATTAATATTGCTGGTTTAGAAAGCCCAAGAGAATTAGTAAAATGGGCATATGATGCTGAAATTGGCGATGTATCCGATGTATTTGAATTCAACGATAAAATTGTTGTTGCTTGTCTAACATCAATCAAAGACGAAGGAATAGTCGACATAGAGGATGTACGTTCTACAATTGAGCCAATAGTACGAAACAATAAAAAATCTGAAATGCTACTGGAAGAGCTTTCTCAATATTCATCGCTTCAAGAAGTAGAATCAAATTATGGTGTGAGCATGAGTAAGGCCGAGGGCTTATCGTTCTCAAGTAGTCAAGTTCCATCTTTAGGAAACGAGCCAGCTTTTGTGGGCGCTGTTTTTGCCGTTGAAGAAGGGGAAACAACAAATGTATTTGCTACTTCTAAAGGCGTTTGTATGATACAGGTTGATAAAGTAATCGCCTCACCATCTTCAGTTGAATTTGCCAGTACAAAAAATTCAATAATCTCAACTTTAAAAAGCAGATCATCATTTCAAGTATATCAAGCTTTGTTAGAACTTGCTGATGTTAAAGATAATAGAGCTGACTTTTATTAATAGTTTATAAAAATCACATTAAACCCTCATGATATTATCATTGAGGGTTTTTTTATCTCAATACCTGAAGTCGGTAAGAGTCTAAGTTAAGAAATGTAAATATTAAAATAGTAAAGCCCCAAAGGGATGAGCCTCCATAGCTAAGAAATGGTAATGGAATACCTATGACAGGAGCTAGACCTATAGTCATAGCTATGTTTATGGCGATATGAAAGAACAAAATACTTACTACACCATAACCAAAGACTTTACTAAAAATTGATCGCTGTCGTTCTGCTAAATAGATCAAGCGCAATAGAAATGCTAGATAAAGCGCTAATAATAAAAAACTACCAATAAAACCCCATTCTTCACCAATTGTACAAAAAATGAAATCGGTACTTTGTTCTGGTACAAAGTTGAATTTCGTTTGCGTACCATTTAAAAACCCCTTCCCAGCGAAACCTCCAGAACCTATTGCTATCATAGATTGATTAACGTTATAGCCTGCGCCTTGAGGATCGCTTTCTTGACCCAATAGAATTTTAATTCTACTGACATGATGAGGCTCTAACACATTGTCAAAAACATAATCGACACTATAAATAAATCCAATACTAGATGCTAAAAGAGAAATGATAATAACCAACTCTCTTAATTTTCTGCTAGAAATAATAAAAAAGAAAATGGCCAAAGACGATAAAATGACAATAAGTACAACCTTTGGAACAATAATAGAGGTGATAAATAATATCGCCGTTACAATGGCAAAAATCAAAAAGTTAGCTGGCAATCCAAAACGGTACAGTACCAAAATAAATGCCGAATAAACAAGAGCCGAGCCAGTATCGTTTTGCAATATGATTAGAAAAAATGGACATAAAATTATGAGAGCTACCAAAATTTTATTTTTAAATTTTGCGATACTGACATTTAGTGTACTCAGGAATTTAGCAACAGCCATGCAGCTGGCTACTTTTGCGAATTCAGAGGGTTGAATTCGAGTAAACCCAATATCTAACCACGACTTTGCGCCATTTACTTCGATACCAAATAATAACACCCCGATAAGGCTTAATATGGATATAAAATAGATTATGTACGCAAAACCATCAAAAAATTTCCAGTTAAAAAATAGTATGAACAAGGCAATAACAAATGCTATTAATATCCAAACTAACTGTCGTCCATACTTCTGGCTGAAATCAAAAATCCCATAATTTTCGTTATATAAAGCAGCGTAAATGTTTAACCATCCAATGAGTACCAAAATAAGGTACATTGAAATTGTCCACCAATCAACATGGTCAAATATTTGTTTCTTTAATCGCATTAATATTTTATTTCACCATTTATAATACGTTCTTCTAAATAGTTTCTAGTAATAGTATCATTAATATATTTTTCAATCATCAGGCTACCAATTGGCACTGCCCATGTAGAGCCCCAGCCCCCATTTTCGACATATACTGCTAATGCTATCTTTGGATTGTCTTTTGGGGCAAACCCAATAAAAATAGAGTGATCTTCACCATGTGGATTTTGTGCCGTTCCTGTTTTGCCACATACTGCTACATCATCCATTATAGCAATATTTGATGTTCCGAGCTCTTTGTTTTCAACAACTTCTTGCATACCATTAATTACGATGTCAAAATATGAGGAATCTATCTCAGTATAATTTCTTTTTTTGAAGCGTGAATCAATGCTATCATTCTCTATGTGTTTGACAATGTGAGGGGTATAATAATAGCCTCTGTTAGCAATGGCTGCAGTCATGTTAGCCATTTGAATAGGTGTTGTCAATAGTGCGTCTTGTCCAATTGATAAGGATAAGTTGGTTAATGATTTCCATCTTTTTTTACCATAGATTTTATCGTAGTAGTTTCTATTTGGCACAAATCCTTTTTGCCCAGTGGGTAAATCATTATTCAGCCAATTTCCTAGCCCAAAACTTACCACATACTTTCGCCACCTATCGTATCCTTCATAGGTTGACGGATAGCTTTCTATGATGGCTTTGTACACATTACAGAAGTAGGCATTACACGATGTTGCTATGGATTCTGATAAGTCTAATGGAGAACGATGTTCGTGGCATTTCATTTTTCTTTTTTCCTCGCCATAGATAAAGCCATCGTCACAATCAAAACGACTACTCGGTTTAATGACTTTTTCTTGTAAAGCAATAAGTGCGTTTATAAGCTTGAATGTTGAGCCTGGAGGGTATTGTGCCAAAGCTGCTCTGTTGAAAAGGGGTTTACTTACGCTGTCACTATTCAGTATGTTATAGTTTTCAGATCGTTTGCGACCGACTAAAGTATTGGGGTCATAGTTTGGTGCAGAAATAAGGCACAAAATTTCGCCAGTTGATGGTTCAATAGCTACAATGCTTCCTCGTTTGTTTTGCATGAGTTGCTCGCCATAATTTTGAAGAAAAATATCAATAGAAGATGTTAGGTTTTTTCCTGGAATAGATTTGGTGTCAAATTTCCCATTTTTGAAACTGCCTTTAATGTTATTGTGAACATCTTTGAGTAATAATTTTTCGCCTTTTATGCCTTTAAGTTGGTCTTCGTAAGCTTTTTCTATACCGCTAACTCCAATGTAATCGCCTTCTTTGTAATAAGGTGTTTTCTTAATAATTTGTTGATTGACTTCTCCAACATATCCCAAAAGGTGACTGGCAGTTGAATAGGGGTACTTTCTTAACGTTCTGGCTTGAACGTAAAATCCTGGCATCAGAAACATATTCTCTTGTAGCTTGGTGTACGTTTCTACAGAGATTTGTTTCATGAATATACTGGATTTATAAATGGAATGTTTTTTAGCTTTTTCTAGTCTATTTTCTAAGCTTATAGTGTCTATTGACAGGAGTGTGCAGATTAGGGCCGTATCAATTTTTGTAGCTTGATTTGGAGTTATCATTAAATCGTAAGCAGCTTCATTGTAAACAATCAGCTCATTGTTTCTGTCGTAGATAAGTCCTCTTCTGGGATGGTCAGTTTGTTTTCTGATAACGTTGTTTTCTGAAGATGTTTTAAAACTGTCATCAACTACTTGAATAGAAAATAAACGGATTATAAAAATGATAATTATAACACAGAAAAATCCTCCAATGATATAGGGTCTATTTTCAAACTTTCTCACTTCAATGTATTTCTAGCGTTCAAAAATTGGAATATGATAAGCAATATAGAAGTTACCAATCCGCTTGCTATTGTTCGAAGAAGAATATTGCCTAAATCGAACTGAAAAGCTTCAATAAAAAACAATGCAAAGTGATGAATAAAAACTAAGCTAGAAGTGTATATAATTGTAACTGGTAAGCCAAACTCATTAATTGAAAACACGATATTACTTTGGGTTCTATTCTTTAATTGAGGGACAAGAGAGAGTAGTATCGGGCTTTTAAGATACATTAGAAGCACGCAAGCAAAAGTATGTAGCCCCATTGAGTTTTGAAATGCATCAATAATTATACCTGTTGTAAATGCAATTAGCAGTAAAAAGTTTTGGTTTTTTTTGCTAATTGGAAGAAGAAAAAGGAACATTAGGTAGATATAAGGGTTAATGTAACCCATGAAAAAAACATTATTAAATACCAATACTTGTAAGGATACAAATACTATGAAATTGATGATATGTTTAACTATTAATTTATTCATTATTCAATTTCAGATTCTAATAATTCCTTCTCCTGCTTTTTAAGAGGTTGACAAACATTAACGTATTTCACTTCTTTTAAATCTTCCATAAATGACATTCTAAGATTATGAAATTTGTCATCATCTTTGGTTTTAATCTCGCTTATTACTCCAACTATAGTATTGGATGGAAAAATATATGAAAAGCCACTTGTTGTTATGGTATCACCTATTTCCAAATTTACGTGAGAGGGTATATCGTATATTTTAGCTTTTTTATAGCTTCTGCCGTCCCACTGTAATGAGCCGAAATGGTTGTTCTTTTTGAGCACGACACTTACTTTACTTTGGCTGTGAAGTACGGATAACACACTGCTAAAGTGTTTTGATGTTTCTTTTACAATGCCGATAACACCATTGTTGCTCACTACACCCATTCCTTTTTTAATACCGTCAATACTTCCTTTGTCAATAGTGATATAATTGTTTGCGCGTGCTACCGAATTATTAATTATTGTGGCAGGAATATAATGGTTCGGATTTGTAGAGCTTATGCTATCCTTACTCTGGTAACTTATTAAACTTTTAAGCTTTGCATTCTCCAGTAACAGTAGCTCGTTTGTGCTTTTTAAAGAAAAATAACTTTTAACATTACTGATTGCTAAAAAGCTAGAAGCGGTTATGCCATTTGTGGAATTGATGAAAGCCGCTTTTTGAAAACTGTTATTCTGAATTATGAGAAAAAATGCAAAAAACTCTAGAAGAATAAATAAAATCTGATGATTATACTTATTTAATAATTCTATTAAGTTACGCATTATCTACTCAATAATTATCGAATTAAAAATGGGAAGTTGTCGGTGTTTTTAAGTGCAATACCCGTTCCTCTTGCTACTGCTCTTAATGGGTCTTCGGCTACATAAACTGGTAGCTTAGTTTTTAAAGAAATTCGTTTATCAAGACCTCTTAACATAGACCCTCCACCAGTTAGATAAATTCCAGTGTTATAAATGTCTGCAGAAAGTTCAGGTGGAGTTTGACCTAATGCTGCCAAAACCGCCTGCTCAATTTGCGATATAGTTTGATCCAATGCGCGTGCAATCTCTTTATAGGTTACAATAATTTCTTTTGGAATACCACTCATTAAATCTCTTCCGTGAACGGCAAAATTTGGTGGTGGCTCGTCTAATTCTTGAAGGGCTGCTCCGACATTAATTTTAATTTTCTCAGCCATTCGTTCACCGATATCTATATTGTGATGATTTCTCATGTAAATACGAATGTCGGTTGTGAAATTATCACCTGCGACTCTAATTGAACGGTCGGTAACAATACCTCCTAAAGAGATAACGGCAATTTCTGAAGTACCACCGCCTATGTCAATTATCATGTTTCCTTTCGGCTCTAGTACATCGACTCCAATACCAATCGCTGCCGCCATTGGTTCATGAATCAAGAATACTTCTTTAGCACCAGCGTGTTCAGCGGAGTCTTTAACAGCCCTTTTCTCCACTTCAGTAATTCCTGAGGGAATACAAACAACCATTTTTAAAGATGGCGAAAACAATGTTTTTCGTCTAGGAATCATTTTAATCATTCCGCGAATCATTTGTTCAGCAGCAGAGAAATCAGCGATTACACCATCTTTTAAAGGCCGAATGGTTTCAATCGTTTTATGCGTTTTTCCATGCATTTGTTGAGCCTTTTTTCCAATGGCTACAACTTTACCAAGTATGATGTCTTTAGCAACAATTGAGGGTTCGTCCACAACAACTTTGTCATTGTGTATAATAAGAGTGTTTGCAGTGCCTAAGTCAATTGCAATCTCTTGCGTCATAAAATCGAAAAAACCCATATTATTAAGTTTTAATGTTTAAAGTGTCTAGTTCCGGTCATTACCATAACCATTTTATTTTCATTACAGTAATCAATTGATAGTTGGTCTTTTATCGACCCGCCAGGTTGTACTACTGCTTTTATGCCCGCATCGTGTGCTATTTCTACACAATCAGCGAACGGAAAGAATGCGTCAGACGCCATTACACTTCCTTCGAGTTCAAAATCAAATTGTCTTGCCTTTGCAATAGCTTGCTTTAAGGCGTCAACTCGAGAGGTTTGTCCTACTCCACTAGCCAACAGTTGATTGTTCTTTACTAGAACAATTGCATTTGATTTAGTGTTTTTACACACTTTACTGGCAAACTCTAAATCGGTCAATTGTTGTTCGCTTGGCTCAATCTCTGTCACCGTTTTCATACCTTCGGCTTTGTCAATAACTGTGTCTTTTTCTTGTTCTAAGACACCATTTAGTATTGTGCGAAATTGCCTATTCGGTAAAACAGTTTCCTTCTGCACTAATATAATACGATTTTTCTTAGATTTCAATACTTCGAGCGCTTCATTTTGGTATGAAGGAGCAATGATGATTTCAAAAAATAATGTGTTGATTTCATTTGCAGTATCTAAGTCAAGTTCAGAGTTGCAAACGAGTACACCGCCAAAAGCAGAAATAGGATCTCCTGCTAGAGCGTCAACATAGGCTTTCTTTAGACTATTTCTAGATGCTATACCACATGCATTATTATGTTTTAAAATTGCAAAAGTAGTGTCTTCAAACTCTGTGATAAGATGAACAGCAGCGTCAACATCTAACAAATTATTATACGATAATGCTTTTCCATGAAGTTGGTCAAAAAAGCCATCTAAATTGCCGTAGAAAACACCTTTTTGGTGAGGGTTTTCTCCATACCTGAGAACGGTACCATCTGGCATACTAAATTTAAAAGCTGTGTTGTCATCTTCATCAAAGTATGAAAATATGGCGCTATCGTAGTGAGACGATATGTGAAAAGACTTTTTTGCAAAACGCCTTCGATCTTCGATTGTCGTTCCGTTTTTTTCTTTTAGAATAGAATGAAACTCTGAATAATCGTCTTTTGAAGAAATAACCACTACGTCTTTAAAGTTTTTTGCTGCAGCCCTAATAAGTGAGATTCCTCCGATATCAATTTTTTCAATAATGGATTGCTCATCGGCTCCAGAAGCTACGGTTTCTTCAAAAGGATAAAGGTCAACAATGACAATGTCAAACTCTGGAATATCATATTCTTTCAACTGCTCATTATCAGATTCTAATTCTCTTCGGCTTAAGATGCCTCCAAATACTTTTGGGTGTAATGTTTTTACCCGACCTCCTAAGATTGAAGGGTAGGAAGTTAAGTCTTCTACACGATTAACCTCTGTTCCGAGCTCTTCAATAAAGGATTGTGTTCCTCCAGTGGAATAAATATTTACTCCTAATCGGCTTAACTCTTCTACAATTGGTGCTAATCCGTCTTTATAGAAAACAGAAATTAAAGCATTTTTGGGTTGAATAAAATTGTTCATGAAATTTGACAGTTATACTGCAATATTACCTAATTACTATCTTACAATCAACCACTATTTAAAGGTTTTTAGTCTTTGTTAATAACTTTCGTTAAGACTATTTTAATTATCTTTGAGCACCTATTTTCACACATGATTTTATTACGATTATTTTCTGAAAGTTTACGGTTTGCCTGGCATGCCATTGTAAATAATAAGTTACGTACTTTTTTGTCTTTACTAGGTGTAACTATTGGAATTTTAGCCGTAATAACGGTTTTTACTATTGTTGATTCTTTAGAGAAAAATGTGAGGGATAGCATTAATAAATTGGGCAGTGATGTTTTGTACATTCAGAAATGGCCTTGGGGTTCATCTGATGGTGGAGAGTATAAATGGTGGGATTTTATGAGTAGACCGGAGGTTGAAATTTCTGAGATGCGAAAGCTTTCTTCAAAATCTCAAAAATCTCAAGCAATCGCGTTTATGAATAGTGCTAACCGAACGTTAAAGTTTGGCAACAACAGCATTGAAGGAGTTGATGTTTCAGCTGTTTCTTATGATTGGAAAGATATAAGAAGCTTTGATTTAATTAGTGGGCGGTATTTTACCGAGCAAGAAATTGAAAGTGGAAAAAATCAGGTTATTTTAGGCAGTAAAGTAGCTAGAGCGTTATTCAATAACTATGATTGCTTTGGAGAAAACATAAAAATCAGAGGAGAAAAGGCCATTGTCATTGGCGTATTTTCACCTGAGGGCGAAGATATAACTGGAAATTCATTGGACAATAGTGCAGTGGTGCCTGTAACTTTTGGTCAGCGCCTGATGAATAAAAGGCGTAGCAATCCAACAATCATAGCCAAGGCCAAATTAGGCGTTTCTAATGACGAAATGAAAGATGAACTTTCTGGAATTATGAGGTCAATAAGAAGATTGAAGCCAACCATGCCTAATAATTTTGCCATGAATGAAATTAGTTTGATTAGTAATCAATTAGATGGACTTTTTTCTGTAATCGGATTAGCAGGATGGATTATTGGAGGCTTCTCTATTTTAGTTGGGGGTTTTGGAATAGCAAACATAATGTTCGTTTCAGTAAAAGAACGTACCAAGCTAATTGGCATACAAAAATCTCTCGGGGCAAAGAATTCTTTTATCTTATATCAGTTCTTGTTTGAGTCTGTTTTTTTGTGTTTAATTGGCGGTATATTAGGTCTATTGCTAGTTTTTGCACTGACTTTAGTTATAAATAACTTTTCAGATTTTGGAATAGAATTGTCAATTGAAAATATTCTTTTGGGCTTATCTGTATCCGCTATAATTGGAATTGTTTCGGGTATCGTGCCAGCCTTATCGGCTTCAAAGCTTGACCCTGTAGAGGCGATAAGACGATAGTCTTTTAACTTTATTTTAGCTTCTCACACGATAATATCGCCTCTTGAATACTGAGTACGTTTTTCACTCTAAAGATTAGTTTTCCTTTGAGCTCTTTCATTTCACAGTTTTGATGATTATTTTTTAGGTAATCAAGTATTTTTCCAAATTGAGAAGATTGGAAGTAGGGGCTGTCTTGTGGCGGAAAATAACCAGTCATGTTAGTGTTTTTTAATGAAAGCCTTTGGAAACCTATTTGCTTTGCTAACCACCTTAATTTTACTGATTTAATTAACTCGTTTACTTCGGCAGGAATTGGTCCAAATCTATCGGACAATTTAGCCTCAAACTCTACTAAATCCTCTTCTGTTTCAAAGCTTCCGAGTTCATTGTAAAGATTTAGTCTTTCACTTATACTGTTTACATAATTGTTTGGAATCAATATTTCCATATCGGTATCCAATTGACAATCATCAACGAAAGAGTCGTTGTTATTTTCGTCAGCGTACAGTTCCTTAAATTCTTCTTCCTTTAGTTCTGAAATAGCTTCATCAAGTATTTTTTGGTACATTTCAAAACCTATGTCACTGATAAATCCACTTTGTTCAGCACCCAATAAATCACCCGCTCCTCTGATGTCTAGGTCACGCATAGCAATGTTAAATCCACTACCTAGTTCTGAAAATTGCTCTAGTGCGTTCAGTCGTTTTCTGGCATCTGCTGTTAGCGAATAATTTGGCGGTGAGATGAGGTAGCAGAATGATTTCTTGTTGGACCTTCCCACACGACCACGCATTTGATGAAGGTCGCTTAGTCCAAAGTTATTGGCATTGTTGATAATGATTGTGTTGGCATTTGGAATGTCTAGTCCATTTTCAATAATTGTTGTTGAAACTAAAATATCAAACTCATTTTCCATAAACGAAATCATGAGGCTTTCTAATTTCTTTCCATCCATTTGCCCATGCCCAATACCAATTTTCGCGTCAGGACAAAGGCGTTGAATTAGCCCAGCAACTTCTTTTATGTTTTCAATTCTATTATGAACAAAATAGACTTGGCCACCTCTTGAAATTTCATAACTAATGGCATCTCTAATGGTTTCTTCATCAAAGGTGCAAATTTCAGTTTCTACGGGATACCTATTCGGTGGTGGCGTATTGATAACAGATAGGTCTCTGGCTCCCATCAGTGAAAACTGCAGCGTTCTGGGTATAGGTGTAGCTGTGAGCGTTAAGGTATCCACATTAGCTTTGAACGTTTTTAATTTGTCTTTTACCCCAACTCCAAATTTTTGTTCTTCATCAATAATGAGCAATCCTAAATCGCTGAAGGAGACATCTTTTCCAACAATTCTGTGCGTACCGATTAAGATATCAACTTCACCATTTGCTGTTGCTTTCAAAGTTTCTCTTAGCTCTTTAGCGGTTCTAAATCGATTTATATAATCAACTTTACAGGGCAAGCCTTTCAATCTTTTTTTGAATGTTTTAGCATGTTGCATAGCTAGAATAGTAGTTGGTACTAGTACGGCTACTTGTTTGTTATCTGCAACTGCTTTGAAGGCTGCTCGTATTGCAACTTCCGTTTTTCCAAACCCTACATCTCCACAAATTAGTCTGTCCATTGGCATGCTGTGTTCCATGTCCCTTTTGATATCCTGCGTAGCCTTGAATTGGTCAGGTGTATCTTCAAACATAAAGGAAGCTTCGAGTTCATGTTGTAAAAAGCTATCAGGAGAGAATTCAAATCCTTTTTGTTCTTTACGTTTGGCATATAGTTGTATGAGGTCGTAGGCAATTGTTTTTACCCTACTTTTTGTTTTGGCTTTAGTTTTTTGCCAAGCTCCTGATCCAAGTTTGTTTGTTTTGGGTTCTGCACCATCTTTACCGCTGTATTTTGCAATTTTATGTAAGGAATGAATACTTATGAATAAGGTGTCATTATCTTTATAAATTAGCTTTATAGCTTCTTGTTTTTTATTATTTATATCAATGGTGTGTAATCCAGCAAATTTCCCAATACCGTGGTCAATGTGTGTCACGTAATCTCCAGGTTGCAAGTTGCTTAGTTGCTGAAGTGTAATGGCATTATTATTGGCGAAACTTGTCTTTAGATGAAATTTATGATATCGCTCGAAAATTTGATGATCTGTGTAGAAACATATTTTTTCTTGATGGTCGATAAATCCTTTACTAAGACTTAGAAGTATGGGCGTAAAATGGACTTCTTTTTCAAAATCTTTTATGATGCTATCGAATCGATTTATTTGTTCTTTGCCAGAACACAGAATAAAGTTGCTATATCCTTTGGTATGGGAGTCTTCTAAATCGTCGATTAGTAAATCAAACTGTTTATTAAAAACCGGTTGAGGCGAAGAACGAAATTCGTAAGAATCGTCTGCTTTAAAGAAAAATTGATTGCCAAATTCCACTACTCCAAAGCCATGCAGTTGTCTGATGAAATTATCACCATCTAAAAATAATTTTTCAGGCTCAATGTGTTTGATGGTATTTTCTTTGATGCTTTGGAAATGCGTATTAGCCTTTTCGAAGAAATCATTCAATTTTGCTTGGGTTGCTTCCGTATCAATAATCCATATTTTTGAATTCTTGGGAAGAAACTCTAAAATACTTTCTTGTGAATTATCGCTAAATACTGGAAAACGAGGGACAATGCTAATTTTTTTTTGTTTTTCCTTTGAGCGTTGGCTGTTAATATCAAAGGTTCTGATGCTTTCAACCTCTTCGTCAAAGAACTCAATTCTGTAGGGTAGCTCATTCGAAAAAGAAAAAATATCTACGATGCCACCTCTTATAGAATATTGCCCAGGCTCAATTACAAAATCGACCATTTCGAAATGATATTCTTGTAGGCAATCGTTTAAGAAATCAATTGAAATGCTATCGTTTGTTTGTATGTCTAGTGAATTGTTTTTAAGCTGTTCTTGACTGATTACCTTTTCAAAAATAGCTTCAGGATAACTTACTATTATCGGTAAGTTTTTGTGGTTAAGACTGTTTAATACTTCGGTCCTTAAAAGAATGTTGGCATTATCCGTTTCTTCAAGTTGATAGGGTCTTCTGTATGAGCTTGGATAAAACAGCACTTTTTTTTGAAGTAATGTTTCAAGATCATTGAGGAAGTAGGCGGCTTCTTCTTTGTCGTTTAAAATAAAAAATTGAGGACGCCTAACCGATTTGACACTTTGAGAGGCTATTAGTGCACTTTGAGCACCGATTAAATTTTTAACGTGAAATTTTGCTGAAGCATTTTTTTCAAAACACTTAGTAATGGATGTAAAACACGGGTGGTTTTTATAAACGTCTTTTAGGTCTGATGATTTCAATTATCCTGCATGAATTTTTCGGCCTTCTCAACCATTTCAGTAGAGCCAATGAAGAATGGTACTCTTTGGTGTAAATCGCTTGCCTCAATATCCAATATTCTCTTAAAGCCGTCTGATGCTTTTCCGCCAGCTTCTTCGATAATCCATGCTAGGGGAGAGCATTCGTATAAAAGACGGAGCCTTCCAAGAGGAGCGGCATTAGTGTTTGGATAAATGTAGATGCCGCCTTTAAGCATATTTCTATGAAAGTCAGCAACTAAGGAGCCCATGAAACGGGCTGTATGTGTTCGTTTACCGTCTTTAGTTTCGTGACAGAATTGAGCGTATTTTCTAACGCCTTCGGGCATAACCTTTTCGTTAGCTTCATTGATAGAGAAAATTTCTCCATTCAAAGGCGTTTTAATGTTAGGGTGGGAGAGGCAAAACTCGCCGATAGAGGGATCAAGCGTAAAACCATTTACACCATTACCTGTGGTATACACCAACATGGTAGATGAGCCATAAATAACATATCCAGCAGCTACTTGTTCGGTTCCTGCAACAAAAAATTCTTTTTCAGTAACTTTTACGTTTGTTTCTTTTCTTTTTAAAACGGAGAAAATTGTCCCTACTGACACATTCACATCTATATTTGATGAGCCGTCAAGAGGATCCATGCAAACAAGGTACCTCCCTTTTTCAGCATTAGCACCATCTAATACAATGATATCTTCATTTTCTTCTGAGGCAATTGCGGCGCATTGTCCACCGGCATTCAAAGAGGAAATAAAAGCGTCGTTGGCATAAATATCCAACTTTTTTACTGACTCACCCTGAACGTTTTCATCGCCAATTTCACCAAGTATATCTACAAGGCCAGCTTTGTTTATTTCTCTATTTACAATTTTGGCGGCTATTGAAATGTCGTACAACAAGCGCGTAAGATTTCCAGTAGCTTCAGGTTTTAAGATTTGTTGCTCGGTAATAAATTCTGCTAGTGTTGTGATTTTGCTCATTTCAACTTTAAATATTTAGCAAATATCGAATTTTTAAATAAAAAATAGCACTCAAAAATAATTAACTTTGCCCTCTATTCGATATGGAAGTAGTAATTAGAAAAGGTATTCAATCCGACCTTCCTTCGGTTTTGGAATTGATAAAGGAATTGGCAGAGTATGAAAAAGCGCTCAATGAAGTAACCGTTACCTTAGAAGATTTGGAGAAAGATGGCTTTGGTGATCACCCATATTATTGGTTTATTGTAGCAGAAAGTGAAGGCGAAATAATTGGTTTATCGTTTTACTTTATTCGGTACTCGACTTGGAAGGGGCGTTTTCTGTTTTTAGAAGATTTCGTGGTTAAGGCATCGTTTAGGAACAAGGGTATTGGCGCATTGCTTTTTGAAGAGACCATTAGAATAGCCAAAGCCTTAGATGTCAAGGGAATGATTTGGCAGGTATTAGACTGGAACAAAGATGCTATTAGATTTTATAAAAAATATAATTCTGAAATTAGTTCAGATTGGTATAATGGAAAACTTACGTATAATCAACTTAAAAAATTCACATTCTAAATGAAGGTATATAAATTTGGAGGAGCCTCAGTCAAAGATGCCAATGGTGTTCGAAATGTCTTTTCAATTCTAAAAGAAGATAAAAACAACGATAAGGTAATTGTTATTTCTGCAATGGGAAAAATAACTAATATGCTAGAGGATGTCGTTAATGATTATGTCAATGGCAAATCTCCTTCGTTGGATGATGTGAAAAACTACCATTTCTCTATTATTAAGGAACTGTTTCCAGAAAATCATTCCATTTATGATGAAGTGAATAATTTATTTGTCGAAATAGAATGGGCTATTGAAGATGCGCCAACCTCGACTTATGATTATGAATACGATCAAATCGTTTCTGTTGGTGAGTTATTATCTACTAAAATTGTGAGTGCTTTTCTGAGTTTAAAAGGGTATGAAAACAGCTGGATTGATGCAAGGGATATTATCAGAACAGATAATACTTTTAGAAATGCTAGGCTTGATTGGGAGTTAACAACTGAATTAATTCGCAAATTCATTTCGCCAAAAGGTATTTATATTACTCAGGGTTTCATTGGTTGCACTTCTGAAAATTTCACCACGACTTTAGGTCGTGAGGGTTCTGACTTTACAGCCGCTATATTATCATTCGTTTTGGAGTCCGATGAGGTTGTAATTTGGAAAGATGTTGACGGCATGTTAAATGCTGACCCGCGTTATTTTGATGATGCTCAGTTACTTCATCAATTATCATTCTCAGAAGCTATTGAGTTGGCTTATTTCGGCGCAAAGGTTATACACCCTAAGACCATTCAGCCGTTAAAAGAAAAAAACATACCTCTTCGAGTAAAGTCGTTTATTAAGCCTGAAAATGAAGGGACAATTATTTTTGAAGATGCCGAAATGCGTCCTTTTTTGCCCTCTTACATTATTAAAGAAAATCAAATATTAATTTCCATTTCTGCCAAAGACTTATCCTTTATTGTTGAAGACCATTTGAGTCATATTTTCGCTTTATTTTCAAAATATGGGTTAAGAATAAACGTAATGCAAAATACGGCAGTCAGTTTTTCTGCTTGTACTGATAATGATATTCAGAAAGTGCCAGCCTTGATAAAAGAACTAGAATCGGGATACTTGGTAAAGTATATTGATGGACTTACATTGTGCACCATTAGACACTATAGCGATAATGATATTTCTAGAGTTTCTGCAGGTAAATCACTATTATTAGAACAGAAGAGTAACGAAACCGCTCAATTTGTGTACTAATTTTCTTATATTAGTTTCAAATTCTTATGCCCATGAAACGTTTAAATTTGCTTCTAGCACTGCTTTTTCCTTTTTTAAGTTTTTCTCAAAATTCTTTTTTATTAGACGACTCTACCACGGTTTTTATTAACGAAATCCATTATGATAATTTGGGTGCTGATAACTTGGAGGGTATTGAAATCGCTGCTTTGTCTGGTACTGATTTATCCTGTTATAAAGTATATTTTGTTAATGGTAATGACGGGGGATATTATGCCACGATTAGTTTAGATACCATTATGCCCGAAAGTGATTGTGGTATGGGATTTTTGTTTTACCCAAAGTCTTCCATACAAAATGGCTCGACAACTCAAGGAGACGGCATTGCTTTATATAATCTATGTACTAATATGTTAGTGCAGTTTATCAGTTATGAAGGCGTAATAACGGCAACTAACGGCCCGTTTTCTGGAGCAGTTTCTGAAGATATTGGCATTTTCCAAAATGGAGACCCTATTGGAACAAGTTTACAATTTCAGGGCAATTTGGATACGGGTTTTGTATGGCAATCTGATTCATCGACTTATGGGCAAATTAATACTCAGCAAAACTTTTGCTTGAACAATGTAGAGTTAAGTCAATTGCAATTGGATAGTAGTTCATGTGTTTTATCTTCAACCGAAAGCCTTACCATTCAATTGATAAATAGCAGTTATTCCAATTCAACAGATACGCTAGTAGTATTTCTTCAAACTAACGACAGCATACTTATAAATGATACGCTTTATCAAAGTTTAGCGATTCAAGATAGTTTGGAATTTATGTTTTCTCAAACGGTGGATTTATCGCAGGTGGGCACCTATAATTTTAAGGCATGGATACACACGGACTCTCTACTATTTAGCGACACGCTTTTTTATGCCATTGACTTATATGATGATGACTCTCTTATTATTAATTTAGATAATAACATTGTGTATTGCCATGACCAAGATACTTTAGTACTGGACGCTCAGATAAGTGGTGCTGATTTTTATGCCTGGAATACTGGCGACACCACTCAACAACTTCTTGTTTTTCCGACGTCGGACACTTCTTTTTATTTCTATGCGCATAACTTATGCTATGCCGATACAGTAGCGGTTGAAGTGGATTATGTTGTTCCAGAACTGAACTTTATTACTGTGGGATTGGGATTGAATGGAGATACTACTTACACAGAAACAGGTGCCAATATCCATATTGAAGGTGTCCATCTTATTGAACCGAATTCATATGATGAGGTTTTTTTAACAACTATTGAGCCTTTCGAATCCTACCATTTTTATTATGAATATTATTATGCTGATACAATTATTCATCATTATGACTCAGCCTTAATAGTTAATTTTATAGAATATAGCCCAGCTTCCAATAACTATGGGACAGAAATTGTTATTTACTTAGAGGCTATCGATAGTAATGGTTGTTTAGTTAAGGATAGTGTTATGGTATTTTGGTGGTACGCTGGTGTTAGAGATGGTAACAGTTTTCCAATTAGCATCTTCCCTAATCCTAATGACGGTAATTTTACGGTTAGTATTTCAGATTTTGGTGATTCTTCTCCAATACAAGCCGAGGTGTTTAATGCTTTTGGCCAAGTTGTTCACAGAGAGGCTTTTGAATCACATTCAACAGAAATTCAACAAAAATTTAATCTAGAGCATTTTGAAAAAGGGATATATTTTATCTCTATTAAATCTGGAGATAAACTTAGTAGAAAACGTTTTGTTATTCACTAATGCAGTTGCCGAATTTTGTTTAGGAGTACGCTTGCCAATTTAAATTTGCTTTCTACTGTCCAGCCAGCAATATGTGGCGATAAAATGACTTTTTCGGATTGGGTTAGCCGTTTAAAATTTTCGGAATTTTCTAGATTTTCAAATGAGGTCTTTTCGTATTCCAACACATCCAAACAAGCGCCTAATACTTTACCATCTTGCATGGCGTCTAAGAGTTCAGAGGTATGAACGCATTGCCCTCTTGATGTATTTATAAGGTAAATGTTCTTTTTAAATTGGTTTAAGAATAGGGTGTTTACTAAATAGTGCGTTTCTTTAGTCAGTGGAATGTGCAGACTTAGAATATCAGCTTTCTCAAATATAGTATCCATATTTGATGGAGTGCAATAATCGTCATCAAAATTGTTGAGGTATTTATCATACCCTAAGACTTGGCAGTTAAAACCCTGAAGTACTTTGGCAAATGCCTTGCCGTTATTTCCGTAGCCAATAATCCCTATGGTTTTGCCTTCAATTTCGACTCCTCTATTTTCCTCTCTTTTCCACAACGCTTTTCGCACTTCACTATCGGCAATATTTAGTTTATTGAATAGGCTTAATAGCATTCCTACAGCATGTTCAGCAACTGCTTGACGGTTTCCTTCAGGTGCATTCAAACATGAAATACCTTTTGATTTAGCGTAATCTTCGTCTATGTTTTCCATGCCTGAGCCAGCACGTGCTATGAATTTTAAGTCGTTAAAAGCATCTAAAAACGTATGGTCAATTTTAAACCGTGAGCGAATGACTAACCCATATACATTTGAAGCAATGTCTTGAATTTCTTCTTTACTTAAACTGTAGGCTTCAACGCAATGGAACCCATCTTTTTCTAATTCTTCCCAAAGAACGGGATGAACGGTGTCAATGAAAAGTACTTTTTTCATATAGAAATGATGAGCTGACCAATAAGGAAATAGATAAATAATCCTAAAATATCATTGACTGTAGTGATAAACGGACCAGTAGCTAGGGCAGGGTCAATCTTATATTTATTGAGAGTTAATGGCACAAATGTTCCAAAAAGTGCGGCAAAAATAATGACAGATAATAATGCAATACTCACCGTTAAGCTAAGGTCAATTCCATATCCTAAAAGATAGGAAGAGCATAGAATAATAGTTGAGCAAATAATACCATTTACAAGCGCTACTCCAAACTCTTTGACCAGTCGCTGAGAAATATTGCCCAATGAGGTTGTTCCGCTGGCTAAACTTTGCACAACAATGGCGGCAGATTGCACACCTACATTACCGCCCATTGCGGCAATAAGTGGTATAAAAAATGCCATTTCGTAATTCTTTTCGATATCAAAAATACCGATGACTTTAGCGCCAAACAGCCCGCCAACCATGCCTATAAGCAGCCAAGGTAAACGAGCTCGAGTAATTTCCCAAACGCTATCGCTTGATTCTACATCTTCGGAAATACCGGATGCCATTTGATAGTCTTTGTCAGCCTCTTCTTTCATGACATCCATAACATCATCCGCCGTAATTCGGCCTAAAAGCTGTTCTTTATCATTTACAACTGGCAGAACAACAAGGTCATATTTATTCATGGTGTAAGCAACTTCCTCTTGGCTTAATGAAGCGTTAACCTTGATAATGTCTTCTTTCATTATTTCAGAAATTATCGTTTTAGAATCGGTCAGAAGTAGCCTTTTTAGAGATAATGTGCCAAGAAGAATGTTTTTATCATTCACTACATAAATAGTATAGACAAAATCGAGATCTTCGGCCTGTTTGCGCATTTCTTTAACGCAGCGCATTACTGTCCAATTGGTATTTACTTTGATAAGTTCTTTGGCCATAAGACCGCCGGCAGTATCTTCGTCGTAGGTTAATAAATCAACGATGTCACTGGCGTGTTCTAGGTCTTCAATGTGTGATAATACTTCTCGTTTTTTGCTTTCAGGAAGTTCGGAAATTATATCAGCAGCATCATCGGTTTCAAGATTGTCGACAAACTCTTCTGCAATTTCTTTTGGGGAATGAATTTTTAGTAACTTCTCTCTGAGGTCATCTTCAAGTTCAACTAAAACTTCAGCAGCGATTTCATCTTCCAAAAGTTCAAAAAGAAAACTAGCATCTTCAAAATCTAGTTGGTCTAGAATTTCGGCAATATCAGCAGTATGACATTCTTCTATGAATGATAGAATAGACGTCGCTTGTTTGCTATCAATAAGCGCGTTTAGTTCATTTAAGTAATCTTTTGTTAGGTCAAACTTCATCATTCAAAGCAATCTGTTAGTTCAAAAAAATCTTCCACACTCAGTTGTTCAGCTCTTAAGTCAAGGAATTTTTTTGCCTTTATTTCGTCCACCAAGTTAAGACTTTTCAAAGCATTTCTCAAAGTCTTTCTTCTCATTGAGAAAGCCGTCTTTACTGTTCTGATGAATTTTTTTTCGTCACATGGTAAGTTTTCCCGATTATTTCTTCGGAGTCTTATGACGGCAGATTTTACTTTTGGCGGAGGATCAAAGACATCTTCGTTCACTGTAAAAAGGTATTCAATATCATAATAACACTGAAGTAAAACGCTGATTATTCCGTAGGCTTTTTTGCCAGGAGGTGAGGCTACTCTTTCAGCGACTTCTTTTTGAAACATGCCAACAATTTCTGTAATAGTGTTTTTGTGATCTAGGGCTTTAAACAAAATTTGGGATGAAATATTATAGGGGAAATTACCTATTAGCCCGATTTTGGTTTGGAAAATTTGTTCTATTGGTAACTGTAAAAAATCACCTTCAATAATATGGTTTTCAAGTTTTGGATAATGATTTTTAAGATAGCGTACCGACTCCTTATCTATTTCTACAACAAAAAGCTCTGAGTTGAGAGGCAGGAGGTATTTGGTAAGTACGCCCATTCCTGGTCCAACTTCTAAAATGGTGCTGTGAAGGTTTGTGTCTAAACTGTGAGCAATATTTTGAGCAATTTCTAAGTCGGTCAGAAAATGTTGTCCTAGGTGTTTTTTTGCTCTTACTTTACTCATTTTATTGAATGATTTCTAGAAGTGTACGAAAAGCTCCGAACTTTCCTTTGTACCGCTCTGTATGTTTTTTTTGAAGTTCAGGGGCGTAATTTTCTTGATAATCGTGAAGCTTTTCTAAACTCTCGCAACTGTATTGAATAGCATAAGTAATTTCGTCGTCAACGAGTACCCTGCATATTTTATTTTCGACAAAAAAACCTGTTGCCATGACTTCAGGAATATGAATGTTTTTCATCCATTCTAGCCAATCGGTATGAATACTTGGGTCTAAACTTACAGTAACATTATATAGTATCATAACTCAATATTTTCGTCTCCTCTTAATTTTCTGAATCGTTTTCTTGCTTCAGTTGTAAATATGCTATCCGAGTAATCTACGACTATTTTTTCAAAAATTTCCATAGCTTTTTCTTTTTGACCAAGTTTGTTTTCCAATAAATCTGCCCACTTAAACAAAGCATCATCGGCAAGTATATCGTATGAAAATTCTGTGGCCACTTTCTCGTACAAAGTAACCGCTTTAGAGTATTCTTTTCTCTTGATGTGTATATCTGCTTTTTTGAAAATAATTTCATCAGTCAAGCTGTGGCCAGGGAAAATAGATAGCATACTGTCCAATACACTTACACTTTCGTCAAGCTTATTTTGAAACTCTAAAAGGTCTGCTTTGGCATACATGTTCATTGCCATTTCTGAGGTGTCAAGACCTAAATTATCAGTAATAAATAACGATAGCTTCATGGCATTATTGGAAATAAGCTTTGTGGTTGAAGCCTTTAGTACATCTAGCTGAGCCTGTGCCCATTCAAATTGCCCTTGATAATAGGATACTTTTGCACGATTAAATTTAGCTTGATGACCAATTGGATTTTCTTTGAAGGCTTTTTCTACTTGTGAATAAAGGATGATAGCATCCCAATCTTCGTTAGTAATAAGCAGAATGTCTCCAAGCATGAGTTTACATTCTGCTTGTAATTTTCCTTCATCAAGTAATTGAATTGATTTTTCAAGTAGTTTGATGGCAGAGGGGTAGTCGTATAAATAAAAGGCTTTTATTTTAGCGTAGTCTTTCATCAGGTAGACCATGTCTTTTGTTTCTCCCAATTCTTCAATTACCGATTGATAGTTTTTGTCTAATTCTAAAAGTTCATCTGTGCTATAATCCTTTTCTACTAAAGCTTCACCAGCAACGATAAGTTCGGAAATTTTTGAATCCTTGTAATATGGGTTTTCAGAGCCAAGTTCTATAATGTACTGATAGCATTTTATAGCGCTTTGATAGGCTTTGTTTTCGTAAGCGACATAAGCTAAGTCAAACATACGGCTTCCATCTTCTCGCAGTCGTTTGTCAAGGGCTTTGGTATAAATATATGCCGCATCGTATTCGTTAGATTGAATATAGAGCCAAACTAATAATTCGGTGAGTTCGCTGTTATTGGTTTTTTGAACCCTCAGCAGAAGTTTTTTCTGCAACAAATCGTAGTTATCTTTACTGCTTTTTGTTCGTCCTAAACTATTTTGCAGTTTAATTTTTACTGTATTTAGGTGACTTCCTTTTTTTTCAATTAAGTCAAGATAGATGTCAATCATTTTCTCTGTCTGACCAAGGTTTGCTAGAGAAGTAGCTTGTTGAAATCCAAATTCAAAACTAGGGTTTAGTTCTTGGCCTTTTTCATAGACTTTATTTAGCCAATCGCTTTCGCCATTTTTTGAAAACTTAGTGGCTAGGGTAAATACATCATTAGTTCTGCCAGCCCTTAAATTGTTGATGCATTTTTTAAATTCTTTTTCGGCTCTAAAATTATCCCCTTTGGATTTATAAACTAAGCCTAAATCGAAAATGTATTGAATTTGATTTGGGTATTGCTTTTGAGCATTTCTCACTAGAACAAGGGCGTCATTGAATTTCTCAACTTCTAGTAAACATTTAAGGTATGTGTTGTAGTAGTTGTTAAGCCTTAGTTTTGATTCAAAGGTTTCGTACATTTCAATGGCGCTCGTACATTGTCCGCTGTAGGCTAATTTGTTAGCAATTCGTAAATCATTACTAGACTGTGTAAATGCTTGAAAGCATAGAATAAATGTTAAGGTAAAAGTTGTTAGCCACTTCATTTAGTTGTATTGGAAGGTTTTTGATAGCACATAAAGACTGTCAAAACGAGACTCTGCATTTTTAAAGGATTTTTCAAAATTCATCAATGATTCTGATAGCTCTTTAAAAGCCTGCTTTTCTCTGCTTAGAATAAGCTCAAGTTCGTCTTTTTCAAAAATACGATTTTCTATGTCGGTTATTAAATTATCCAATTGCTCTTGATTTCTAACGGAATTAGAAATTAGATTATTTTTTGTCTTTGAGGCATTTTTGAATTGACGTTTCATCAATTTCATATCGTTCATGAAATTCATGGTCTTCAAACTGGGTTTTTTCTCCGTACTTAGTTGTGTCTTAGAGTATTCTAATGATGCATTGTATTTCTGCAAGTTAGGTTTTGCCGAATTTATATCTACGCTATTAATTGCATTTAACAAGCTATCGTATTGAGTGATTAATTCGTCGATTGTTTCCTTTTCTGCTTGAAAATGGGAGTTGCTACAGCCAATCATTGTAGCTAAAAAAAGTATAAAAAAGTATTTCATTAGTCTATGT
This sequence comes from Flavobacteriales bacterium, assembly GCA_965661345.1. Classification (GTDB taxonomy): domain Bacteria; phylum Bacteroidota; class Bacteroidia; order Flavobacteriales; family UBA7312. Next base: position 108,230 of record CBFIDK010000001.1, on the reverse strand, counting down.
ATTCAAATCCGGTATATGGAATCAAGACCTTTGGTATTCTTATCACTTTTTCGTCTTGGTTGTTTTCTAATAAGGAGGCTACAATGCGAGGTAGCGCAAGCGCACTGCCATTTAATGTGTGGCAAAGCGCATTTTTTTTATTTTCATCCTTGTACCTTAGTTTTAGTCTGTTTGCTTGGAAGCTTTCAAAATTTGAAATAGAACTAACTTCTAACCAGCGTTTTTGAGCCGCAGAGTATACTTCCATATCAAATGTTAGGGCAGATGTGAAGCCCATGTCTCCACCACAAAGTTTTAATATTCTAAACGGTAATTCTAATTCTCTCAAAATTTGAGTTACATGCTCAACCATTTTGTCAAGAGTTTGATACGATTCCTCAGGCTTTTGAACCTGAACAATTTCTACTTTATCAAATTGATGAAGACGATTTAACCCTCTTACGTCCTTTCCGTAAGAACCGGCTTCTCGTCTGAAACATGGGGTGTATGCGGTGTACTTTATGGGTAAGTCTTCGCTTTTAACGATAACATCTCTAAAAATATTTGTTACTGGGACTTCAGCAGTAGGTATTAAGTACAAGTTATCTACTGCGGTGTGGTACATTTGTCCTTCTTTGTCTGGAAGTTGTCCAGTGCCAAATCCACTGGCCTCGTTGACAAGATGTGGGGGTTGAATTTCTAGATAGCCAGCCTTAGTGTTTTTATCTAAAAAGTAATTAATTAAGGCCCGTTGTAGTCTGGCTCCTTTTCCTTTGTAGACGGGAAATCCTGCTCCAGAAATTTTATTTCCGAGTTCAAAATCTATCAGGTCGTATTTCTTTGCTAAGTCCCAATGCGGCAATGCATTGTCGTGAAGCTTAGGGATATTACCTTCTTCAAGAACCGTTTCGTTATCTTCTTCTGAATTTCCTGAAGGTACGCTTTGGTGAGGTACATTTGGAATTTGAGTAAGTAAATCAGTTAGTTCATTGCTGACGCTATTTAGATCTTCTGTCAAGGATTTACTGGCTTGTTTTAGCTCAACGGTTTTTAGTTTGGCTTCTTCAGCCTTTTCTTTTTCGCCATTTTTAAAGTATTGACCTATCTCTTTTGCAATTTGATTAGACTGGGCTAATACATTGTCAAGTTTACTTTGAGTATCTTTTCTTAAATCGTCTTTTTGGATGATTTCATTAAAGAGTTCTTCTGCTTGAATATTTCTTTTCTGTAAGCGTTCTAAGGCTTCAGTTTTATGTTCTCTTATGTAGTTAATTTGTAACATGTTTGTATTTCTAGAATTACAAAAATAATATTCTTAATCAAAAAAAACTCCCTAACTTAAAAAGCAGGGAGTTTAAATATTTAATAAATACGCTACCTTTTAGTTAATAGGGTCTACGGAAACGTATGATCGGTTATTAGTTTTCTTAGTAAACTTAACGACACCATCAGTTAAAGCGAATAGCGTATGGTCTTTACCGATACCTACATTTTCACCTGGATGATGTTTAGTTCCTCTTTGACGAACGATAATGTTACCAGCGATAGCGCCTTGACCACCGAATATCTTTACGCCAAGTCGTTTACTTTCTGATTCTCTTCCGTTCTTACTACTTCCTACACCTTTCTTATGAGCCATAGTATTTGAATTTTATATTGTTAAACTATTTGTCAGTTTTTTTAGCTGTTGTCTTCTTAGCTGTTGTTGTTTTTTTAGCAGCAGGCTTTTTAGCTGCTGCTGCTTTAGGCTTGGCAGCGGTCGCCTTTTTTGGAGCAGCTTCTTTTGGAGCAGCTTCTTTTTTGGCAGTTGTTGCTTTTTCAGCTACTGGCTTAGCTTCTGCTTTTGGAGCAGCTTTTTTAGCAGTAGTGCCTTTTTCAACAATACTTTGAATTTCAATTTGAGAAAACGATTGTCTGTGACCATTTTTCACTTTATATCCTTTTCTTCTTTTCTTTTTGAAGACAACTACTTTGTCTCCTTTCATGTGGCCAAGCACTTTTGCAGTTACTTTTGCACCACTGATAGCTGGGGCGCCAACGTTTATTTTTCCGCCGTTGTCAATCAATAATACTTTATCGAATTCAACTTTAGAACCTTCTTCATTATCTAGACGATGAACAAAGATTTGTTGGTCTTTTTCAACTTTAAATTGTTGCCCTGCTATTTCTACAATTGCATACATTCTAAATGTTTTTTTAATCCACTTTGTTTTTGTGGGGTGCAAATGTAATAATTAATAAACAACTAGCAAAATAAAATTACCCTTTGTTGACTAGGTGAATTCCCCCCAAAATTATACCTATGCTTACGAAATGGTTCCAGGTGATTAGTTCGCCGTCTACAAAGCCCCAAAATATAGCAACAATGGGAATAAGATAGGTTACAGATGAAGCAAATATTGCAGTGGTTTTCTTTACCAAAATATTGAATGCTACTAGTGCTAAAGAAGTGCCAACCGTAGAAAGTAAGATGATATACCACAAGGCTGTAGAGGCGCCTTCGCTATTCTGCATTTTGTAGCTAAACTCTGAAAAATATAAGGCCAATAAACAGAACGGTCCAATCACAAAAAATGCTAGACCAGAGATATCCATTGAAGACATATCCTGCAATGAGTTTTTTATGGTGTTCAAACTAATGGCATAGCATATTGTTGCGGCGATGACGTAGTACGAATAGTTCATATTGTCAAAGTTCACTCCTCCGTAAGCTATAAGTGAAACGGCTCCACAAAGTCCAATTAATAAGCCAGCGAGCTGGCTTCTTTTAACTTTATTTTTGAACAAAAAAACCGCAATAATAAAAGTGAAAATAGGAACGAGCGCATTTAATATTCCTACGAGTGAGCTGTCAAGTTGTGTTTGTGCTTTAGTAAATAGGAAAGCAGGTATTCCATTCCCGAATAAACCAACAATGATAATGGGTAGAATGTGGTGCTTTTGTATTTTGAAGATTTTTTTCCAAACAAATGGCAAGAGGCTTAGCCAAGCTATGCTCATTCTTAGCTGTGCCACTTCCAGGTCGTTAAAAACGATAAGGCCTTTTTTCATAAGTATAAACGAGCTTCCCCAAATGAAAGCGAGAAGGATAAGTAAAAGCCAGGTAAAAACTTTTTTGTTAGAAAATGACACAAACAATAATTTTTGCGAAGATATGTTAGTATTTTTGTAACCTATTATAAATATGAAATTATGTTCAAAAACTTTTTAACTGTTTTATCAATTTTAGTTCTCGTTAGCTGCGGGCAGAACTCAACTTCCAAAGTTGATTCAGAAGTAACAGTTTTAGCTGATGCTAAAGCTGAATTCATGATTGAGGGCATGAGCTGTCAGGTTGGATGTGCAGCTTATATTGATGAAGAATTGGAAAAATTAGATGGTGTAGCTAAAGCTGAGGTTGATTTTGAAAGCAAGCAAGCGGTTGTGAATTATGACAATAGTCTAATCAGCGAATACACTATGATTGATTTAATCAATACCCTAAAAGACAGTTTGTATACTGTCAGTTCGGTAGAAGTTGAAATTCTTCAGGCTGTTGAGAACGTAAAAATAGATACTCATTAGTATTTTATGGATTTTTCTAAGTTATTCGTCCGTTTTAATTGGCTGGCATTGGTATTCATTTTTTTGGTAGTTATTGCTGGAAGTTTTGTGCGAGTAACAGGAAGCGGCATGGGCTGTCCGGATTGGCCTAAATGTTTTGATCAATGGATACCACCCACAGAAATCAGCCAAGTCCCCTTAGATTACAAGGATAAGTTTGTAGAGAAGCGTCAAGAAAAAGTAGAGAAGTTTGCGGCTTTGCTTTCAGCAGTTGGCATGTCGGAAGTAGCAATGCAGCTAAAAAACGATCCTAATCTTACTAAAGAAGAGGATTTTAACGCCAGAAAAACATGGACTGAATATATTAACCGTTTGCTAGGCCTATTGGCTGGGAATTCGGTGTTAATTTTATTTATTTGGATAGCATTTGCATATAGAAAGCATCGGCTATTACTTTTTTTATCCTTTTTTAATTTGGTGTTCATGCTTTTCCAGGGATGGTTTGGCTCTATTGTTGTAGCATCAAACTTAGTGCCATGGACAATTACTGTCCATCTATTTTTTGCGCTTCTAATTATTGGTATTCAGTTGTACATCATTCGTATGGTTAGTCCCACCCAATCGAAAAATTTAGTTGTTCCCAAAGTGGTTTATTATCTTGTTTGGATAAGTTTCTTTATAACATTCTATCAAATGTTTTTGGGCACTCAGGTACGCGAATATATAGACGAACTAACACGATTAGGAATTGGCAGAGAACAGTGGTCAGAACAGCTTGGCGTTTCATTTTTTATTCACCGAAGCTTTTCGTGGTTGGTATTAGCTATGCTTACCTACATCGCTTATATAAATGAGCGATTTTACAAAATAACCACTTTGCGTTGGTTATATTTTATTTTGGCAATTGAGTTGATTAGTGGGGTAGTATTATCGCATTTGGGTGTGATTGGAGCAGTACAAAATGCTCACCTACTATTTGCTTGCATATTACTAGGTATAATGTTTATGTTAATTTTCCGAATCAGAGCGGCTAATAACACCTTGAACGAGTAAGGATTTTGCAGCTCTTGTTTTTATTTTTAAAACCAGTAATCTAGATTTGCTTATAAATCAAAATACTTATAACTATGAAAACTTACTACTTATCTGCCTTTATGCTGTTCATGGGAGTAGCTGTGGCTCAAGAAACTTACACTTTTGATTGTGGAGGACAAGATCTTACAATATCTGCCATCGAATATGAAGTTCTTTCTTCTATAGATGCCAATGAGGATGGCGAATTAAACGATTTGGATTTACAGATTCTTTTTAATTGTGACTCTGTGAATAATCCTGATTTTGGAGATGACAATGACTTTGAAGATGATTTTGGTTTTGGAGAAGATATAAATTTCGAAGATTTTTTTGATTCATTAGGGTACTTTGATTGGAATGATTTCAATGATTTCATCACTCTTTTATATAATGATTCTCTTGAAATAGATGCTTTCGATGAAAACTTTTTTGAAACTACTGCTGAAGATTTCTTCGATTCTGAAGAAGGCTTTGATTGGGAGGATTTTAATGATAGCATTTTACTTGTAGACAATGATTCTGTAGAAATAGATAACGTCTTTGAAGATTTCTTTGATTCTGAAGGAAGTTTTGATTGGGATAGTTTTAATGACACCATTTCTTCTCTAAACAATTATTTCGATGAGCTTAATGCTTTTGACGAAGTGTTTTTTGACTTCGTAAATTCTGAAGACTTCATTTTTGATGAAGATTTGCTAGACAACTTATATTTATTTAATGGCATAAATAATTCATCTAATGATGAAAGTCAAAAAAGACAATTGCTAGAAATAAGAGATTTACAAGGGAAAAGCGTTCAGTTTACACCTAATCAAATCTTGTTTTATATTTATAATGATGGCACTATTGAAAAGCGAATGACACTTGATAGATAGTTAATAACAACTTTATTTTTAAAGGGTTTCGAATATTCGAAACCCTTTTTTTTAATTAGAAATTTGAATTTAATAGGCCTTTATTCTCAAATCTAAAGTAACACCCCCAAAAGTTGGTTGTGAAACTTGAAGCATATTGTTACTTATTCTAAAATAGAACATATAGGGGCAAGTGCCACCATTAACTTGATAGTTTCCTGTCGATCCATTATAGGAAAAAGAGGCGCCTCCATTATTATATTCTAGAACATATAGTGGTGATTGACCTGCCTGATATCTAAATTCAAAATGACCTGATGAGCACCCATAATAAAATGAATAATAGCCTGTTACTACAACCCCATTTTCTACATAGTTCATGTTTATCCAGCCTCCTGTTGGTAAAAAGCCTGCAGTATGAAATTGAGAAGTATACCTATCTGAATGTAATTCACCGTTAGGGGCATGAAGTACCCCTCTTCCATAATTGTCATCAGGTAAATTTCTAATAATGGCTTGCCCATTTATATCTAATTTCACGCTTGTATTTCCCGATGGGCCAATGGTTACTTTTCCTGTTCTACTAATGTCTGAAGCTATATCTTCTCCAGTTACTCCCCAAGCATCATCATTGGTGTCAGTTGCGGATCCTGACCCGCCTGCTAATAAATTCCATGAAAGGCCATCAAAATAATAAATGTCATTTACAGAATTAACGTAAACCAAATTTCCTTGAAGGGGAGAGGAAATAGCATTCATTGCATTATTATCAGTCACATTATTTAAACGAACAAGTTGGCTAGAACTTTGGGCTTGACTAAACAAACTTATTAATAAGCTTAACGGAATTAGAATACATAATTTTTTCATACCTGAGTTATTAATTTTAATACCCTTCAACTCTAATATAGAATAAATGCAACATTGGAGATGAAGGAACTGCGTTTCGTACTTGTAAGATATCGTTAACTACTCTAAACTGAGTCGTAGCTGGTGCGGCATAATCTGGACCACAGGAAGATGTAGAAGTATAAATACCCGTTGATGAGTCATAGGTGAATGGGGAAGGAAATGGACCTTCTAGGTGATATACCATGAAGAATGGTACAGATTGTCCATTTTGATATTTAAATTGAAAATGCCCTTCGGAACAATAGCTATTACTTGTATAAAATCCAGTTACTGTAGCTCCATTTTTTGCAAAGCAAAGATCTTGCCAGTCTGAGGTTAGTAATAATATATAGGAGTGCGGAACAGTATATTTGTCTGATCGTAATTCCCCATTGGTAGAATGAAGAAGTGACTTTGCATTTATACCTTCGTCAATTGGTAAATTTCGTACAATTGTCCTGCCATTAACGTCTAATTTAACAGTTGTGCTTCCAGCCTGACCAATGGTTACTTTTCCTGTTCTGCTAATGTCCGAAGCGATGTCTTCTCCAGTTACTCCCCAGGCATCGTCATTAGTATCGGTTATGGCTCCAGAGCCTCCAATTAAGTTCCAAGTGCCATTTCCGTAATAGTAGATGTTATTTGTTGAGATGACATAAACCAAACTACCCTCATTGGGCGATGAAATGGCATTCATGACATTGTTATCGGCTACATTATTCAGACGGATAAGTTGACTAGCATTTTGTGCCATAGCATAGATGCTTATCAAAAAGCTAAATAATATTAGAAGAGATATTTTTTTCATAACTATGAAGATTTAGTTTAATAGCCTTCGACTCTTATATCCATTTCAAGTGGGCTGGCAGAACTCCCTTGCTTCATTTGTAAATTATTGTTAAATAATCTGAATTGGGTTGAGTAACTACCACAGTAAGTTGGTGCCGTTACAGTAAGAATAGTTGAGTTTAAATCATAAGTAAATGAAGCATTTCCGTCATTATATACTAGTACGTATGGCGGATAGACAAAACTAACTGAAGGTGGTGTTACCCATATATGAAACCTAAATTGAAAGTGTCCATTAGAACAATTGTTATCTGATTTATAATGGCCAGTTACTACTACGCCTTTCTTTGTGTGGCAAAGGTTTTTCCAAGAATAGCTAACAATACCACCATGAACATGCGAGGTATAGGTGTCTGAACGCAATTCTCCATCGTCAGATTTAATAACTCCTTTTCCACCGCTTAAATCATTGGGTAAATTACGGACAATTGTTTGTCCATTTACATCTAATTTAATCGTTGTGTTTCCAGATTGACCAATGGTTACTTTTCCTGTTCTGTTTATGTCTGAAACTAAATCTTCACCTGTCACTCCCCACGCATCGTCATTGGTGTCTGTTGTTGAGCCTGATCCTCCAATTAAGTTCCATGTACCGTTTCCAAAATAATAGACATTATCAGAAGAACTAACGTAAACCAAGCTTCCTTCGTTTGGTGAAGCAATGGCGTTCATAGCGTTGTTATCGGCTACGTTATTGATGCGAATTAGTTGGTTAGCTGTTTGGGATTTGATAGTATAGCTATACAAAAAAAGGAAAACTGTAAATAGCTTTGTAATTTTTGAGTTCATGATCATGGCTTTTCAAAAGACTTGCTAAGCTATGAAAAAAGCAATTAAAAACCCCAAAAATTTTGGGGTTTTTTTAAATTGATTACATCATACCTGGCATGCCGCCGCCGCCCATCGGTGGCATTGGGGGCGTTTCTTCAGGTATTTCTGCCAATACACATTCAGTAGTTAGCAACATTCCTGCTACAGAAGCAGCGTTTTCTAAAGCTACGCGCGTTACTTTTGTAGGGTCAATAATGCCTGCTTCAAACATGTTTTCGTATATTTCTTTTTTGGCATTATATCCAAAATCGGCTTTTCCTTCTTTTACCTTAGAAACAACGACAGAACCTTCGTTTCCTGCATTAGCAACGATTTGTCTTAACGGCTCTTCAATCGCTCTAGTCACGATTTGAATACCTGTTGTTTCATCAGCATTATCGCCTTTAAGATCGGTTAGAGCATCAGCAGCACGTACTAGTGCTACACCACCACCAGGAATTATCCCTTCCTCAACGGCAGCTCTTGTAGCGTGTAAGGCATCGTCAACTCTATCTTTCTTTTCTTTCATTTCTACTTCAGATGCAGCGCCTACATATAGTACAGCTACACCACCGGCAAGTTTAGCTAATCGCTCTTGAAGTTTTTCTCTATCGTAGTCAGAAGTAGTTGTTTCTATCTGCGCTTTGATTTGATTAACTCTAGCGGCGATATTATCCTTTTCGCCTGCGCCGTTTACTACAGTCGTATTGTCTTTGTCAATACTTACTTTTTCAGCTGTTCCTAGCATCTCTAAAGTAGCGTTTTCGAGTTTGAAACCTCTTTCTTCAGAAATTACAGTTCCACCAGTTAGAATAGCGATGTCTTCAAGCATTGCTTTTCTTCTGTCGCCAAATCCAGGGGCTTTAACGGCAGCAATTTTTAGTGATCCTCTCATTTTGTTTACTACCAATGTAGCTAGAGCTTCACCATCAACGTCTTCAGCAATTATTAATAATGGCTTTCCAGACTGTGCTGCAGGTTCTAAAACAGGTAATAAATCCTTCATATTCGAAATCTTCTTGTCGTAAATAAGAATGTAAGGATTTTCCATTTCGGTTAACATTTTTTCGGCATTGGTAACGAAGTATGGCGATAAATAGCCTCTGTCGAATTGCATACCTTCAACCACTTCAACATATGTGTCGGTTCCTTTGGCCTCTTCTACAGTAATAACGCCTTCCTTCTTGACTTTATCCATAGCTTCGGCAATTAATGAACCAATGGTGTTGTCGTTGTTTGCAGAAATAGCGCCGACTTGTTGTATCTTTTCAATGCTATCACCAACTTCTTGTGATTGAGATTTTAGATTCTCGACCACTACTGCTACTGCTTTGTCAATTCCTCTTTTTAAGTCCATTGGGTTTGCGCCTGCAGCAACATTTTTAAGGCCATTAGACACAATAGCTTGAGCTAAGACTGTTGCGGTTGTAGTGCCGTCTCCAGCAATATCAGCGGTCTTTGATGCAACTTCTTTAACCATCTGAGCACCCATGTTTTCAATGGTGTCAACTAATTCGATTTCTTTCGCTACCGTAACGCCATCTTTAGTGATTGATGGTCCTCCAAATTTTTTATCGATAACGACATTTCTTCCTTGAGGTCCAAGAGTTACTTTTACTGCATTTGCAAGAGCATCTACGCCTCTTTTTAGGGCGTCTCTTGCTTCAATATCAAATTTTATTTCTTTTGCCATTAGTTTTTGTTTTTTAAATGATTGCTAGTATATCTGACTCACGCATGATCATATAGTCTTTGCCCTCGAACTTCAATTCTGTTCCAGAGTATTTTCCATACAATACATTGTCTCCAACTTTTACAGTTAGAGGCTCATCTTTTTTGCCATCGCCAACGGCAACAACAGTACCTTTTTGTGGTTTTTCTTGTGCAGTATCTGGAATGATAATTCCAGAAGCGGTAGTAGTTTCAGCTTGTGCAGGTTCTACTAATACTCTGTCTGCTAGTGGTTTTACATTCATAAGATTAAATTTATTTGTTAATGTTTGTGCTTAGTTTATAGCAAAAAGTGTGCCACGAGGACACACTTAATAAAATTGATGACTTTTTTTCAGCCAGCTTGAAATTATGTCAGAGAAGTTATAAACTTACTCGGCAGGTGCTTCTTGAATTGGAAGCGCTGGTAAACTTTGCGTTGGTATTGGAGTTTCGTCTAATTGCTGTTGAATAATGGATTCGTTTTGTCCGTTTTCGTCAACTTTAGAAGAAATACTTAAGTTAGACATTAGTGAAAAGAACAATAGAGCAATGGCTAAATACCATGTTGCTTTTTCCAAAAAGTCAGCTGTTTTTTTGACACCCATTACCTGATTTCCACCACCAAATGTTGCAGAAAGGCCACCGCCTTTAGGGTTCTGAACTAATACTACTAAAAGAAGTAGGATACAAGTGATGATGATTAGAACTGAAAATATAGTGTACATAACTTATTTTTAATTGTTTTGATCAATTAACTGATCGATTAATTCAATTTGGGATGCAAATAAAGAACTTTTTTGGGGATATTTCAAACAAAGTTGTCGATATGCTTCTTTCGCTTTTTCGTAATGTTCTTGTTCTAGATATACTTTAGCAAGAGTTTCGGTAACAATATCAAATTCAAATGTCTCGCTTTTTTTGGCTTGATTTGTTGCCGAATAAAAGGTCTTTTTTTGCGGTGTTCTTTCTCTATTTGCAATAAAGTCTTCAATTAAACTAACTTTTTTCTGTAAGTTATTTTGTTCTTTTTTTCTTTCAATTGGTTTTGCTTGACTTAGTTTTAACCATTGACTGAAAGAGTGAGTTTCTTCTTTTTCGAATGCTATGGGTTGCCCGATATTTAAAGACTCTTTTATTGATTCTTCTTTTACCTCATTAGCCTTTTTTACTTCTACTTTGGTGGATTTCTTTTGTTCATCTTTCTGAACAATTGCTTTCTTGTCCGTAAGTAAATAAAAAAGTTGATGTCTGTCTGCAGCGTGTGCGGCGGTGACTTTTAAAGTCTGATTGAAGTGTATGCTATTTATATTCTGTAAACTTTTGATGTAAAGCAATCGACTAGTTTGACAAAAGGGGTAGTTGTCGACTAATTCCTTTAACGTGTCAGCATCCTCTCTTGTTAAAGAGTGTGGCTGCTGAATCCATTTTGAATATTTGTCTTTTAATTCTACCAATTTGAAATAGATTCGTTAAAAATATTATCGATCAATTGTTCGGTAATTTCTTCATTCAGTCGGTCTTCAATGGATTTTAAATCTTCTCCACTGTCGTAGTCGGCGTATCGGCTAAATGTTTTGTCAAAATTATATTCTTCTTGCAGCTTATTGGTGAAGGTGACTTTTACTGAAATGGTTAATCTGTTTTTAGCCGCAGTTTCGTCAGCCTGTATGGCAATGGGTTTAATGTCGTAATTCGAAATATAACCCGTGTATGTCAAATCTCCATCGGTTGATACGGGGCTGAGGTTCGTTTCAGATGATAATTTATCTTTGAGTGCTTCAGTGAAGTTATTCGATAAATTTGATGGTGATAAAGATGTTTTATTTTCAAAAAATTGAATGTTAACGGTCTTTACTTCTGAGGAAATAGATGAGCCTGAAAAGGTGTAAACACCGCATGAACTAATAATTAGAGCTAGTAATACTGAATATGTTTTTAAATTTCTCACAGTAAATACTCTTTAATTTTGCGATAAAGTGTTCTTTCAGAAATGCCGAGTTCATCTGCGGCGTCTTTTCTTCTCCCTTGATGCCTTATCAAAGATTCTTCAATTAATATTTTTTCTTGCTCCTGAAGAGTTAATATTTCTTTTTCCACAGGGCTTTGTAAGGCTTCTTCTTTAGGCTGAATAATGAAGTTTTCTGTCAATTTGCTGTCTTCAGGTGTAACAATGTTACCACTCATCAATTCTTTGGTTACCCGCTTCAAATCGTTCAAATCTTTTTTCATCTCAAATAGAACTTTGTAAAGGATTTCTCTTTCTGAAATATCATTTTCATTGTTTCCTTTTCCAAACAAAACTGGGGTGGCATTTTCTTTTGGAATATACCGACTCAATGTTTCCTTGTTTACACTTCTATTTTGTTCAACGGCAGAAATTTGTTCGCAAATATTTTTGAGTTGCCTAATGTTACCTGGCCATGAATAGCTTTCCAATAAATCTATAGCTTCTTCATCTAGTCTTATGGCTGGAATTCTGTATTTGTCGGCAAAGTCGGAGGCAAATTTTCTAAACAATAGATGAATGTCTTCTTTTCTTTCTTTCAGACGAGGCATTTTGATGTTTATCGTATTCAGCCTGTAGTATAAGTCTTCTCTAAATTTACCGTTTTGTATGGCTTTCTCAATATTTACATTTGTAGCTGCAACAACGCGGACATCAACTTTAATAATTTCGCTAGAGCCAACTTTCATGAATTCACCACTTTCAAGCACTCGCAATAGTCTTACTTGAGTACTTAAGGGTAATTCGCCAACTTCATCAAGAAATATGGTTCCACCATTTGCAACTTCAAAATACCCTTTTCTTTTTTCACTTGCGCCTGTAAAAGCACCTTTTTCATGACCAAATAGTTCACTGTCAATGGTTCCTTCAGGGATAGCGCCACAGTTGACGGCGATGTAGTTATTGTGTTTGCGTTGGCTGCTATGGTGAATGATTTTAGGCATGGATTCTTTTCCAGTACCACTTTCACCGGTAATCAAAACAGAAATGTCAGTAGGGGCAACTTGAACTGCAATTTCAATTGCGCGTTCCAGTTTAATAGATTGTCCTACAATGCCAAAACGTTGTTTTATGTCCTGATGTGATGTCATGCTTTATTTACTGCTGTTCCTTTTAGTGTTGCCGAAGTACACTCATCAACTTTTACCATTACATAATCACCAATTTTGTAGTTTTCTTTTGGGAAAACGATAACGGTGTTTTGGGTGTTTCTTCCAAACAATTCGTCTTTGGATTTTTTAGAAACACCTTCGACTAATACTTTGTGGGTTTTTCCTACATGGTTTTTATTCCTTATGAGTGAATGCCCCATTTGTTTTTCTATAATTTCTTGCAAACGTCTTTTTTTAACGTCTTCAGGCACATCGTCTTCAAGTTTTCTTTGTGCTTGTGTATTTGGGCGCTCAGAATAGCTGAACATATAGCCAAAGTCATATTTTACAATATCCATGAGGCTAAGCGTATCTTGATGCTCATCCTCTGTTTCAGAACAAAATCCTGAAATGATATCCATAGAAATGGCACAATCGGGAATTATTTTTCGAATTGATTCTATTCTGTTCAGGTACCATTCTCGACTGTAGCCTCTATTCATTAACTCAAGAATTCGGCTGTTTCCAGACTGTACTGGCAAGTGAATGTAGTTGCAAATATTCTCATACTTAGAAATAGTATGAAGTACATCGTCCTGCATGTCTTTTGGGTGAGAGGTTGAAAAACGAACTCTTAATTCTGGGCTTACTTCAGCAACCATTGCTAATAGTTGAGCGAAATTTGTGCTCTTTTCTTGCTCTTCTTTGCTGAGTTTATTGAAATCCTTTTTTAATCCGCCACCATGCCACAGGTAAGAGTCAACATTCTGTCCCAATAGAGTAACTTCTTTATAGCCATCAGTAACAAGTTGTTGACATTCTTGGACTATGCTTTTTGGGTCTCTACTTCTTTCTCTTCCTCTAGTAAATGGCACAACACAAAAGGTACACATATTATCGCATCCTCTAGTGATTGAAACAAAGGCAGTAATGCCGTTTCCGCCCAGTCGAACGGGGCTTATTTCTGCATAAGTCTCTTCTTTTGAAAGTATAACGTTAACTGCTTTTCTGCCGTCGTTAACTTCTTCGATTAGATTTGGCAAATCTCGATAGGCATCGGGACCAACTACCATATCTACTAATTTTTCTTCTTCAAGAAATTTTTCTTTTAATCGTTCAGCCATACAACCCAACACCCCTACAAGCATTTTAGGGTTTTGCTTTTTTTTGATGGCGTTGTAGACTTTTAGCCGATTACGAACAGTTTGTTCAGCCTTTTCTCGAATAGAACACGTATTTACAAACACAATGTCAGCATCTTCTAGATTTGGTGTTGTAGAAAACCCTTCTTTGGTTAGAATTGATGCTACAATCTCACTATCAGAAAAGTTCATTTGGCAACCATAGCTTTCGATGTACATCTTTTTGCTATCGGTCGAATGACTTTTAATGGACAAAGCTTCACCTTGTCTGCTAGCGTCAATTATTTTTTCTTCGTTCATAAATTCTATTCAGTATTTAGGTGCAAAATTAATAAAAACTGACAAATTGACAGAAATTAATTTTTTTTAAAAATCTTATATTATATAATAATATAATCTCAGTTTGCAAAATAATGGGTTTGGAAGTTTGGATAAAGGAATAATATATTTGCACCTAATTTAAACGAAAACAACTTATTCTCTCATGGCAAAAAATCTAGTAATTGTCGAGTCTCCAGCTAAAGCAAAAACTATTGAAGGTTTTTTAGGTAAAGACTTTATTGTAAAATCAAGCATTGGTCACATACGGGATTTACCCAAAAAAGGTGGAATGGCTATTGATATTGAAAATGGCTTTATGCCTACTTATGAAGTTTCTACTGACAAAAAGAAAGTAGTCGATGAATTAAGTAAATTATCAAAAAAGTCAGAACTGGTTTGGCTAGCAACGGATGAGGACCGTGAAGGAGAAGCTATTGCATGGCATTTGCTAGAAGCATTAGAGCTAGAAGAAAGCAAGACAAAGCGAATTGTTTTCAATGAAATTACCAAAACAGCTATCAATAAAGCGGTAGAAAATCCTAGAAAAATTGATGTTAATCTGGTAAATGCACAACAAGCACGACGGGTACTAGATAGACTCGTGGGGTTTGAGTTATCGCCAGTTCTTTGGAAAAAGGTCAAATACGGTTTATCTGCAGGTCGTGTTCAGTCCGTTGCAGTTCGCTTAATCGTTGAAAGAGAAAAAGAAATAATTGACTTTGTAAGTGTATCTTCATACAGAGTTACTGCTCAATTTAAATCCAGTAAAGGCAAAGTATTCAGTGCTGACTTATCTGAAAGATTTGACACAAAAGAAGAAGCCATTGCATTTTTAAACTCGTGTGCTTCATCCGATTTTACTATTTCTTCTTTAAATAAAAAGCCTGCCAAAAAATCACCTTCAGCACCTTTTACTACATCTACTTTACAACAAGAAGCGTCAAGAAAGTTAGGTTTTACAGTTGGTCAAACAATGAGCGTAGCCCAAAAGTTGTATGAGTCTGGTAAAATAACTTATATGAGAACCGATAGTGTAAATTTATCTGGTGAAGCAGTGAAATCGGCTTCTCAATACATAGAATCTACCTTCGGAGCTGACTATTCAAAAGTGAGGTCGTATTCAACTAAATCCAAAGGTGCTCAGGAAGCACACGAAGCTATCCGTCCTACTAATTTAGCACATTCATCATTTGAAGGAGAGCGTAATCAAATGAGGTTATACGATCTTATTTGGAAACGTACAATTTCTTCACAGATGGCTGATGCTCAGCTTGAGCGAACTACTGCTGAAATTACTATTTCTAATCGAAAAGAAAAGTTTGTTGCAAAGGGCGAGATGATAAAATTCGATGGATTTTTGAAGGTTTACATGGAGAGTTCAGATGATGAAAATGAAGAGCAAGATGGCATGCTGCCAAACTTATTTCAAGGAGAGGATGTTAGTTCTAAAGAAATAACTGCTACGGAACGATTCAGCAAGCCAAAGTCACGATACACTGAAGCTAGTTTGGTAAAAAGACTTGAAGAATTGGGTATTGGTCGTCCTTCGACCTATGCTTCAACAATTACCACTGTTCAAAACAGAGGCTACGTCGTAAAAGGGCAGAGTGAAGGGGTTAAAAAATCGTTTGTATTCTTATCGTTGAAAGAAAATCAAGTAGATGAATCTGTCAAAACAGAAAAAACAGGTTCTGATAAATCAAAGTTGAAACCAACGGATATTGGTATAGTAGTAACAGATTTTCTTAAGGCTAATTTTTCTGATGTCATGGATTATGGTTTTACAGCCGATGTCGAAAAAGAGTTTGATGACATTGCTAAAGGTGAGAAAGTGTGGAATGAAATGATTGGTCAATTTTACAAAGGTTTTGTAAAAACTGTAAATGAGGTTGCCGATAATTCAGAATCAGCAAAAGGTCAGCGACTTCTTGGACAAGAGCCAGGTACAGGAGAAAATGTATATGTAAAAATTGGCCGTTTTGGACCAATGGCTCAAATTGGTGAAGTAAGCGATGAAAAGAAACCTCGATTTGCTTCATTACTTGCAGACCAAAGCATTTCCACTATAACACTTGAACAGTCTCTAAAGCTGTTCAAATTACCAAGAAATGTTGGTGAATTCGAAGGAGAAGAGGTGGTCGCTTCTGTTGGTCGTTTCGGTCCGTATTTGAGGTTTAAAGGTAAGTTTGTTTCTATTAAAAAAGATGAAGGAGATGATCCTCTAACCATCGAAATCAATAGAGCAATTGAGCTTATTTTAGCTCATCGAAAAGCTGAAGCCGAAAAAACAATTAATCGTTTTGAAGGCGAGCCTCTTGTTCAGGTTTTAAACGGTCGATATGGTCCGTTTATTCAAATTGGCGAAGGTGCTAGAAAGAATAAGACTAATGTGAAAATTCCTAAGGATGTTGAGCCAAAATCATTAACTAGAGAAATGTGCTTGGAATTAGCCGAAAAAAGCAAAAAAAAGTAAATGGAATTTGAGTTAAGTTTTCGACCTATTTCTCATGACGAGAGTGAATATCAAGCTGGTCAGCTTGGCAATGAGGTCATGGCTTATACTCAAGGAAATTTCCCTAATCTTTCAGAAGCCGATTTAGTAATTTTCTGTATTCCAGAGTATCGGGGCAGTTTAGATGTTAACCCTTCAGAAGATTTCCAGAAAATCAGAACAGATTTATACCAGCTCTTTGAAGGTCCTGAACGATTACGAATAGCAGATTTAGGTAATCTAGTGCTTGGCGAAAAAATAGCAGACACCTACCAATTGCTTACAGATGTATTGTCTGAATGTGAACGCCGAAATTTATTTTCGCTAATCATTGGAGGAACACAAGACTTGACAATCGCACAGTATAAATCGTGTGTAAATCTTGGGAAACTCTCAAACTTGGTAAGTGTAGATTCAAGATTGGATTTGGGGCTTTTGAAAACATCAAAACCATCCAGTTCATACCTGTCAGAGATAATTAATTCTAAACCAAACGTTTTATTTAATTATTCCAACATTGGCTATCAGTCGTATCTGAATCCGCAAAATTCGGTAAAACTCATTAACGACTTATATTTTGACGCTTTCAGACTAGGCGAAATCCGTCAACAAATAGAAGAGGTTGAGCCGATTTTACGCAATGCCGATTTAGTTTCTATAGACATGAATAGTGTTCGATTATCCGACTCGCCAGCAAATGATGATGGCTCTCCAAATGGATTTTATTCAGAAGAAATTTGTCAGATAATGCGATATGCTGGCATTAGTGGAAGAATAAAATCCTTAGGTATTTATCATTACCATTCAATTACGGATGATGGTTCAAAGACAGCTAAGTTAATTTCACAAATGAT
The DNA here is from genome assembly GCA_965661345.1 of Flavobacteriales bacterium. Lineage (GTDB taxonomy): Bacteria > Bacteroidota > Bacteroidia > Flavobacteriales > UBA7312. The sequence continues at coordinate 90,613 of CBFIDK010000001.1, read as the reverse complement.
TTGGTGTTTTTTCGATGGTTTTTTCCACAAGATGAAGACCTTCAAGCCCACTGATAAAGATATGGTTAAATACCATGTGTCAATGAGAGATGGCGAGTATAATGCCTGTTTTTTCAAGAATAAAAAAACGGAAAAATGGTGGATGGAAATCCCACTAATCAATAATAGTCCAGCTGGAATTGACGAGGGTTATTATGTGCCATGTTCCTATTCTGATTACATGAAAGCTGTAAAAGGAGATGTCCCAGAAAGGTGGTGGAAAGCATTTCAGAAAATGAACTAATCTTGTAACGATAACTTTTTTTTGTTTTTCTACTTAAAAAAAATAGTTATTTTAGCCGAATATTAATTGTGATAAACGTTTTGACGTTACCTTTTATGAAAAAATATTTTTTGCTATTCTTGTTGTTATTTCTAGCTTTTTACTCTAGGGCTCAGCAAGATCCTCAATTCAGTCAATATATTTTTAATAATCTGTCGTTTAACCCTGGATCGGCTGGACATGAGGAGGCAATTTGTGCTACAGCACTTCACCGTAGTCAATGGGTCGGTTTTGAAGATGCTCCAGTAACAACAAATTTATCTGTTCAATCTCCTTTACAATTGTTAAACGGCGGTGTTGGGTTGAATATCCTTACTGACAAAATTGGTCAAAACGAATTTTTATCATTGAACTTATCCTATGCTTACAGATTTGAGTTAGCAGGTGGTAACTTAGGTATAGGGCTTTCTGTTGGTGTAATGCAGGATGGACTTGACGGTAGCGGAATAATTGCTCAAAACCCAGATCCAAGTATCCCAACTTCTACTGAAAAAGGCTCTAGTTTTGATTTAGGCGCAGGTTTATTTTTCAATTCTGATAAAGTTTATGTTGGTTTATCTTCAAAGCACATTAATGAACCAACAATTGCCACATCTGTAGATATAATTGATGTAAAAAGACATTATTATTTAACGGCAGGATACGTTCACGAATTGAATCCAAAAATTGATGTAAAACCATCATTACTTGTTAAAACAGAAGGTGTTACAACTACCTTAGATTTAACATCTATCCTTGAATACAATAAAAAGATATGGGGTGGAGTTACATATAGACCTAGTTCTCGTGCTGTTCTATTGCTAGGTATGCACATAAATGATGATTTAAAATTTGGATTCTCATATGATATTCCAACGACCAATGTTTCTACATCTGGAAGCTTTGAGTTTATGTTAGGTTATCAATTTAAAATAGATTATAACAAGGTTGTCAAAGGATTTAAAAACCCTAGATTCCTATAAAAATGTTATATTTGTTGCTTTCCAAAGTAAAATCATCACTAATTTAGTGGTGATTTTGTGGCTTTGAATGAATTATTAACCCTCTTAAAGAGGCTAAATAAAAGTATTATGAAAAATTTATTTGTCTTTGGATTTGTTGCGATAGTGTTAGCAAGCTGCTCCACATCAGGCAATGGTGAATTGATAGGCGTTCAAAATAGACCTATCTGGAATCCAACTGACCCTTACGGAATGGTATTTATTCCTCAGGGAAGTTTTAATATGGGGCCTGGTGATCAAGATGTTCCTTATGCTCATGTAACACAACACAAAACAGTTTCTGTAGCGGCATTTTATATTGACGAAACTGAAATCACAAATAACGAATACAGACAGTTTGTATCTTGGGTAAGAGATTCTATTGCGCGAGTAATACTTGGTGAGAATGGCGTTGAAGGATATGAACTCATTGAAGAAGACGACTATGGCAATTTCATTGATCCTCCACGAATTGATTGGGATAGGCCAATAAGATGGGATGATTCAGAAGTTCGTGAAGTGCTTGAAGACGAAATGTATTTGCCCGAACACGAAAGATTCTACTCAAGAAGAGAATTTGATACTAGAAAGTTAAACTTCAAATATGAAGATGTTGACATTCAAAGAGCGTCATCAAAAGAAAATAAAGCGCAAGGTAAGAACGATAGATCTGTGTTTATCGAAAAACCTGAGCTTAATATTTTCCCTGACACTTTAGTATGGACATCTGACTATACATATTCTTACAATGACCCTTGGTCAAGAAATTATTTTCACCACCCATCATTTGACGATTATCCAGTAGTGGGTGTAAGTTGGAAACAAGCGGTTGCATTTTCAAAGTGGAGAACAAGTATCCTTGATAAATATTTAATGTCAAGAGATGAGCCATTACATGATGAATTCCGTTTACCTACAGAGACTGAGTGGGAGTACGCTGCAAGAGGTGGCTTTGATTTATCTCCATACCCTTGGGGAGGTCCTTACACAACAAACGAAGTAGGTTGTTTCTTAGCGAATTTCAAGCCTAGAAGAGGTAATTATGTTGCTGACGGTGGTATTAAAACTGTAAAAGTAGCCTCATACAATCCAAATAACTTTGGACTATACGATATGTCTGGTAACGTTGCTGAGTGGACTAGTAACGCATATGACGAATCAGCTTTCAATTTCTCACACGATATGAACATGGATTTCAATTATGATGCTCAGGATACAGATCCTCAAATTCTTAAGAGAAAAGTAATACGCGGAGGTTCGTGGAAAGACATTTCACATTTCATTCAAGTTGGAACAAGAGATTATGAGTATCAAGATACTGCTAAGTCCTATATTGGCTTTAGAAATGTAATCTCATTCATTGGAAGAGATAAAGCAGATTTTAGATAATTTTATAAATAAACTTTTAGTAAATATATTATGGCAATATTAAACCCTAACTCAAAGAAATTTAAAAATAACATGGCCAAGTTGTATGGATTTGGTGCTGCAATTGTAATTCTTGGCGCCTTGTTCAAGCTACAACACTGGACAGGAGCAGGAGCTATGTTGACTATTGGTCTTTCTGTAGAGGCGATAATTTTCTTCTTTTCTGCTTTCGAAAAACCGCATGAAGATCCAGATTGGAGTTTAGTTTATCCAGAGTTAGCATACATGAAGGACCCAGACGAAAAGTCATCTAAAAATACGCCTAAAACTCCAGTTCAAGAACTAGATAATATGCTTGAAAATGCAAATGTAGACCAAGCTTTAATTACGAGGTTAGGAGACAACTTACGATCATTCAACGAGACGGTTGAGGGTGTAAATAAATCTATGGACGCTGTATCAGCAACAGGAGATTACAGCGATCAAATGCGTGAAGCTGCAAGAAAGTTAGCTGAAATGAATACATATTACGATTTGCAACTTAAAACAATGCAAAACATGGGCAATTCTGTTGGAGACTCTGAAAAGTTCCAGGTAGAGATATCTAAATTAGGAGCTAATCTTGAAGCACTTAACAAGATGTATGCGAACATGCTTAGCGCAATGAGTAATAAATAAAATTAATTTTCACTAGTAAATTAGAAAAATCTAATGGCAGGAAATAATTTATCGCCGAGGCAAAAAATGATTGGGATGATGTATTTAGTACTAACAGCGATGTTAGCACTGAACGTTTCTAAGGAGGTTCTCGACGCATTTCAAAAAATTAATGGTGGGATTGTAAAAACAACCCAAAATTTCAACAGCAAAAATGATGAAGTTTATTCTTCTTTTGTAGCTGCTGCTGAAACAAATGAGGCAAAAGCTGGTCCATGGCGAGATAAAGCGTTTAGCGTGAAAGAAAAAGCCGATAAAATTGTAGATGATATTCAGAGGCTCAAGTTTGATATGGTAATGCTTTCTGACAAGCAAGTTACTTTTGAAGGTGAAGAACCAATTGAAGATGTTACTTATGATGATTTAAGTTCTGATCAGAAGAAAAAACTGATGGTTGATGTTATCAGTAAAAAAGATAGAGAGAGACCAGGTGAATTAATGATCAATAAGGGAAATGGACAAATACTTCAAGAAAGTCTTGAAGAATATAGAGAGTTTTTGAAAAACATGGTTGATGAGCTATCAATTCAGTCTTCATTGACAACTACTTTTTCATTTGAAGAAAGAAAAGAAAAATATGGTTCTGGAATGTTATCTTGGGTTCAACAAAACTTCCAAGATATGCCACTAATCGCCGCAGTTACCATTTTATCTAAAATTCAAACTGATGTAAGAAATGCTGAATCAGATGTGATAAAGTATCTTCAGCAAGAAATTGATGCTGGGTCCTTAAAATTTACGTCGGCTGATGCTATTCAAATAGCAACTTCTAATTATGTTTTCTTAGGCGATTCTTTTAAAGCAGATGTATTTTTAGCCGCAAAAGATACTACCCAAAATCCAATCATTTATGTAGGAGACTATGAGGTCGATGAAAACGGAAAATATAACATGGTTGGTAATTATGATTCAATACCTGTTGTTGCAGGCAAAGGAAAGTATTCTACTAAAGCTACTTCTGAAGGGTACAAAAAATGGGGAGGTTTAATTGCTATGAAAACCGATGCAGGCACTAAATTATATCCTTTCGATGGAGAATATCAAGTAGCTAAGGCCAGCTTAGTTGTTTCACCTACTAAGATGAATGTTTTTTATATACTTGCTAGTTATCCATTAAAAGACGATGCCTTAGGAAATCCTATTGACGTTTCAGTTCCTGGAGTGCCAAGTGATAAGTTAAGTGTGAGTTGTGATAACGGTTCAGTTAAGAAAGTTAGAGGGGGAGGTTGGGAAGTTTTTCCAAAGGTAACGGGTAAAGCTAAAATTAGTGTTTCAGCTGAGATAGATGGTAAGAAAAGAAACATGGGTTCTATTGAGTATAGAGTTATGAGAACTCCTAAGCCTGAACCAAAGTTTCTAGGCTCAAAGAATCAAAAAATTAAAAAAAGCCAATTACTTTCAAATAACGCAAAACTATATGCAGAATTAACCAACTTTGTATTTGATATCAGATATAATATTACTGGTTTTTCAGTTGACGTTACACAAAGAGGTGAATTAGTAACTAAGTATGCCAAAGGCAACAAGGTTACACAAGAAATGAAAACGTTATTTGAGTCACTTCAGATTGGCTCAGTTTTATATTTTACTAATATTACCTGTAAGGGACCTGATGGCGCGCCTAAGTCGTTGCCTTCAGTAAAGCTTACTGTTAATTAAATCTTTTTATTATGAAAAATATTGTTTTAGTAATTATTTCGTTGATATGTTTTTCGCAAGTCGCTTATTCACAAGATATTCTTGATGGTGCTTATGAAAAAGATATTCGTGATGGTGGTAAAGAAAGAATGATTCAGCCTTATCAGCACGTTCGTGAGGCAGATGTAATGTGGTCAACTAAAATTGAAAGAGTTATTGATTTAAGAGAAAAGATGAATCAAGTATTCTACTACCCATTATTACCGATAAATGATCGTCAGAATTTAATTGATGTCTTAATGCAAGCAATTGATGAGGGTACAATTACTGCTTATGGAAATGCTACTAATGATGACGAATTTCAGTCGCCAATGTCCCCTTCAGAAGTAGAAATGATTGGTATAATGGAGGGAGAGAAAATGTCTGTTGAAGAGCGATTCGACCCTGATACTCAAGAATATTATTTAGATACTACATTTAATATTTTTGAAAGACATGAAGTTAAAAAATACAGAATAAAAGAAGAATGGTTTTTTGACAAGCAACGCTCTGTAATGGAAGTAAGAATTATTGGAATCTGTCCAGTAATTGACCGTAAAAATGAAGATGGTGTTTACACTGGTGAAACCTCTTTGTTCTGGGTATATTTTCCAGATGCGAGAAAAATACTTTCAAAAGCTGAAGTTTTCAACCACAGAAAAAATGATGCGGCACGTTTAACCTATGACGACATATTTCACAAACGTTTTTTCAGCAGTCGAATTGTCAAAGAGTCCAATAAATATGATAGAAAAATATCAGAATATAAAGAGGGAATCGACGCATTGTTAGAAGCAGAAAAAATTAAAGAAGAAATCTTTAATATTGAGCACGACCTCTGGGAATATTAATTTTGAAATATTTCCGATATTAACTTTTAGAGTCTTCATTTGAAGACTCTTTAATTTTTTAAATAGTCTTAGATGAATCATAAAATTGCAGTGATTGGGTTGGGGTATGTTGGTATCCCTTTGGCCGTTGAATTTGGAAAAAAAATTACTACAATTGGAATAGATATCAATCTAGATCGGATTGATGAACTCAAAACAGGTTTCGACAGAACTTTAGAAATGACTAAAGAGGACTTGGAGTCAGCCACACATCTAAGCTACACTACTGATATTAACGATGCTAAAGACTGTAACATATTTATCATAACAGTTCCAACACCAATTAATAAAAAGAATCTTCCTGATTTAACTCCGCTTATTAGTTCTAGTCATTCTGTGGGGTCTGTTATTAAAAAAGGCGATATAGTCATTTATGAATCTACAGTTTACCCTGGTGTAACAGAAGATGAATGTGTGCCGATTTTAGAAAAAGAATCAGGATTAACTTTCAATAAAGACTTCTTCTGTGGCTATAGTCCGGAAAGGATAAATCCTGGTGATAAAGAACGTACTTTAACTAAGATTTTAAAAATTACAAGTGGTTCAAATGAGGAAACAGCTAAAGTAGTAGATGACTTGTACGCCACTATTATTACAGCTGGAACCTATAAAGCATCATCGATAAAGGTTGCAGAAGCGGCAAAGGTTATTGAAAACACACAAAGAGATGTGAATATTGCTTTAGTTAATGAGCTAGCCTTAATTTTTGACGCAATGGGGATTTCATCAAATGAGGTTTTAAAAGCTGCAGGAACAAAATGGAATTTTCTAAAATTTCAACCCGGATTAGTTGGAGGACATTGCATAGGAGTAGACCCGTATTACCTTACATATAAAGCACAGAAATTAGGATATAAGCCTAACTTAATACTTTCTTCAAGACAAATAAATAATGGGATGTCTGCTTATATAGCCAAGAAGACCGTCCATTTCTTAGTTGATTACGATAAAAAAATTAAAGACTCCGATATTTTAATAATGGGTTTTACTTTTAAAGAGAATTGTCCTGATATTAGAAATACAAAAGTTATTGATATTGTTGATGAACTTGAAGATTTTGGATGTAATGTGCATATTTACGACCCATGGGTTGATAAAAAAGAAATGTCATCTGAATACGATAGAGAATTAATTTCAAATCCATTCAAGTCTGATAAATTATATGATGCTATCATTGTTTCCGTAGCGCATCATCAATTTACTGAACTAAATAATGAAAACTATAAATCAATTTCTTCTGGAACTCCGATTATTTTGGATGTAAAAGGAATAGTTGATGAACCAAGTTGGAGGTTATAGTGAAAAATTTTGCATTAATAGGTGCGGCTGGATATATTGCCACTAGGCATATGAAAGCTATTAAAGACACAGGCAATAATTTATCAGTTGCACTTGATAAATTTGATTGTGTAGGAGTAATGGACAGTTATTTTCCTGAGGCAAATTTTTTTACAGAACCAGAACGATTTGATCGTCATTTGGACAAGTTAAGGCGCTCAAATTCAAAGATAGATTATGTCAGTATATGTTCTCCAAACTACCTTCATGATGCTCACATTCGTTTAGCTTTAAGAAATGGTTCGGATGTTATATGTGAAAAACCATTGGTCTTAAACCCATGGAATATTGAGGCTTTGGCAGAGGTCGAGAAACGAACAGGTCATACTATTAATAACATTCTTCAATTAAGACTTCACCCATCGATAATTGCATTAAAAGAAAAAGTTGAAAATGGCCCAAAAGATAAAATCTATGATATCGATCTTACTTATTTAGCGAGTAGAGGAAAGTGGTATTTTATTTCCTGGAAAGGTGATGAATCTAAATCTGGTGGAATTGCTACTAATATTGGCATTCATTTTTTTGATATGCTGACATGGATTTTCGGTTCAGTTAAACAGAATGTTTGTCACGTTTCTGATGATGATAAGGCAGCAGGATTTTTAGAATTAGAAAGAGCAAGAGTACGTTGGTTTCTAAGTGTGAATTATGATTTAATACCCGAACATATTAAATCAACTGGGCAAAGAACATATCGATCAATAACTGTCGAAGGAAAAGAAATAGAATTTAGCGGAACATTTACCGATCTTCATACTAAGAGTTATGAGGCAGTTTTGGCAGGCAATGGATTTAAATTGATGGAAGCAAAAACTTCAATAGATATAGTGCACGATATAAGAAATTCTCAACCTGTAGGGTTAAAAGGAGATTATCATCCATTTTGTAAATTATGAGTTATTTTATTCATAGTAGTTCTGTGATTGATGAAAATGTCAGTATCGGAGAAGGAACAAAAGTTTGGCATTTTTCTCATATTCTTAACAATACAGTAATTGGAGAGCGCAGTTCTTTCGGTCAAAACTGTGTTGTTGGTCCAAATGTTACAATAGGAAACGGAGTAAAGGTTCAGAATAATGTTTCAATTTTTGAAGGCGTAGAGATAGAAGATGATGTTTTCTTAGGACCTTCAATGGTCTTCACAAATGTTATAAACCCTAGAAGTTTTATTGTTCGCAAAGAAGAATTCCAAAAAACATTATTGAAGAAAGGTTGCACAGTAGGTGCAAATGCTACAATAGTTTGTGGAATTACCGTCGGTGAGTATGCCCTGATTGGAGCAGGTAGTGTGGTGACAAAAGATGTAAAGCCTTTTGAAATGATATATGGTGTTCCTGCAAAACATCAAGGCTGGGTTAGTAAAGCCGGCAATAGATTAGTATTTAATGATAATAATATAGCAATAGATACGTTCGATAATACAACGTATAAATTATCTAACGGTTCAATTCAAATTCTTTAGTTTATGGAGATACCTTTCATTGATTTACAATCACAGTATAAAACATACAAAGAAGAAATCGATTCAGCAATTCATAATATTTTAGATACCTCTCAATATATTATGGGGCCTTCAGTTAAACAATTTGAAGAGAATTTGTCTGAATATGTAGGCGCAAAGCATGCCATTGGTTGTGCGAGTGGAACAGACGCTCTGTTATTAGCTCTAATGGCGATAGGAATAAAGCCAAATGATGAAATAATAACAACGCCTTTTACATTCATTGCATCAAGTGAGGTAATTAGCTTGTTAGGTGCAATCCCTGTTTTTGTTGATATAGAAGCCGACACCTATAACATCAATGCCGAATTAATTGAAGCTAAAATTACGTCCAGAACAAAAGCAATTATGCCAGTATCCCTTTACGGTCAAATTGCCGATATGGATAAAATTAATGCTATTGCAGAAAAACATAACCTAATAGTTATAGAAGATGCAGCACAAAGTTTTGGCGCAACCTACAAGGGTAAAAAAAGCTGTAATCTAAGTCATTTTGGATGTACAAGTTTTTTTCCTTCAAAGCCTTTAGGCTGTTATGGTGATGGTGGTGCACTTTTTACCAATGATGATGAACTAGCAGAAAAAGCACGACTTTTCTTAGCGCACGGCTCTAAACGAAGATACGATCATGAAGTAATTGGAATAAATGGTCGTTTGGATGCTATTCAAGCAGCTATATTAGATGTAAAGCTCAAGTATTTTGATAATGAAGTCCAATTAAGAGGAGAAAAAGGCCAAAAGTATATGGATTTACTCAAGGATAAGGGACTCAAGTTACCAACTATAAAAGATGGAAGAACAAGTGTTTTTGCTCAATTTACTTTGCAATCTGAAAATAGAGAGGAACTACTGTCAAAATTAAATGATAATGGCGTTCCAACGGCTATACATTATCCAAAACCTCTACATCTTCAAACATGCTTTGAGTCTCTTAATCATAAGCTTGGTGATTTTCCAGTTTCAGAAAAAGCAGCCAATGAAGTATTTTCATTGCCTATGAGTCCATTTATAACTGATGAACAACAAACATATATTACAAGGTTTTTTTAGTGGATAGAATTGTTGTCTAAACAACTATGGCAGGTTTAAAAAAAGTATTTAAAGATTCTCTATTCTATACGAATATATTTACTCTGTTTAAAGGGTCTGCTATTTCTCAAATAATTCCTATACTTATATCTCCTGTTATTACCAGGTTATATACACCAAGAGAGTTAGGAGTTTTGGCCTTATTTACTTCGATTTCTACCATTTTGGGGTCAATTGTAAATGGCCGTTACGAACAAGCTCTCGTTTTAGTAAAATCTGAAGAAGAAGCTAATCATTTAACAAGTTTGTCCTTACTTATAAGTCTAATTGTAAGTAGTATTCTATTACTGTTCTTCCTGTTTTTTTCGTCTTTTTTTTTAGAAATTTTAAATGAACCTAAATTAGTCTTTTGGATATATTTTATTCCATTGGTTGTCTTTTCAATTGGAGTTTATAATACTTTGAATTATTATCAACTTAGAAAAAAGGAATTCAAATCTATTTCAAACTCTGAAATATACCGTTCAGTATCATTTGCCTCTATTCAAATAGTTTTTCCAGCTCTAAAGTCTGGACTTTTTGGCTTAATGATTGGAAAGATAATTTCATCCCTTTTTACAACTTATTATTTGTGGAAAACCTCAAAATTACAATTGTTAAAAGTTAATTTTTCAACATTAAAAACTGTAGCTAAAAGGTATATTGATTTTCCGAAATACACTAATTTTTCAATACTACTTAATAATTTAAGCGTTAATGCTGTTAACTTGCTCATTCCTATATTATATTCTACTTCCTTACTAGGCTTATACTCTTTGATGTATAGAGCTTTAGGTACTCCTTTTACATTTTTGGGTAATTCCATCAATCAAGTTTTTTTAGAGGATGCTGTAAACCAAAGAAATACGACTAATCAGGCTTATAACTTGACCAAACGAATGGTCATTCAATTATCAATAGTATCTGTATTGTTTTTTGGAGTAGCGTATTTTGTTGTTGAAGATTTATTTGCTTTTGTTTTTGGAGAAGAGTGGAGGTTGTCAGGTGTTTATGCTAAGTGTTTAATTCCTTTTTTCCTTTTTAAATTCATAGCTTCACCATTAACAAGTATTCATACTGCATTTGAAAAACAAAAACTCAGTTTCATTTTACAATTGATAATGTTTATTGTTTCAATGGGAACAATTAGTTATGCCTATTTTTTCTCTTGGAATTTTGAGGATTATTTACTTTTATTTAGTTTTTTAATGTCAATTTTTTATATCTTCAGAATCATAATTATTTTAAGAATTGCTAAAAATAAATAGCCTGGTATGAAAAAAGGAGCGTTTCATAATTCGTTGTTAACCATTACTAGGCAAGTGTTAAGTATTGGCTTTGGTATATTGTCTACAATGATAATAGCGAGATCATTAGGAGCGGAAGGACAGGGGCAATACACACTGGCTATTTTGTTGCCGACTATTCTATATACCTTTTTCAATGCTGGACTATCTACTTCAACTGTTTTTTTTGTTGGTAAAAAAAAGTATTCTGACGAAGAAATATATTCAACAAATTTATTTACATCCTTAATTCTTAGTTTGTTTTCTATTTTAATAGGAATACTCATCGTCTTTTTTTTCAAAGATTTTTTGTTTGAGAATATTAGCGCAAAACTGATGCTTTATGTATTGATGATCTTGCCTATTTTGTTTATTCAAAAAAATTTACCAACCATATTTCAAGGGAAGGAAGAATTTGAAAAATTCAATATAATTGTTATCCTCAATCAATTTGGCCTTCTTGTTTTTTCATTATTATTTGTTTGGTTTCTAGGCTGGGGTATACTTGGTGCAATAGTTAGTTTTGCTGCCGCACAACTGCTTATGCTTATCGTTACATTCTATTTTTTGAAAAAGTCTTATAATTTATTTTGGCCTAAAAAATACTCTATTACCTATCTTAGAGAGAGTTTTTATTTTGGGATAAAAGGGCACTTTAGCAATGTGCTTACATTTTTAAATTACAGGCTAGATATGTTTTTGATTGCCTATTTTTTAGACGATGCTTCTGTAGGAATATATTCTATTGCGGTATTATTATCTGAGCGAATTTGGATGGTATCTCAATCAGTATCGGCCGTATTGTTTGCTCGTGTTGCTAACCTAGATGACGATGGCTCTAAAAATAAGTTCACATCCTTAGCTTCCCGAAACACTTTATTTATTTCAGTCTTAGGTGGCTTATTTTTAGCTGTATTTAGCCATTGGTTGATAGTGCTACTATTCGGAGAAGAATATATGCAAAGTGTTGTTCCTTTTTTAATATTGATTCCTGGGGTAGTTATCTTTTCAATGGGAAGAGTTTTAGCCAATGATTTTACGGGTCGTGGGCAACCTGAGATTAATACTTATATTGCAATTGTTATTGCTATTACAAATCTATTGTTGAATCTTTGGTTAATACCTGCTTACGGTATTAAAGGAGCTGCCTTGGCAACTTCTTGCGCTTATGTGTTAGATGTCATTATAAAATCCATTGTTTTTTCAGTGAAAAATAAGGTGTTATTTTCGGATTTTATTATTCTCAAAAGATCTGATATTCAATTGTATAAAAATAAACTTGTTTTAATTTTAAAGAAAGGCTAATGCATGTTTTACTCATAACAACAGCTTATAAAAATAAGTTTAATCCTGTCAATTCACTATTCTATTTTGATCAGGCTAAAGCCTTGCTAAGTAATGGTTGTAAGGTTGGAGTAATTTGTCCTATGCCTATAACTATTCCCAATATTTTAAAGAGCAAACGTTTTAATTTTTCTGATGAATTCTATAACGATAGCGGTATTCCAACCTATGTAAAGCCATTCATATCTTACCCCAAACTGAAAAAAAGAACAGCAAGAGTAAGACTTGAAAAAGGCAAACAATTATTTAAAAAATATATTGAAGAAAATGGCACTCCTGACATCATCCATGTTCATACCTTTCTAGCTGGTGAGATTGCCATTTGGATTAAAGAAACATATAAAATTTCTTTTATTGTTACTGAACATTCCTCAGGTTTTGTTAGAAATAACTACAACAAGAATGCTATTGATTTAGCTGAAGAAGTGTATTCAAAAAGCCAGCATAATGTTGCTGTGAGTGAGCCATTTTGTGCTCTACTAACAGATAAGTTTAGAAAGCAGTTCACTTATATTCCAAATGTTGTTGATACGCACTTCTTTAAACCACAATTAAAAAAGGCTGAAAATAAAATATTTACCTTTTTGAATATTGCAAATTTGGATAAAAATAAGAATCAAATTGGGCTGATAAAGGCGTTTAAAAAAACATTCTTTGGTCAAGAAAACTATCATCTCAGAATTGTGGGAGATGGTCCAGAATTTAAAAAACTATCAGCTTTTATAAATAATGAAGAGTTAAATAGTCAGGTTCATTTGTTGGGTAGGCAAAAAAGAGATCAAGTAAAATTAGAAATACAACGTTCGGATTGTTTTGTGTTGTCTAGTTTTCACGAAACTTTTGGTGTTGTTCTTATAGAAGCCATGTCTTGTGGTGTTCCAGTTATTTCTTCCAAATCAGGTGGGCCAGAGTCTATAATTACTGACTCAAAACTTGGTGTTTTATGTGATTTAGAAAATCTGGAGCATGAATTACTTAAAATAACAAATGCTGAATTTGATTCATCATACATTAGAAAATACGTTATTGATAATTTTTCTGAGGATGTTATTTCATCTCGATTAATTTCAATATTTAAAGAGAGTAAAAACAGCTGATGAAGATATCTTTTTCACATATAAATTCTTTGCTATTTTCTATAATATTTATGTGTGCAACTCTTTCTGATTCATTTGTAGATTTATTTTTCCCTTTTCTTAATGAAATTATTCTTCTGTGTTTTTTCTTTTTAATTGCCTTTAACTTTAAGAAATTCAAATACGATTTTGGTGCGCTATTATTTATTGTTCCATGTGTAGTGTTTTGTATTTTAAGTGTAATATCTTCTAGTCATCTACACTTAGGAGGTTATAATACAGCTGTTTTTATAATAATTATTTTATCTCTATTTTCAATTACTGGTATTAGTTTTAATACTAATCTTTTGAATAAATTATTAGTATTTTTCTCTTATGGTGTCTTAGCATCTTCTTGGTATCTTATGAGAATTGGATATCCAGAGCTATTGGGCTTTGAAAAAGCATCTGGAATTTTTATTAATTCTAATTCATTTGGAATGTTTATTGCTTTTATGATAGCTTTTTCTGTTTTGAGTTTTAAGAAATCGGTGTTTAAATGGGTTTATGTGTTCTCGTTATTACCCTTCTTAATTTTTACTAATTCTCGTGGTTCATTACTTTTCATATTAGTTTTTTTAATTCTTTACCTAATAAAAATGTCAAAGTCTGTTAATCGACTTAGTTTTTATAGTCTTTTAGGGGTAGGTATTTTGCTTGTAAGCATAATAGCATTTAATGCCTTTTTGATAGATTCTGACATTAAATTAGTTAATAAAATTCAGAAATCAGGTTCATCTGGTAGATTTGAAATATGGTCAAAAATTATAAGTAATATGCTGAATGATGGTACTCACTTGCTTTTTGGTAGTGGCCCATCTACTACATTTGTTGATGGGAAGTCTGCTCATAACTCATATATTAACGAATCTTCTAACTTAGGAGTTTTCTTTGTTATCTTTTATGTATTTCTGATGATATACAAATACATTAAATTTTACATTTCTCGTTATAACGATTTTTTAATAATTATAATACCAGTTTTTTTACTTGGCATGGTCGAGTCAATACTTTTTATTAACTCTTTGTTTTGGTTAATGTTATTGTACATCAATATGAAATTTAAATCTGTAAACTTATCCATTGACTAGTTTACTACTCATATTATTTTTGTCATCTATTTATTTGATGAATGCTTTTGGGATAGGACCAAATCTTTATCCTTTGAGGTTAATACTGCCAATAGTCGTACTGTTTTTTTCAGTTCTTTTATTCCAAAAGGTAGTTTTGTTAAAGCAGAAAGTTAGTTTACAACCAGTACTTATTTTTTCTTTGCTTTATTTTCTTTATTTATTTTTTCACACTTATATAGTAACTTTTTTTAGGTATACTTTATTTGCATACGATTACGAGTTTACTTCTATTCTTAATTTTACTTTTTTACTTGTCTTAATTTTCGCTTTGTATAATGCGTTTTTATCAAATAGAGATAGATTTTTTAAGGTTTTTAATCAGATTACTTTAGTGTTTTATATCCTGTATGCATTATATGCTTTTTACGAGATATTTACAGGTAATCATCTTAGTACTTCTGTTTTATTTGACGCGCCATATTGGCTCACTTATTCACCTACGGTTGTTTATTTTAATTCGAATGACTTTGCATCTATTTTTACACTTATGTTTATGTATTTGTTAAGTACTTTAGATAAAGAAAAGAAACAATCAATGATTTGGCTTTTTGCAGCAGTAGCTATTCATTTATTGATAGTTTATTATTCACAAAGTAGAATTTCTTTGGTTGTTTCGTTGATTTACCTTTTATATAGGTATCCAATAAAATTAGCATCAATTTCCGTAATTGGAATTTTCATAATATTTATTGGTGTGATTTTTTTAGAACCCAATTGGTATATGCAGGCTCTGGATAGTTTTAAAGAGCTAAAAACTGACTTATTATTTTCAGATAGACAATCGACGTCTATTCGTCTTTTCCTCTACAAACACTCATTACTGTCTATCTTTTCTAGCTATGGAATGGGTTATGGTATTGATTACTCCTTACAATATTTTCAAACGATAAATGATCCTAATTTGTCACATATTGTTAATCCACATTCTTACATTTTTGAAATCTTAATAAATAGTGGTGTTCTTGCTGTTTTAGGATATATATTACTCAATACTTACCTTGTGTTTATTAGTTGGACTCATAAAGACTTTGATTTAAGCATTCAAATAGTTTTGTTTAACTTATTATTATTTTCCTCAAGTTCATCATTATTTATTTGGACAATTTATCTTTTTATATTTATATACATTTGCAAAACTGCTCAATATCAATTGAGTACTAAAAATTAGCTACTATGGACATATTTAATTTATTAAAATCTATTCTCAATTTTTTATACAGACAATGGAGATTCATTGCGATATTCTTTGTGATAGGTCTGATTTTAGGATTTACATATGATTTTCTAAGAGCACCATATTATGAAACTACCGCAACAGCAACTTCTGGTTTATCCTTTTTTGAGGGTATTATAGATCCAAGCGAGTTGGAGTACCCTATAATTGACCAAAAAATAGCAATTGAAATGGTTAATGGACTCGGTAAAATTGTAGAAAACGGTGAATATCAAATTTTAGCCAATAAGCTCAAAGTTTCAGAAGAGGTAGCCCAAACCGTTAAGTTTATTGAAGCAGAACAGTCTTATGAGTTGGATTTAGAGAATAGAAGACAAAAACTTTCTCAATTTTTAATCACTATAAAAGTAACCGACAATACATCAATTAGAGCTGTAAGCGAGGGTTTCATAAACTATTTTAATAATAATGGGTATTCTAACAAGAATTTTAACCTTTTTCAAAAACAATCGCCTGAACTTATAAACTACCTTAATAAAGAGATTAACGATTTACAAACTTATAGAAGCAATCTTAACAATAAGACAGATTTTGAAATGAGTACTATTTCAATTGCCAATGATAATAGCGAAAGTTTACAAAATCAAATCATTCAACTTTATGAGAAAAAGCAATCCTTAGAACGGGATTTAGAGTTACTTAAGCCCCTTTCTTTCGTCTCCGACTTTCCAGTGTACAGAAAGCCAACTTCTAGAACATTATTCAGGGTAGGTGTATTGTCTTTTTTGTTTTTATTTTTAGGTTTTTTCATTGCATTGTTTAGAGATGTTAAATCCTTTATGAAATAAAGTTTAATGAAAGTTTGTCACCTATCCTCAGTTCATCAAAGAAACGACACGCGTATATTTTTCAAGGAATGTATGACGCTTCAAAAGAACGGTTATGACACTTTTTGGATAGTAGCAGATGGTCTAGGTGATGAGGTGAAAAATGGGGTTTCAATTATCGATGTCGGTTCATCAACCAACAGATTTTCTAGGATTTTTTCATCTACGATAAAGGTTTTTTCAAGAGCCAGAAAATTAAATGCAGATATTTATCACTTTCATGATCCAGAGTTAGCGCCCATTTGCTTACTGTTTCGACTAATGAGCAAGCCAGTGATTTTTGATGTTCATGAGAATGTTGCCGAACAAATTAAAGATAAACAATGGCTAAGCCCTACCTTTGCCCGATTCCTGAGTTTTTTATTTATACTTTTAAATAAAGTGTTTACAAGATTTTACAATATAATTATTGCTGAATACTCTTACGCTACTTTGTACGAAAACAAAAAATCTAAAAACAAGTTTGAAGTTATTTTAAATTTCCCAGAAGTTCAATTTTTAGAAAAATTTAAAAACATTAAAAGAAAAGGACATGAATTCTTCTATATCGGTGTGGTTAGTAATGATAGAGGACTTGAAGTTATATTAGATGCTCTAAATATATTAGATTCCAAGAATTTTGATTTTAAGATGCATTTTGTTGGTCGGCTTTTTGATGAAGTCGACTGGGTAAAATACGCTTCTATCAAAGATAAAGTCATTTTTTATGGCAGAAAAAGTTTAGACGAAGGTTATGCTATTTCCTCACAATGCATTGCGGGTTTGGCTGTTTTAAAGCCAATTGGCAATTATGTGGGGTCTTATCCTACCAAAGTATTTGAATATATGGCCATTGGCTTGCCTACTATAACCTCTAATTTTGCGCTTTACAAGCAAATTGTGGAAGAGAATAAAGTCGGATGGTGCGTGGACCCATATTCACCAGAGGATTTAGCCGAAATAATGATTTCAATACTTGAAAGTAATTCTTTAGAAGAAGTCAGTAATTTTGCCCTTTCGGCATCAGAAAAATACTCTTGGCAGACAGAATCGGTGAAGTTATTGAATATGTATGAAAGCATTTTAGGTTTAAATAATAACACCATTTACAATCAAAATAGATGAGAATAAAAGGGTGGAAAATTTATAATTTCGGGATTACTCCTAATCTTTCTCCAAACAGCGAGGTTGAGAGTAGTAAAAGCGAAATTATTTCTAATATTAATTTTTTCAAAAAAATATTTTACGCTCGTTGGACCTCAGATTTTGACCGATTATCCCCTTCTGAATTTTGGTATATTATAAAAGATTCTTTCGGAGGAATGGATGAGCTAAGTTCTAACACAAGGAGTAAAGTAAGGCGAGCATTTAAAACTACTGAAGTAAAAAAAATAAGTAAAGATGAATTAGTTAAAAATGGCTACGAAGTATATTCTTCTGCCTTTGATAGGTATTCTACATTTACCAAGAAAAGCTCACGTTCTAATTTTCTTAAAGGTCTTGAGAATTTAAAAAATTCCTATGATTTTTTTGGAGTTTATTTCAAAGAGACCAATGAATTAATCGCATACAGTCAGAATAAAACCTTTGATGATTGCATCGATTATACAACTATAAAATTTAATCCAAAATTTCTGAAGTATTACCCTAGTTATTCTTTGTTTTATACCATGAATGAATACTATCTTCACGAACACGGTTTCAAATTTGTTAGTGATGGAGCAAGGAGTATTGCACACAATACATCAATTCAAGATTTTTTAGAGGATAAATTCAAATTTAGAAAAGCTTATTGCAATCTAAACATTGAATACAGTAAACCATTTTGGTTTTTATTAATTTTTTCTAGATCAATAAGATTTTTAATTAAACATATTCCATTGGATGTTTTTCGTAAGTTAGAGGTCTTACAAAAACAAGAAGATATTAGAAGAACTTTTTTGAGTTAAATGGATTATATATTTTACAAAAATCTTAGACCAAGCGAATCAACATTACACCTGTCTGATGAATTTTCTTTAGTCTGGTTTAATCCGAAATTAGTGAAATTAAAGCTTCATTCAGCTAGTAGGCTCAGGTACTTTTTTTGGTATTTGATTACTTTAGGTAAGTTTGAAATCGTTTATGTCAAGAGTCTAAAGTCAAACAAAATTTGTCATTATTCTCATGTTTTTCCAAAAACATTGCAATTTCCATTCATGTCTAAATCAGACAAGCATATTATAAATTGCTATACTAATCCTGAAAGCAGAGGCAAGGGCTTATATCCTTATGTAATCAATCAAATATCAGAAAAATACCCTTCTCAATGTTGGATTATTTCTGAAGTAAATAATCATTCAAGTAGTAAAGGGATTATAAAATCAGGTTTTGAAAAAATAGCTAAGGGAAGAAAAACTATATTTAAACAATATATACTTAATCAATCTCATTAAATAGTGTCTGTTTTAATAAGCATCATAACACCATCCTATAACTCATCTTTATTTATTGAAGAGTGTATACGAAGCGTTCAAAACCAAAGCTATACCAATTGGGAAATGCTAATTGTAGACGATTGTTCTAAGGATAATTCGCTTGAATTAATACAATCATTTGCCGATAAAGATTCTCGCATAAAACTAATAGCCTTAAGTCAAAATGTTGGTGCGGCAGAAGCTAGAAATAATGCCTTAATTCAAGCTAAAGGGAAGTATATAGCTTTTTTGGATAGTGACGATTTATGGTTGCCAAATAAATTGATGAAACAGATTGATTTCATGCGTAAAACAAGCTGCGCTTTTTCTTTCACTGCTTATCAGCCTATGTCTGAGAATGGCGATCAATTTTTTTCGATAATCAATGTTCCAGCCGAAATCAACTACCATTCTTACCTTAAAAATACCATAATTGGCTGTTTGACAGTAGTGATTGATAAAGAACAAACAGGTGATTTTAAAATGCCCAACATTCGTTCAAGTCATGATATGGCTTTGTGGTTGGACATAATGAAAAGAGGTTTTTCTGCTCATGGAATAAATGAAAATTTAGCTTACTACAGAATTGTCTCTAACTCAAATACAGCACAAAAGTGGAAAGCAGCAACAGAAGTTTGGGATGTTTACAGAAAAGTAGAAAACTTAAATCTTCTTTACAGTGCATTTTGTTTCATAAGTTATGTGTTTAATGCATTAAAGAAAAGGATAAATTTATAAGATATGTTAAAGCGCTTGTTTGATTTTATGTCTTCTTTAATTGGTTTGGTTTTACTTTTTCCATTAATGTTAATTATTTCTATTTTAATAAAACTGGATTCTATCGGCCCTGTTTTTTTTAAGCAAAAAAGGGTAGGCAAAGACGGGAAATTATTCACGATGATTAAATTTCGCTCGATGTCAGTTGTTCAGAAAAGCAAATCTACAGTATCAGTTAAAGGCGATGCTCGAATTACTAAGATAGGTGCCTTCCTTAGAAAGTTTAAACTTGATGAGCTACCAGAATTATGGAATGTTTTGATAGGACAAATGAGCTTAGTTGGGCCTCGGCCAGATGTTGAAGGTTTTGCAGATGAACTAAAAGGTGATGATAGATTAATTTTAGAATTAAGACCAGGCATTACTGGACCAGCAAGTCTAAAATATGCCAACGAAGAAGAACTTCTAAGTCAGCAATCTAACCCAGAGAAATATAATAAGGAAGTTATTTTCCCAGATAAAGTTCGTATAAATCTAGATTATTATAGGAAGCAAAACTTAATTTTAGATTTAAAAATTATCTTTGCTACAATCTTTAGAACAAATTATTAGAATGTCCGAAAAAAAAATTTGGTTATCATCTCCTCACATGGGTGATAAAGAGATTGTTTATGTTAATGAGGCTTTTGCTACCAATTGGATTGCCCCAATTGGACCGCATTTAAATCGTTTTGAAGAAGAATTATCAAAAATTTCAAAGGATTATCCAGTAGCTGCATTGAGTTCTGGAACCGCCGCTATTCATTTAGCCTTAATTTTATTAAATGTTTCTGCTGGTGATGAGGTTTTATGTTCGAGCTTTACATTTTCTGCCTCTGCAAATCCTATAGTTTATCAGGGAGCACACCCTGTTTTTATAGATTCAGAATACGATACATGGAATATGTGTCCTGTTAGTTTAAGAAAAGCCATCGAAGACCGATTAAAAAAAGGTAAAAAGCCCAAAGCTATTATTGTTGTGCATTTGTACGGCATGCCAGCAAAGATGAAAGAGATTAATGAGATAGCTAAGGAGTTTGATATCCCTGTTATTGAAGATGCTGCCGAAGGATTAGGCTCTTACTATTTTAATGAGCCTTTAGGAACATTGTCTGAAATCGGAATTTTTTCATTTAATGGAAATAAAATAATTACAACTTCAAGCGGAGGTGCATTGGTATCCTCAAAAAGTGAGTATATCGAAAAAGCAAAATTTTTATCAACTCAAGCAAGAGATGATGCTCCGCATTATGAGCATTCACACATTGGCTATAACTACCGCCTTAGTAACGTTTGTGCTGCTATCGGATTAGGTCAATTAGAAGTTTTAAAAGATAGGGTAGAAAAAAGAAGAGAAATCCATAGTTTTTATGAAAGCAAATTATTGCCATCTGGTAAAATAGAGTTTCTTAAAGAAGCGGTAGGTTTCTTTTCCAATAGATGGTTAACAACTATTTTATTAGAGGATTATAATAGCCGGGAGAATTTAAGAGTAAAACTAGCTGAAGAAAATATTGAGTCAAGGCCCTTATGGAAACCCATGCATATGCAGCCTGTTTTTAAAGATTCACTAATGTTTGGAGGGAATGTCTGTCAAGACTTATTTCAGAGAGGATTATGTTTGCCCTCAGGGTCAAACTTAAGCGATACCGATTTAAATAGAATAACAAATATCATTTTAAAAAATGTTTAAGGATAAATTAATAAATCTTCCAAGGGCACAAAAACAAGCAATAATGTTGTTTGTTGATTTATTATTTATCGAGTTTGCAATTTGGATATCTTTCGCATTACGATTAGGAATTTTTTGGCCCCAAGAATATATTTACTCCAATTGGTGGGTTTTCTTAGTGACTCCTTTAATAGCGCTTCCATTATTACTAAAGTTTGGTTTATACCGTTCAGTAATAAAATACGTTGGCTCAAAGGTCGTAGTTGCTTCATTTCAAGCCATAACACTTACAACAATTTCTATTGGCTTCATAATGCTTATCCTTAGAGATACTGAAATTTTATTAGGTTCGGACATGCCTCGTTCAGTAATTTTAATTTTTTGGTATGTCTCATCAATGATTGTTGTGATTAGTCGATTTATTTTTAAAGGCTTCCTTTATTCTTGGGATAACTTTGTCAACGATAGAAAGCCAACAATTATATATGGTGCAGGAAGTGCTGGTGCTCAGATAGTAGAAAGCTTACGGAAAAATCAAGAATACGCACCAGTTGCTTTTATTGATGATGATAAAAGTAAACAAGGGACATTTATTAATTTCACAAGAATTCACCCCTTTTCAGATTTAAAAGGCATCATCAAGGATAGAAAAGTTAAGACTATTCTTTTAGCTATCCCCTCGTTATCTGAACAGCATAAGCGTGATCTACTTAAAAAATTATCAAAGTACCCTGCTGAAGTCAAACTTTTACCGTCACTTTCAGAAATTGTTAGTGGCAAAGTATCCATAGAGAACATAAGGCACGTAGAAGTTGAAGACATCCTTGGTAGAACTCCTGTTTTACCAAAAACATCATTACTCAAAAAAAATATTACTGGTAAGAATATATTAGTTACCGGAGCAGGTGGAAGTATAGGTTCGGAACTTTGTAGACAAATATTAAAATTGAGTCCTAACAAGATTGTTTTATTTGAGCACTCAGAGTTTAATCTTTATTCTATTGATTATGAATTAACTTCCTTAGGGATAAAAGACTGTGACATCATACCTATTTTGGCTGACGTTAAGTCAAAGAATAGGATCGATAGAGCAATTAGCGAAAATAAAATTAATACCATTTATCATGCAGCTGCTTACAAGCACGTTCCTATGGTAGAAAAAAATACCGCTGAAGGAGTATTTAATAATGTCATCGGAACTTACAATGTAGCTGTTAGCGCAAGTGAAAATAAGGTGGATGACATGGTGTTAATTAGCACTGACAAGGCCGTTCGTCCTACAAATGTGATGGGTG
Organism: Flavobacteriales bacterium; assembly: GCA_965661345.1. Classification (GTDB taxonomy): domain Bacteria; phylum Bacteroidota; class Bacteroidia; order Flavobacteriales; family UBA7312. The sequence continues at coordinate 67,652 of CBFIDK010000001.1, read as the reverse complement.
CATCAAAACGCTTTTCAGAGTTGATTTTGCAAGCATTAAATGTCCAAGAATCAAATACATGCTTTAGTATGGTTCGATTTGGTAATGTGTTAGATTCTGCGGGTTCGGTTGTTCCTTTATTCAGAAATCAAATCAAGAATGGCGGGCCAGTAACGGTTACACATTCTAAAGTTACACGTTATTTTATGTCTATCCCTGAAGCAGTGCAATTAGTACTTCAAGCAGGAGCCATGGCAAAAGGTGGTGATGTATTTGTTTTGGATATGGGAGAGCCTGTTAGAATTTTAGACTTGGCACGCCGAATGATAAATTTAAGTGGTCTTAGTCCAGCAACTGTAGAGAACCCAGATGGTGATATCAAAATAATTTTCACTGGATTAAGAGAAGGCGAAAAGTTATATGAAGAATTGCTAATTGGTAAAGACGTTACCCAATCAAAGCACCCTCAAATTATGCAGGCAAATGAAGATTTTTTGAGTTGGCAAAAAGTAAATTCATTAATCAATGAAATAAAAACGTATCATGAAAACCTTGATGATCAATCAATGAGAAAGGTGTTAATGGATAATATTGAAGGGTATAAGCCAGCAAAACATTAGCTGTAATGAAATTAGCTATCATTGGTACAAGAGGAATTCCAAATAATTATGGGGGATTTGAGCAGTTTGCAGAGTATCTTTCTGATGGCTTATCGCAGCAAGGACACCAAGTCTACGTCTACAATTCGCACAACCATCCTTTTCAGGAACAAAAATACAAAGGAGTAAATATTATTCATTGTTTTGATCCTGAATATAAAATAGGAACTGCTGGTCAATTTATTTATGATTTAAATTGTATTCTAGATTCTAGGAAACGAAAATTTGATGTTGTTCTACAGCTAGGTTATACTAGCAGTTCGATTTGGAATTTTTTGTTCAATAAAAATGTTAAATTAGTAACTAATATGGATGGTCTTGAATGGAAGAGAACTAAATATTCAGGGCTTACTAAGTACTTTCTAAAATACGCCGAACGGTTAGCCATTTATCATAGTGATACGTTAGTGGCTGATTCTATTGGAATTCAAAAGTATCTTTCTGAAAAATATACTAAAACATCGACCTATATCCCTTATGGGGCAAGTGTATTTAGTTCGCCAGAAATTGAATGCCTCCAAAAATTTGGTTTAGAGCCTTATAGTTACGACATGATAATTGCTAGAGTTGAACCCGAAAATAATGTTAAAACAATCATTGATGGCTTTATAGATTCAGAGATTTCTAGAAAGTTAGTTGTAATAGGCAATATGAACACAAAATTGGGTAGGCAAATACGGTCTTATGTAACTGATGAGAGAATTATTTTTTTAGGCTTTGTTGCATCAATTGAAATATTAAATAATTTGAGATATTATTCCAATTTATATTTTCATGGGCATACCGTTGGAGGCACTAATCCCTCTCTGCTTGAAGCAATGGCGTCATCGGCTTTGATTTGTGCACATGCAAACTCTTTTAATCAACTTATCTTAGAAGATCAAGCGTTTTATTTTGACTCTAAATCTGATGTCACCAAAATTGTCAATTCTGTTCAAAAAGCGAATCATTTAGAATGGTGTAAACTCAATTCTAAAAAGATCAATGACAATTACCAGCACAATGATATTGTAAGCCAATATGAGCAAATCATGATTTAATTTTGATTTAGCAACGATTCTTATTATATTTATACTTAGCCTTTTTCTTAACAAGTTCTATGAATGTAAAAGCATTAAAATTACGTTTTCTATTCAGTTTTGGTGATGTTTTTCATCTTACTTTAGCCTTTTTATTGGCTTACAAATTCACTTTTTTTTCCTTAAACATATCTGATAAGTACTTGTTTCTTTTAATTATTGTAAACTTAAGCTGGCTATTATTAGGTTTCTTTTTTGGACTATTTGATTATGAACGTGCCACACGGTTTGAATCTGTTTTGTCAAATCTTTTAAAAGCAGTTATTGTTCATGCACTCATTACAACAACGCTTTTATTCTCGCTGAAATCTAACTCGTTTTCATATGACCAATTGTATTACACCTTTGGTTTAAGTTACTTGATTTTATTTGTGTGGAGAATTTTTTCCGTTTTTTTCATTAAGAAATATAGGCGTCTTGGATATAACTACAAAGAGATTGTAATTGTTGGTGCTGCTGAAAAATCCAATCAACTGATTCAGTTTTTCTCAAATAATGAGCACGGATACAAACTTCAAGCATTTTTTTACTCTAAACCTTCCAGTCAGAAGTTAAATTGCCCATGTTTTCATATAGATGAGTTAGAAGAGTTTTGTAAAAACAATAGGGTAGAAGAAATTTATTATTCAGACTCTATTTATGATGAGACTTTACTCATGAATATCATTAAGTTTTGTGATGATAATATGATAAGACTTAAAATTACTCCAGATTTCACGAGTTTTAAACAGCGTAAAATTAATATTGATTTATACGGCGCTATACCAGTAATAACTCTTAGAGAAGAACCCTTACAAGATGAGTTCAATAGAATTATTAAAAGGATATTTGATATTATATTTTCACTCTTTGTAATTGTGTTTATTTTATCTTGGTTAACCCCGATTGTGGGATTAATAATCAAGCTTACATCTAAAGGACCTATATTTTTCGTTCAAAGACGCTCTGGTCTTGATAATAAAGAATTTGACTGCTATAAGTTTAGAACAATGACTTTAAATGGCTTTTCAGATATTAGACAAGCGCACAAAGATGATCCAAGAATAACAAAATTTGGCAGTTTTTTGCGCAGAACAAGTATTGATGAGATGCCTCAATTCTTTAACACATTAATCGGAAATATGTCAGTAGTTGGTCCGCGACCACATATGCTCAAACACACCAAAAGTTATTCTGAAATTATTGATGGTTACATGGTAAGGCAACTTGTTTTACCTGGCATTACTGGTGCTGCTCAAGCTAATGGGTTTCGTGGTGAAACACGAAATATTGAAGATATGGAAGGGAGAGTAAAATACGATGTTTGGTACATTGAAAATTGGTCTCTTTTTCTTGATTTTAAACTAATATTATTAACGATTGTCAACCTTTTCAAGACTGAGAAAAATGCGGTATAGTTTTTCTTCTTTTTTGTATATTTGCTTTATTCTTAAAGCCTCGTTATCATGAAAAACTTTTTTGTTTCAATAGCATTTTTGTTTGCGTCTATTTCAGCATATTCTCAATGTGTTCTCATCGATTTTCAAGTATTATCAGAGCCATACTGTCAAGGAAGTTTTAATGGTGGGCAATTGGAAGCAATTGTTACTGGAGGAACTGGTTTCTACACATACGAATGGTTAAATGAAAATGGAGGTAATTTGCCAGGCGGTCCTCAGACGAGTTCTACCACTTATAGTTTTTTACCTGCAAATCAAGCCATTTGGGTATATGTAACTGACAATTTTCAGAATTGCACAGATTCAGCTTCTTATACGTTTACATCCTATTCGTGTGATCCAGATACTGCACAGCTAGAAATTTCTAGCCCTTTTGATATAAATCCAGTAGGCTATAATACATATACTGAGTGTGATGTGAAACTAACCAATCTTGGTTGTCAGGTGTCGTTCAAGCCAGAGTTTATTATTTCTCATCAATCCGATAGTATAGAGCAAAATGATTTTGTCATCGAATATTTTAACGCTCAATCTTTATGGGAAAATATCCCTTACACTATTAATTCAAACGGCGATGCCATTGGGTATTGGGGTGGACAAACGGGCGAAAATTTGAACTGTGAGGAAGTTAGAACGAGGCCAGTTCGTGTGAAATTTAATCAGCCAAATGAAGCCCCTTTAGGTGAATATACTGCATTTTTGAGGTTGTGGAGTGTAGATCAAAATGGAAATTTATTATCAATTATTTCGGAGCAAGAACAGGTATCCGTAACGTTGATAGATACCATTTGTAATACGCTTTCAATTTCTTCAAGTGTTACAGATGCGAGTTGTCCTGATCAAATGGATGGAGAAATACAAATATTTTCAAATGGAGGATTGCCTCCTTATGAATATTCTATTGATGGTATTTCTTTCTCCACTAATAGTGTTTACTCATCATTATTAAGTGGATCTTACACCATAATAGTACAAGATTCATTAGGGTGTCAAAAATTAGAAACTGTAAATGTATTACCGGACCCATTACTTCCAGATACATTATGGTTTACCGATGTCATGCCCTTTGATGCATCGATAAATTGGCTAGCTGACTCTCTAGTTGATGGCTATCGATTTAGATACAGAGAAGTTGGTCAAGCTTGGCAAATTGTAGCATCAGGATTATTTGATGATGGAATCGCTGAAATGCTTTCGACTAAGTTGCTTACAGGTCTTTCACCATCCACAACCTACGAAGTGGAAGTAAGAACTAACTCTTTGACAGATTGTATTGAAGGATGGTCTACAACTTACTCTTTTACAACGCCAATGGAGTCTTATATTTATGACGTTACCCACACTTGTAGTGGTGTTAACTCAGGTCAAATTTTATTTGATGTTCAGACTCTCAATTCCTACACATTCGAATGGACTGGTCCTAACGGATTTTCTTCCAACGACACGTCTATTTTCATGTTGGCTGAGGGTGATTACAATTTAGAAATCACTAATAATTCACAGGTTATTTTTGATACAATAATTAGTATTGAAACTAGTAACTCATTTATTAATTTAACACTAAATGGTGATACGAGTTTAATTTATGAATCCCTTAATGGCTTATTTTTTGCGCAAACATGTGATTTAAATAGTTTTCTAGTAGCTGATAGTGGCTTCACCAATTATCAATGGAGTGATGGAAGTTTTGGTCAACAACTTCTAATTGACACTTCTGATGTGTTTGTACAAGTAGAGGCGTTAGACTCAAATAACTGTTTATCTATTTCTGATTCGGTGCATATTTCGATTATTTCTGATTATGTGAGCTTAATGCAAAATAACACCAATGAAGAATATTTAAGTGACAATTACATATTATGTAGTTCAGATTCTTCAATAGATATTGATATCTCTCCATTTATTAGTGGTAATTATCAAGTAGAATGGCACCAAGTAGTAGATCAAAATTATTTAACATTAGGGGATTCGTCAGCAATTCAAATTTATCCTTCACAATCCTCTAGTTATGTGCTAGAGTTAGGTAGTTGTTTTTTCGATTTTAGTATAGATTACTATTCTCCAGTATTAAGTGTACAACAATCAAATCTTTTATGTTATGGCGATAGTAACGCCTACATGATTTTAGAATCAGATTCTTCTTCATCAACATTTCATTTTATTGTAAGAGATTCTTTAAATGTTGAAGTTTACAATAATATTTCTGAGGATTTGATAGATACTGTTTATGGATTGTCAGCAAATCAATATACTGTTGAATTATTAGACGAATTGTTCTGCTCATCGATTTCTACGGTGGAGGTGACACAGCCCGATAGTTTAAGAATAGATTCTTTAATTATTCAGAATATTTTATGCTTTGGAGATAGTTCTGGTAATGTAACGTTTAAGATAAATGGGGGAACACCTTTTTATACAATCAGTTTAAATGGTGATACACTAAATTTAAACCCAGATGCTTCTGGTAATTATTCCATCGAAAGTTTGCTTCCAAACTCATATACCATTGAGATTACAGACTTAAATGGATGTTATTACTCTACATCCTTTCAAATTTATGAGCCTTCACTATTGTCATTTTCAATAACTTCATCTTCCGACTCTATTGTTTGCTATGGCGATTCAACCGCTTTTATACAAACTGCAGCAAGTGGTGGAACTCCTGCCTATGATTTCCATATTTACAGAAACGACACCTTACTTTATCAGCAAAATAGCGATTACTTTTCTTCATTAGTTGAAGGGAACTATGAAGTTTTTGTAACTGATGCAAATGGATGTCAAGATTCAGTAGCATTAAATGTTTTTCAAAACCCTGATTTTTATGTCATTGAAGATTTAGCAATCCACGTAAATAATTTGTGTTTTGGAGATAGCTCAGGACAAATGGGTTTTGAAATTAGTGGGTTTGGAGCACCATTTTATATAAAAAATGTAAATGATACGACATTGTACAATGACTCTCATATTTTTGATAGTCTAGTCAGTGGTCTCTATTCCTATGAGGTTGAAAATAGTCTTAACTGTTTAAAATTTATAGATGTAGAAATTACTGAGCCATTGGAATTGACAATGAATACTGTGAATGTTACTAATGCAAATTGTCAAGTGCCATATGGAGTTGCAGAACTTCAAATTACTGGAGGAGTACTCCCTTATATTTTTGAATTAAATGATACTGTTCAAACAATTAATTTAGATATGCAAGGCAATTTCGATATCACTAATCTTCAACCAAATACTTATCATCTGACAGTTGTAGACTCAAACTTATGCCAAGATTCTTTGTCGTTTGAAATTATTACAACTTCTAACTTTACACTCTCTTTACCATCATATACAACCGACACTCTTTCTTGTTTTGGCGATTCGACAGGGGAAGCGACTGTAAGTATAATTGGAGAGATTGGAACTGTTGAATATTCTATTTATCGAAACGATACATTACAATATACCCAATTAGATTCTGTTTTTGAAAATCTTACAGCAGGAGATTATCAAATCAATGCGGTGGATTCATTTTTATGTGCAGATTCTGTGCAGTTTACTATTCATCAAAACCCTCAATTAATTTTAGAAGAGAATTTTATTCTACATCAAGATGTATTGTGTGTTGGTATTGGTTTGGGAAAAGTAACGATCGAAGTAAGTGGGGGGCTTCCGAATTATAAAATGGGATTGCTTAATGATACAATAACTTATACGTATCCACATGAGTTCACAGATCTTCAAGTTGGCACATACACAATTGTAGTTACGGATTCTTTAGGCTGTACTGGTCAAATTATTTCTGAAATTGTTACAAACCCTATTTCACCAGAACTGATATCCTTAAATATAGAACATATAGATTGTCAAACGCCATTTGGAAGTGGTGAGTTTGAACTTATTGATGGGGATTTTCCGCCCTTTACTTTTACCCTTAATGACGAGCCTTTATCTGTTAATATAGGTTCGAATAATCAGTTTACAATCGAAAATCTTGAAGATACAATCTATGTGTTGAAAATCGAAGATGATAATATGTGTACTGACACATTACAGTTTGAAATAAATGACTACTCATCTTTCACTTATGAGATTGTTGATTATACAGACACCTTGAATTGTTTTGGCGATTCGACAGGATACATTAATACCTTAGCTCAATTTGGGGCACTTCCATATGAATACATATTAGTAAAAGACCTTGATACTATTACATTCCAAGACTCTCCAAACTTCACAAACTTAACGATTGGTAGTTATGAGGTGATTGTACTAGACTCTACTGGTTGTAAATCTGCTGAACAAGTTGAGATTTTCCAAAATGATTCACTAGAGGTGACCGATAGCTTGGATTTACACCTAGACGTTACTTGCTACGGATTAAATGATGGTGAATTTATGCCACATATTATTGGTGGTGTAGCGCCTTATACTTATAATTTTGTAGATTCAGTTCAGAATTATAATCACCCATTTTTATTCCAAAATTTATATTCTAACACATACGACTTAGAAATAGTTGATTCGCTAGGCTGTACTATCCCATTTTCAGTATTCATAAATCAACCAGATTCTTTCTACATAGACTCTTTAGTTGTAACCGATGTAATCTGCAATTCGGATAGTAGTGGTGTAGTTGAATATTTTCTTGTCGGTGGTACTTCGCCCTTTGATTATGTAATTAATTCAGATACAACAATTTTATCTAACGAATTATTTGCTGGATCTTTCACTATTGAAATTATAGACTCTAATTATTGCAAGATAGATACCAATTTCATCGTCAATGAACCCCCAGTTTTAAGTTTATCCATTATTGATTCACTTACGAATAACATAAGTTGTTTTGGAAATAATGATGGTCAAATTGGTCTGACTGCAAGTGGTGGTATTCCGCCATATAAATTTAAAATTGATGGTGCTATAAATGATTCAAACGTAATAATAGAGCTGTTGGCAGACACTTTTATTGTGGCAGTTGTAGATAGTGTAGGTTGTGAAGATACACTAGAAGTTGTCTTGACTCAGCCACAACAGAATTTATTTATAGATAACTACACTTTATCAGACACATTAGGTTATTGTGCTCCTTGTTTTGGGGATTCTACGGGCTTTATTACCATTGATTTAATGGGGGGGACTGCTCCTTTCAGCTATTTTATTGTGAGTAATCCAGAAGATACTTTTAATACTCTTCCAATAGAAGAACTAGTAGGAGGCGATGAATACCAATTTTTTGCTAGAGATACATTAGGTTGTGTTTCTGATACGATAACCGTTGAATGTAATTCTCCCGATGAAATTTTAATATCATTGGAGTTAGTAACAGAACCAAGTTGTTGTTATACATGCGATGCGGAAGTCAATTTAAAAGCAGTTGGAGGAATTAGTCCTTTTGAATATGGAATTAATGAGCTACCTCTACAAACAGATAGTCTATTTTCTCAATTATGCGGTGACTCTCTAAATTTATTTACTGTTGAAGATTCGTTTGGTTGTCTGAAATCAGATTCCATTGTAGTGCCAAATATTCCTTGCTTGGCGGCAGACACGATTAACTTTGTAGATGTGCAATACCCTGCTGTACTTAGCGATTCTTGTCAGGTTGAAGGAACAGGCAAAATTCATGTTACAGCTTCAGAAGGAACAGGCAATTATAGTTTCTCTATCAATGACACACTTAATTTTATAGAAAGTCAGCAGTATATTTTTAATAATCTATCTCAAGGAGATTATGTGATATTTGTTCAGGATAGTTTGAATTGTATTGACTCTATCAACGTAACTGTTCCAGAAATTACACCAATCACCATAGAGCTGTTTTACGATACCGTTTATTGCAACGCTCCATTTCTCAATGGGCTAACTAACCTAGTTGATCAAGGTGGTTTTTCAGTTCAAGCTTCCGGAAGTATAACAGGAGTTTATTCGTATTCTATAGATGCTTGGGATAGTACCATATTTTTCAATCAAGGCTTGTTCACTCCATTAGATGCGGGTAATTATTCTATAAACGTAAAAGATGGTTTGGACTGTCTCACAGAGTTTGATGTTGCTGTACCATCTTTTTCATTGGATTTTGATTATTCAGCACATGATATTTCATGTGCAGGATTTAATGATGGTTATGTGCAAATAAATTCCCTGCAAGGAGACGCTCCATCTCCATGGGTAGAAATTGATAATTCATTGCCTAATGCTGAAAATTTATTCACCAATTTAGGAGTTGGTGAACATATCATAACGGCTTATTATAATTATCCTGATGGAAGTAGTTTTTGCTATCAAACGGATACTTTTGAATTTTTCGACAAAGAAGCGTTATACTTTGCTTTAGATGCTGAAAACGCGAGTTGTTATGCCAGTTGTGATGCAACTATTTCAATTGATTCAATTAGCGGAGGCACTATGCCTTATACTTTTGTGTGTATTAATAATTTAGACACAAACATCCTATTTGAAAACCTATGTTCAGGAGAGTATTCTATAAAAATGATTGATGATAATGGATGCTTTTTGATTGAAGATATTTCAATACTTGATCAAAATGCAATTTATCCAGTTATTTCTTTTGAAGAGGGTGAGTTGACAGTTTTACAACCAACCCTTCAAAATCCTGCATCAATGGGTACGCCGCCATATTCTTACCAGTGGTACGAAGAAAATAACTTAATAGATGGTGCTATTTCAGAAGTATTTAATCCTAATGATCCAGGTTTATATAGTGTAGTTGTAACTGATAGTTTAGGATGTGAAGGAGAGTCTAGTTTGTATAAAATAGAAGTTCTAGATTTGTCAAATTGGTTATCTGGCGCAGATGTTAGTATTTTCCCTAATCCTTTTGTTAATGAGATAAATGTTACCATCGATTCAAATTCTGAATATGATTGGGTATTAAGAGATGTAAGGGGTAAAGTTGTTGAAAGTGGTCGCAACGAAAATTCATGGAAAATAAATACGTCATCCTTGCCAAATGGAATGTATATTATCAACATTTTCAATGCTGAAGAACAACTAATTTATAAGATTATGAAACAATAATAATAGTTTTTAAATTTTCATTACCTTCGTAGAGTTTAAAACTTGATTACTAAATCGAATGAAAAGATTATTTTTATTAGTTGGAATTGTATCCCTTTTCTCTATAAATGCTTTTTCGTCTACTTATTTTTCTGATGATCAACCAGTGATTTCTATTGGTATAAATGATTTAATTATCATTTCAGATGTAAATAAAATAATGGAAAATGCCAATGTAAAAGGGTTAAATGATAGAGCTCTTGATCAAATAAAATTAGCAGAAGAAGCTTATGTGGAAGGTGTTCAATTTCTACAACAGTCAAACTCAACAGAAGCTATACAATCTTTCAAGACTTCTTTTAAAAATTATAAAAGAGCAAAGTTAAGTGATGATGCACTCAATTTTCCTAATTTACAACTTGCCGTTGCCCATCAATTAAGCGATGACGATAGAGACAAGAAAAAAGTGATGAGGTATTTAGAAATTGTCACTAAATCTATCGAAAAAGAAAAAGAGTGGGTATATAATATGGCTATTTTAAATTTCCTTAACAACAACGAAACTCGTTCAGCAGAATTATTAGAATCTGTAATTAAGATGGACAAAGAGTTTTTTAAGGCTTATGGAAATTTAGCTGCCGTGTATCAGGCAATTAATCAACCAAAGAAGGTTGAAAAAACATTATCTCGACTTAAAATCGCTCAAGATATATTGGCGGAAAAACAACGAAAGGAACAGCTTGCGTTGGCAAAAAAGAATGAGAAAGCAAAAAAAGCAGGCAAACCTAATGAGCCTGTTGTAATTGAAGAGCCTCCTAAAGGAATAAGTATCGATCCATTAATGTTAAAAGTTAAAGGCGATAGTAAGTCTGTTCTTAAAAACGAATCCATAACTGCCTTTGATGAGAGACTAAGAAAAAAGCTAGCTGAAGGTCAAGAGTACTATGATCAAGGCGTTGTATTGTTTAATTCTGGTGAATTTCCACTGGCTATTAAAGCATTTAAGTCGTCTCTAAAGAAATTTAACCAGGCAAAAGTATCTCAACTTACTTTAAGCTATGTGAATGCCAATTTAGCGATGTCATACTTTAGAAGTCCTGAGGAAAGAGATAGAAAGAAAGTAATACCAATTATTGAAACTCTATCAAAGTCTGTGTATGAAGACAGAGACTTAGCTTACAACATAGCTGTTATTCAACACGGCATGGGTAATACTCAAAAAGCTTTGGAATTACTTGAAGAATGTAATTCTTTGGATAAATACTTTTTATTATCCTATCAGAATCAAGTAGCGATATATAATGATCAGGAGGATTTAAAAAGTGCTAAGAAGGTATTTAAACTTCATGAAAAATATAAGAATGAGTTGACGGAAATATACAAGCAATATGTCAAAACAGGTGTGAAAAATGAAAATGTAGATTTATCATTTTTAGAAGGTGCTGTTTTCAGAGTAGCATTAGGAGATTATAGTGAGTTTAACATGCCTATAGATATCTATCTTCATGATGACTTATTGACTATTCCTTTAGGAAATGATTTTTATTCATTCATTTGTGGAAATTACAACAGCTATAACAATGCTGAAAAATACTTAAATAAGGTTTTCAATAATGGTTATAAGAACGCTTTTATAATCGCATTTAAGGATGGTGTAAGGACAGACTTTGCTTCTGATATTAAATAGTTGGAGATACCTATAAATTAAAAAAGCACATCAAAATGATGTGCTTTTTTTATGTCAATTAAACTGGGTCTTTTATTTGCATTCCCAACTTTCTGTCCAAGAGTACTTGAATAAAGCGGATGAATCACCAGTTACAGTTTCAAAAGATATAGATGAGTTATTAATATCTTTCAGTTCTTGCCCACATGTCTCTCTAATAGAAACAGGGCTTAGATAACTACTAAAATCATCACTTAATAGTATAGAGTTAGGCAATGTAGTGTTAACATACCCTTCACCGCTGTAAGAAACAGTAGATACAGAGTCTAAAGTGCCGGCAGAGTAATATTCAACCGTTAGGTTTAAATCAGTCGAGCTTTGGCAGTCTAAGCAGTCAGAACATGAAGAAAGTACTACTGCTGACAATAAACTAAAGGCAATTATTTTAAAATTCATATTGTTAAGGTTAAGTAAAAATTATAATTCTAATTTTTTAGGAATACTAAAAGGTGTATCCTAATCTTATTTTGATTCTATATGTATCTATTTTAGCAAAATCAGTCAATCCAGGTAAGTCTCTATAAAATCCAGATGTGAATTTTAGTGACTCATCACCTTTAGCTTTTATAACTACGTTATTGCCATCTTCATCAATTACACCATAATAACCGTTTGCAACATCTGAATCTGGAGCAGTTCCGTCAAAGGCATAAACATCACCAAATTTAGTTTGAAGGTAAAAGTCAGGAGAAACTCCATTAGCAGCAGCAACAGTATTTACGTTGTCAGCTACTTGATTGATATTCCATGTTTCATTTCCATTAAACACTCGCTCACTTCTACTGACCATTTTGTATTGTGGCCCTATTTGAATATCTAAAGAAAACTTATCATAAAATAACCACTGACGACCAATTGCCAAACCAGCGATTAGACTAAACTCGCTTGTTTTGTGAGAAACATCATGCCAACTCAAGTCATTATTTGAAACTAATGAATTACTAGAGTTTGGATTGGTTGTAATTGCTCCATCAGTGCTCAATGAACCGAAGTTAGTTGCTGCCGGATCAGTATTTTCAGAACCCAACCAAGGACCATCAAAATCACCAAAAATATCGTTTTCATACAAGCTTGGATACATCAGGTAGTTCATTGCTTGATTGGTTTCTAAAGCAGTATTATCATCAAAATCAATTGTTGTAGATTGTATATTAACAAAAGGAGCGATGTACCATCCTCTTGGAGGGTCACCAATTTTCTGACTGTAAGTTTTAATATAACTTCTATATTCAAATCCTAAGCCAAATCCACTTACTTTAGTAGTTGTTTGTCTTGAAACAGAATGTTCTAAAGGGTCTGCTACAACTTGAAAGCCACCAACCAAATTTCCTGGATCATGATTTGAATTAGTATCGATAACTGCAATTAATCCATCACCAAATACTTGATCGTGCTTTGTACTAATAAAAGCAGCTGAGATTTGTAAAGAACCTTTAGTAAGAATGTTTGGCCATTTACCTTGTTTTCTTGTTCTTCCAGAAGCATTTATAGTGTTCATTCCTTCATTTAAAGTTCTTTCATAAGAAACTTCATACATGCCAAAGGCAGCGTCTAATGCGCTAACTTTTACGACACTCTCTTGGGCTTGTGATACAATACCTAAAGACAAACCGAATAATACTAGGGCAACTTTTTTCATTTTAACTCAGCGTTTACTTAATTAATTTGTTGATGTCAAATATAAGAAATTGAATTTACTTTCTAACTTCAGCACCTACTTTCTGTTCAAACGATTGAATTAGGTTATTCATAACCTCGTCAATCTCTTTATCTGTCAGGGTTTTCTCCGAACTTTCCAAAGCAAAACTCATGGCGTAAGACTTCTTACCTTTTGGAAGCTTATCGCCTTCATAAACGTCAAATAAGTTTACGGATTTTAGCAGTTTATTTTCTGTTTGTTTTGCTATTGTTTTCAGTACGGAAAACTCAATGTTTTTATCTAGTAATAATGCTAAATCTCTGCGGACAGCAGGGAATTTATTTATTTCTTTATAGTTAGTGTTGTTATGCTTTAATTGATTGATAACTAACCCCCATTCAATCTCTGCAAATAAGACCTTATTTTTAATGCCAAATTCACTTAAAATAGCGTCTGATACACTTCCAATTCTTGCAATAACTTCTTTTTTTAATGTCAAGCAAAAAGCATCATTTAAGTATGAAAATTCTGAGGATTTTCCTTTAAAATTATCAATTCCTAGTCTTTTGAGTATATGTTCAACACTCTTTTTCATCCAAAAGAAATCTTTTTGTTTTAAAGTATTGTCCCAATTTTCAAATGAGGTGTTTCCAGTAGCAAGAAGCATTAATTTTCTATTTTCTTCATATTTACCCTTTTCTAGGTGGTATGTGTTACCAAATTCATAGAAACTTAAGTCCGAGGCTTTTCTATTCAAGTTATAAGAAATATTTTCTAAGCCCGAAAATAACATGCTTTGTCTCATGCCATCCAATTCTTGACTCAATGGATTCAACAAACTTATTTGCTTTTCGTCATCTATTTCATGGATTAATTTTGAGTAAGATGATTTAGATAGCGAATTATTCATGCACTCGTTAAAACCGTTGTTACTTAGAAGATTGGAAATCAAATTTTCTAAATCGTGAGTGTTGGGTTTTTTGGAGTAAGAAATAGACGATTTTATTTGTTTGGGTATTTTAATGTTGTTATATCCGTATATTCTTAAAATTTCTTCAATAATATCCTCTTGTCTAGTTACATCAATTCGGTAGGGCGGAATGGATAGTTCCAATTGAGAATCGGTTTTCTTTTCTACTATTATGTCCAAGTCATTTAAGATAGCCGTAATTTGTTCTCTATCAATTTTTTCTCCGATGATGGTGTCCACTTTATCGAAATGTAGTGTAAGCGATGTGTGATTTATTTTATTTGGGTATACATCACTTATTTTTGATTCGATAGTTGCGCCACAAATTTCTACTAGTAGATTGGCGGCTCTTTTTAATGCAAATAATACAAGGTTAGGATCTACGCTTCTTTCAAATCTAAATGAGGCATCAGTACTTAGGTTGTGTTTTTTTGCAGTTTTTCTAACAGATACCGGGTTAAAATATGCGCTTTCTAAAAATACATTTGTCGTAGAATCACTTACTCCAGAATCAATACCGCCAAATACTCCTGCCAAACACATTGGTTCGTTATTGCCATTACAAATAATCAAATCTTCTGAAGATAATTTTCTCTCTTGCTCATCTAGTGTTTTGAATACGGTATTTTCGGCAAGTTGTTGTACTATTACTTTTTGATTTTTGATTTTTGAAGCGTCAAAAGCATGTAAGGGTTGACCGGTTTCATGCAATACAAAGTTAGTTATGTCAACTACATTGTTTATTGGTGTTAATCCAATAGAGGTTAACTTTTTCTTTAACCAATCAGGTGAGCTTCCAACCTTTACATTTTCGATATTTAAGCCAGCATATCTTGGACATGCTTTTAAATCCTTGACTTCAATTTCAAATGTTTTATTATTTCCTTCTTTGAAAGAACTTATATCCGGAAATTCTAATTTACAATCAATGTTATTGTGGTGTAGTACTGCGGCCAGATCTCTCGCCACTCCAATATGTGACATGGCGTCTGAACGATTAGGAGTGAGGCCAATTTCAAAAACAATATCAGTATCTATTTTGAAATAATCGCTGGCTAATTGTCCTATTTGAGCATCGCTATCTAAAACCATTATGCCATCATGACTTTCTCCTAAGCCAATTTCGTCTTCAGCACAAATCATTCCTTCAGATACTTCGCCTCTAATTTTTCCTTTTTTAATTTTAAAAGATTCTTCGCCTGAATATAATATTGTTCCAATTGTAGCTACTGGCACTTTTTGACCAGCCTCAACATTTGGCGCGCCACATACAATTTGCAGCTTATTTTCTTGTCCAATATCAACGGTAGTAATGCTTAATCGATCCGCATTTGGGTGTTGTTCTTTGGTAAGGACTTCCCCAATAACAATTCCTTTGAGTCCACCTTTTATGCTTTCAACAGTTTCAATCCCTTCTACTTCGAGTCCAGTATCCGTTAAAAATTTGGCTACTGCAGTGGCATCTAAATCAACGTTTACGTATTCTTTTAACCAGTTGTATGAAATCTTCATCTACAATAAATTAGTCAACAAAAGTAATAAAAAGAATGAGGTATTATCAGATTGATAATTATGATATTCTACTCCATTCAACTTGCTTAGTACTCACTTCTTTGTAATGCTGTAATATCGCCTTATTTTTAGGTAATTTTAAATTGGGATCTTCTTTAAGTAATTCTAGTGCTAGTTGTCGAGCGTAGCTTAGTATAGCGTTATCTTTTATTAAATCTGCAATCTTTAATTCGAGCATTCCGCTTTGTTGCGTTCCCATTAGGTCTCCAGGTCCTCTTAGTTTTAAATCAACTTCAGCAATTTCAAAGCCGTCTGTAGTTCTCACCATTGTTTTTAATCGTTCTTGCCCCTCAGTGCTTATTTTATTTCCACTCATGAGTATGCAATAGGATTGTTCGGCTCCTCTTCCTACTCGTCCTCTAAGTTGATGAAGTTGAGATAACCCAAAACGTTCGGCACTTTCGATTACCATTATTGAAGCATTGGGGACATTTACGCCGACTTCAATAACTGTAGTTGCAACCATTATTTTTGTTTCTCCTTTTACAAAGCGATTCATTTCGAAATCTTTATCTTCTGATTTCATTTGTCCATGAACGATACTAATGTTATAGTCTTTGAATGTTCTACAAATACTTTCATAGCCATCCATTAAGTCTTTGTAATCCAGTTTCTCACTTTCATTAATTAGTGGATAAACGATGTACGCTTGTCTGCCTTTTTCTAATTCTTTTTGGATAAATCCAAGCATATTAAGTCTACCGCTTTCAGCTTTCCAAATGGTTTTTATTTCTTTTCTTCCAGGAGGAAGCTCGTCTATGACAGAAATATCCAAATCGCCATAGAGCGTCATGGCTAATGTTCTAGGAATTGGTGTTGCAGTCATAACAAGAATGTGTGGCGGTTTGGTGTTTTTCAGCCACATTTTGGCTCTTTGTGCTACACCAAATCGATGTTGTTCATCAATCACTACAAATCCAAGGTTTTTAAACTTTACTTTATCTTCCAATAAGGCGTGTGTGCCAACCAGAATATTGATTTCTCCGTTTTCTAAGCCTTCATGAATGCCATTTCGTTCTGATTTTTTTACTGAACCAGTTAATAATGCAACTTTTAAAGGCATTTCTTTTAAAAGGTCATTGAGCGTTTCAAAATGTTGTTGAGCTAGTATTTCAGTTGGAGCCATTAAGCAAGTTTGAAAACCATTATCTATGGCCATCAATATGCTCATTAATGCTACCAGAGTTTTGCCACTTCCTACGTCTCCTTGCAAAAGTCTATTCATTTGCGACTCTTTTGAAGAATCATGCCTAATTTCTTTAATTACCCTTTTTTGTGCATTTGTAAGTTCAAAAGGCAAATGATTATGAAAAAAGTCGTTAAAATGTTCGCCAATTGTGGAAAGAGGGAATCCTTTTAATTTCTTTTGGCGAACAATCTTCATTCTTATAAGTTGCAGTTGAAGAAAAAATAGTTCTTCAAATTTTAATCTGTATTGTGCCCTCTGAAGGGTCTGACTGTCTTTTGGAAAGTGAATGTTTGCGTATGCTTCTTTTCGAGGCAATAAATTTAGTTTTTGAATAAGTTCATCTGAAATATTTTCTTTGATATCATTTATTAGCTGTGGAAGAAGGACTTTTGTCAGTTTTCCAATAGCTTTGTTTGTCAGGCCTTTATTACTTAATTGCTCAGTTGTTGAGTAAATGGGTTGTAATTTGTTTAGTCCATCACTTTTATTATTACTAATTAATTCGAGTTCTGGATGAACAATATTAATTTTTCCATTAAATAAATTTGGCTTACCAAATACCACATAATCGACATTAGCTTTAATGCCTTCTTTTACCCATTTAGTGCCTTTAAACCAAACTAGGTCAAGCGCTCCATTACTATCATTTAATTTTGCAGTTAATCTCTTACTGTGTTTTGCCCCAACTTCTTTTAAATCGCTGATTTTTCCGATAATTTGGACATAGGGCAAGTCACTATTAACCTCATTTGTTTTATAGAACTTTGTTTTGTCTACATACCTAAATGGAAAATAATTGAGTAAATCATTAAAAGTATGAATGCGTAATTCACTTCTCAGCAGCTCAGCTCGTTTGGGTCCAACGCCTTTCAAGTATTCTATTGAAGTAAAAAATTGTTGCATGGCATAAAGATAAAAAAAAGCCCTATCAGAATTGATAGGGCTTGAATTACTTTTTCACTCTATTGTTAGATGTTGTTTGATCCCATGAATAGAACGGGATTTTCTAAGTAACTTTTTAAAGTTCCGAGGAATTTTGAGCCAACAACACCGTCAACAACTCTATGGTCACACGATAGGGTAACCTTAAGTGTGTTTCCAATAACTATCTCGCCATTCTTTACAATTGGTTTTTCTACAATACTACCTATTGCTAGTATACAAGCATCGGGAGGGTTTATAATTGCAGTAAAAGCTTCAATATCAAACATTCCTAAATTTGAAATAGTAAATGTATTTCCTTCCCAATCTTCAGGTTGAAGTTTTTTGGCTTTGGCTCTTACGCCATATTCTTTTACTTCGGCCGATATTTCAGATAATCGTTTGTTGTTAGCAAATCGAACAACAGGAACTAATAAACCGTCTTCGATAGCCATAGCTACTCCAATGTGAATATGTTCATTGAATCTAATTCTATCTCCCAACCAGCTAGAGTTTACTTGTGGGTGAGCTTGTAAAGCCATTGATGTGGCTTTAACTATCATATCATTGAACGATATTTTTACCGGAGATACGGTGTTAATTGCTTTCCTTGCTTCAATGGTTTTATCCATATTTATTTCACAAGTAAGGTAGAAGTGTGGTGCTGAAAATTTACTTTCACCAAGTCTCTGAGCTATGACCTTTCTCATTTGAGAAACTTCTACTTCTGTGTAGCGTTCAACAGATGGCGCAGAATTTCCGCCAGAGAAATTGTCAATATCGCGTTTTACTATTCTACCGGCATCACCTGTTCCTTTAACTAATGCAAGATTTATATTTCTCTCATCAGCTAATTTTTTAGCTAGGGGTGAAGCTACCGCTTTACCATTGCTTTCAACTGGTGCTTCTGGTGTCTTGACGGGGGGTATGGAAACTTTTGGTTCTTCTTTTTTAGGTGTTTCTACTGCCTTGGGAGCTGGTTTTGCCGGCTCTTCTTTTTTGGGCTCTGGAGTTGTTTCAGCCTCAGGTTTTAACAATTCAGTAATATCTTCACCTTTTTCACCTAAAATAGCCAATATACTATCAACGGGAGCTTTTGCTCCTTCGGCGACTCCGATATGTAACAAAAACCCTTCTTGGAAACTTTCGAATTCCATTGTGGCTTTATCTGTTTCGATTTCGGCTAATAAATCGCCTTCTGAAACTTGGTCACCAACATTTTTGTGCCATTTTGCTACCACACCTTCAGTCATTGTATCGCTGAGTCGCGGCATATTTACTACTTCTGCCATCTTCTTAATCTTTAATAAATGGATAATCTACTTGCTCATAAACACTATCGTATAAATCTTGTTTAGTAGGAAACGGCGATTCATCAGCAAATTTAATTGCATCAGCAACCGTTTCTTTTACTTCTTGATTTATTGCTTCGATTTCCTTATCGTTAGCAAACTTATTTTTCTTAATATGTTCTAGTGTCGTGTTTATAGGGTCAATTTTTTGATACTCACTAACTTCGTCTTTAGTGCGATAGTGTTGAGCATCAGACATTGAATGACCTTTGTACCTGTATGTTTTTGCCTCTAAAAATGTTGGGCCATCACCTTTTCTTGCTCTAGCAACGGCTTCTTCAACGGCTTCCATCATTGTTACTGGGCTCATGCCGTCAACGGCTTTGCTAGGCATCTCGTATCCTAAGCCTAATTTCCAGATTTCGGTATGGTTAGCTGTTCTTTCAACAGATGTTCCCATGGCGTAACCATTATTTTCTACAATAAATACTACTGGTAATTTCCATAGCATTGCTAGGTTAAATGTTTCGTGTAGAGAACCTTGTCTAACGGCACCGTCACCCATAAAACATAAGGTAACAGCGTCGCTTCCATTGTATTTATCAGCAAAAGCTAAGCCAGCACCTAAGGGAATTTGACCACCTACGATACCATGACCTCCATAGAAGTTGTGCTCTTTGCTAAACATGTGCATAGAGCCTCCGTTTCCTTTAGAGCAGCCAGTGATTTTACCCATAAGTTCGGCCATTACATATTTTGGATCAACACCCATAGCTATTGGCTGTACATGATTACGGTACGCTGTAATCATCTTGTCTTTTGAGGGGTCAATTGCAGCTCTACATCCTGCAAGAATAGCTTCTTGACCATTGTAAAGGTGTAAAAAACCTCTAATTTTTTGTTGAATGTATAGAGCCGATGCTTTGTCTTCTAATTTTCGCCACAAAAGCATATCTCTGTACCATTTTAAATAAGTTTCTTTTGAAATCTTTTTCGCCATAGGTTTATTTATAATAGACGCAAATTTAACACAAAAAGATATAAAATTGAGGTTTTAACTTTCTGTGATTATGGTTTTTTGATTATTGTAATAAAATTCTATTTATACTCTAGTATTAATTTAATATTTTAAATCAAAAAAGCATAAATCGTGTAGTTTTTACACTTTGAACGTGTAATATTTTGTTAGAATTGATGCAAATAACTAATAAAATAATGCTCATATTTGTACTACATGAGAATTTTCTTTTTTCTATTATCTATATTAGTGACGGTTGTGTGTCAATCTCAAACATTCAGAGTTTCTGATAATGTTTTGAGTACAAGTTTATTTCAACCTTTTGCTCCAGTTGGAGGGTACTCATTAGCGTTTGAGCGCATGCTAGACCCAGGTTATAGTAGAAATGCCGCTCAATTTTCTTATAAAATAAATGCCACCATTTTATCTGATAAAAAAAAGGGAGAACTTTATGAATTTCAAGGTAAATCGTTTTACGATCTAGACGCGTATAGATATTCTGGCTATATGTTTGTTCCTGAAGTAAAGTATTATTTTACTTGGGATGCGCCTAAAGGTGTGTATATAAATCTTTTTGGCACCTATTCTTCATACATGGAAACATTTATTGATGAAAGGCCAGATAGTAATTCTGGTTATGAAAAGAAAATATCTGAACTAGGTAGAGGCATTGGAACGGGTGTTCAGTTTTCTATTTTTAATAGCTTATTAATGGATATTAATGGGGGCTACCACCTCTTAGATATTTCTTCTAAATCTAAGCCTAATACTTCTGAAGAATTTTCTGATAGTAAAAGCACAAAAGCAGATAAGCTTTATATAAATGTTTTTCTGGGAATAAACTTTTAAAAAAAATTATTTTAAAACAAAGCCAACAGCTATCTGAATATATAACGATTCAAGATATTCGTAGTTGTTGAAAATCTTTCCAGTATATTCAACGTAATTAGACCTTGCAATGTTGAATTGAGGGCCAACACTTACTTTAAAACTTAGGTTTCTTTTATCTTGATATCGATAGCCCACTCTAGGTGTTAGATATACCAAGTTTGAATTAGCAATTAACTTTTCTTCAAAATTAAAATGATTGTGATGAACATAATCTTTTGTGAAAAATACTTGTGGGCGAATAGTTAATCCACACTCAAAAAAACTATTTTTACTACCGTACAAAATACTTCCATTTATGGGGAAACCGATATTCGGAGGTACGATATACCTCTTTTTCTGATCAATTGTGCTTACTCCTGCCGAAAAACTGTAACCGTATTTTTTACGAATTATTTTTGTGTAATCCAATGTTAAAGCGGGCATAAACAACAAATGATTTGTTTCTAAAAAAAAGCTTTTTTGAGCTTTATTTTTGGGGCCACCGGCAGTTGAATCATTAGGTAAAAAGGTTGATATTAATATAACTACCGCTATGTAGATAAATTTCTTCATGTATATCTCATCTTTAAGTAAAAACGACGGAAAAAAAGCCGTCATTTTTTACATGGTAAAATGCATTACCATTCAGTCAATAAATTTAGAAAAAAAAGATTAATCTAACTCTAAAGAATCTAAAAGTTTATCATCAGTTATATTTGGAATGGTAACTTTTAGCTTTGGAGTTCTCTCCATTTCTCGTTTTATAGCAAAAATTGCTTCTTCATTTCTCGCCCAACTTCTTCTAGCAATACCGTTGTTAACGTCCCAGTGAAGCATCATTTTTAGACGCTTATCGCTTTCATCACTTCCATCTATTAACATTCCAAATCCACCATTGATAACTTCTCCCCAGCCAACTCCACCACCATTGTGAATAGAAACCCATGTAGCACCTCTGAAGCTATCGCCAATAACATTATGTATTGCCATATCAGCAGTAAAGCTTGATCCATCATATATATTAGATGTTTCTCTATAAGGAGAGTCTGTCCCAGAAACATCGTGGTGATCTCTTCCGAGAATTACGGGGCCAATAATACCTTCCTTTATGGCTTTATTAAAGGCTTTTGCGATTTCTATTCTACCTTCAGAGTCGGCATACAGAATTCGTGCTTTAGAGCCTACAACCAGATTATTTTCTTCTGCACTTTTTATCCACCTTATATTGTCTTCCATTTGCTGCTTTATTTCTTTTGGAGCAGTTTGTTTAATCCTCTCTAAAACTTGGCAGGCTATTTCATCGGTTTTCGATAAATCTTCCGATTTTCCACTTGCACAAACCCATCTAAAAGGACCAAAACCATAGTCAAAGCACATTGGACCCATAATGTCTTGAACATAAGAGGGGTATTTAAACTTGAGTTTATCGTCCGTCATGATATCTGCACCCGCTCTTGAAGATTCAAGTAGAAAAGCGTTTCCATAGTCGAAGAAATATGTACCTTTTGCGGTGTGTTTATTGACTAAGTCTGCATGAAGGCGCAGCGTTTTTTGTATTTCAATTTTAAATTTTTCAGGCTCATTCGCCATTAAATCATTTGCTTCGTCAAATGATAGCCCCAAAGGGTAGTATCCGCCTGCCCATGGGTTGTGTAATGAGGTTTGGTCTGAACCTAAGTCAACATAAATATCCTCCTCATGAAACTTTTTCCAAACATCAACAATATTTCCAAGGTAGGCTATGGAAACGACTTCTTTGTCTTCTTTAGCTTTTCTTACCCTTAGGCAAAGTTCATCTAGATCTTCAATTAATTCATCTACCCATCCTTGGCTATGTCTTGTGTGGGTAGCTTTTGGATTTACTTCTGCTACAACGGTAATGCATCCAGCAATGTTACCAGCTTTTGGCTGAGCACCACTCATTCCACCAAGACCGGCAGTTAGAAATAGTTTTCCACTTAGACCGTCATCACAAACTTTTCTACCAGCATTTAGTATGGTAATTGTTGTTCCATGCACAATACCCTGTGGCCCAATGTACATGTATGACCCAGCAGTCATTTGTCCGAATTGTGTAACGCCAAGTGCATTGAATTTTTCCCAATCGTCAGGTTTTGAATAGTTGGGTATCATCATTCCGTTAGTAACGACTACTCTAGGAGCGTCTTTATGTGATGGGAATAGTCCCATAGGGTGACCCGAATACATAACTAAGGTTTGGTCATCTGTCATTTCGGCAAGGTATTTCATACACAATCTATACTGTGCCCAATTTTGAAATACACCTCCATTTCCTCCATACGTAATTAACTCATGAGGATGCTGAGCTACGGCATAGTCAAGATTATTCTGAATCATTAGCATTATGGCTTTGGCCTGATTTGATTTTCCAGGATAATCGTCAATGCTTCTAGCTTTCATTTCATAATCTGGTCGATATCTGTACATGTATATTCTACCAAACTCTTTAAGTTCTTCAGAAAACTCTTTGGCTAAAAACTCGTGTTGATCTTTAGGAAAGTACCTTAATGCATTCTTTATTGCTAATTTTTTTTCCTCTAAACTGAGTATATCTTTTCTTTTAGGCGCATGATTGATGCTTGGTTCAAATTCTTTTTTATTTGGAATATCATTTGGGATGCCTTCTAATATACTGTTTTTGAAATCACTCATTTTTTCTTTCCTTTTGTTAAAGAGTCTGTTTTCTTATCATATCCATAGGGACAATGCTTACAACCACTTTTACAGCAATACCCTCTTTTAAGGTGGTATTTTTCTGTAAAGATTATGTACCCCTCACGACTTTTGTAGAAGTCTTCATTCGTAAGTTTGTCTTGATTAGAAAAGTTTGACATTAAATTTTATTGAGGTACAAATTTACAACAATCATTATTTATATTAGAGGATGTTTTCCGAAGTTAAAAAACAATCTATTGTTGAACTTGTTTCACCATTATTATCTTCTAAAAGGGTGAGGTTAATGATACAAAGAGAGGATATGAATGATAAGGATTGTATGGGAAATAAGTGGTGGAAGCTTAAATATAATCTTAAAAAAGCCATAGAATTAAAGAACGATACTGTATTGACATTTGGCGGCGCATATTCTAATCATATTGTCGCTACCGCTTCAGCCTGTCAGCGATTGGGATTGAATTCTATAGGAATAATAAGGGGTGAAGCGCTTTCAAAGCAAAATCCAACATTAAAAAAAGCGGCTGATTTTGGCATGACGTTTAAATTTGTAGATAGACAACAATACAGATTAAAAGACCAAATCGATTGGCATCAACATTTTGAAAATTGTTATGTAGTTCCAGAGGGTGGTACAAACCAATTAGCCGTTAAAGGGTGCTCAGAAATGCTTCAAGATTCTGAATTTGATATCGTATGTGTGCCAGTGGGCACAGGTGGCACACTTTCTGGGGTAGTAAATGCTTTAAAAGATCATCAGTTTGCTATTGGTTTTTCATCATTGAAAGGGGGCGATTTCTTGAATGAAACTATTGAAAAATACGTTGATTCTAAAAATTGGAAGTTAAATTCTGATTATCATTTCGGAGGGTATGCTAAGGTTTCAGAGGAACTTATTGACTTTATGAATCAATTTAAAAAACAACATTCAATAGTGTTAGATCCTATCTATACAGCAAAGATGTTTTATGGCATTTTTGATATTGTAAAAAGAGATTTGATTCCGCCAAATAGTACTATTTTAGCGATTCATACTGGAGGGACTCAAGGAATTGAGGGCATGAACGAACGTATAAAATCTAAAGGATGGAAAATAGACTTTTGATACTGTTTTTAATTTTGGGACAGCATCTTTTTTCTCAAAATATGAGCCGAAGTGAATATATTGAGCGCTACAAAAGAGAGGCTATAAGTCAGATGAAAAAATACAATATTCCTGCCAGTATTACTTTGGCACAAGCCATTCTTGAGAGCGCCGATGGAAACAGCGAATTAGCAAAAAATTCCAATAATCATTTTGGGATTAAATGCCATTCTAGCTGGGAAGGGGAGAAGGTCTATCACGATGACGATGAAGAAGGCGAATGTTTTAGAGCGTACGATAATGTTGAACAGTCCTTCGAAGACCACTCTAAATTTTTGTTAAAAGAGCGTTATGCCGATTTGTTTAAGCTAAACATAGAGGATTACAAATCATGGGCTAGAGGATTGAAGAAGGCTGGGTATGCAACAAATCCCGATTATGCAAAACATCTTATTAGAATTATTGAAGACAATGATTTGAGTCAAATTGACAAAGGACAGCTTACAGAAAAACACATATATGGAGGGTTTTCTATCGGTTGGAAAGATGTTATATCTCAATCTTACGTACTTATCAAGGAAGAAAAAAAATACTACTTGAGCGGTCGACTTTCATCTTCATTTGAAGATGTAAGCCTTATGATAGGCGGTGGATATTTATTAAATTCTAGAGTAGGTTTTGGTCTTGAGTCTGGTGTTCAATCGGCTTTAGGAGATGCAAATGCCATTGAGTTTAAAGCAAATTATGGTATTGCAACACACTTCTTCTTGCCCGTAAAACGAAAAAAGTTAAATGTAAGAATGAGTATATCATCAGTTGATGGCAAGAATTTTAATCCTACAATTTCAATTGGATTATTGAGGTAATTTTATTCTAATGTATAGTTATTTAGAATATTCTCGTTGATCACAATAAGGTTAAGCTTTCCATCTTTATCTAAATCTACGCAGACAAATTCACCACCACCAAAAAGAGGTTTTTTGGTTAAAGGCGATTCATCAGAGGAATACAAGTGACAATACCCATTGCTAGAAATACCAATAATAGATTTATCTTTAAACTTGAACACCTTTGGTGCTTTTTCCGAGGCAACATCAAAAGACATTATTTTATTTTCAAGGTTAAAACACTCGACTTCCTCACCATCTGAAATAAGTAAATCCATGAGGTCATCGTTATTGAATTTTGCTGCGACAAACTTATGGAAGTCCATTTCTGATGTTTTAATTTTCTTTTTTGTAGCATTATTTAAATTGGTTTGAAAAATATTTCCTGCAGAATCGGAGGAGTAAATGTGCCCTGATTTTTCATCGACATAAAAATCATCAGTAATCGGGATGTTATGAATTTTAGATCGTCGTACACCGCTTCTTCCAACTACACTAACATTGCCAGAATTGTCAACGGCATAAATAAAATCTCTTCCTGAAACAGAAAAGTACTTTACCTGATGGGTTATTGGGTTTTTCATTGGCTCAAATTTCCAACCAGTAACCTGTTCTCCATTTTTAGAGTAATTGTATAGCATTCCGTCTTGTGAAGGAATTAAGATTCTATATTTTCTATTTTTATCGTAATCTACTAGAGTGTGGCCTCTTTTTGCTTTGGAAATTAAGCTCACTGGAAAGTTTTCTACATTTCTGCCTAAGCGATCTAAGACGTACAAACTATCTTCAGTATTGAAAAGGTATTGTAGTTTTCCATTCTTGTAGAAGTCAATTTGGCTTACATTATCCAATATTTTTCCGCCAATATTTTTCCGCCACAATTCCTTTCCTTTTTCGTCAATAAGGTAAGTTGTCTTATTGGCATCTTGAATGATAACGTTATTTTTCCTTGTAGAATGGTTGTAAACAATTTGCGGAGAATTGATGATAGTATTTTCTAAGTCTACAATCCAATCTAACTGACTTTCTTCTTGTAGGTTGTCCTCAAAATGTAAAACTACATTGTTGTAAAATAACTCGTTTTTTGAGCTTAATTGGTAGATAAACCCATTGATATTTGTCCAATTTTCATCAAGTATCATGGGGTTAATGTTTTCATTTAATGCATCTCCCCAGTTTCCAATAGAAGGGTTTGAATACATCATGAAGTTACATTTTGTTCCAATTTTATCTTTGAAGTTTATGAAGCTGGGATTGTTACTTAATACTTTTTCAGATAAAAAGTTATTTATGAAGGCTTTGAGTTCAGCAGGAGAATCGGAAAAAATAAGATAGCCCTCAATCCATGTAAAGTAGTTGTTTTTTACAGATTTAAAGATGTATCCGTATAACTTTTTAAACAGATGTGGGATGTTAAGTTGACCAATTTTAAAGCCTCTATATTCCTCAGAGTAATTACTATTTGCGATAGATGTACTCATGAAACTAATGACTTCTTGTGATTCTTTATCAGTTTTAAAGAACAAGTAGTGTTCTGTTTTTCCAGATGATGAATGAGTGGTCAATTGACCCATTTCATTTTTAATTATGCTATTGAATGAATTTTCAATTTCTAAGTCATACTTGCTGTTAATGTCACTAATAGCTTTGTTGTGTTCATAAAGGTTATTATGTTTTGCTAGAAACTCTCTGTAGTTGGAATAGAACATCCTAACATCTTCAATACCAAGTGCTAAAATTTTACTTGTATTTCGTGGAGCAATTTCACTAATTTGAATTTTTTGTTCTAGCTGTCCGAAGAGAGAAGTTAGATAATTTGATGAAGAATCTTCAACAAGAGTAAAGCCAGAAAAGGTGAGGTCTTTATTAGAAATTTCTAAATCTAATTCTGCCCAACTTGCCCAACGGCTAATCCATCTAATGTCAGTGTTGTCAATTGATGTATTCTGTGAAATTAGTTTTGAAAGGTATTTATAATTCACATAAACATGTGTTTTTACAAATGAGCTTTTAGTGCTTTGTACTTGAGTAAAAGATGAGTTTTCAAGTAAGCTAATATTATTGTTTAATTGACGAATACCATCTTCAACAAGTAGTTCCGAATTACTAAAGAATAGGATATTATTTTGATAGCATAAGTTTATATTATTAGACAGTTTATAAATTAATATACCATCGTATTCTCGCATTTCATAAGTGCCTATTGTAGAGTCATTGGCTAATATAAAGTCAATATCCTTTTGAGAGCAAAAAGTTGATATAAAGTAATAGTACGAATTTGTTGAATGATGAAGTGAAAGGTATAGTTTTTGATTTTCAACAAAGTGTTTTAATTCTAGTGAATTTTCTAATTTATTTTTGACATTATCAATGGAAGAGTCAACATCTACCCAGTTGGTGTTTTGGGTAATGGTATTCCATATTGTTGAATTTTTAAGTTCATTAACTGAAGTGCTCCAATCGTCACTTTCTATTATCACAGCCGCATTGATAGGGACTGCTTGAATAGCATCAGTTTCAACTTGATTAAGCTCTTGATACTTTTGAAATATCATGAAGAATATCACTATCAATAGGAGTATAAAACTTATAGAAATTATATTTTTATTTTGCTTCATAGTTTTTTGAAAATGACAGTCAAATTTAGTTAAAATTCAATTTCATACTGCACAGGTAGTAGCTGAAAACTTTTTCGATGATATTTGCTAATTCCTATTTTTAAAATTGCTTCTCTGTGTTTTGCAGTAGGGTAGCCCTTATTATTTTTCCAATCGTAAATGGGAAAAACCTTATCGTACTCAATCATGATGCTATCCCTGTGATTTTTTGCCAATACTGAGGCAGCGGCAATAGAAAGAAACTTTGAATCGCCTTTTACAATACACTCATGTTGAATGGTTTTATATGTGTTAAATCTATTTCCATCGATTAGTAGTAAATCTATTTTGGTGTTTAGTTGGTCAATTGCTCTATGCATTGCTAAAAAAGAAGCATTCAG
The DNA here is from genome assembly GCA_965661345.1 of Flavobacteriales bacterium. Classification (GTDB taxonomy): domain Bacteria; phylum Bacteroidota; class Bacteroidia; order Flavobacteriales; family UBA7312. The sequence continues at coordinate 38,628 of CBFIDK010000001.1, read as the reverse complement.
AATATTAATTTCATCAATTTCTTTAGGCGAAACAATACCAATTGCCCACTCTACTGCTTGTTCTTTAATTAGAGGTTCAAGCTCAAGTCGTTTTTTATGACTTAAAACTTTTGAGTCGTTAAGATCTTTTAGGTTTGTTTTTTTTGGTAACACTACTGCAGCGGCAACAACTGGGCCGGCCAAACATCCTCTGCCAGCTTCATCACAACCGGCTTCAACTACTCCTTTTTTGTAAAAGGGCTTTAGCATTTAGCTTTTGACTCGTTCAGAATATGCGCCCGTCCTAGTGTCAATTTTTATTTTGTCGCCGATATTTATAAATAGAGGAACATTAACGGTTGCGCCTGTTTCTACAGTTGACGGTTTTAAGGCGTTTGTTGCAGTATCACCTTTTATGCCTGGCTCGGTATAAGTAACTTCTAAAACAACAGATGCTGGAAGTTCGCATCCTAATATTCTTTCTTCATCTGCATGAAATAGGATGTCAGCATTTTCGCCTTCTTTTAAAAAATCTGGGGCATTTATCAGACTTTTATCTAAAAACACTTGTTCATAGTTATCGGTATTCATAAAATGATAGGAGTCGCCATCGGCATACAAAAACTGATGCTTTCTATTTTCAATCCTTACCACATCAATTTTTACTCCTGCATTAAATGTATTATCTAAACGTCTTCCGTTGCTTAAATTTTTCAGTTTTGTTCGGACAAATGCTGGTCCTTTTCCAGGTTTTACGTGTTGAAATTCAATAATCTGCCATAAATCGTTATTAAATTTTATGCAAAGTCCGTTTCTAAAATCTGATGTTGATGCCATAGTATTACTTTTTTTGTCCTTTAATTATTCCTCTGTCAGATTCATTAATAAAGCTGATTATTGAATCTCTTTCTGTTGAGGGTTCAAAATCGGCTTTAATTTTTTCAGTTGCTTGAGTATAATTGAAGCTGTCTTGAAAAATAATTCTGTACATATTTTGTATTTCATTTATTTTCTCTTCTGAAAACTTTTTACGTTTAAGTCCGATAGCATTAATTCCAATAAATGTAAGGGGTTCTTTTGCTACTTTAATATAAGGCGGAACGTCTTTTCTTACTAATGAGCCACCCGATATCATGCAGTATGCTCCTATTTTAACGAATTGATGAACAGCACTTATTCCACCGATTATAGTATGTTGCCCAACTTCTACATGCCCTCCTAATTGGACGCTGTTAACTAATATGGCGTAATCGCCAATGTGACAATCGTGTGCAATGTGTACGTACGCCATGATCAGGCAATTTTTTCCTACAGAGGTAACTCCGCTATAATTAGTTGCTCTGTTAATAGTAACGCACTCTCTAACGGTGGTGTTATCGCCAATAGTTACTATGCTATCTTCACCGCCAAATTTTAAATCTTGAGGAATTGCAGAAATAACACTGCCAGGAAAAATTTTACAATTTTCTCCTATTCTAGCACCGTTCATTATTGTTACGTTAGAACCTATCCAAGTGCCATCACCAATCTCTACATCTTCATGAATGGTAGTAAATGAATCAATAGAAACATTTTTTCCAATTTTAGCATTTGGATGAATATCTGTTAGATTTGTTGACATTGGGCTATTTTACTTTTTTAATTTGAGCCATTAATTCGGCTTCCATGACTAATTTATCACCTACATACGCTTGTCCAAACATGTGACAAATGCCTCGTCTTATAGGGCTAAGTAGCTCACAGTCAAATATTACGGTATCACCAGGAAGTACTTTTTGTTTAAATTTTACCTTGTCAATTTTCATAAAATATGTCAAGTAATTTTCTGGATCGGGAACTGTACTCAGAATAAGTACGCCGCCTGTTTGCGCCATTGCTTCAATCAGTAAAACACCTGGCATAACAGGGGCTCCTGGGAAGTGACCTCGAAAGAATTCTTCATTCATGGTTACATTTTTAAGCCCAACAACATGTGTGTCGCTTAAATCCATTATTTTATCAATCAATAGAAATGGAGGCCTATGAGGTAACATTTCCATAATTTGATTGATGTCTTTTACAGGAGTTTGATTAAGATCAATAAATGGTGCTTCTGTTTTCATTATCTGCGTAATTTTATTTGCAAATGCTATATTTGATTTATGACCAGGTTTAGTGATTTTGAGATGTCCTTGAATGGATAATCCCATTAGTGCAAGGTCACCAATGACATCTAAAAGTTTATGTCTTGCTGGTTCATTTTCAAAATATAAATCTACATTATTTAATATTCCTTGTTCTTTTACCGAAATATCTTTTTTATTAAATACATCTGCTAATTTAAAAAGTTCTTTAGAATTTACTTCATCTTCTACAAAAACTATTGCGTTACTTAAATCTCCGCCTTTAATTAATCCATTATTAAATAGGCTTTGTATCTCATGTAAAAAAACAAAAGTTCTTGATGGGGAAATTTCATTGACAAAGTCATCAATTGAGTTTAGGCATGCATGAGATTTTGGTAATACTTTAGAATTGTAGTCAATGGTAACGTCAATTTTAAATCCGTTATAAGGCTCTAATGAGTATTCACTTTGGGTTTCTTCGTCTTTAAAATAATATGTTTTATTGACTTTAAATATTTTCTTGTTGGCGTTTTGTTCTTTTATTCCACATTTCTGTAGAGCTTCAACAAATGGTTTTGAACTTCCATCAAGTATTGGTAGTTCGGGGCCGTCAATTTCAATAGTCAGATTATCAATTTCAAGCCCTTTGATAGCTGCTAATAAATGTTCAGTTGTTTGTACGGTTGCGTCACCACATTTTAAATGAGTACTTCTTTTTGCTTCGAAGAAGTTAGCCAAATTCGCGATAATCTTAGGCTGACCTTCTAAATCAGTACGAACGAAGCAAATGCCACTATTTACTTTTGCAGGTTTAAAGGTAATATTTGTATTAAGGCCCGTGTGAAGTCCTACTCCATTGAGTTTATTCTCTGATAAAATAGTGTTCTGGAGTTGTGGCATTTATTAATTGACTAGTTTATTTAGTTCTTTTTCAATTTTAGTTAACAAGGCATTTAACTGTGGAAGTTTTTTGAAGTAAACGTATGATCTTTTATAGTCTGAAATGGAAAAGGCGGGCGAGCCTTGAACAATTTCATTGTCTTTAATATTTGAGGATATTCCTGATTGAGCAGCTATTTTTACATTGTTGCCAATCTCTAGATGTCCAACTATACCCACTTGTCCGCCAATCATGCAGTTTTCACCAATTTTAGTAGAGCCAGCAATACCTGATTGAGCAGCAATTACCGTGTTTTTTCCAATTTCTACGTTGTGTGCAACCTGAATCAGATTATCTAATTTTACTCCTGAGTGAATTATTGTAGAGCCTAATGTTGCTCTGTCAATTGTAGTGTTTGCTCCAATTTCAACATTGTCTTCAATGATTACATTCCCTATTTGAGCAACTTTGGTGTAAGCGTTATCATTATTTTGGGCAAATCCAAAGCCGTCACAGCCGATAATTACGCCAGATTGGATAATGCAATTGCTGCCAATTTCACAAAATGAATTAATATTTACTCCAGAGTAAATAATCGTATTATCTCCAATTTTGATATTATTACTAAGGCTACAATTTGCATAAATTTTTACGCCATTACCAATAGTTGAGTCTTTTCCTATTTGAACGTTGGGTCCAATATAAGTGTCTTTTCCAATTGTAACGCCTTCTTCAACTACTGATGAATTGTGTATGCCTACTTCTGAATGTTGGTCTTTACTGAACTCGTTGAGAATAAGCGCAAAGCTTTGGTAAGGGTCTTTTACTTGAATTAATGTTGTTGAAGTAGTGTCAGTAAAAGTGTAGTCTAAACCTATTATAACGGCACTAGCTTGAGTAGATGTTAGAAAATGATTGTATTTAGAATTAGCTAAAAAACTTAAGCTCCCTTTTTTGCCACTTTCAATCTTTGAAAAAGAGGTAATGCTAATATGTTCATCACCAATAACTTTCCCATTTATTATTTCAGCAATTTCCCTTACTGTGAATTTCATGATGTAAATCTATTTTAAAAATACAAGTCTTTTGGAAGACAATAAAAATATTTTTTAACGTTTTTTGTTAGCGCTGAAATGGTGGATTTGTCTGCTGATGATATCAGGTCAGCCACACGTTTGTCTTTGTATAGAATGTTAATTTCTGAATCATTTAACATATAAGTGCTGTTCGTAATTTCGCCACTAATAAATAAATAGTTAATTTCTACTTCATCCAACGAATACTTTTCAGATATATTTTTTCTAAGATTTAAAAGTTTAGAGTTATTTAAGGGCTTATCTTTTAGCATCACTTCAAATAATGTTCTATTTACAATTGACTTAGAAAGTAGTGATAGAATTTTATCAGGATGATATTGCCATTCTTTCAGAGCAGAATATATGTCGTAGTCGTCAAGTTTTGTAAAAGACTCAAAGGCTGCTGCATTGTTTGTTAAATCTGTAGTTGTGATTTTCTTATTCAAAAATATTTTCAGAGATGAGCTAGAAAATAAGTCTATGTTGTTACGGCTTAATTCTTTTGCTCTCTGAAGAACTTTTATGAGAATTTGCTCTGCACAAACTACAGTTTTATGAAAATATACTTGCCAGTACATTAATCTCCTTGCTATCAGGAATTTTTCAACGGAATATATGCCTTTACTTTCAACTACAATATTTCCTTCAAAAACATTTAACATATTAATGATGCGTTCAGTTCCAATTATTCCCTCTTGCACGCCAGAATAAAAACTGTCTCTGTTGAGGTAATCGAGCCTATCCATATCTAGTTGGCTAGAAACCAATTGGTGTAAAAATGTTTTAGGGTATTGATTTTTGAAAATACTAATTGCTAAAGATAATTTTCCATTAAACTCAAGGTTTAACTTTTCCATGAAAATAAGTGATAATTCTTCATGAGATATGTTTTCAGCAATACTGTTTTCAAGGGCATGAGAAAAAGGGCCATGACCCATATCGTGTAGAAGAATTGCAATTTTTGTTGCTTCAGCTTCTTCATCTGAAATTTCTACGCCTTTAAATTTTAAAACTTGAATGGCCTTCTCCATGAGGTGCATTGCTCCCAATGCATGGTGAAATCTTGTATGATTTGCCCCAGGGTAAACCATATTCGTGAGACCTAGTTGTGAAATTCTTCGTAGCCTTTGGAAATAAGGATGTTCTATTAGGTTTAAAATAATTCCACCCTTCAAGCTAATAAAACCATACAATGGGTCGTTAATGATTTTTGATGACTTACTCATTTAAAAAATAACTGTAATTTTAATCCTTTATAAAACTCGTTGAAGATATGAATTTTAATGATAAGATAACCATTTTGTGGGTGGATGACGAAATTGATCTTTTAAGACCACACATTATGTTTTTAGAAGAAAAGGGATATCGTATTGAAACTGCAAATAACGGCGTTTCAGCCATTGAGTTATTGGATGAAAATCATTTTGATTTAGTCTTTCTTGATGAAAATATGCCAGGACTTTCAGGGCTTGAAACATTATTAGAAATTAAAAATAAACGTCCAAACCTTGCCGTAATAATGATTACAAAAAGTGAAGAGGAAAGCATTATGGAAGAGGCAATAGGCTCAAAAATTTCTGATTATTTAATCAAGCCAGTAAACCCTAATCAAATTTTATTGTCGATTAAGAAGCATATCGATAGTGAACGACTTGTTTCAAAAAAAACAAATGCAGATTATCAAAAAGAATTTAGAGACATTGGCATAAAGCTCGGCGGAAATTTATCTATTGACGAATGGGAAGAGTTGTTCAGAAAAATTACCTTTTGGGAATTGGAGCTTGAAAAATCAGGTGATGATAGCATGAAGCAAATTTTAGAAATGCAAAAGTCAGAAGCAAATGCCCAGTTTTTTAAGTTTATTAAGTCAAATTATGAATCATGGTTTTCATCACCAAAAGATGCCCCACTGATGTCTCATCAGATTTTTAAACATTCCGTCTTGCCTCAACTCAAAGAAGATAAATCAACTTTCTTTATTGTAATTGATAATTTAAGATACGATCAGTGGAAGATGATTCAGCCAAGTCTGATGAATGATTTTAGAACCGATAATGACTCTCTGTATTTTAGTATACTGCCAACAGCAACTCAATATTCAAGAAATGCTATTTTTTCAGGCTTGATGCCTTTACAAATGGAGCAACAACACAATGACTGGTGGAAAAATGATACGGATGAAGGCGGTAAAAATTTATTTGAAAAAGAGTTTTTAGAAGCTCAGTTGCGACGTTTAGGCAAAGGACACTTAAAAGTTTCGTACAATAAAATTACAAATATAGATGCTGGCAGAAAGTTAGTGGATAACATGCAAAACTTGATGAATAACCATCTAAATGTTATTGTATATAATTTTGTTGATATGCTTTCCCATGCCAGAACGGATATGAAAGTAATTAAAGAACTTGCAGAAGGCAATGCTGCTTACAGGTCTTTAACTACCTCATGGTTCGAATACTCCCCTTTGAAAGATATGTTTGCATTCATTGCAAAAAATAATTCAAAAGTAGTAGTAACAACAGATCATGGAACAGTACTAGTAAAGAAGCCGACAAAAGTTGTAGGCGAAAAAGACCTTACTACGAATTTACGATACAAGTTGGGTAGAAATATGAAGTATAATTCAAAAGAAGTATTTGAAATTAATACGCCTAAAGATGTATTTTTGCCAGTAGTGAATATGAGTAGTAAATATATTTTTGCTCGAGAGGATTATTTCTTTGCATACCCTAATAATTTTAATTATTACGTAAATCACTACAAAGAAACCTTTCAGCACGGAGGGGTTTCATTAGAAGAAATGATTATACCAATCGTAACATTATCAGCGAAGTAGGAAAATGAAATGGATTTGTGAAAAAATTGCAGATTTAGACAATATAAGTAGAGAAATTCTTTCAAAAACTTCATCTAGAAAAATTGCCTTTTATGCCGAAATGGGTGCTGGCAAAACAACCCTTATTAAATCCATTTGTAAAGCACTCAATGTTATAGATGTGGTAAAAAGTCCGACATTTTCAATTGTAAATGAGTATATTAGTGAATCAAATCAGTCGGTATATCATTTTGATTTTTACCGTTTAAACAATAGGCAAGAGGCAATTGATATAGGATTAGAAACATACTTTAACGATTCATCTTATTGTTTCGTTGAATGGCCAACTGTGATTGGAGACCTATTACCATCTGATTTTAACAGTATTTATATTGAAGTAGAAGACGAAAAAAGAATTATTAAACTATCATTAAATGACTAATATTTCATCATTAGGCAGTGGCGGTCTCTTGCCACAAGAAGAAAAATTAGAGGTGAAAAAACAGTCCAAAAGTCTGTTCATTGGAGTACCTAAAGAAATTGCTTTTCAAGAAAGTCGAATTGCCATTGTACCAGATGCCGTTCAATTATTAGTTAGTTATGGCCATGAGGTTTTAATTGAATCAACAGCTGGTGAAGGTGCTAATTTTTCCGATACTGAATATAGTGAAGCAGGAGCAAAAATAATTTTTGATACAAAGGAAATTTATCAAGCGGATATTATATTAAAAGTTGAACCCCCTACATTAGAAGAAATCGAGCTGATGAAAGGCAGGCAAACCATAATTTCAGCTTTACAAATTACGACCAGAACTAAAGAGTTTATAAATCGATTAATTGAAAAAAAGATTACTTGTTTGGCATATGAGTTTATTCAAGATGATTCAGGAATGATGCCTTTGATTCGTTCAATGAGTGAAATAGCAGGAAATACATCTATACTTATTGCTTCCGAATGTTTAAGTAATGTAAACAGTGGTAAAGGCTTATTACTTGGCGGAATTGCTGGAGTTACGCCTACAGAAGTAGTAATAATTGGTGCGGGTACAGTTGGAGAATTTGCTGCACGCTCTGCAATGGGACTTGGAGCCTCAGTTAAGGTTTTTGATAACTCATTGTCAAAATTGAGAAGGCTACAAAACGATTTAAACACTCGCGTATTTACGTCTATAATTCAGCCAAAAGTTTTAACAAAAGCGTTAAAACGTGCTGATGTTGTAATCGGTGCCTTAAGATCAGGTAGTAAAAGAACGCCCTGTGTAGTAACTGATCAAATGGTTAGTGAAATGAAAGAGGGTTCAGTAATTATTGATGTGAGTATTGACCAAGGAGGTTGTTTCGAAACGTCTGAAATAACAAACCATTCTAAACCAACTTTTACAAAGTATGGTGTGATTCATTATTGCGTTCCGAATATTCCGTCAAGAGTTGCTAGAACAGCGTCCTATTCTTTAAGTAATTTGCTTACTCCCATTATTTTAAGAATAGGTGATTTCGGCGGTTTGGACAATGTTATTTCTTCAGATGTGGGCTTACGCCAAGGGGTGTTTGTATATAAAGGAATCTTAACAAATAAAATGGTTGGTCGATGGTTCGACTTAAATTTTAAAGAGATTAATTTAATAATAGCTAGCATATAATGTTTAGACGTTTTGGAATCTTTTTTTTCGGTGTTTTACTTGGGGTTTTGTTTATACGCTATGCTTTTCCCGGTAGATTCACAGAATATACCCAGTACTTCAGCTTAGACTATAGAGTAATTTATCATCTCAAACAAGATACTATCTATATTAGCAACGAAGCACAATGTTTAATGGAATGTTTAGATGTTAATCAAGATGAAGTGCTTGACGTTTTAGAAGGGGGAGAAGTTAATTTTGAACTCAGTGAAAAAGACGCTAAACCCTGTAAACTTTACCTAGTAGAAAAGGAAGAAATTAAGGCCTTTTTTGAACTTTGCGAGGATAAGGTAAAGCTCAAAAACTTTTCATTAGGAGAAGATACTTGCAATTGTGATTAGATAGCCCGTCTGTTTCTTTCTTTGATAATTAAACTCAGTTCTCTTCCTGTTTGTCCAGAAATAGAGGTGTTCTCTTGAGCTCTTCTAATGAGGTATGGCATAACTAGTTTTACAGGTCCATAGGGCATATATTTTACCACATTATAACCTTCATTTGCTAAGTTAAAACTGATATGGTCACTCATGCCCAAAAGCTGAGAAAAATATACTCTATTATCATCTTTTAAAATATTGTTTTCTCTCATCAAATCTATCAGTTTTAGAGAGCTTTTTTCGTTATGAGTTCCAGCACAAATGGCAATTTTATCAATGTGATTTATGCAGTACGCTAAAGCCAAATCATAGTCTTTATCACAACTTTCTTTATCTTTTTGAATGGGAGAGGAGTAGCCCAATTCGGCAGCTCTTTCGCGTTCTTTTTCCATATATGCACCCCTCACAATCTTCAAACCTAAATAGTAATTTCCATTTTCAGCATCGGCGTAAGATTGTTTTAAGAATGCTATCCTATCCCATCTGTACATTTGAAGTGTATTGTAAACTATGGCTTTTTCTGTATTGTAAATTCTCATCATTGATGTTGCTAAATCGTCAATAGCGTTTTGAATCCAACTTTCTTCAGCATCAATAAAAATTCGAACTTCTAAATCGTATGCCTTTTGACAAATAAGTTTTACTCGATCTTTTAAAAGCTCAAATTCTATTTTTTCTTTTTCATTTAAAGTACTGTTAGTACTTATTTTTTCTAACAACTCTATTCTAGCGAGTCCTGATGTTTTAAATACAGCAAAGGGGATATTCTCATCATCCTTAGCCCGTTCAATCGTTCTAATAATTTCACTAGCAGTTAAATCAAAGTTCTCTTTACTACTACTGCCTTCCACTGAATAATCAAGGATAGTATTGACATTATATCTGGCAAGAGATTGAATTCGCTTTTCACAATCTTTAATTGATTCACCTCCACAAAACTGTTCGAATATGGTGCTTTTGATTAAAGATTTAATAGGTAGTCGAAGGAAAAACGAAATATTCAAAAGTGCGGGCCCCAATTTTACTAAAAAATTATTGCCAACTAATTTAAACAACCAATAGGATTTTTGTAAATCGGACGTTGATTTTGCTTTGAATGCAATTTCTGTGTTGTCGAAAGAAATTTTACTCATTTTATTTTTTGACATATCATTAAACCATCTCTAACTGGTAAGAGTAAATTTTCTACTCTTTCACTTTGATGAATTTTGGAGTTGTAATTTATTAAGGCCTTTGTTTCGGAATCATTATCACTTACTTTTTCTACTACTTTACCGCTCCAAAGTACATTGTCAGCAATGATAAATCCACCTACTGGCATTTTATCGATAACTATGTCAAAATAGTTAGAATAATTTTCTTTGTCAGCATCAATAAAGACTAAATCAAAACGGTCATTAATAGTAGGAATAATCTCTAAAGCATTGCCTACAAATTGTGTAACCTTGTCTGCGATACCTGCTTTTTTAAAATAAGAGGAAGACATGGATTCAAGCTCCTCATTGATATCAATAGTATATAGCTTGCCGTTGTTTTGTAAACCTTCTGCCAAACAAATAGCAGAATAGCCAGTATATGTTCCGATTTCTAAAATTGATTTCGGACGAATCATTTTACTAAACATACTCAATGCTCTGCCTTGTAAATGCCCAGATAACATTCTTGGTATTAGGACTTTTGCCCACGTTTCTCTATTGAGTTCTGAAAGAATTTGGCTTTCGTTTTGGGTATGACTACATGCGTAGTCATCAATATTTTTAGGTAAAAATTCCATTATACTTTATAAATCAGATGTGAGAGTTTATCTTCATTAAAAATTTCGTTTGCAACCTCTAATATTTGTGCCGAACTAACGGCTTCAATCTTGTCTTTTAGAATATCAAAAGTATCAACTTTATTGTAAAGTAAAACACTTTTTCCAAGAGATAACATCAAATTCACTTCATTTTCTTGCCCAATTGCGATTTGTCCAATCAATTGTTGTTTAGCTTTTTTGAGTTGTAAAGTGCCAAGAGGTTTTTCACATAATTTTGCGAGTTCTCTTTTAGTGAGTTTAATACTTTTATCTATTTTATCGGTGTCTGAAGCTAAATATATTGAGAAAATTCCTGTGTCACTATATGCCGTATAGTTTGATTCTATGGAGTAGGTAAAGCCATATTTTTCCCTGATAGCTAGACTTAGTCTTGAGTTCATTCCAGGTCCACCAAGAATGTTATTTAAAAGAGTAAGAGGTGTTTTTTTTGGATGCTTAACCCCATATGCTTCGTTCCCAATTATGCAATGTGATTGAAAGCCTTTCTTTTGGGTTGAAACGTCCTTTTTTTGGTAATTTGTAAAAGGGATCTGAATTCTATTTGTTTGACTTTTAGGAATATGAGCAAAATGTTTTTCTACATAAGAAATCAATTTACTCATTGTTATATTTCCAACAGAGCTTATCACCATTTCATGCGTAAGGTAATTTCTATGAATGAAATCGTTAATCATTGTTTTGCTGAAGGTTTTTAAATGTTTTGGTGTTCCCAAAATATTTTTTCCTAATGAATGATTTCCAAACATTTGCTCCTCAAACTCATCAAAAATTAATTCTGAAGGATTGTCTTTGTAGTAATTGATTTCATCAAGGACAACGATTTTCTCTTTTTCTAACTCTTTTTTTGGAAAAATAGAATTGAAGATAATATCACTTAATAATTCCAAAGATCGCTCGTAAAATTTTGGCATGAATGAAGAATGGATGCATGTTTCTTCTTTAGTTGTAAAGGCATTTATTTCTCCTCCAACATCTTCCATTCTGCTAAGGATATGGTAAGCTTTTCTTTTTTGAGTGCCTTTAAATATGACGTGTTCAATAAAGTGCGCTAGACCTTGTTCGTCTTCACTTTCGTCTCTAGAGCCACCCATAATTATTAGTCCGCAATGCGCAACAGCCCTATTGGTCTTTTTGTGAACAATACGGATACCATTTTCTAATTGATGGTGATAGAGCTGCATGTTGAACTTTATTGAGTGTTAAAAACAAAAAAAACTCGAATAGTAATATCCCATTCGAGTTTCCTTTGATAATCTAGTTATTTATCTTGTAGGGTTCTGTTTAGAACTGCAACAACCTTGTTTTTTGTTATCGCAATTGGCAACTTTTTTGCCCGTTTTTGTACAACAAGCATCACCTTTAGAACATTTCTTAGCAGAAGTTTCCTTTACATCTTCTTTTGAGCATTTAGCAGCCTTTTCGCCTTTGCAACAAGATTTAGATTTGCTTGCACTTGCTTTAGCATCCTTGCTGCAGCATTTTTTTGCTTCAGTTGAAGAACATTTTTTTGCTTCGTCAGAAGAACATTTTTTAACAGTTTGCTCAACTTTTACATCATCAGATTTTGAAGAGGTTGTAGTCTGAGCAATCATGTTTGTGGATAAAAATCCAAACAGTAGAATAAAAATTAATTTTTGCATTTGCTTATGGTTTTATTTGCCTCGAAGTTACTAAAAAAATCAATAAGTAGCTAACACAGTTTTGTTTCCTTTTACTACCTGATTCATTTCAACATTTATTTTAGTTCCAAGTGGGAAAAATACATCGACTCTTGAGCCAAACTTTATAAACCCATAATCTTCACCTTTCTTAGCAATAGCATCCTTTTTAGCATATAGTACTATTCTTCTTGCTACCGCACCAGCAATTTGACGGAATAGAAGGGCTATTTTATCATTTTCAACGACTACTGTTGTTCGCTCATTTAATGTGGATGATTTTGGATGCCAAGCAACTAGATATTTGCCTGGGTGGTATTTTGAATATTTTACCGTGCCGTTTATAGGATATCGGTTGACGTGCACGTTTACAGGGGACATGAAAATAGAGACTTGTATTCTCTTATCTTTAAAAAATTCTGGCTCTTCCACTTCCTCTATTACCACAATTTTTCCGTCAGCAGGGGCAACAACTTCATTTTCTTTTGCAGTCACTACTCTTGTAGGGTTTCTGAAAAATTGCACTACTAATATTAGCACTACTACAGAGGCTATTTGAATGAGTGTATTTAGCCAATATATTTCCGATAAACTTATTAGATAATTAATGATAAATAATAAAATAATTGTTGTTGCAATTATTCTGTAACCTTCTTTGTGTATCATGTTTATGAAATTAAAATTGTATATATATAAACTACTGGTATTACTAGTAAAGCACTATCAAAACGGTCAAGTATTCCGCCGTGTCCAGGCAAAATTGTTCCGCTATCTTTAACATTTGCAGTTCGTTTTATCATTGATTCAATTAAATCACCAATGACTGATGAGATGCAAATTATTACTCCTAAGCCTACCCATTCTAAAAGGTCTAGACTTGTCACAAAGCGTGATATGATTACTGAACTAATCACGCATAGAATAAATCCTCCTATGACCCCTTCCCAGCTTTTTTTTGGTGAAATGCGCTCTAATAATTTGTGCTTTCCAAAATTGACTCCTGCAAAATAACCGCCGATATCGCTCATCCAAATCAAAATAAATACACTTAGTAAAAGCATGTATTCGTATTGTTTTGCATCGTTATAGCTCAAGAAAAAGGTTAATGACATCGGGATTGACACATAAATTACACCCATAAGGGTAATTCCAATATTGTGATAGCTTGAATATTCTTTTCGAAACAGTTCATTGATGAAAACGACTAGGACAAGAAAGCTTGTTATTGCGAAGCTAATTTTAGTTAATTCGAAACTTTTGAAGTATAAAAATGAGGTGACGAATATGCCTAATGAAATGAGCATTCCCAAGTATACGTTGGGATTGGTTTTTTCGTCTTTGACTAAGGAATAAAACTCTTTTACTCCGATTAACATTACTGTAAGAAAAAACAAAGAACTGCTAAGCTCTCCTAAAATAAGACTGGAAATAAATACAATGCCGTACAATAATCCGGTTATGGTTCTTGTCTTTAGTTTATTCTTGGACATTTTCTATAATTTCTTTTGCCACTTTGAAATCAGATTCTTTTACTTTTAGTTCAGCTTCGCCAAATTGAAGGTAAGAAGAGTCAATTTTATTGATTATTACAGATTGAATCTCATGTTCTAACAATAAACCTTGTGTCAATTCTAATTGATAGGGTTTACTTGTCGTTATCAGTGTTATCCAATTGTTTTTTTGAGTCATCTTCTTTAACTTCATCCCACGGTCGTGGACCAAACAAATCTAGTAAATCCTCTTTAAAGATGACTTCTTTTTCTAGTAAAAGTTCAGCTAATTTGGTCAATTTTGTTTTGTGTTTTTTTAGAAGCGTTAGTGTTTGCTTGTAACAATCTTCTATTAACTTACTTACTTCGTCATCAATTAACTTAGCTGTAGCTTCACTATATGGTTTTGTGAATCCATCTCTACCACTAGAGTCATAATAACTCAAGTTTCCAAGTTTATCACTTAATCCATAAATAGAAACCATTGAGTAAGCTTGTTTAGTTACCTTTTCTAAATCACTTAAGGCACCAGTCGAAATTTTATTAAATATAATCTTTTCAGCTGCTCTTCCGCCAAGTGTAGCACACATTTCATGGACAAGTTGCTCGGTAGTGGTAAGTTGTCTTTCTTCTGGCAAATACCAAGCTGCTCCCAACGAGCGGCCTCTAGGAACAATCGTAACCTTTACTAATGGAGAGGCGTATTGCATAAACCAACTTACTGTAGCGTGTCCAGCTTCATGAAAAGCAACAATTCTTTTCTCTTCTTGAGAAATGATTTTATTTTTCTTTTCAAGACCACCAATTATTCTGTCGACAGCATCTAAAAAGTCTTGTTTTTCAACAATCTTTTTGTTTTTACGTGCTGCAATAAGGGCAGACTCATTACAAACATTTGCGATGTCTGCCCCTGAAAATCCTGGAGTTTGTTTTGATAAGAAATCAAAATCAACTTCTTTGCTTAATGTCAATGGCTTTAAATGAACTTGGAAAATTTCTCTGCGTTCATTTAAATCTGGAAGGTCCACAAAAATTTGTCTATCGAAGCGGCCAGCTCTTAGAAGAGCTCGGTCTAGTACATCCGCTCTGTTTGTGGCGCCAATTACAATTACACCTGAGTTTGTGCCAAAGCCGTCCATTTCAGTCAGTAACTGATTTAGGGTATTTTCTCTTTCGTCATTTCCGCCAGTGATGTTGTTTTTACCTCTTGCACGACCAATGGCATCTATTTCATCAATAAAAATTATTGATGGCGATTTCTCTTTTGCTTGTTTGAATAAGTCCCTTACTCTTGAAGCGCCGACACCAACGAACATTTCAACAAAATCTGATCCAGAAAGCGAAAAGAATGGCACTTGAGCTTCACCAGCAACAGCTTTAGCTAGAAGAGTTTTACCAGTTCCAGGAGGACCTACAAGAAGCGCACCTCTTGGAATTTTACCACCCAATGCAGTGTATTTTTTTGGGTTTTTAAGAAAATCAACAATTTCTTCAACTTCTTCTTTTGCACCTTCTAAGCCAGCAACGTCTTTAAAGCTAACGTTTACTTTAGTTTTGTCAAATAGAGTAGCTTTAGACTTTCCAATGTTAAATATTTGACCAGTTGGGCCGCCTGCGCCTCCACTCATTCTTCTCATGAAGAAAATCCAAATTGCCACCATTATTAGAATTGGGAATATCCAGCTGAATGCATCGCCAATTACATCTTTTTGAGTAGTATATTTAATTTCTATTCTATCTTCTTCGTTGAAGTTCAGTTGAGCTTCTTTTAGTTTTTCTTCTAAATTGTCTGGTGAAGATATTTGAAAATAGTAATGTGGGCCTTTATTAACTGTGTTGCCAAAGGATTTTTCACTTACAGATTTATATTTTTCTTTTTTTAAGACTGATTCCTTAATGAAAATCTGTGCGATTTCTCTATTGACCACTACTACTTTTTCAACTTCTTGGGTCTGAAGCATTGTACGGTTAAACTCTTGCCAAGAGGTCTCTTGGGTGGTGTTAACATTGAATATCTGAATACCGAAAAATAATACAGCAATGATTGCGTAAATCCAGTAAAAGTTAAACTTAATTCCTTTGGGTTCTTGTTTTTTATTATTCATTTTTAAGCAGATTCTTTGAAGAGTTGGATTTTAGCATCTCCCCATAATTTTTCAATATTATAGTATTCTCTAGTTTCTTTTTGGAAAACATGTACTACCACATTACCATAATCTAGTAACACCCAGTCTCCATTTGTTAATCCTTCTTTTTGCCAAGGCTTTTCTTTTAAATCTTTTAATGTTTCCTCAATTATTGAATCTGCAATAGCTGACGCGTGTGTATTAGAGGTTCCATGACATATTACAAAGTAGTCGCATACAGCTGACTCAATGTCTCTCAAATCTAAACTCACGATATCTTTTGCTTTGAGGTTTTTCATTCCTTCAACAATTGCATTTGCAAGTATATCAGAAGTATTTAATTTATTGTTTTTACCCATTAAAGCGATTAAAAAATATAGTGTTAATTTTAGGGTACAAAAATACAGAAATTTATCCGTTAATTTGTTTTAATGAATACCTTGTTTGTAGGACAAAATCTTATCACTCTTGAGTCGGTCGATTCGACTAATACTTTCTTGTTGGATTCGTCAAATACAGAAAAATTAGTCGAAGGCACTGTGGTATATGCTAAGCGTCAAATTAAGGGTAGAGGACAAAGAGATAATGTATGGATATCAGAAGGAGAGAAGTCTTTTTGTGTAAGTGTACTTTTCTATCCAAAAATAGAGTTGTCTTATCAATTTACGTTTAATAAATGCATTGCTTTAGCATTAGTTTCTTCATTCAATATCTTGGGGGTTAAATCTTTTATCAAATGGCCAAATGATATTTTGGTGAATGATAAAAAAATCGCAGGTGTTCTTATTGAAAATTCTGTGAGAGACAAAAAGCTGCAAAAGAGTATTGTCGGCATAGGTATAAATGCTAACAACAACTGTTCTGACATAGAGAATGCTATTTCATTAAAAGAGGTTTTCAAAAATGAAATCGATATCAAAGTTCTTCTTCCAACCTTATGCCATGAGCTCGAAAAGTACTATTTGTTGTTTAGAAGTGATAAAAAACAGATTCAAGAATTATATAATTCTTTGTTGTACAAAAAAGATTCTAGCGTTAACTTTTCTAAAAATGGCAATCCATTTACTGCTGTTGTAAAAGAGGTCGATAATCTAGGGCGATTGGTTTTGGTAGAAGAGGGGCAGGAAAAGGCGTACTCAATGGGAGAATTAAGATTTAATTTCTCTTAGTTTTTCGGCTAATAAATTCAAGAAGTTAGTTAATGGTTTTTCTACCATCATTTTCATCATCATGTTCAACTCTGCAGTAAAATGAAACTGAGCTTGACATTTATCTTCACTTACTTTTTCCAAACAACATTTTAATTCAAAGGGAAGTTTGCCGTCTTCGGCACTCATTACCACACAACTAAAAGGTGTTCGTTCGGTAATTCTTAGACTAACATTTGGCATGCCGTCAATGGAAAAGGAACAAGTGTCTTTAGTGATTTTTAAATCGTTTACTTGGGGAGGGAATAGCTGGCTAAAATTTGTGAAATCACTAATAAAATTGAAGATGTTTTCTTCAGATTTATCAATTACAACCGTTTGACTTTTAATATCGCTCATTTATTTTTTCCAAGTAGAAGGGCTTTCTCGCCATTCTTTTAAAAGTTCAACTTCATCATTAGAAATGTATTTGGTTTCTAACGCTTGATGTATAAGTGTTTCGTAATTACCTAATGTGAATAATTCACAATTAGCATTTTTAAAGTTTTGCTCAGCCTCTTGGAATCCATAGCTAAAAATAGCACCCATTCCATTTACTTTAAAACCACCATCTTCCAAGGCTTTTACGGCAGCAAGACTGCTTTTGCCACTGCTAATTAGATCTTCGATAACTACAACCGATTGTCCGCTTTCAATCTTACCTTCAATGAGGTTTTGTCTGCCATGTTCTTTGGCGGAAGCTCTGACATAAACAAATGGCACGCCTAATTCTTGTGCTACAAGGACTCCGTGTGCGATTGCCCCTGTTGCTACACCAGCGATTACATCGGGTTTGCCATACCTAGCAAGTACGCCTTCAACAAGATGTTGTCTAATGAAAGTCCTGACTTCCGTGTGAGAAAGCGTAATTCTATTATCGCAATATATTGGTGATTTCCATCCAGAAGCCCATGTGAAAGGGTCGCTTGGACTTAAAATTATAGCTTTGATTTGCAATAAGGATTTTGCAACTTGCTTGGCGGTTTCTGTATCAAAAATCATTGTGCTAATGTATGAAGTTTTTATAAATCATCACTCTCTGCTGATATCTAATTATCAAGAAAAAGAGGCGAATTTTTCATTTCATTTTGATGAGTCGTTCTCTTGGTCTCAACTGTTTGATTTTTCAAACGATAAAAAGTCCTTGAAATTTTGTGTCTATGCTGAAAATTTTGAAGCAATTTGGTCAAGTTTCAAGTTAAACTACGTATTCATTATGGCAGCCGGTGGATTAGTAACCAACAAATCACTTTTTTTAATGATTCACAGAAATGGCAAGTGGGACTTGCCCAAAGGGAAATTAGAAACTGGAGAGAAAATTGATGTTTGTGCAAAAAGAGAAGTTCAGGAAGAATGTGGGCTTAATGATCTGATGATTAAAAATAAACTACTAAACACCTATCATACTTATGAGCATAATGGCCAGTCAATTCTGAAAGAAACACATTGGTATTTGATGACGTCATCACAGATTAGCGATTTATCTCCTCAAGTTGAAGAAGGGATAGATAAAGTCCTATGGGTAAATGAAGATGATATTGAAGCGTTACTAAAAAATAGTTATGGAAATATCAAACGAGTTTTTGAAAGCTATAAAAGCTTAAAGTGAGATTTCTTCTGGAATAAATTGACTAACATCCCCGCCATTTTTAATGACATCTCTAACTATTGTTGAGCTGATGTGTGAGTATTTAGGTTCAGTGATAATAAATATAGTCTCAATTCCTGATTCCATTGAATGATTCATCTGAGCAATGCCTTTTTCATATTTAAAGTCATGGGAGTTTCTCAGGCCTCTGAGTATATACTGAGCACCCATTTTCAAGCAATGATCGATTGTTAAGCCTTCGTAGCGTTCAACTTTGATATTATCAAAATCTTTAAAAACACTCGTAATCCATTGAACCCTTTCATCGATAGAAAAGTAGTCGTTTTTAACAGAATTAATTCCAATGCTGATAATAATTTCATCGAACAGTGGTAAAGCTCTCAAAACAATGGATTCGTGCCCTTTAGTAAAAGGTGAAAAAGAACCTGGAAAAACAGCAATTTTTTTACTCATGCGATAAAGTTAAAAAAACTAAACATTACTCGACCATATTGTCGAACATTTTTAAAATATGGTGACGTGCTAAAATCAGTGCTTTTGTCGTGCTCTATGACAAGTATTCCATTTTTTTCTAAGAGGCCATTTTGAAAAATTTGAGCAGGAATCTCTTCAATATTTTCTAAATCATATGGTGGGTCTGCAAAAATAAAATTGAATTGTGTTTTGCATGATTTTATATATCGGAAAGCATCAGAGCGAATGACCGTATTTTTAAGAGATAGTTCTTTGTTTGTTTTTTTAATGAATCGAATGCAGTTAAAATTCAAATCTACTGACGTTATCGATTCACTGCCTCTTGATGCAAATTCGTAACCTATGTTACCTGTTCCAGCAAACAGTTCAAGAAGAACTATAGATTCAAAATCAATTTGATTATTTAGAATATTAAACAGACTTTCTTTTGCAAAGTCAGTTGTTGGTCTAACTGGCAAATTTTTAGGTGCAATAATAGACTTACCTTTATATTTTCCGCCAATTATTCGCACAAATGCTGATGAATTAATGAATAAAATTTATGTGAATTTATTTGTTCAATATTTTGACTTATGGCTACTAGTCGTTGGCTAAATTCAACTGTTCTGACATAGGTGTATGCAAGATTGAAAATGTCATCGTTTTTTGAAATATCACCCATAAATTCAAGCACGATATTTTCTGGATTTAATTCGACTTGTTCGCACGCAAACAATATGTAATACATACAGTCGTGAGCGTTCTTGTAATTAAATACGTTGTAGTAAATTAATTTTGAATGCTCAAAAACACTCATAACTATCTGATTGTAAGTGACATTTACAATCATTTTTTGACCATCAAAATTTTTATTTTCTGAAATTAAATGAGGTAAGTACTTTGAACAAAAGTGTTTAACTGTTGAGTTAGGCAGATAGGTCGAAACGATATCTTGCTCAGCTTTAGATATTCCATAAATACAATAGCTGTCTATTACAGAGATATTATCTGAAAGAATGTCGAGTTCTTCAATTTTTCTGTGGTTGAGTCTTAACAGTTCTTTTTTATTCTCACTGGAAAAAATGACGGATGGTAATAAAGTGCTTTTTTTTGTAGTAAAGCTAATATTTGAAGAGGCGTAATCTTTTGATAACCATACGTTATCTTTAATGACATCTTCGATTTGGGAGAGAGGTTGTTCATAGGATTCTATGCCCAGTATTTCGTCTTTATTTCTAATGCAGAACGATAAACCGTTTAGTCCAATTTGAACCGATAAGTGGCAATCTTGGGGTAAAGAATGTAATTCTAATGCTTCAAAGTCAAACGAAGAAAAAGCTGGATTACTCACCCCAGTTTCCATTAATAGAAGCTTCAGACATCGAGCCAACACGAATAATCTTTTCTAGATCAATACCCTTGTTTGATGCGTCAATTCCATCAAGAAAAGTTGCATAATCAGTAGAAACTTCAAAAACTTGAACCACAACTTTACCTTTTTCAATGTTTCCTGATTCAATGGAAAAGGATTTTTCAGAAAAAGGTACAAGAGGAAGCTGATCTAGGTCGAATGTAAAACGATCATCTCTAGTAGATAAATAGTCGTCATTAAATATGGTTTCGTATGCAGGAACAAATACAGTGTCTCTACTGATGATTCCTGCTTTTAGAGCCTGATCTTCGGTTAGTGAATCTGGAACTTCACCAA
Organism: Flavobacteriales bacterium; assembly: GCA_965661345.1. GTDB lineage: Bacteria > Bacteroidota > Bacteroidia > Flavobacteriales > UBA7312. The sequence goes on along the minus strand of CBFIDK010000001.1, from coordinate 17,673 downwards.
TCGCTTTTATAACCGCTAAAGAATCGTTTTTCACAAAGCTTATAAGCGTGTTGAAATCTCCAGCGTATACTCTATATTTATCTTTGAATGCAATTTGTGCAGTTCTAATATCCTTTAAATCCTGAATAACAGCAGACTTTCTGAAATTTGCTACTTCTTGAAATTCTTTTAAACTAATTGGGCTTCTGTAAACTAACCAAGCTAAAATGATGATAACTGGCCATAATAAAAGTCGAACTGCTTTTTGATTCATGATTTTTCGAATAAAAGTTAATACACGCAAATCTACAATTTTTTTGAGTATATTTTGGTAAATTTGTCTCTACTTCAATTCTGTAATGAATACAAAAAAACTTCAGCAATTACTGGTCAAAAATTTTAAGCATGAGCTTACTCCTCAGCAGGCTGAAGTGGTTTCTCAATTATCTGAGTTTGTAGAAGAATCCAATTCAAATAGTTTATTTCTGTTAAAAGGATATGCGGGTACTGGTAAAACAACTTTAATTAGTTCACTCATAAATAGTTTATGGTCAGTGGGTAAGAAAGTGGTGCTCTTGGCCCCAACAGGACGGGCGGCAAAAGTACTTTCTGGTTATTCTAAAAAATCAGCATTTACAATTCATAAAAAAATATACTGGATTAGAACAAATTCTCAAGGCAACTCTTATGTAGCTTTGCAGGAAAATAAGCACAGCAATACTATATTTATTGTAGACGAGGCCTCAATGATTCCTGATGTTAATGACAAAGGTTTCAGTGGTAGAGTGTTATTGGATGACTTGATAGATTATGTGTATTCTGGCTTAATGTGTAAGCTTATTTTTGTAGGTGATACGGCACAGTTACCCCCAGTACATTTAGATATTAGCCCAGCATTAGACCAAAATCTTTTGGGTGTTACATACAGAAAAGATGTTTATAGTGCCGAGTTAACCCAAGTTGTTCGTCAGAAGTCATCGTCATTAGTATTGAAAAATGCTACTGACCTAAGAGATTCAATTTCTCAAAATGGCTCATCGTACCCAAAAATTAGCTGTGATGATGAGGTAATTCGTTTAGAAAATGGCTCAGATATTCAAGACTCATTAGAAGATGCCTATTCAAAATCTGGTGTAGAAGGAACGGTAGTTATCTGCCGATCCAACAAACGTGCAAATCTATACAACCAACAAATTAGATTACGAATTAGAGGGCATGAAGAAGAAATTTCAACCGGTGATTTTCTAATGGTAGTGAGAAATAATTATTTCTGGTTGCCTGAAGGAAGTAAGGCTGGCTTTATTGCCAACGGAGACACCATTGAAGTAATGCGAATTTATGAAATCAACGAACTCTACAACTGCCGTTTTGCTCGAATTTCGGCGAGACTTGTTGATTATCCTGATGAGGATTATATTGAGTGTGTCATTTTACTAGATACGCTCACTTCTGAGAGTCCTGCCATGACTTATGAAGAGTATAAATTATTATACAATGAGGTTGCTAAGGATTACAGCGATATTCCACAAAAAGCAAAACGCAATAAAGAAATAAAATTGAATCCTTTTTTTAACGCTCTTCAAGTGAAATTCGCTTATGCAATTACATGCCACAAATCTCAAGGAGGGCAATGGGAAAATGTTTTTGTTGAGCAAGGGTATTTTACTGCAGAAATGCTGAACAGGGAGTATTTCAGATGGTTATACACTGCCATGACAAGAACTACAAAAAGATTACTTTTGATAAACTTTAAGGAAGAATTTTTTAGTTAGACACCATTTATGAAGAAAGCAATATCGCAAATAATTCTTAAGCTTCTAGGTTGGAAAATCATTGGAGATATTCCTTCAGATAAAAAGTACGTAATTATTTTAGCGCCTCATACCAGCAATTGGGATTTCATAATTGGCAGATGTTTTGGATATATTTTAGGCATTGAGGCCAAATTTTTAGGCAAAAGTCAGTTGTTCAAATTTCCTTATGGTTGGATTTTTACAAAAATGGGTGGCATAGCTGTAGACAGAAGCAAACACAACAACCTAGTATCTTTTGCAGTTGATTTATTCAGCACTAGGGATGAATTAGTGTTAGGAATAGCTCCAGAAGGAAGCCGTTCCAAAGTAGATTCTTGGAAGCTAGGGTTTTACCATATTGCTGTCGGAGCCAATATACCAATAGCCATCGCTTTCTTAGATTACCGTACTAAAGAAGCCGGTGTAAAAATGATGTTCAAACCAAAAGGAGAATTGGAAAACGATTTAAGCAAAATAGAGGAAATCTATAAAAATGTTCATCCAAAACATCCAGAAAAGTATAATCCTAAGATTTTTTAAAGAGCGTTTAGTATGAGCTCTAGTTCAGCTTCTGTAACTTCTGTTAATGAAGCAATAATTTGAACGTGGTCTTGTACTATGGTTGTACTTACAATGGTGTAAAAATAACTTTCGTTCGATTCTGAAATTACTACAAAGCTAACATCCATTCCAATTGGTGTTGAATAGTTTGCTCCCAAATCAAATGTTCCATCCGCATCATAATCATTAAGACTAGCTACAGAATTAATATCATCGTAATAGATGAAAACAGCTGAATTATCACCATTAAAGGTATCTGGTAAAATAACCTCTACTTGAGTTAATGGATCGCTAGAGTTGTAAAAATAATCACAGTTTATCCAGCCTATTGAGTCAATTTCAAAGTCGAAACTAAACCAAAAGCCTTGCTCAGTTGTGTCGTTTCCAGCAGTGTTGGTGATGACCGTATCGTCTTCACTTTCATCCCAACCGAATCCGCCTTGGCTATCAAAACTTCCGTCAAAGAAATCCATAGGAATATAATTATCGGTAGGTATATTTACTGTTATTGGATTGTTGTCATTAATGCTAAGTTGTTGTCCATTTTGAGTAGCGTTTAAATACACAACTCCTCCTGAAACTAAAAGTTCACCACTATGCGTAAATGTTGGTTTATTTATCAGCATCATCTCCTTTTTTGTCAATGCTTCAATCAATTCAATGGTAATATTTCCACTAACCGCAACACCTGCAGAATTTGTAAAAGTCGTAGACTCAAACGAATAGACAATGCCTTTGTTACTTGTAAATGTTTGAGTGGAAGAGGGGTTTATGTTTATCGTTTGTGTAGCGTCTTCTAAATTGTCTTCAAAAAACTTAGTGAGTTCACTTACTGGAGTAGGGTTAATTGTTGAAGGTATCACAATTACTTCAGTCTCTTTATCACATGAGTTAAAAGTGAATAATACAACAAATACTAGAACAACTACTGACAAAGAATTTTTCATAATAAACTGTTTTTAGATTTTTGAGTTATTCAAATCTACTAAAAAAATAAATACCTTACTTCAGTCGATTTTAAAAACCTGTAATTTTAAAAGACAAGAAGCACCAATTACGGTGCTTCTTGTAAAAAAATGAGAAATAGAATTAGTTTAAAATTATTCTTTTGGATTCATTGATATTATCGCCATTAATTTGAATGAGATAAATTCCTTTGGATAATAATCCAGCGTTCATAGTTATTTTATTTTTTGATACATCAAACGGTAAATCTATTTTTCGCCCTTGTGAATCAAGAATGGTTATTTCAGCTTTTTCAATCTCTTTTCCTTCAACAACAAAGATATTATCTACTGGATTTGGATAAACGCTTATCGAAGACGTTTCATACAAGTCTTCATATTTTAAAGGAGAGCCAACCGTGAAGTTAAAGTTGATATTATCTCCAAAGTCAGGTTCAAAGGTTTTGACTAAATTTCCTCCGACTTTAAAAATTCTACAGTATCCATTTCCATCATTATTTGCCCAGAAATCGATTCCATCATCACCAGTGTCATTAACTCTAAACGTATAGCACCCATATTCTAAAAGTATAGTATCTCTATAAAGGGTGCCATTAGTCATCCCGCTTCTAGTTAAAACGCTATTACCTTCACTATCAATTATTTTATAGCTACTTTCATTAGCTGCGTTATTGGTTTTGAAAAAAATGACAATTTCTTCTGGTAATACTGCTGGAATTTCAAATTTTGAATGGTAAAAATTATTGTGGATATATTCATCTGCACCGCCATTTGGTGACGTTACCTCAACATGAAATACATTGCCTGATGAGTTAACAGCTGACCACAAAGAAAGGGGTGAAGGTAGGTTTACAATTTCACTTTCGTCAAATTCAAGACTTCCACTCCAATTGTAAATGTGAGGATTAGGAGCATCGTTTATCCAATACTTTATCGTAAGTGAAGTAAGTTCGGTTTGACCTGTATTTTTAATTACCACTTTTGGAGTATGGCAAATGGAGTTAAACCTACTAAATTCTACTCTATTTGAGGGTTCTATTACTTCAACAACGCTTGCGTCTAAGCTGTGGTTAATCTCTCCATAAGTAACGATTTGGTTGTTTACGGTGTAGTCAGAAGTTCCACTAGCATTTAGTACGCCATAATCAATATTTACTTGAAAATTATTGCTAACCTGTGCTGTAATATCTAACTGTTCAACATTTGTTGGTGCACCAGGACACCAGCCAGCACGATCGTAAATCCATGTTCCTCCTTGAGGGTAAATGGGATTGTCTGCACATTCTTTCCATACTTGCCAATAAAACTCTGTGGAGCCGCCATTAATATTTATGAAGTGTTGTCTAGGGATAAATTCACCTTCTTGTCCATGTCCAGTAATGGCAGAACGAATTTTGAAGTATTTTCCATCCGGATGAAGACTAACATCTCTTGGCGCAAAGTAACGATCACTTTCTATTAAGCCATAGGATCTATGAGTAGGTCTCCATATTTGTCGAAAGTCAAGTACATCTCTTGGAGGTGTACCCAAAATAAATAGAAACTTAATGTCCATATCTTCCATCCATTGTCCGCCTCCATTCATAGTCATTCTTCTTTTTCCTTTGAAAATAGGCAGGTAGTCGGTCATGTCAAATGTCCATGTTTTTCCTTCTGGACCTAAATCTAAGCCCAAACCATAGGGAGTTACGAACGACATTATGCCAATTTGAGATGGATATCTTCCAAAATATTCTAGTGTTTCAATGTTAATTGTACCCTCTGCGTTTACGTTTGAGGATGAAATTTCTTGTCCACTATCTCCATTGTAAACTGTAGAAAGAGTTCCCCAATAACTGTTTTCTGAAACTACAACCACTTCATCATCCTCGAAAATCCCGTTATTTTGAGTGATAGTATATTCTCTAACTACATGAGGATTTTGTAAAACTGAATCGGCCGTTGTAATAGTAGTTGTGCTTATGGAATAGTCCCCTCTTACTAATGCGAGTTTTGGGCGTTTTGTGTTTGAGGTGAAAAAGCGATTGAGTTTATTCCCTCGTGTATTATTCCATATGGAAGAATTTGGCGCGTTAGCCATTAGTCCATTTGCATCATCATTTATAATGGTATCAGTCCCTTCATCAAATTTATAATAAGCTACTAGGTTGTTGAAGTTAGGATGTGAATTATCAATTGAAATGTTTTTCCAATCATTAATTTCATTTTCCGTCAACTCTTTGTTCCAAATTCTTAATTCATCAATTAGACCCTTGTAATTATAGTTCAAGTTTATACCATTACCTACTATCATTTTTGAAATGTTAACAGGTTTTGTTTTTTCATTGCCGCTGTGCCAAAGGGTTCCGTTAAGATAAATTTTCATCTCACCAGTTGTGGTGTTTTTAGTAAATGCCCAATGGTTCCATTGGCCTTCAATTTCATTTGTATTGGCTTCTTTGTCAATTCTATCATAACTATTACTAGTGTTACCACAGTCAAAATACATTCTACTATTAGACCATGGAAGATGTACATTCAACGTTCTATTGTCAGTTTCATCGTAAGCTTCAAAAACAGAAGTGTTTGATGGCAGTAAATCAGCATGGCCATTAACCCAACACGAGACGCTAATTTCATCAGAAATAGAAGATAAAGAATCAACAGGGATTTCAACACCAACATAGCCTGTGAAGTCTACACTATAACCATTGTTAGCGTAGATGCTGTTATTTGATGAGTTTTCAGCTAAAAGCTCAACAGCACTAGTTGATGTTGAATTGGTGAATGAAAACTCAATAATTAGGTTGTCCACTCCATTCCAAACGAAGGGTGCTGAGAAAATTATTTTATTTGAACCGTTTACAAAATTGTGATTGTAATTAAATACTTCAGTAAAATCATTAAGACTAGGATTTTTTGGGTCCAACTCCGTTAATGAGGTATGTTTTATGTTAATTTTAAGGAAGTTTATTGAAGAGGTATTAGTGCTTTCTAATTCTAAGCCATCTATTTCTCCAGCACTAAAGCCTGCAGACATTAGTTCGCTGGCTGTGTATAAGAATTGAGATTTTCCTGAATATTGACTTCCATTGAGAGATTCATTATCCGTTAAATTACCATTTGATATTTGGAAAGAAGCTTCATTAGTCACGCTATTTACATTAATATTTTCTTGCTCGTAAAGGTAGTAGTCATATACTTCTTGGGTGGTGAAGTCAAATGAAGTTCCACTAAAGTTTGAAATGGTAAAATTTGGATGGGTGTTAAGTAAAGAATCTACTCTTGTAGAGTCGTGAAGGTAAGTGTTGCACGATGCATCCCATTCTCCACAACCTTGGTCTCTGTTTTGAGAGTTTGACACCTTGTTGTCTTTGCACCTCATATTGTACAGCATCAGTACTTTTTCGATTGGCACATCAGGCAAAACAGAAAAGTCAATGACAGTATCTCGCATTCCTGGAGACCATTGGTTAATGCCGTAGGTTTGTGTGTAATTGAAAGATTCAATGACAATTGTGTCACCAGCTTGTTGAGCTTTTAAGGAAGCTATTAAAGAGATAGTGAATACTAGTAGTAGTGATATTTTTTTCATTCTTATAGGGTTATTATTTAACCCTATAAAAATAGGTTTTTAAAATGAAAAATAAAAATGGTTTTTAACCCATTTTCAACTTCAAACCATTATCTAGTGCTTCTAAAAAGTCTTCAGTAACGACGTAGTGACTTTCATTTAGGTCTTTACCGTGAATACAAAGCGCTAGGTCTTTAGTCATAATGCCACTTTCAACGGTTTCGACACAAACATCTTCTAAGGTTTGACAGAAGTCAATTAGTTTATGGTTGTTGTCTAATTTTCCTCTGAATGCCAATCCTCTTGTCCAAGCAAAAATAGAGGCAATAGGATTTGTTGAGGTTTTCTTACCTTGTTGATGTTGTCTGTAATGGCGAGTTACTGTTCCGTGTGCTGCTTCAGCTTCCATTACATCTCCTTCTGGGGTAACAAGTGTAGAAGTCATTAAGCCTAATGAACCAAAACCTTGAGCTACAGTATCAGATTGTACATCGCCATCGTAGTTTTTACACGCCCATACAAAAGCGCCATTCCATTTTAAAGCAGAGGCTACCATATCATCGATTAATCTATGTTCGTAGATAATACCAGCTTTATCGAATTCAGCTTTAAACTCGTTTTGATAGACTTCTTCAAAAATATCTTTGAATCGTCCGTCATAGGCTTTGAGGATTGTGTTTTTTGTTGATAGATATAATGGCCATCCTTTAGCAAGTGCTTGGTTGAAGCATGATCTTGCAAAACCATAAATCGATTCGTCTGTGTTATACATACTCATGGCTACGCCACCTTGACCCTCAAATTGATATACTTCCCATGAAACTTCCTCTCCATTTTCAGGAGTGAAAGTCATGGTTAGTTTTCCTTGTCCTTTTATTACCGTGTCTGTCGCTTTGTATTGGTCACCAAAAGCATGACGACCTATACAGATTGGCTGCGTCCAGTTTGGCACTAATCGTGGTACATTTTTACAAATAATGGGCTCTCTAAACACCGTGCCACCAACAATATTTCTAATGGTACCGTTTGGTGAACGCCACATTTTCTTTAGTCCAAACTCTTCAACACGTTCTTCGTCAGGAGTAATGGTAGCGCATTTAATACCTACTTTGTATTTTTTGATAGCATTGGCAGCATCAACAGTAATTTGATCATCGGAGTTGTCCCGACTTTCCATTCCTAAATCGTAATACTTAATGTCTAGATCTAGGTATGGTAAGATTAATTTGTCTTTGATAAATTTCCAAATGATTCTTGTCATTTCATCTCCATCCAACTCAACTACTGGATTGTCTACTTTAATTTTGCTCATTATTTTATATTCAATTTTTAAGTTTGCAAATGTACTATTTAGTAACCGAAAACATCTTCTAAAGTCAGGAATTTTACTTCTCCGTACTCTCTAAGCGTTTTTATATCTAAGTTATCTTTATCTCCTAATACGAGAATGGTATATTCTTTTCCACTCATATAGTTGTTGTGGAAGTCTGTCAGAGTAGCCATGTCGAATTGTTCTATGTTTTCATAGATGTCTTTTCTTGAGTCATAGTCATAACCAAGTCGTTTGGCTGATTCATAGTTAAATAGCACTCTGTCTTTGGTGATTCTTTCCGTTCGAATTTTTTGAATGACGGCATCCTTAGCGTTTTCCAAGTTTGCTTCAACTTCAGGAAGCTCATCCAGCAATTCATTCATTCCTATCATGGCTTCTTTTAGTTTATCGGCTTGTGTACCAATATACGCCATTACGTAATGCGCTTTATCTTCTTCTCTTGGAGAGCTATAAGTGCTGTATACAGAATATGCTAAAGCTTTTGATTCTCTCAAGGTTTGGAAAACAATACTTCCCATACTTCCACCGAAATATTCATTGTGTAATTTAATCAATGGCATTTTTTCAGAGTTGAATGTTTCTCCTTTTGAAACCATTAGAATTTCGGCTTGTTTCATGTCATAATCCACTACATAAACAGATGTCTTGTTTATGTCCAACTCAACAAAATCATTGATTTCTGTAATTGGAATAAGATCATCTTTCAATGGGTGTAAACTTTTTACCGATGCTGAGGCATCTTCAAATGATTTAGGCCCATAGTACAGCACTCTGTGGTCATAAGAAGTTAAGTTTCGAATAATCTCGATTAACTCTTCAGAGGTGGTTGCCATGATTTCTTCGTCCGATAGGGTATTGGTAAACGGATTGTTTGGTCCGTATTTAGCGTAGTTATTCATTCCGCTATACAGTATGGTACGCTTGTTTAATTTGGCATCTGCTCTTTTTTTAAGCACATCCATTTTTAGATTTTCAAGCGCTTCTTCGTCACCGACCACATTTGATAATAGTTTCTCGAAAAGACCAACAGAGGCTTCGAAATTATCGTCAAGTCCTGATAGTGAAATATAACTTTGATCATTTTGACTGCTTACTGAAACTTCACAACCTAATTTATAGAACTCTTCTTTCTTTTGAGCCGGAGAAATATCTTCGGTTCCTAAGTAGTTGAAGTATTCAATAGCCATACTAAGTTTTTTATCGTGATTGTTTCCTCTGTCACTAATATAGTATAGTTTAAATCGGCTATTTTCTGTGTTTTGTTTGTGTACAAAAGGAACGCCAATATCAGTTTGTTGTATATCGTCTTCGTAATTTAAGAACTCTGGTTCAACTTCATTGACTTCTGCCTCGGTAATTGCTTTTAAGAAATCAGACTGTGCATCTCTATTGACTTCAACTGGTGTGATAGCGGGTTTAGTTACTTTTATGACACTTTTATCTTCACCAAGATTTTTTCTAACCAACACATAATTATTGTAGTATTTGTTAGCGACTTCAACTACTTCTTCTTTGGTAATGCTTTCAAGAACATCCATTTCTTTGACATAATCTTCCCATTCTATTTCTTGAATAAATGCTTTGACAAATTCGTCAGCTCTTGAATTGTTGCTTTCGTATGTTTTGATTTTTGATAGTTTCATGTCACTAATGATGGCTGGAATTAACCAGTCTGGGAAGTCACCATTTTTAACCTTTTCAACTTCTCCAATTAGTAAGTCTTTTACTTCATCAAGCGATTGACCTTGCTTGGGCGAGCCATATACGATGTGCGTACTATAATCGGTAAGTATGTATGGGAAACAGCTGGCTTGCAATACTTTTTGTCCTTGGTTAAGGTTTAGGTCAATAAGTCCAGCTTGGCTGTTGCTAAGAATCATATCAATAATTCTCATGACTTGTGTTTCTCTGTCTTTCGAGCCTGGGAAGCGATAGCCTAGGTATAAACGTTCAGCATCTGGGCCATATACATCTTTCACTATAGATTCTGTTAAAGGATCTTCAACACCAGGAATAAATTCGGGATCTTCTTTTCGTTCAAAAGAGCCAAATTTTTCGTTCACCCAAGTAATTACAGAATCAGGATCAAAATCTCCTGACATACAAATTGCCATGTTGTTTGGCACATAATTTTTGTTAAAGTATTTTCTAATTTCTTTTATTGAAGGATTTTTTAAGTGCTCAACTGTTCCAATGGTAGTTTGAGTACCATAGGTGTGTTTTTTAAATAATCCAGAAAGAAGGGCTTCGAACATTTTACGTCCGTCTGTATCCATTCCAATATTTTTTTCTTCATAAACAGCTTCTAATTCTGTATGAAATAAACGGAATACAGGCATGCGGAAACGCTCTGCTTCGATGTCTAACCACTTTTTTAATTGGTTTGATGGAATATCGTTGAGGTAAACGGTTGCTTCAGCAGAGGTATAAGCGTTGGTTCCTTTTGCACCTACACTAGAAATCATTTTGTCGTATTCGTTGGCTATGGCAAATTTTGCGGCCTCACCAGAAACAGAATCTATTTGTGCCCAAATTTTGTCTCTGTTTTCAGTGTCCGCCATATCAATTTGACGGTATTCTTCGTAGAGATTTTCAATTTTTTCAAGCATTGGCGCTTCTTTTGAATAATCTAATGTGCCGTATTTGTCAGTACCCTTAAACAGCATGTGTTCAAGGTAATGTGCAAGGCCAGTAGCATCAGCAGGGTCATTTTTACTTCCCGCTCTAACTGCTATGTAAGTCTGCACTCTGGGGGCATCTTTGTAAACGGTTAGGTATACTTTTAGACCATTATCTAAAGTATAGATGCGAGATTTCATGGGGTCATTCTTAACGCTCTCATAATTGTTTTTAATGTTGCTCATGTCCTTTGTTACGTTAAATACTATCCATCCTAAGGCAAGTAAGATGAGGATAAATGTTAATTTAGTTTTCATAATTGTTTTTGATTAATAATCTAGTTCTAGATTGAATTGGTTTTTTAAATCTATTAATATTGGTTTTTTTTCCGCCATTTTTTTGAACTTATCCTCATCGGTGTAAGCCGTTAATTCTTTTTGTTCTAATTGTTTAACTAGAATGTTCAAAGATAGGATATCGTTGTTTAGTTTGTCTTTTAAATAGTAAACTAAGTTTGTTTTTTCTTCAGTTAACACTTCTTCTTGAACTTTATTGTCAAGCGTGAGTGTGATGGCATAGTTTTCTTCAAGCTTTATTTTTTTTTCGTTCAAGATAGAGAATAAATTGTGTTTTCCTTCATTTTGTTTGAGCGTGCTGTATTCAGTCCAAACGCTTTCTAAATCGGAGAAAGTGAAAGGCGTTTCTTTTACGTTCAACACTTGTTTTACTTCCTCTTTAACCTCTTCTTTTTCTTTCTTATTTATTTTTATTGAAATGGTCTTCTTTTCAATATTATCTTTAAAATTGACAATTTTTATTGACTTATTATCGTTTTTTTCGAGTTCAATTTTATGTTTTGTAATTGCTTCTGGAACAGTACTAATTACCTCTTCTTCTTCGGTGATTTGAACAGTTTTTTCAGAACTTTCAGCCTGTTTTGGAGGCTGTTTTTTAACTACGAAAGTTTTTTTTTCAGCAGAATTTGAAAGCGAGTCAAGGCTACAAAGTTGCATTAAAGTAACTTCAATTAGCAAGCGTTGGTTTTTGCTGAGCTTGTAGTTTAAATCGGCTTTGTTGCACAATTCTAAGCCTTTCAAAAGGTAGTCTTGATTCCAATTTTGACTTTGCTCCAAATACTTTTTCTTCACATTATCTCCTTCTTCAAGAAGACTTAGGGTTGAAGGGTCTTTAGCGACTAACAAATTCCTAAAATGCATACCCAAACCGTTAATGAAGTGGTGGCCGTCAAAGCCGCTGTTCAGAATGTCGTTGAATAAATTCAAAGCACTAGGGATGTCATTATTGTTGAGCGCATCAGCAACTTTAAAATAATAGTCGTAGTCTAATATGTTAAGGTTAGCAATAACGTCTTTGTACGTTAGGTTGCTGCCGCTAAAACTGATGATTTGATCGAAAATAGAGAGGGCATCTCTTAGTGCGCCATCGGCTTTTTGTGCTATGGTGTGCAATGCTTCTTCTTCTGCAGTTACACCTTCATTTTTGGCAACATAGGCCAAGTGTTTAGCAATATCTTCTATTTGAATTCTTTTGAAATCAAATATTTGGCAACGCGATAAAATCGTAGGAATGATTTTATGTTTTTCCGTTGTTGCAAGAATAAAAAGGGCATGTGCTGGTGGCTCTTCTAAGGTCTTTAGAAAGGCATTGAAAGCGGCTTGTGAAAGCATGTGCACCTCATCAATGATATAGATGTTGTATTTCCCTACTTGAGGAGCAAAGCGGACTTGGTCAACGAGTTCACGAATTTTGTCTACTCCGTTGTTGGAGGCGGCGTCAAGTTCGTGTATGTTAAAGGAGTGGTTTTGGTTAAAACCTTTGCACGATTCGCATTCATCACAGGCCTCAATATTTTCGGTGAGATTCATGCAGTTTATGGTCTTTGCTAAGATTCTTGCGCAAGACGTTTTACCGACACCTCTGGGACCACAAAACAAAAAGGCTTGTGCCAGATGTTGGTTTTTGATGGCGTTTTTGAGGGTAGATGTAATGGACTGTTGTCCTACCACGGTATCGAATGTGGCAGGGCGGTATTTACGAGCCGAAACAACAAAATTTTCCATTAATTTAATTTGGGAAAACAAATATACTATAATGTTTGAAATGAGTGTAAATTAATTGGCTAACTGTTTTTTGACTGACTGTAAAAAGGTGTTTTAAGAATTTATGTATATTTGATTGGACTTGTTTCGCGAGTCGATCCTTCCTTTACATTTCATTTATGTTTTTGTGTCAAGCAATTTTTGTGTGCTTGGCACTATTAATGTGTATTAACTTAAGTAATGAAAAAAAACATGAAAAAAACGTATCTCATGACTTGTTTGGTTGCTGGACTACAGTATTGTTATGATTGAGCCAATAACGAAGATAAAAACTGTCTATCAGAGAGGATATAAAAAAACTCTCACGGTGTACGCAAGAGTAAGCTGTGCTAAAATAAAACTTGAAATGCTTTAGCATTCATGACTTCCCGAAATATTATTTGGAATAAAGCGCATCAATTTTAACAAGCCTTATTGTGTGTTCATATCATTTTAGTTAGTTTTACGCATTAATTTTAAACCTTAAAACATGGATAAAGCAAATGATTTGTTCGAAAGAGCATTGGAATTCATAACTTTCTACGGCCCTAAAGTGTTGGGCGCTATCTTAATATTTTTAATTGGCTCATGGGTAATACGGAAATTGATGTTAGGCTTGGATAAGCTTATGACAAAAACCAAATATGACATTACTCTTCAGCGTTTCTTTCATAATATTTTGGCTTGGGCGTTAAAAATTATCCTTATTCTATTAGTCATATCTACACTAGGCGTAGACATCACCGCTTTTGCAGCAATCATTGCCGCAGCTGGTTTAGCCGTTGGTTTAGCTTTGCAAGGATCACTATCTAACTTTGCTGGAGGAGTGCTAATAATGATTTTTAAACCCTATAAAATTGGCGATTTAGTAGAAGCTCAAGGCGTCATTGGAGTAGTGTCAGAAATAGATATTTTTAACAGCCGTCTGGTATCTCCAGACAATAAAAAAATTATTGTGCCCAATGGTGCCATGGCTAATGGAAACATTGTTAACTACACTTCGGAAGGTAAAATTCGAGTAGACTTGGAAGTAGGCGTGTCGTACGACTCTGACATCAAAAAAGCCAAAGAAGTACTACTAAAAACCCTAACGTCAAACCCTAAGGTTTTGGAATCTCCTGCGCCATTTGTAGGCGTATCAAATTTGGCGGATAGCTCAGTTCAATTTGTAGTGAGTCCTTATTGCAAGCCAGAACACTATTGGGATGTCTATTTTGAAAGCTACGAAAAGGTAAAACTCGCTCTAAACGAAGCCAACATAGAGATACCATTTCCACATACTGTCTTTGTTAACAAATAGTCTTTTTCGCATAGGTATACTGCACTCGGTCTTTGCGAAGATAACAACCGAAAAATGTCCCATGCCAAAACGTTTGTTTATATGAAAAGTTTAGCTTAGTTTTGCATCCCTTTTTTAGAAGAAAAAGGAAATAATTTTTAATTAAAATAACTATGAATCATTACGAAACCGTTTTCATTTTGAATCCCGTTTTATCTGAAGAGCAGATAAAGGAGACGGTTCAGAAGTTCAAAAAACTTCTCAAAGATAGTAAGTCAAATGTTGTTATTGAAGAAAATTGGGGGCTTAAAAAAATGGCCTACAGTATTCAGAAAAAAAGAACAGGCTTCTATTATTTGATGGAATTCACTTCTGAAGACCGCGAAATAATTAACAAGCTTGAATTAGCGTACAAGCGTGACGAGCGCCTAATGCGTTGGTTAACTGTAAAGTTAGACAAACACGCACTAGCGTATGCTGAAAGAAGAAGAAAAAGACTTAGTATTAACGAAAAAGAGGAGGCATAATCATGGCAGATAACATTAGATATCTATCTCCGGTAGATGTAAAAAACATAAACACAAAGAAGTATTGCCGATTTAAAAAAGCCGGTATCAAATACATCGACTACAAAGACCCAGATTTCCTTATGCGTTTTGTTAATCAACAAGGAAAAATTCTTCCAAGAAGAATTACAGGAACGTCTTTGAAGTTTCAAAGAAAAGTCTCACAAGCAATCAAAAGATGTCGTCACTTGGCTTTAATGCCTTACGTTGGTGATATGCTAAAATAATTACAACTATGGAATTGATATTATTACAAGACGTAGAGAAATTAGGATTTAAAGATGAGATTGTAAACGTTAAAAACGGTTACGGTCGAAACTTCTTAATTCCTGGTGGAAAGGCTGTTTTAGCTACTGAATCAGCTCGTAAAGTTTTAGCTGAAAACTTGCGTCAGAGAGCAAACAAAGAAGGTAAAGTCATTGAAGACGCTAACAAAATTGCCGAAAAAATTAACGGATTAACTGTAACTATTACAGCAAAAACTGTTGATGGTGGAAAGCAATTATTTGGCTCAGTAACTTCTAACCAATTAGCTGAAGAGCTAGAAAAGTTAGGCTTTACTGTAGACAAAAAGTTTGTTAAGCTAAACAATATAAAATCAGTTGGAGTTTATGAAGCCGAGGTGCGTTTGCACAGAGAGGTAAAAGCTTCACTGTCTGTTGAAGTAGTTGCTGGAAAGTAATTCTCAACCAAACTAAATTTAGAAAATGCCTTCGCTTGTCGAGGGCATTTTTTTTTATTCGTGTCTTAGTGCTTCTATAGGGTCGAGCTTGGCTGCCTTTGAGGCTGGGAAATAACCCGATATCAAGCCTACCACCACACACAAAGCAATACCAGAAAGAATCCAGATCCATGGCACAATAAATTCGCTGCCAACAAAAATAGAAGTGATATTACCTATCAGTATCCCTAGAATTATTCCACTGATACCGCCAAGCTGACAAATCACAATGGCTTCAATAAGAAATTGCCAACGGATAATTGAAGAGGTAGCACCAATGGCTTTACGAGTTCCAATTTCTTTGGTACGTTCGGTAACGGAAACCAACATAATGTTCATTAGCCCAATGGCTGAGCCAAAAAGTGTAATGACTCCAATAATCAGTGCGGCAAGCGTAACGTATTTTATGTTTTCAAAAAGTATCTGAGTAAGGTTGTCGCTTCTTATAATGTCAAAGTTATCTTCCTCAATGGCTCTAAGGCCCCTTACAATACGCATATTAGAGATGGCATCGCCGATAGTGGCAGTTAGCGAAGACGCTTCCTTAGAGAATACACTAATGGTAAACGACTGGTTGGCATAGCCAAAATATTGCCTAGCAGTAGTAATGGGTATTAAGCATGTTTTGTCACCGCCAAAAGTGGCACTTGAGCCTTTTTCTTTCAGTACCCCAATGACTCTGTATTTACTGTTTCCGATAGAAATAAGTTCTCCAAGAGGCGAACTGTCTTTAAAGATTTTGTCTTTTATCTCATTTCCAATAATGGCGACATGCTTTCCACTTTCGCTTTCGTCTTTGGTAAAATTCCGACCTTCAGACAAATCATAACCTGCGGTTTGGAGGTAGTTTTCATCCGTTCCAGTAATGCGAATGTTAGGGTCGGATTTTGTCGATTTGTACTTTATAATAGCAGTGCTACTGGCCCAAGTAGAAATAGAAGTAACCGAAGAAAAGCGATCTTTGAATTTTTTAGCTTCAGCATAGGTGATAGAGGCGTACCTTTTGGGCTTATTTCCTTTTTTACCTATTCGGACACTAGAACTTTTATTTCTGATGTTAAAAGTGTTAGATCCCATTCGGGTAAAGTTGTCACTAATGCTAGACTTAATCGATTCGATAGCCGTTTGAATACCCACTAAAGCTGAAATTCCTATGGCAATAACAAAAATAGTAAGTACTGTTCTGAGAAGATTAGTTCGAATAGATTGCAATGCAATCTTTATGTTTTCAATGACAAGTTTCATTTGTGCTAAAGTACAATTTTCTCTTGTAAAAACGGACTAAAAAAAGTAGTTTTGCGAGGCTAAAAAAAAGGTTTAATCTTACACTAATACTATGGCATTTGATATTGAAATGATACAAGCAGTTTATGCGAAATTTCCTGAAAGAATTAAAAAAGCAAGACAACTTGTAGATAAGCCCTTAACGTTGGCAGAGAAAATTCTGTACACACACCTTTGGGACGATACAAATGAAAAAGCCTTTGAGCGTGGAGTAGATTATGTGGATTTTGGGCCTGACCGAGTAGCGATGCAAGATGCAACTGCACAAATGGCTTTGTTGCAATTTATGCAAGCTGGAAAAGATAAGGTTGCTGTTCCTTCAACAGCACATGCCGATCACCTCATTCAAGCTAAGATTGGCGCAGACAAAGATTTGCAAGAAAGTTTAAACACCAATAATGAAGTGTTTAATTTTTTAAGTTCGGTTTGTAATAAATACGGAATAGGCTTCTGGAAACCAGGAGCTGGTATTATTCACCAAGTAGTATTAGAAAACTATGCTTTTCCTGGAGGAATGATGATTGGTACCGATTCACATACGGTTAATGCTGGCGGTTTAGGAATGGTAGCTATTGGTGTTGGTGGAGCAGATGCCGTAGATGTTATGGCCGGAATGCCATGGGAATTAAAGTTTCCAAAACTGATAGGGGTAAAATTGACAGGCAAATTAAACGGTTGGACATCAGCCAAAGACGTTATATTAAAGGTAGCAGGAATCCTTACTGTAAAAGGCGGAACGGGTTGCATAGTAGAATACTTTGGTGAGGGCGCAAAGTCGCTTTCATGTACTGGAAAAGGAACCATTTGTAACATGGGCGCTGAAATAGGAGCGACCACTTCTACATTTGGTTATGACGATAGTATGGAAAGGTATTTAAGAGCAACGGGCAGAAACGATGTTGCTGACGCTGCTAACAAAGT